>CANHNJ010000004.1 GCA_947462105.1 Alphaproteobacteria bacterium
ATGGTCCTTCATGCCCAAGGAAGTGAAGGAACGTCCGCATTACCTGGTGGTGAATGCCGACGAGTCCGAGCCGGGCACCTGCAAGGATCGCGATATCATGCGCCACGATCCGCACACGCTGGTCGAAGGCTGCCTGGTCGCGAGCTTCGCGATGCGGGCCCATGCCTGTTACATCTATGTGCGCGGTGAATTCATCCGCGAGCGCGAGGCGCTGCAGCGCGCCGTTGACGAGGCCTATGCCGCCAGGCTGATCGGCAAGAACAACATCCATGGCTGGGATTTCGACCTTTATGTCCATCATGGGGCAGGGGCCTATATCTGCGGCGAGGAAACCGCGCTGCTGGAAAGCCTCGAAGGCAAGAAGGGCCAGCCGCGCCTGAAGCCGCCATTCCCGGCCAATGTCGGCCTGTATGGCTGCCCCACCACCGTCAACAATGTCGAAAGCATCGCGGTGGCGCCGACCATCATCCGCCGCGGCGCCGACTGGTTCGCCGGCATCGGCCGTCCCAACAATACCGGCACCAAGGTGTTCTGCATCTCGGGCCATGTGAACAAGCCCTGCAATGTCGAAGAGGAAATGGGCATTCCGCTGCGCGAGTTGATCGAGCGTCATGCCGGCGGCGTGCGCGGCGGCTGGGACAATCTTCTGGCCGTGATTCCGGGCGGCGCCTCGGTGCCCTTGATGCCCAAGGCAACCTGCGACGACATATTGATGGATTTCGACAGCCTGAAGGCGGTGCAGACCGGTCTTGGCACGGCGGCCGTGATCGTGATGGACAAGTCCACCGACGTGATCAAGGCGATCCAGCGGCTGGCTTATTTCTACAAGCATGAAAGCTGCGGCCAGTGCACGCCCTGCCGCGAAGGCACCGGCTGGATGTGGCGGGTCATGACCCGCATGGTGAAGGGCGATGCCCAGGTGTCCGAGATCGACCTGCTGCAGGAAGTCAGCAAGGAAATCGAAGGCCATACCATCTGCGCTCTGGGCGATGCGGCGGCCTGGCCGATCCAGGGCCTGATCCGGCATTTCCGTCCCGAAATCGAAGCGCGCATTGCCGCCTTCTCAAAAATGGCGGCGGAGTAAGCCATGGCCACGCGCAAGCTGATCGTTGACGGCAGGGAAGTCGAAGCGGAAGAAACCCTGACCCTGTTGCAGGCCTGTGAACAGGCCGGCGCGGAAATTCCGCGCTTCTGTTTCCATGAGCGCCTGTCGGTGGCCGGCAATTGCCGCATGTGCCTGGTGGAATGGGTCGGCGCGCCTAAGCCGCAGGCGTCCTGCGCGCTGCAGGTGAAGGACATCTTCCCCAACAAGGACGGCACGCCCGCCAAGATCAACACGACCAGCCCTTACGCCCGCAAGGCGCGCGAAGGCGTGATGGAATTCCTGCTCATCAACCACCCGCTGGATTGCCCGATCTGCGACCAGGGCGGCGAGTGTGATCTGCAGGACCAGGCGATGGGCTATGGCCGCGCCGCCTTCCACCGCTTCAACGAGAACAAGCGCGCTGTCGAAGACAAGTATATGGGCCCGCTGGTCAAGACGATCATGACCCGCTGCATCGCCTGCACCCGCTGCGTGCGCTTTGCCACCGAAGTGGCGGGTGTGCCCGATCTGGGCGCCACCGGTCGCGGCGAGGATGTCGAGATCACCACCTATCTCGAAAAGGCCTTTGCCAGCGAATTGTCGGGCAACGTGGTCGATCTCTGCCCGGTGGGCGCGCTCACCAGCAAGCCCTACGCCTTCAATGCCCGGCCCTGGGAACTGAAGAAGACCGAGAGCATCGATGTGATGGACGCACAGGGCTGCAACATCCGCGTCGATACCCGTGGCCCGCAGGTGATGCGCGTGCTGCCCCGCCTCAACGAAGAGGTGAATGAGGAGTGGATCAGCGACAAGGCGCGCCATGCCTGTGACGGGCTTACCCGCCAGCGCCTCGACCGTCCCTATATCCGCGTCAACGGCAAGCTGAAGCCTGCGACCTGGGCCGAAGCCTTTGCCGCCATCGCCGCCAAGGTGAAGGCGACCGCGCCGGAAAAGATGGCCGCCGTGGTGGGCGATCTCGCCGCCGCCGAGGACATCAAGGCGCTGAAGGACCTGATGTCGAGCTTGCGCGTCACCAACCTGGATTGCCGCCAGGACGGCGCCAAGATCAAGGGCGGCACGCGCCAGACCTATCTCTTCAACAGCAGCATCGCCGGTGTTGAAGCCGCCGACGCCATCCTGCTGGTCGGTGCCAATCCGCGCTGGGAAGCGCCGGTGCTGAACGCCCGCATCCGCAAGTCCTTGCTGGCGACTGGCGTCAAAGTCGCCAATCTGGGCCCGGCAGTTGATCTCACCTATCCGGCGGAACAGCTCGGCACCGACGTGCAAACGCTGGCCACCATCGCCAATGGCAGCCATCCCTTTGCCAAGGTTCTGACCGACGCCAAGCGCCCCATGATCATCCTGGGTGCGGGCGCAATCACCCGTGCCGATGGCGCTGCCATCCTGGCACTGGCCGCGCGCATTGCTGGCGACACCGGCATGATCGGCCCGGCGGGCGGCCACGCCGATGGCGGCTGGAACGGCTTCAACATCCTGCACACCGCCGCCAGCCGCGTCGCTGCGCTCGACCTGGGCTTCCTGCCCGGCACCAATGGCCGCGACGTGGCCGGTATCGTGCAGGCTGCGCAGAAGGGCGAGATCGAGTTGATCTACCTGCTGGGCGCCGACGAGTTCGAAGTTGATCGCCTGGGCCGCGCCTTCGTGATCTACCAGGGCAGTCATGGCGATGCCGGCGCGCATCATGCCGACGTCATCCTGCCCGGTGCCGCCTATACCGAGAAGGATGGCCTGTATGTGAACTTCGAGGGCAGGGTGCAGCGCGGCCGCCGCGCCGCCTTCCCGCCGGGTGAGGCCAAGGAAGACTGGACCATCCTGCGGGCGCTGTCCGAAGTGCTGGGCGCCCGCCTGCCTTACGACAACCGCGCCCAGCTCGTCGCCGCCATCGTCAAGGATGCGGCCCATTTCGCCGATATTGGCGCGGCGCCTGTGCATGCCGATACCTCGGCCGCGACCTGGAACGGCATCGGTGAGAATGCCGCGCTGGACGCGTCCGTGCCGCTGACCGGCTTCATCGCCGATTTCTACCTGACCAATGCGGTGGCGCGCGCCAGCGAGACTATGGCCAGTTGCAGCCGCGAGTTCTCCGGCGCGACCAAGATGGCGGCGGAATAAGCCATGGCGCTGGTCTCCTTCTTCGAGAACACGGTTGGCTTGCCCCACGCCTGGGCCTGGTTCCTCAGCAATGCGGCGCTGATCCTGATCTTCGACGTCGTGCTGCTGGTGCTGATCGCCTACCTGCTGCTGTTCGACCGCAAGGTCTGGGCAGCGGTGCAGATGCGCCGGGGCCCCAACGTGGTCGGCCCCTTTGGCCTGCTGCAGACCTTTGCCGACCTGCTCAAGTTCCTGTTCAAGGAAGTGATCATTCCGGCCGGCGCCAACAAGGTGCTGTTCCTGATCGCGCCGTTCCTCACCGTGCTGCTGGCCTTTGCCGGCTGGGCAGTGGTGCCGATGGACGAGGGCATGGTGATTGCCGACATCAATGTCGGCATCCTCTATCTCTTCGCCATGTCGTCGCTGGGCGTCTATGGCATCATCATCGCGGGCTGGGCCTCCAATTCGAAATACCCGTTCCTGTCGGCCCTGCGCGCCGCCGCCCAGATGGTGTCCTATGAAGTCTCGATTGGCTTCGTCATCATCACCGTGCTGCTGTTCGCCGGTTCGCTGAACCTGTCGGACATCGTGCGGGCCCAGGCCACCACCGGCACCCTGGCGCTGTTCAGCTGGAACTGGTTCTCCATCCTGTTCCCCATGCTGCCGATCTTTTTCGTCTCGGCGCTGGCGGAAACCAACCGCCCGCCCTTCGATTTAGTGGAAGCCGAAAGCGAACTGGTGGCGGGCTTCTTCGTGGAATATTCCTCGACCCCGTTCCTGCTCTTCTTCCTAGGCGAATATCTTTCCATCGTGCTGATGTGCGCGATGTGCTCGATCCTGTTCCTGGGCGGCTGGCTGCCGCCGTTCAATATCGTGCCCTTCACCTGGGTGCCGGGGATCATCTGGTTTCTGCTCAAGATCGTCTTCTTCTTCTTCATGTTCGCGATGGTGAAGGCCATGGTGCCGCGCTACCGCTACGACCAGTTGATGCGTCTGGGCTGGAAGGTTTTTCTGCCCACCTCGCTGGCCTGGGTGATACTGACTGCCGCCTGGGTTCTTTTCGTCCGGCCGCATCTGTGAGGGCTCATGGCTAGTCTCGACCGCACCGCGCGCCAGATATTCTTCTGGGAATTCATCCAGAGCTTCCTGCTCTCGATGCGCTATTTCTTCGCGCCCAAGGCGACGCTGAACTATCCGTTCGAAAAGGGTCCGCTGTCGCCCCGCTTCCGCGGCGAGCATGCCTTGCGCCGCTACGCCAATGGCGAGGAACGCTGTATCGCCTGCAAGCTGTGCGAGGCGATCTGCCCGGCCCAGGCCATCACCATCGAGGCGGAGCCGCGCGATGACGGTTCGCGCCGCACCACCCGCTACGACATCGACATGGTGAAGTGCATCTATTGCGGTTTCTGCCAGGAAGCCTGCCCGGTGGATGCCATCGTGGAAGGTCCGAACTTCGAATTCTCCACCGAGACCCGCGAAGAACTCTATTACAACAAGGCCCGGCTGCTCGCGAATGGCGACCGCTGGGAACGTGAAATCGCCCGCAACCTGGAACTGGACGCGCCTTACCGTTAAGGCCGAACGAGAGACAATATGTTCCAAGCGATAGCCTTCTACGCCTTCTCGGCGATCCTGCTGCTCAGCGCGGTCATGGTGATCGGCGCGCGCAATCCCGTGCATTCGGTGCTGTTCCTGATCCTGGCTTTCTTCAACGCAGCCGGCCTGTTCGTGCTGCTAGGCGCCGAGTTCCTCGCCATGCTGCTGGTGGTGGTCTACGTCGGCGCCGTCGCCGTGCTCTTCCTGTTCGTGGTGATGATGCTGGACATCGACTTCGCCGAGCTGAAGAAGGGTTCGCTGCAATATCTGCCGCTGGGCGGGCTGATCGGCCTGATCCTGGTGTCGGAGCTGGTGCTGGCCGGCAGCGCCTGGGTGCTGCGGCCGGCGCATCTGGAAGCCACCGCCAGCGTTATCCCGTCGGATGTCACCAACACCAAGGCGCTGGGGCACATTCTCTATACCGACTATGTCTTCCACTTCCAAATCGCGGGCATGGTCCTGCTGGTTGCGATGATCGGCGCCATCGTGCTGACGCTGCGCACCCGCCCGGGCGTACGCCGCCAGAACATCGCGGCGCAGAACGCCCGCACCGCAGCCATGTCGGTGGACATGGTCGATGTGAAGCCGGGCCAAGGCTCCGGGCAGGAGGGCTCGTAACATGGTCGTTGGTCTGAGCCACTATCTCACCGTTGCGGCGATCCTCTTCACCATCGGCGTGCTGGGCATCTTCCTCAACCGCAAGAACATCATCGTCATCCTGATGTCGGTCGAACTGATCCTGCTGGCGGTCAACCTGAACTTCGTCGCCTTCTCCGCCTATCTGGGCGATCTGGTGGGACAGGTCTTCGCGCTGTTCGTGCTCACCGTGGCGGCGGCGGAAGCTGCCATCGGCCTGGCCATTCTGGTGGTCTATTTCCGCAACCGCGGCACCATCGCGGTTGAGGACGTCAACATGATGAAGGGCTGACGCGTATGTATGCCGCGATCGTCTTCCTGCCGCTTCTGGGCTCCGTCATCGCTGGCTTGTTCGGCCGCCTGATCGGCGCGCGCGCGGCCGAGCTGGTCACCACCGGTCTGCTGTTCGTGTCGGCGGCCCTGTCGGTCGTGACCTTCGGCCATGTGGCGCTGGGCGAAGCCGAAACCGCCATTGTGCCGCTCTGGTCCTGGATTCATTCCGGCGATTTCCTGGTGGACTGGACCATCCGCGTCGACACCATCACCGCCGTGATGCTGGTGGTGGTGACGGGCGTCTCGTCGCTCGTGCATCTCTATTCCATCGGCTACATGCACGAGGATCCGCATCGCCAGCGGTTTTTCTCATACCTGTCGCTGTTCACCTTCGCCATGCTGATGCTGGTGACGGCGAACAACTTCCTGCAGCTTTTCTTTGGCTGGGAAGGTGTCGGCCTGGCGTCCTACCTGTTGATCGGCTTCTGGTACCAGAAGCCGAGCGCCAACAACGCCGCGATGAAGGCCTTCATCGTCAATCGCGTCGGCGATTTCGGCTTTGCGATGGGCACCTTCGGCATCTGGGCGATCTTCCGCACCCTGGATTTCGACGCGGTCTTCGCCATGGCCCCGGACATGGTCGGCAAGACCATGAACTTTGCCGGCTATGATCTCGATATCCTCACCACGCTTTGCCTGCTGCTGTTCGTGGGCGCGATGGGCAAGTCGGCCCAGCTCGGCCTGCACACCTGGCTGCCAGACGCGATGGAAGGCCCGACCCCTGTCTCGGCGCTGATCCATGCTGCCACTATGGTGACGGCGGGCGTGTTCCTGGTTTGCCGCTGCTCACCCCTGTTCGAACTGGCCCCCGTCGCCACCGGCTTCGTTGTCTTCATCGGCGCCACCACCGCCTTTTTTGCCGCCACGGTCGGTCTGTTCCAGAACGACATCAAGCGGGTGATTGCCTATTCGACCTGTTCGCAGCTGGGCTACATGTTCGCCGCCGCCGGCGTCGCCGCCTACAACGCCGCCATGTTCCATCTGTTCACCCATGCCTTCTTCAAGGCATTGCTGTTCCTGGGTGCCGGCGCGGTGATTCATTCGCTGCACCACGAACAGGACATGCGAAAGATGGGCGGCATCTGGAAGCAGATACCGTGGACATGGGCCGCCATGCTGATCGGCAATCTGGCGCTGACCGGCGTCGGCATCCCCCTGCTGCATGTCGGTTTCGCAGGGTTCTATTCCAAGGACGCCATCATCAATTCCACCTTTGCCGCGCATACCGGCATCGGCACCTATGCCTTCATCCTGCTGGTGATCGCGGCGGGCATGACCAGCTTTTATTCCTGGCGCCAGTTCCTGATGACGTTTCATGGCCGCTATCGCGGGCTGGATCACGATGACCATCACGGCCATGCCGCCCATGATGACCACGACCACCATGCGCCCAAGCTGGACGAGATTCATGAATCGCCGCTGGTGATGATGATCCCGCTGGCGGTGCTGTCGCTGGGTGCGCTGTTCGCAGGCGCTGGTTTCTACCAACATTTCATCGGCGAGGGCGCCCATGAGTTCTGGCGCGCGTCGATTTTCCTGGGCGAGGGCGAAGAAGGCCACCTGCCGCTCTGGGTCGAGTTCGCGCCGCTGGTGGTGACGATCATCGGCTTCCTGATCGCCTTCTACTATTACATCCTGCATCCCAAGCTGCCGAAGATGCTCGCCGCGCGCCGGGGCATGCTCTACCTGTTCTTCTTCAACAAGTGGTACTTCGACGAGCTCTATGACCTGATCTTCGTGCGCCCGGCGCTGTGGATCGGCCGCTTCCTCTGGAAGAAGGGCGACGGCATGGTCATTGACGGCCTGGGCCCCGATGGCGTTTCCGCCCGGGTGCTGGACGCGACACGCGGCACGGTGAAGCTGCAGTCCGGTTATGTCTATCACTATGCCCTGGCGATGCTGCTGGGTGTGGTGGCGCTGGCCACCTGGTTCGTGGTGACGCGAGGTGGAATGTGAGCCTGCCGATCCTTTCCCTTACCACTTTCGCGCCGCTGGTCGGCGCCCTGGCCATCCTGGCGCTGCCCAAGGCCAACAGCGCCCGCTGGATCGCACTGGGCACCACGGTCGTCACCTTCGCGCTGTCGCTGGTGATGCTGGCTGGATTCAATTCCCTCGATCCCGGCTTCCAGCTGGTCGAGAAGCTGGAATGGATGGGCGGCGGCATCTCCTATCACATGGGCGTGGACGGCATCTCGATCCTGTTCGTGGTACTGACCACGGCGCTGATGCCCTTCGCCATCGCCGCCAGCTGGGAAAGCATCGAGACCAGGGTCGCCGAGTACATGGTCGCCTTCCTGGTGCTGGAAACCATGATGATCGGCGTTTTCTGCGCCCTCGACCTGGTGCTGTTCTACGTTCTGTTCGAAGGTGGCCTGATCCCGATGTTCCTGATCATCGGCGTGTGGGGCGGCAAGCGGCGCGTCTATGCCAGCTTCAAGTTCTTCCTCTACACCTTTGTCGGCTCGGTGCTGATGCTGCTCGCGATCATGAGCATGTACTGGTACAGCGGCACCACCGATATCCCGACCTTGATCGCCAGCAGCAACTTCCCCGCCGGGATGCAGACTTGGCTGTGGCTGGCTTTCTTCGCCAGCTTCGCCGTGAAGATGCCGATGTGGCCGGTCCATACCTGGCTGCCCGATGCGCATGTCGAGGCGCCTACAGCCGGTTCGGTGATCCTGGCCGCGATCCTGCTGAAGATGGGTGGCTACGGCTTCCTGCGCTTCTCGCTGCCCATGTTCCCGGACGCCAGCCTGCTGTTCCAGCCGCTGGTCTTCACCATGAGCGTGATTGCGATCATCTACACCTCGCTGGTGGCCCTGGCGCAGGAGGACATGAAGAAGCTGATCGCCTATTCGTCCGTCGCCCATATGGGCTTCGTCACGATGGGCATCTTCACCCTGAACCATCAGGGCATCGAGGGCGGCATCTTCCAGATGCTGAGTCATGGCGTGGTGTCCGGCGCGCTCTTCCTTTGCGTCGGCGTCGTCTATGACCGCATGCACACGCGCGAGATCGCAGCCTATGGCGGCCTGGTCAACCGCATGCCGGTCTATGCCGCCTGTTTTCTGGTCTTCACCATGGCCAATGTCGGCCTGCCGGGCACCAGCGGTTTCGTGGGCGAATTCCTCACCATGCTGGGCGCCTACCGCGCCAACACCTGGGTGGCGATCTTCGCCGCCACCGGCGTCATCCTGTCGGCGGCCTATGCCCTGTTTCTTTATCGCCGCATCGTCTTCGGGGTGCTGGTCAAGCCTGCGCTGCAGACCATCCAGGACCTGACGCTGCGCGAGAAGGCCCTGCTGGTGCCGCTGCTGGTGGTCACCATCTTCCTGGGCGTCTATCCGAAGCCTGTGTTCGACGTCACTACGCCTGCCGTCATGAAGCTTGTTGACGGGATCAAGCTGCGCAATGCCAACCAAGGAGCAGCCAAGTGACCCTGCAGGCCGATCTCCTGGTTGTTCTGCCCGAGTTGATCCTGGCGCTCGGCGCCATGACGCTGCTGCTGACCGGCGCCATCAGGGGCGGCAAGGCTGCACCCCTGGTCAACTGGGGCGCCGTCGCCCTGCTGGCCGTGGCCGGTGCGGTCGCCCTCTGCGTGGTGCCGGCTGACGCCACCGCCTTTGGCGGCGCCTTCATCGCTGATGGGTTCGCCCGTTTCGCCAAGATACTGATCCTGGCCGGCGCGGCGCTCTGCATCCTGCTGGCCGACGAATTCTTCGCCACCAGCAAGCTGTCGCGTTTCGAGCTACCAGTGCTGATGCTGATCGCCACCCTGGGCATGCTTCTGATGGTGTCGGCGGGCAGCTTCCTGTCGCTCTATATGGGGCTGGAGCTGCAATCGCTGGCGCTGTACGTGCTGGCATCCTTCAACCGCGATCACCTGCGTTCGACCGAGGCAGGCCTGAAGTATTTCGTGCTGGGCGCGCTTTCGTCCGGCATGCTGCTGTATGGCATCTCGCTGATCTATGGCTTTACAGGCAGCGTCGCATTCACCGCCATCGCCCATGTGATCGGTGAGATGGGTGTGTCGCTGGGCGTGATCTTCGGCCTGGTCTTCCTGATCGCGGGCCTGGCCTTCAAGGTTTCCGCCGTGCCGTTCCACATGTGGACGCCTGATGTTTATGAAGGTGCGCCCACGCCGGTGACGGCCTATTTCGCCACCGCCGCCAAGGTCGCGGCGCTGTGCCTGTTCCTGCGCGCCATCCTCAGCCCGTTCCCCGAGGCGCTGGAACAGTGGCGCCAGATCATCGTCTTCATCTCGGTGCTGTCCATGGCGCTGGGTGCGCTGGCCGCCATTGGCCAGACCAACATCAAGCGCCTGATGGCCTACAGCTCCATCGGTCACATGGGCTATGCGCTGCTGGGCCTGGCGGCTGGCACCATCATGGGCGTGCAGGGCGTGCTGATCTACCTGGCGGTCTATGTCTTCACCAACCTGGGCGTCTTCGCGGGCATCCAGGTGATGCGCCGCAATGGCCATGCGGTCGAGAGCATCTCCGACCTGGCGGGCCTGGCGCGCACCGACATCCGGTTCGCGCTGGTCTTCGCCATGCTGTTCCTCAGCCTGGCGGGCCTGCCGCCCTTCGCGGGCTTCATCGCCAAGTTCTACATCTTCCTCGCCGCGATGCAGGCAGGGCTGGTGATCCCGGCAGTGCTGGGCGTTCTGGCCAGCACGGTGGGCCTGGTCTATTACCTGCGCCTCGCCAAGATTATGTTCTTCGACGAGCCCGCGCCGGCCCTTGACGTGCGCCAGAGCCTGGCGCCGCGCGCCATCATGGTCATGGCGGGTGCGGTGACGCTGGTGCTGATCGTGGTACCGCTGCCGCTGGTCAACGCGGCGGGCGCCGCCGCCAGGGCCTTGCTTCCTTGAACCATTGGCCGCCGGGTGTCGGCCTGGTGCGGCTGAACCAGATCGATTCCACGAATGCGCAGGCGCGCCGCCTTGCCGAAGCCGGCGAGGCAGGTCCGCTCTGGATCACGGCTGATCACCAGACAGCGGGCAAGGGCCGTCGTGGCCGCGTCTGGGAAACCGGCGCAGGCAATCTCGCCGCCACGCTGCTGTTGCGTCCCGGCGCGGCCCCTGCCCAGGCGGCGCAACTGAGCTTTGCGGCGGCGCTGGCGGTGGCCGATCTGGCGGTCCATTTCGCACCGCATGCCGTCATCACGGTGAAATGGCCCAATGACGTTCTGGCCGATGGCCGCAAGGTCGCCGGCATCCTGCTGGAGGCGGGTCGCGCCGACAACGAGAATGCATGGCTGGCCATCGGCATCGGCGTCAACCTTGCGGACCATCCCGAAGGTACCGAATTTCCTGCCACCAGCCTGGTAACGCTGGGGATCGTCCCGCCCGCGCCGCAGACGGCCCTGGTCGCGCTGGCCGGCCGTTTCGCCCATTGGCAGGCCGTGTGGGCTGCGGAGGGGTTCGAGCCCCTGCGGACCGCCTGGCTGGCGCGGGCCGAAGGGCTGGGCCTTCCCATCCGGGCCCGGCTGCCGCATGAAGAGCGGCACGGCGCTTTCGAGGGCATTGACGCCACGGGTGCGCTATTGTTGCGGGAGCCGGGCGGCGTGCGCGCCATCACGGCGGGAGAGGTGTTCTTTTAATGCTGCTCGCGATCGATGCCGGTAACACCAATGTGGTCTTCGCGGTCTATGACGGCGACGCCGTTCGCGCCCAGTGGCGCGCCGTCACCAAGGTGTCCCGCACTGCCGACGAGTATGCGGTATGGCTGAGCCAGCTCCTGGCGCTGGAAGGCCTGTCCTTCAAGAATCTCGATGCCGCCATCATCGCCACCGTGGTGCCTGCCATCCTGTTCGACCTGCGCGACATGTGCCGCAAATACCTGAAGGTGGAGCCGATGCGGGTGGGCGATCCGGCACTCGACCTGGGCGCCAGGCCCGATGTCGACCGGCCCGAGAGCATTGGCGCCGACCGGCTCTGCAACACGGTGGCCGCGCATGCGAAATATCCCGGCGCGGTGATCGTGGTCGATTTCGGCACCGCCACCAATTTCGACATCGTCGCCGCGAACGGCGCCTTCTCCGGCAGCATCATCGCGCCGGGCGCCAACCTGTCCATCGAGGCGCTGCACCAGGCTGCGGCGCTGCTGCCGCGCGTCGCCATCAACCGGGCCCAGAAAGTGATCGGGCGCGACACCGTCACCTCCATGCAATCGGGCATCTATTGGGGCTATGTCGGCCTGATCAGCGGCCTGGTCGAGCGCATCAAGGCCGAGTATGGCCAGCCCATGACCGTGGTGGCGACGGGCGGACTGGCGCATCTGTTCCGGCCCGACCTGCCCATGATCGATCATGTCGATCCCGATCTCACCATGCGCGGGTTGATGCTGATCCATGCCCGCAACGCCAAGCGCGCCTAAATGAAAAAGCAAGACGAACTGGTCTTCCTGCCGCTGGGCGGCTCCGGCGAGATCGGCATGAATTTCAATGCCTATGGTTTTGGCCCGGAGCATGACCGCAAATGGATCATCGTCGATTGCGGTGTGATGTTCGGCCGCGAGACCTCGACGCCCGGCGTGGACATCATCATGCCGGATGTCCGCTACCTGGCGGAACAGCGCGACAACATCCTGGGCATCGTCGCCACCCATGCGCATGAGGATCATATCGGCGCCATCGCGCCGCTGTGGCCGATGCTGCGCTGCCCCGTCTATGCCACGCCCTTCACCGCCCGCATCGTCGCGGGCAAGCTGGAAGAGTATGGCCTCTCCGGCAAGGTGAAGCTGCGCGAAGTGCAGGTCGGCGGCAGCCTGACGCTGGGGCCGTTCACGCTGGATTTCATCTCCATCACGCACTCCATCCTCGAGCCCAATCTTTTGGCCATCCGCACGCCCTTGGGCGTGGTGGCACATACCGGCGACTGGAAGCTCGATCCCGATCCGCTGCTGGGCGAAAAGACCGACGAGGCCGCGCTGAACAAGCTGGGCGAGGAGGGCGTGCTGGCGATGGTCTGTGACAGCACCAATGCGCTCAATCCCGGCAGCTCCGGCTCCGAGAAGGGCGTGCGCGACAATCTGATCTCGCTGGTGGGCACGCTGAAGGGCCGGGTCGCGGTCGCGGCCTTTGCCTCCAACGTGGCGCGGCTGGACAGCGCCGCCCGTGCCGCCAAGGCGAATGGCCGCCGCCTGTGCCTGGTGGGCCGCTCGATGCACAAGATGGTCGATGCGGCGCGCGAGACCGGCTACCTGCGCGACCTGCCGCCCATCGCCAACGAGGAAGACGCCGCCGAACTGCCGCCGCACAAGGTGCTGTATCTCGTCACCGGCAGCCAGGGTGAGCCGCGCGCGGCGCTGTCGCGCATTGCCGAGGACAATCATCCCGGCGTGGCGCTGGCGCAGGGCGATACGGTGATCTTCTCGTCGCGCATCATTCCCGGCAACGAGATCGGCATTTACGCCCTGATGAACAAGCTGGCGGGGCGCGGCATCGAGATCATCACTGCCAATTCCGACGATATCCATGTCTCCGGCCATCCGGCGCGGGACGAACTCAGCCAGATGTATCGCTGGCTGCGCCCGAAGATCGCCATCCCGGTGCATGGCGAGATGCGCCACATGACCGAACATGCGCGGCTGGCCCGCGCGCTGCAGGTGCCGCAGGCCATCGTGCCGCAGAATGGGCAGATGTTCCGGCTGGCCCCGGGCCGCTGCGAACTGATCGACGAAGTGCCATCCGGCTACATGCATCTGGATGGCCGGGTGCTGGTGTCGGAAAGCGCCGGGCTGGCAAAGGACCGCCGTGGCCTTGGCTTTGCCGGCATCATCGTCGTCACCCTGGTCTTGGACGAAAAGGGCCGCAGCGTCGCGCCGGCCGCCATCACCACCGAGGGTATTCCCGAACCGGTGGAGGCGGCGATCCGCAAGACCGTGGACGAACACATCGCCCGCGCCGGCAAGCGGGTCGATCCCGACGCACTGGACGAAACGGTGCGCCGCGCGGCGCGGCGGGCGGCGAGCGATGCCTGGGGCAAGAAGCCGATCACCCGCGTCACGGTGGTGGAAGTCTGATGACCCTGTCCCAGATCATCCATCCCACCGTCCTGATCAGCGCCTTTGCCGTGCTGTGGTTCCTCTGTTTCTTCTGCCTGCTGCCCATCGGGCTGGGCGATGTCGATCCGGTGACGGGTGCGCCGAAATCGCCCCGGCTGAAATGGAAGCTGCTTTGTGCCACTGCCATCGCGACGCTGCTGTTCGCGGTGTTCTATGGCTTTGTCCATTTCGGCTGGATCACGCTTTAGGCGAATGCCACTTTCGCCATGAAGGCCAGCGCGATCACCACCACGCCCGCGCTGATCTCGCGCCAGCGCCCGGTCATCAGTTTTAATGCGCAATAGGTGACGAAGCCGATGCCGATGCCTTCGGCGATGGAGAAGGTCAGCGGGATCGCCAGCGCCGTGATCAGGGCGGGCAGCGCCTCGGTCACATCGCCCCATGCGATCTCTTTCAGGTCTTTGGCGAACAGCACGGCGACGAAGACCAGCGCCGGAGCGGTGGCGTAAGGCGGCACCGCGCCCGCCAGCGGCGCCAGCACCAGCGCCGCCACGAACAGCACCGCCACCGTCACCGCCACCAGCCCGGTCTTGCCGCCCGCACCGGCCGCACTCTCGATATAGGCCGTGACCGGCGAAGTGCCGAGCACCGCGCCGGCCACCGTGCCGCCGGCATCGGTCACCAGCGCCTTGCGGCCATTGCGCAGCTTGCCGTCCTGCATCAGTCCGGCCTGGTGCCCGACGGCGGTCAGCGTGCCCGAGGCATCGAGCAGGTTGAGGAAGAGAAAGACCCCGATCACCAGCGCCAGCGCGCCCGCCGGTGCGCCCCCTGTGCTGAGAGGCGTGAAATGCAGCTGGGCGAAGACCGGTGCAATGGAAGGCGGCGGCGCGGTCAGGTCCGGCAGCGGCTGCAGGCCGGACGCCATCGCCAGGGCGGTGGCGGCGGCGATCCCGATCAGCACCGCGCCCGTCACCTTGCGCGCCCACAGCGCAGCGATCACGAACAGGCCAAACGCGGCAATGAGGAATTTCGGATCGGCCAGGTTGCCGGCCTGCAGCAGCGTGGCGGGCGACGCCGCCAGCATGCCCGCACCCTGGAAGCCGATCATGGCCAGGAAGAAGCCGATGCCCGCCCCGATGGCGCGCTTCTGGCTGGTGGGAATGGCGTTGACCAGCGCCTCGCGCGCCGGGCTGGCCGACAGCGCCGTGAACAGGATGCCCGCGATGAAGACGCAACCCAGCGCCAGCCGCCAGTCGCCCGCCAGCAGCGGCACGGCGGTGAAAGCGAAATAGGCGTTCTGGCCCATGCCCGGGGCCAGCGCGACCGGCAGGTTGGCCCACGGGCCCATCGCCAATGTGGTGATCGCCGCCGACAGCGCCGTCGCCATGATGACGGCGCCGCGATCCATGCCCGCCGCCGCACTTTCCCTGGCCGCCGCTTCTAGGTTTCCTGGTCTGCGGGCCCATTTGAACCGTGATTTTTTGAGTGCTCTTTTTGGCGTCCCATCCGTTCCTGCGCGCGCAGCCGCACCAGCGCGTCGGCCAGCCGGGCCGAAGTGCCCATCAGGCGGGCGGCTTCGCGCGATTCGGCCTTGCGGATGTCCTCCGAGTATTTGCTCGCGGGTTCTGCGAAAGCGAGGCAGGAGTCCGCCGCCTCGGCGCAGCGTGCCATCTGTTTTTCCAGCAATTCTTCCTGTGGTGTCTTCATCATCATGGTTTCATTTTACGCGCCGCGCCGGTGCCGCGATACGTGGATATGATACAGCGTCGGAATCGCATCAAGGCCCGGATGCGGCAGGCAGAAACCGGTTTGCAGCCGTGTGGATAGGCGCTTGCTGCGCTGCGACAGGGAAGCGCGGTTGATGAATTTTTGGAAAGCTGGGCTTCCGGGCCCGGATGGGCTGTGCGGGCGGGATGGTGATTGCTAGACTTGCCGCCAACCGCCGCATAAAGGGCGGAGATCTTCAGAGGGAGCACATTCATGTCCATCAAGTACGGCCTTGCCGCCGCCGCCATCCTGGCGCTGTGCATACCGGCCTACGCCCAGTTCCTGGGCAAGAGCGCCGACGACCAGATTCCGGCCGGTGGCCGCATGGAGGGCCAGTACTGGGTGCCCAAGCCGTCGCAACTGACGCCCTATACCGCGCCCAACAAGCCGGTCTGGCGCATCAAGGAGATCATCGCTGCGCAGAAGGGCAAGACCGACTGGGTGCAGCCCATCGTCCGCAACAAGGACCAGGAATGCGACTACAAGTCCATCGGCCCGGGCAAGAAGACCAAGGCGATGTTCTATTCCGACGACCGCATGGTGTTCTTTGTCTATGATGGTTCGCTGAAGGTGAGCATCTATGGCGTGGGCGTGGAGCCCTTCACCGCCACCAAGGGCTTCATGGTCAACGTGCCCTTCCGCCATGTCTTCACGCTGGAGAATACCGGCACGACGCCTGCGGTCTATTTCGAAGTCCGCCAGACCGACGCGGTGCCGGTCTATCCCGCCAGCGAAACGCCCGATCCGGTGCGCGGCCTCACCTACACCAAGGTGACGTCCACCCCCGGCCCGGCCAAGGACCGTTCCAACAACCCGGTCTATGTCGATTTCTACAAGCAGGTCGCCAATACCGACCGCGCCTATAGCGACAAGTTCGTCTGGGACGACCACTTCACCTCGAACATCCTGCGCGGCCGTGGCGCGCCGGTGCCGCCCGATACCAACAAGGGCCATTTCCATGTCGGCTGGACCGAGTTCTGGTACGTGATGGAAGGTTCGATCGGCATCAAGATCGAGGGCGTGCCGTACTTCAAGACCGAGTTTGGCGACATCATCACCGCCGCCCAGGGCCGCTGGCACCGCGCCGGTTTCGACCCCAGCGCGCCGTGGTCGACCCGCATCCCGGTCAATCCGCGTCCGCCGATCATGCACAATTTCGAGATCACGGGCGATTGAGCCTGTTTGCATGGCATCGTGAAACGCCCCGGCTGCAAGGCCGGGGCGTTTTGCTTTTGGCGCCGCCGTGCCATCCTTCCCGTCAACAAGAAGGACCCCTGGGATGAAACGCACGATCATGCTGGCGCTGGGCGCTGTGCTGTTGCTGGCCGGTAGCGTGACGGCGCAGCAGGCGCCTGTTCTCGTGCCGCTGTTCCAGCCCGATACGCGCTGGCCGCAGGCGCTGCCCAACAACTGGGTGCTGACCAACGTCACCAAGGTGTCGATAGACCGTCGCGACAATGTTTATATCCTGCACCGGCCACGGCAGACCGCGCCGGGCAGGACGCCCGCGCCTTCGGTGGTGGTGGTGGACGCCAATGGCAAGTTCCTGCGCGCCTGGGGCGGACCGGGCGCTGGCTATGACTGGCCCGATGTCGAGCACAACATCTTCGTCGATCATAATGACAACGTCTTTATCAGCGGCTCCAGCCCCGGCGGTGGCTCGACCTCGCAGATCTCGGACGACGTGATCCTGAAATTCACCGCCGACGGAAAATTCCTGCGGCAGTTCGGCGGCCTCAACCGCGTCACCGGCAGCCAAGACACGATGGCCGTCAACAAGCCGGGCGATTTCTATGTCTGGCCGAAGACCAACGAGCTGTTCGTCGCCGACGGCTATGGCAACCGCCGCGTGCTGGTGCTGGATGCCGGTACGCTGGCCTTCAAGCGCATGTGGGGCGCGTTCGGCCGTCCGCCCACGGACGATGCCGCCTCGGGCGGGCAGGGCAACAATGGCGTGCCGGGACGCGGCCCAAACAATCAAGTTCAGGTGCGGCCTGCGCCCGGCGCGGCGACGGTGCCCACGGGCGCGGAGCGGGAAGGCCCCGGCGCTGACCGCTTTGTCGGCGCGGTGCATGGTATCATCGTGTCGGATGACGGCATCGTCTATGTCGGCGACCGCAATGCCCGCCGTGTGCAGATGTTCACGCCGGAGGGAAAATACCTCGACCAGTTCTTCCTCAACCGGCAGGGACCGGCGGCGGGATCGGTCAGCGGCTTCGCTTTCTTCCGTGACCCGGAGCAGCGTTATCTCTACGTCTCGGATTTCTTCAACTCGCACCTGGCGGTGTTCGAGCGCAAGACCAGGCGCTTCCTCTACCAGTTCGGCCTGCGCAACGCGGAGCCGGGAAATTTCCAGGGCCTGCATCACATCGCGGTGGATTCGAAGGGCAACCTCTACACTTCTGAAACCGTGGGCGCGCGGGCGCAGAAATTCGAGCTCAAGGGCATGGGCAACAATTTGCCGCCCAATGCGCTGCCGGAAGGGGCGTCCGATGGCACGGTCCCGGCGGTGCCGCTGCGCTAGGCTGCGGGCGCTGGCCTGATCAGGCCGGATTGGCGAAGACGCGGCCCATTTTCAGGGTAAGCTTAAAGGCCCGGTAACGCTTGGCCGCGCAGAGTTGCCGCGTTCATTCCGGGGCGCAAACATGATGTCTGGGGCGTGGTGCCTGTACGAGAAGCGGTCGCAGCGCTGGCTGTTCTGCCGCCGCAGGCGGGTCATCAACCCCGCCTCGGTGACTTTTCTCGCCATGGTCGCGCTCTCGCTGACGGCCTGGCTGAGTTTCATCGCTTAGTACGACCGCCCGATCAGGATTTCTTCCACACCCGGCGCGCCGGAGAAGATGCAGGCCGCGAATTCCGCCGGCTGGTCCAGCGGCGCGTTGCGGATGGTGAGCTTCAGCGCCTTCAGCTTGGTCTCCACCGCGTCCAGCGCCGCCCCGCTTGGCTTGCCCCACGAGACGCGCAGCCAGCCTTTGAACTCATCATCGCTGCCCGCGAAATAGCTTTCCACCCCCGCCCAGTCAGTGACGTCGCGCTTGATGCTGTCATCCAGCCGCGCCTTGGCCTCGGCATAGAGGCCATGCTGGATCTCGTTCAGCATCTGCAAGGCCTTTTCCTCGATGAACTCGCGGCGGGAAATTGCCACCGACTTCACCTTGTCGCCGTCGCGCAGGTCATCGCGGCGCATATAGGTGATGTTGCCGCCCGCCGCGTCGCGCGGGCCGATCTCGATGATGATGGGCGCGCCACGACGGACCCAGTTCCAGCGCTTTTCCGCCGACTTGATCTTCTTGGTGTCGAGCAGGGCGCGGACGGGATAGCCAAAGGCGCTCAGGCTGGACAGCGCTTCGACCAGCGACTTGCAGTACGCCAGGACCTCTTCGTCCTCGGGCTTGTCGCGCAGCATCGGCACCACCACGATCTGGCGCGGCGCGATGGCGGGCGGCAGGCGCAGCCCGTCATCATCGCCGTGGGTCATGATGACGCCGCCGATCAGGCGGGTGGAAACGCCCCAGCTCGTCGTGTTGCAGAACTCCATGCCGCCGGCATCGTTCTGGAAGCGGATATTCTGCGCCTCGGCGAAATGCGTGCCCAGGAAATGGCTGGTGCCGGCCTGCAGCGCCTTGCCGTCCTGCATCATCGCTTCGATGGAATAGGTGTTCACCGCGCCGGGGAAGCGTTCATTCTCCGGCTTCTCGCCCGCGATCACCGGCATGGCCAGGACATGCTCGGCGAAGTCGCGATAGACCTCCAGCATCTTGCGGGTTTCCTCGATCGCTTCCGCCTCGGTGGCGTGGGCGGTGTGACCTTCCTGCCAGAGGAACTCGGTGGTGCGCAGGAACAGGCGCGGCCGCATTTCCCAGCGCACCACATTGGCCCACTGGTTGATCAGCAGCGGCAGGTCGCGATGGCTCTTCACCCAGCGGGCAAAGGCGTCGCCGATGATGGTTTCGGAGGTGGGGCGCACCACCAGCGGCTCTTCCAGCTTGGCGGCGGGATCGGGCACCAGCTTGCCGTCGATGTTCTTCAGGCGGTGATGGGTGACGATCGCCATTTCCTTGGCGAAGCCTTCGACATGCTCGGCTTCCTTGGCGATGAAGGAGAGCGGAATGAAAAGCGGGAAATAGCAATTCTCATGGCCGGTCGCCTTGATGCGGCGGTCCAGGTCCTGCTGCAGCAATTCCCAGACGCCATAACCCCAGGGCTTGATGACCATCGCGCCGCGCACGGGGCTGGTCTCGGCCATGTCGGCGTCGCGCACCACCGCCTGGTACCAGTCCGCAAAGTGTTCGCGGGTGACATTGAGGGCGCGCTGCATGGGAACTCCGGGAAAATGCTAGTGACCTTTAGCCGATGCGGGGGCCGGTAAAAAGGGCTTCAGCCGGATCGCGGCAACGAGCGCAGTCAGGCCGCATAGGCACATCAGCAGGGCCATCGGGACAGGCGTCTGGGCCGGTATCGCACCCATCGCCAGCGAGCCCGCGAAGCCGCCGGCATAGATCATGATGCCCATCATGGCCGAGGCCATCCCGGCGCTGTGGCCGAACTCGGTCATGGCCAGGCCGCCGCCGGTGGAATTCACCACCCCGATCAGGGCGCAATAGAGGAAGGTGAAGGGCAGCAGGCCCCACAAGCCGCCCCAGCCGCCCCAGGCGAAGGCCAGGGCCAGCACGCTTGCCGCCGCCTGGATGGCGATGGCGCCGGTGAAGAACAGCCGCGCCGGGCGGCGCTTCAGCCAATGCGCCACCAGTTGCGATGTCACCACCAGGCCGATGCCGTTCAGCAGGAAGGTGTAGCCAAAATTCTGCGGCGAGACCCCGAACATCTGGATCGCGACATGGCTCCAGCCGGTGAGCCAGACATAGAGGCCGCAGCAGGACAGCAGCACCGGCGTGACATAGGCATAGAAATGCCGGTTCTTCAGGATGTGCCAATAGTCGCGCGCCACGGTCAGGGGATTGAGCGTGCGGTCGGAGCCGGGATGGCTTTCCGGCAGGCGGAACACCATCACGATCACCGTCAGCAGCGCGAGCAGGCATTGAATCCAGAAACCCATGCGCCAGTCCGACACCAGCAGCAGCCAGCCGCCCAGCAAGGGCGCGAACAGCGGCGACACCGACAGGATCAGCAGCATCTGGGCAAAGATGCGCGCCGCTTCGCCCGGCGGGAAGATGTCGCGGACGCAGGCGCGGGCCAGCACCGAACCGGCGCAGCCGCCCAGCGCCTGCAGCAGCCGGGCGGCGTCCAGCGCCAGCGGGCCGGGCGCCAGCGCACAGGCGGCCGAGCCCAGCGCATAGAGCAGCAGGCCCAGCAGCAGCGGCCAGCGGCGGCCATAGCGGTCGGAGAGCGGACCAATGGCCGCCTGGCCGATGGCGATGCCCAGGAAGTAGGCCGCCAGCGAATGTTCCACCGCCGAGATCGGCGTGCCGAACTCCCGCGCGATGGCGGGAAAGGCGGGCATGTAGAGATCCACCGCGATGGGGGTGAACACCGTCAGCACGCCGAACAGGACGATCAGTTCGAAACGCCGGGCGGGGGTCATGGGAGCGGAGGGCACGGGCAGGGGATAGGCCCGCCTTTGCCTCTGCGCAAGACACGAAAACACAGACCCTGCCTCCCCCTCGGCGCGTAGCGCCCGGAGGGGGTCATTTATATGGACGGGTTCGGGGCCGCCCCTTAGCTTGGCCGGCATGGCCGACTCAAATCCCACTCGCCCGTTCGCGCCCTTCGAATGGATGATCGCCCTGCGCTACCTGCGCGCCAAGCGCAAGGAAGCCTCGGTTTCCCTGATCTCGGTCATCTCGCTGGTCGGTATCGCGCTGGGTGTCGCCGCGCTGATCATCGTCATGTCGGTGATGGGCGGCTTCCGCACCGAGTTCATCAAGAGCCTGCTGGGCTTCAACGGCCATGTCACGGTGCAGGCGGTGGGCCGCCCGCTGATGAATTACGACGCCGTGGCGGCGCGGCTGCGTACCGTGCCGGGCGTGACCCGCGTCGCCCCGATCATCGACGGGCAGGTGATGGCGACCGCCTATGGCGTCAATACCGGCATCATTGCCCGTGGCGTGCGGCGCAATGATCTGGCGACTCTCAAATCGGTGGCCGATTCCCTGACGCCGGGGGGGCTGAACCGTTTTGCCGCCGACAGCGTCATCATTGGCAGGGGGCTGGCGGACAAGTTCCAGGTCCGGGTGGGCGACAGCATCACCCTGATCTCGCCACGCGGCGACGAGACGCCCTTTGGCACCACGCTGCGCAGCAAGGCCTATACGGTGGCGGGCATCTACAAGGTCGGCAACACGCTCTATGACAGCAACTTCGCCTTCATGCCGCTGGACGAGGCCCAGGCCTTTTTCAACTGCGACGCGAGCGTCACCGCCATCGAGGTGATGCTGGCCAGTCCCGAGAACAATATGGGCCTGCTGCCCCAGCTTGCGGGTGCGGCGGGAGCGGGCACGCGGCTGGTGCCGTGGCAGAACATCAATGCGGGCTTCCTGGAAGTGGTCAATCTGGAACGCAACGTCATGGGCCTGATCCTGTCGCTGATCATCGGGGTGGCGGCGCTGAACATCATCTCCGGCCTTTACATGCTGGTGTCCGACAAGTCGGCCGACATCGCCATCTTGCGCACGATGGGCGCGTCGCGCGGCGCCATCATGCGGGTCTTTTTGATCGCGGGCATGAGCATCGGCATCGCCGGTACGCTGCTGGGGCTGCTGCTGGGTGTTGTCTTCTGCCTCAATATCGAAGGCATTCGCCAGGGCCTGCAGTTCGTCCTGGGCGTGAAGCTGTTCGACGACAATTTCTATTTCCTGGCGCGCATGCCCGCCGAACTCGATGTCATGGAGGTGGTGTTCGTGACGCTGCTGGCGCTGGGCCTCAGCTTCATCGCCACCATCTATCCATCCTGGCGCGCGGCGCGGCTCGATCCGGTGGAGGCGCTGCGCTATGAATGACGTGCTGCGCCTAGAAGACGTCACCCGCCGCTTCCAGGAGGGCGTGGGTGAGCTGGAAGTCTTCAGCGGTCTCAACATGAATTTGAAGCCGGGCGAGGTTGTCGCCCTGGTGGGGCCCAGCGGCGCGGGCAAGTCGTCGCTGCTGCACATGGCGGGCCTGTTGGAAGCGCCCACCAGTGGTGAAATCTACATCGAGGGTGTGGCGGCCTCGAATCTGCCCGACGGCGAGCGCACCCGCATCCGCCGCGACCGCATCGGCTTCGTCTATCAGGCGCATCACCTGCTGCCGGAATTCGACGCGCTGGAAAATGTGATGATGCCGCAGATGATCGCGGGCAAAGCCAAGGCCGAAGCGGCGGCGGAAGCGGCGCGGCTGCTGTCCGCGCTGGGCTTGGCGCAGCGTCTGACCCATCGCCCGGCGCAGCTTTCGGGCGGCGAGCAGCAGCGCGTCGCCATCGCCCGCGCCCTGGCCAACAAGCCGAAAATCCTGCTGGCGGATGAGCCCACCGGCAATCTCGATCCGCGCACCAGCGGCGGCGTCTTCGACGCCCTGATCGCCATCGCGCGTGAGCAGGGGCTGGCGGCGCTGATCGCCACGCACAATTTCGAACTGGCGGCGCGCATGGACCGGGCCCTGTTGCTGCATCAGGGCAAGCTGGTGCAGGGCACCGAGTTGCCGCGCGCCTAGCTATACCGTCGTATAGGCCCGGTTGCGTTTCCTCGCGGCTTCGTTTGAATCATGGTCACAAGCGGGAGCGCACCCTGTACGTCTCCCGCCCCCGTTAACCTCTGGGGTCATTTCGGTCACGTTTTGTTCTTGCATTCCGGATGGAACAGAAATAGAACAAATCTGTTCAAACCGGGAGACTATCATGATGTGGGCCAAGGATGCGGCGGCGGGCGTGGGTTTGGTCCTGTTCATGGCGGGTTCGTTCGCCTTCGCCAACGGGGCCCAGGCTTTTCTCAGCCTGCTCTAGCTGTGGATAGGGCGCCTTAGGGCGCCCATCCGTCTCGGCCCCGCGCGATACTGCGCCGACACCCTGCGGCATCCTCATGGCTTCCTTCGTCCATCTGCGCGTGAAAAGCGCCTATTCGCTCCTCGAGGGCGCGGTGCGGCCCAAGGAACTGGCCAAGCTTTCGGCGGGCATTGACATGCCGGCCGTGGCCGTAACCGACAACGACAATCTCTTCGGCGTCTATGAAATCTGCGATGTGCTCTCCCGGGCGGGGGTGCAGCACATTGTCGGCGCGCTGCTGTCGCTGGAAATGGGGCCGGCGGCCCAGTCCGGCCAGCGCACCATCAAGCCGCCGCAACTGCCGCTGCTGGTGCAGAATGAAGACGGCTACCAGAACCTCTCGCGGCTGCTGTCCGCCGCCTATCTCGAGGTCGGCCCCGGCGACTGGCCGCATGTCACCGGCGAGACGCTTGTCGCCCATGCCGATGGCCTGATCGCGCTGACCGGCGGGCCGGGCGGCCCCATCAACCGCCTGCTGGTGGAAGGCCAGCGCGCGGCGGCGGAAAGCCTGCTCGACCGGCTGGCCGCGATGTTCCCCCATCGCCTCTATGTCGAGTTGCAGCGCCACGGCCTGGCCGAGGAGCGCGCCGCCGAGGATGCGCTGCTGGACATGGCCTATGCCCGGGGCCTGCCGCTGGTGGCGACCAACGATGTTCATTTTGGCGCCGCCTCGATGTACGAGGCCCATGACGCGCTGCTGTGCATTGCCGGTGGCACCTTCGTCAGCCAGGACGACCGCCGCCGCCTGACAAAGGAGCATCGCTTCAAGACGCCGGCCGAGATGGCGGTGGTATTCGCCGACCTGCCCGAAGCAATCGAGAATACGGTGGAGATCGCGCGCCGCTGCGCCTTTGTGCCCAAGAAGCGCAAGCCGATCCTGCCGGTGTTCACGCCGCCTTCCGGCCTGACGGCGGAAGACGAACTGAAAGCGCAGGCGCAAGCCGGCCTGAAGGCGCGCATGGCCAGTGCCAAGTCGCTGTATGCGGAAGAGGCCGCCTATCACGAACGCCTGGCCTATGAGCTGGGCATCATCAATCACATGGGCTTTCCCGGTTACTTCCTGATCGTGTCCGACTTCATGAAGTGGACGCGGGCTCAGGGCATTCCGGTCGGCGTGCGTGGTTCGGGCGCGTCGTCGCTGGTGGCCTGGGCGCTGGACATCACCAACCTTGATCCGCTGCGTTTCGGCCTGTTCTTCGAGCGTTTCCTCAATCCCGAACGCCAGTCGATGCCGGACTTCGATATCGATTTCTGCCAGGAGCGGCGCGACGAGGTCGTGCGCTATGTCCGGGGCAAGTATGGCCATGACCGCGTGGCGCAGATCATGGCGCTGGGTTCGTTGCAGGCCCGCGCGGCGGTGCGCGATGCGGGGCGCGTGCTGCAGATGCCGCTGGGCCTGGTGGATCGCATCGCCAAGATGATCCCCAACCCGCCGGGCAAATCCATCACCCTGGACGAGGCGATCGAGAGCGAGCCACGGCTGCAGCAGATCGCCGAGACCGAGCCGCTGGCGCAGCGCCTGTTCGAGATCACCAGCAAGATCGAGGGGCTCTACCGCCACGCCTCCACCCATCCGGCGGGCGTGGTGATCGGCGACCGGCCGCTGCCGGAGATTCTGCCGCTGTATCGCGATGCGCGCTCCGACATGCCGGTGACGCAGTTCGACTATGAGGATGCGGAGAAGGCCGGGCTGGTGAAGTTCGACTTTCTCGGCCTCAAGACCCTGACCGTCATCGCCAAGGCCGAAGCGCTGCTGAGCCTGCGCGACATCACGCTGCGCACCCAGGACATCGATTTCGACGATCCCGGCACCTTCGAGATGCTGGCGCGCGGCGACAGTGTCGGCGTCTTCCAGCTTGAAGGCGCGGGCATGCGCGACCTGCTGCGCAAGATGAAGCCCGACCATATCAACGACCTGGTGGCGCTGGTGGCGCTTTATCGCCCGGGCCCGATGGATTCGATCCCGACCTATATCGCGCGCAAGAACGGCAAGGAGGTGGTGGAGTATCTGCATCCCTTGCTGGAGCCGATCCTGCGCGAAAGCTACGGCGTCATGACCTATCAGGATGACGTCATGCGCATCGCCCGCGAATTGGCGGGCTACACGATGGGCGAGGCCGACATCCTGCGCCGCGCTATGGGCAAGAAGATTCCGGCGGAGATGATTCCGCAGCGCAAGAAATTCCTCACCGGCGCGGCCGAACGCAACATCGCCCAGAACGTCGCCGAGCAGATCTTCGAACAGGCGGAAAAGTTCGCCGGTTACGGCTTCAACAAGGGCCATGCCGCCGCCTATGCCCAGGTGGCGTACCAGACGGCCTATCTGAAGGCGAACTATCCGGTCGAATTCCTCGCCGCCTCGATGACGCTGGATATCGGCAACACCGACCGGCTCAACATCTTCCGGCAGGAAGCGCAGCGCCTGGGCGTGACCATCGCCGCGCCGGACGTCAACCGCTCCGAATCCGTTTTCTCGGTCGATGCGGCCAAGAACACCGTCTTCTACGCGCTGGCCGCCGTGAAGGGTGTTGGCCCCCAGGCGATGGATCATGTCGTGGTGGTGCGCCGCGCCGGTGGTCCCTTCACGTCGATCTCCGACTTCGCCGCCCGCGTCGATCCCCGCCAGGTCGGCAAGCGCGCCTTTGAAAATCTGGTGCGGGCCGGCGCGTTCGACAGCCTCAATCCCAACCGGCGGCAACTGGTGGAGAATTCCGACCGTATTCTTTCCGGCGCACAGGCGGCGCAGCGCGAGCGCGAGACTGGGCAGAACAATCTGTTCGGCGGTGAGGCGCAGTCATCCGAGCTGCGCCTGTCGCCGATGCCGGACTGGCCGCTGCACGAACGGCTGGGCGAAGAGTTCGGCGCGATGGGATTCTATCTTTCCGGCCATCCGCTCGATTCCTATGGCAACGCGCTGAAGCGGCTGGGGGCAGTGACCTATGCCTCGCTGACCGAGGATCGCCGCCGCGCCGGTTTCAAGGCCAAGATCGCGGGCACGCTGATCAAGAAATCCGAACGGCGCGGCCGCAACGACCAGATGTATGCCTTTGTCTCTTTCTCCGATCCCACCGGCATGTTCGAAGTCATGCTGTTCCCCGAGGTGCTGCAGGCCAGCCGTCCGCTGCTGGAAGCGGGCAAGTCGCTGCTCGTCACCGCCTCGGCGGAATGGGATGGCGATGAACTGAAGCTGCGCGCTGCGTCCATCGTCGATCTTGATGCGGCGGCGGCGCAGGCGGGCGAGGGCATGGTGGTGCGGCTGGCCGATGTCGCCCATCTGGGCGCGTTCCAGGCGGAACTGAGACAATCGGGCAAGGGGCTGGTGAGTGTCGTGGTGCCCATCAGCGGTGGCGCGGAAGTCGAGATCGCCCTGAAGGAACGGGTGCAGGTGACACCGCTGTTGCGCAACAAGATTGCGACGTTGCCCGGCGTGCTCGCCGTGGAAGCGGTTTAAAGCGCCGCCACGCCTGCCGCGATCCGCTGCAGCCCTTCCGCCAGGTTGGCGGCGTCGCGGGCAAAGCAGATGCGCACGTAACTCTCATCGCGCGGATCGGTGCCGAAGGCCTGGCCGGGCGAAACGCCGACGGCGTGGCTCAACGCCAGATTTTCCGCGAACGCCATGCTGTCCGTCAGCCCCTCGATCTTCAGGAAGCCATAGAAAGCCCCGTCCGGCTTCAGCCAGCGGATGCGGTTCTGCGTTTTCAGGAAATCGTCCACCACCGCGCGCCCCTTGGCGCAGCGCGCCAGCAGGTCGGCGCGGAACGCGTCGCCCTGCGGTGATAGCGCGGCCAGCGCGCCATACTGCAAAAAGTTGGGCGCGCCGGTGTTGTTGGTCTGGGCCGAAACCTCGAAGGCGTTCTCCAGCGATCTGGGATGCAGCAGCCAGCCCATGCGCCAGCCGGTCATGGCGAAGGGCTTGGAGAAGCCGGCGATCACGAACAGGGCATCGTCGGGATCGGCCACAGCCAAGAAGGACGGCGCGTGCTGGCTGCCATCGTAAGTGAGCGTGCCATAGACCTCGTCGGCGATGATGGCGATGCCACGCGCCCGTGCGAAATCGAGGATGGCCTTCTGTTCGTCGCGCGTCAGGGTCCAGCCGGTGGGATTGCCGGGCGAAGCGATGAACAGCGCCCGCGTCCGCGCATCGCAGGCGGCGAACAGCTTGTCGAGATCGAGCTGCCATCGGCCCGCCTGCCAGTCTTCCTCCAGCCGCACCAGCCGGGGCTCGATCCCCATGACCCGGGCCGCATTGAAGATGTTGGGCCAGATCGGCGCGGGGATGACGATATTGTCGCCCGTATTGGCTACGCATTGCAGCGCGCTCACCACCGACAGCATCGCCGCGCCCGGCACCGTCACCCGCGCCACATCGACGGGAACACCCGTCGTGCGCGCATGCAGGTCGGCAATGGCCTGGCGCAGGGCGGGGAGCCCGCGCGCATTGATGTAGAAGGTCTTGCCGTCTTCCAGCGCAGCAATCGCGGCGTCGCGGATGAATTTGGGCGTGACCAGATCGGTCTCGCCCAGCCAGAGCGGGATCAGGCCGGGCACGCCGCGCCCCAGCTCGAAGATGCGGGCGAGGCCGGACGGTTGCAGCGCAAGGATGTCGGGGCGAAGCGGCGAGGACATGGGGCCGCTGTTTAGCAGGTCAGGGCCAGATTTTCAGATCGGTAACCGCAAGCCTGCCATCCCGCCGCTGCACGGTGGCGGCATAGCCATCGCGGGCATTTTCCCCGAACAGGAAATCGGCGTCGAACTGGCCCTCCACCCGCCAGCGTTTCGGACCCGCCGGGGTGATCCTGCTGTCCCGGCAGGGCGGGAACAGGGCCGTGGCCACGGATTTGAGCCGTTCCCGCACCGCCTGTTGCGCCGCCTGGCAGGCGGCTTCCACGGGGTCGGGCGGCAGGGGCGGGGCGGCAGGCGGCGGCGCCAGCCACAGCGCGGCCACCAGCGCCATCGCCGCCAGACCGGCCAATCCCAGCCATTTGCGCATGATCACCGCCCTTTACGGGCCAGAATGGCAGGTTTCGCGCGGGATTTCCGGTTGCTTTTCGAAGGGTTTGGCTTATAAGCCGCGCCATCTCGCATGCGCGGGTGGCTTTCGGTGGGTGTTCCATCGTCGCCGTCCGGTGGTCCCGACAGGGATTAGCCCGCGCATCTGGCCAACCGGTAAAGGAGACTATCTCATGGCTTTGCCTGATTTTTCCATGCGTCAGCTGCTCGAGAGCGGCGCCCATTTCGGTCACCGCCAGCAGCGCTGGAATCCGAAGATGGCGCCCTACATCTATGGCGCGCGCAACGACATCCACATTCTCGACCTGACCCAGACCGTGCCGCTGCTGCACCAGGCGCTGGTCACCCTGCGCGAGACCGCAGCCTCGGGCGGCCGCATCCTGTTCGTCGGCACCAAGCGCCAGGCCCAGGAGCCGATCGCCGCCGCCGCCAAGCGCTGCGCCCAGTACTACATGAACCAGCGCTGGCTGGGCGGCACGCTCACCAACTGGCAGACCATCTCGCACTCGATCAAGCGCCTGCGCACCATCGAGCAGACCCTGACCAGCGCCGGTGAATCCGGCCTGACCAAGAAGGAACTGCTGGGCCTGCTGCGCGAGCAGGACAAGCTGGAAAAGTCGCTGGGCGGCATCAAGGAAATGGGCGGCGTGCCCAGCCTGCTGTTCGTCGTCGACACCAACAAGGAAGCCATCGCGATCTCCGAAGCCCGCAAGCTGGGCATCCCGGTGATGGCGATCCTCGACTCCAACTCCGATCCGGATGGCATCGCCTTTCCGATCCCA
Organism: Alphaproteobacteria bacterium; assembly: GCA_947462105.1. Lineage (GTDB taxonomy): Bacteria > Pseudomonadota > Alphaproteobacteria > Micropepsales > Micropepsaceae > Rhizomicrobium. The sequence continues at coordinate 29,302 of CANHNJ010000004.1, forward strand.
GGCAATGACGACGCCGCCCGCGCCATCGCGCTGTATTGCGACCTGGCCGCGCGCGCCGTCATTGACGGCCTTGGCCAGGGCCAGGTCGACGCCGGCATCGATGTCGGCGCCGCCGTGGAAGTCGAAGACACCGCGAGCCACGTCGAAGAGACGGTTCCGGCCTAATTCACTGCCTGACATGGCGGCGCACCAGTCTCGGTGCGCCGCCCCATAACTTCCGGAGAACACCCATGGCGAACATCACCGCGACGATGGTGAAGGACCTGCGCGACAAGACCGGCGCGGGCATGATGGACTGCAAGAAGGCGCTGAACGAAACCAATGGCGATCCCGAAGCCGCCATCGACTGGCTGCGCAAGTCGGGCGCGATGAAGGCCGCCAAGAAGGCCAGCCGCGCCGCAGCCGACGGCCTGGTGGGCATCGCCGTGTCGGGCAATACCGGCGCGCTGGTGGAAGTGAATGCCGAGACCGATTTCGTCGCCCGCAACGACGAGTTCAAGGATTTCGTGAAGTCGGCCGCCCAGATCGGCCTGAAGGAAGGCGGCGACCTGGAGAAGCTGCTGGCCGCCCCGCATGGCGGCAGCAATGTCAGCCAGGTGCTGACCGAGCTGGTCGCCAAGATCGGCGAGAACATGTCGGTCCGCCGCACCGTGGTGCTGTCGGTCAACCCCGGCGTTGTCGCGGCCTATGTCCACAATCCCGCCGCGCCCGAGCTGGGCAAGATCGGCGTGCTGGTGGCGCTGAAGTCCGACGCCCCCGCCGACAAGCTGAACCCGCTGGCCAAGCAGATCGCCATGCATGTGGCGGCCGCCAACCCGCTGGCGCTGACCGTCGAGCACATGGACAAGGCCGTGGTCGAGCGCGAATACGCCGTCCAGAAGGACCTGGCGCTGCAGTCGGGCAAGCCGGAAGCCGTCGTCGAGAAGATGATGGAAGGCCGCATGCGCAAGTTCTACGAAGAGACCGTTCTGCTGCAGCAGACCTTCGTGATCGATGGCGAAACCCAGATCACCAAGCTGCTGGAGAAGGCGTCGAAGGATTTCGGCGCCAGCGTCGCCATCGAGGGCTTTGTCCGCTTCCAGGTGGGCGAGGGCATGGAGAAGGTCGCCAGCGATTTCGCCGACGAAGTCGCCCAGATGGCCGGCACCAAGGCCTGACCCTGCGGCGTCAGCCGGGGTACAAGTTGCGAGAAGAATCAGCCGCCGGAGAACCGTATGCCCACGACGCCGGAATATCCCCAGACCAGATACAAAAGAGTTTTGGTCAAGGTCTCCGGCGAGGCGCTGATGGGCGATGGCCAGTTCGGCATCGATATTGGCACGGTTGACCGCATCGCCCGCGACGTGGCCGAGGCCGTAGCCACCGGCATCGAGCTCTGCATGGTGGTCGGTGGCGGCAACATCTTTCGCGGTCTGGCCGGTTCGGCCAAGGGCATCGACCGCGCCACCGCCGACTATATGGGCATGCTGGCCACGGTGATGAACGCCCTGGCACTGCAGGCCGGGCTGGAGCGGGCAGGCGTGCCCAGCCGGGTCCAGTCGGCCATCGCCATGAACAATGTGTGCGAGCCTTACATTCGCCGCCGGGCCATCCGCCACATGGAAAAAGGCCGGGTGGTGATCTTCGGGGCGGGCACCGGCAATCCCTTCTTCACCACCGACACGGCCGCTGCCCTGCGCGCCGCCGAGATGAACTGCGACGCCATGATGAAGGCGACCCAGGTCGATGGTGTTTACAGCGCTGACCCCAAGAAGGACCCCAACGCAGTCAGGTACGATTCCTTGAGTTATCACGAGGTCTTAGCGCGCGATCTTAAGGTAATGGATGCAAGCGCAATCTCGGTTTCCCGGGAAAACGGCATCCCCATCCTGGTGTTTTCGCTGGGCGATGCGGGGGCCCTGGCGAAGGTGCTGGCCGGAACCGGCCGGGCAACCATTATCGAAGAAAAGTAAGAGTTTAGCGGGCCTTGGGCCCGGCTTTGCGGTAGGCTTGCCGCAAAGCAGACCGAGAGGCAGGGTTGGAGTGACGCATGGCTGACGCCTACAGCAAGGACGACATGGATCGCCGCATGAAGGGCGCGATCGCCACCTTCAAGAGCGAGCTGGGAGGTCTGCGGACCGGCCGCGCCAGCCCCGCGCTGCTCGACCCGGTCAAGGTCGAGGCCTATGGCAACATGGTTCCCATCAGCCAGGTCGGCAGCATCGGCACGCCGGAGTCCCGCATGATCACGGTGCAGGTCTGGGACAAGGGCCTGGCCAAGGCCGTCGACAAGGCCATCCGTGACGCCGGGCTGGGCCTGAACCCGCAGATGGACGGCCAATTGCTGCGCATTCCCCTGCCGGAACTGAACCAGGAACGGCGCAAGGAGCTGTCCAAGCTCGCCGCCAAATATGCCGAAGGCGCTCGCGTCTCGGTGCGCAATGTCCGCCGGGACGGCAACGACCTGCTCAAGAAGCTGGAGAAGGACAAGAAGATCGGCGAGGACGAGCAGCACACCAAGACCGAAGAGCTGCAGAAGCTCACCGACGGCCACATCAAGGACATCGACGCCGCGCTCTATGCCAAGGAGCAGGAGATCATGCAGGTCTGATGTCGGAAGAGGCCCCCACCCTCCTGCCGCGCCACGTCGCCATCATCATGGACGGCAATGGCCGCTGGGCGCGCAAGCGGCACCTGCCGCGCGAGGCTGGCCATGTGGCGGGCGTTGCCGCCGTGCGCGAAACGGTGCGCGCCGCCGTGGATATGGGGCTGGAAAACCTGACCCTCTTTGCCTTCAGCAGCGAGAACTGGAAGCGGCCCAAGACCGAGGTCGGCGCCCTGATGGGCCTGTTCCGCCGCTTCTTCAACAGCGACATGGACGAGCTGGTGGCCAAGGGCTGCCGCATCCGCATCATCGGCCATCGCGGCCGCGTCGCCGACGACATCCACAGCATGATCGAGGATGCGGAACGCCGCTCGGTCGCCAACAAGGGGATGAACCTCACCTTTGCCTTCGACTATGGGGCGCAGGAAGAGATCGTCGCCGCCGCGCGCGAACTGGCCCGCGCTGCCCGTGACGGCCGTCTCGATCCCGAAACCATCACCCCGGAACTGTTCGCTAGCCGCCTGTTCACCAGCGCGCTGCCGGAACCGGACCTGATCATCCGCACCTCGGGCGAGCGCCGCCTGTCCAACTTCCTGCTCTGGCAGTCGGCCTATGCCGAGATGCTGTTCCTCGACACGCTCTGGCCCGATTTCGGCCGCGCCGACCTGGCGGCGGCACTGGAAACCTTCTCGCAGCGCGAGCGCCGCTTCGGCGCCCTCAATTCGGAAAGCGCGGCGTGACACGGCTGGTATTCGGCATTCTGCTGGCCTGCGTCGTGATCGCCTCGGTCGCGCTGGGCCCCAATCCCTTCGCTATCCTGCTGGTGCTGGTGTCGATGCTGGCGGCGCGCGAATGGCACCGGCTGGTGCGCAGCGTCGAGATGCCGGACGTGCCCTTTCATCAGAATCCCTTCCACCTGCAGACCCTGGCCACCACCATCACGGTGGGCCTGGGCGCGGCGGCGATGCTGAACTACCTGCCGTGGCTGGCGCTGGCATTCCTGCTGCTGGGCACTCTTGGCGGCTTTGTGCTGGCGCGCATGCGCGGCGACAATGCGCTGCTGCAGGCGGTGGGCGTGCTCTATATCGGCGTGCCCGCGCTGTCGCTGCTGGCGCTGCATCTCTATCCCGTTGACCACGCGCCGCATCCCCAGCTGGTGGTGGGCTTCTTCCTGCTGGTCTGGGCCACCGATACCGGCGCGCTGATTTTCGGCAAGCTGATCGGCGGCAAGAAGCTGGCGCCGTCCATCTCGCCCGGCAAGACCATCGCGGGCACGCTGGGCGGCAGCCTCTGCGCCGCCATCGTCTATGGGCTCTATATCGGCTTCTACGGTTTCTCGATGCTGCCGGCGATGCTGTTCGCCTTCGTCTTCAGCGCCGTGGCGCATGGCGGCGATCTTCTGGAATCCTTCGTCAAGCGCCGCTTCGGGCGCAAGGATTCCGGCAGCCTCATTCCTGGGCATGGCGGCGTGCTGGACCGCGTCGATTCCACCTTCGCCGCCGCGCCGGTGATGGCCTTGCTGGTCTTCGTGGCAGGCCTCAATCCCCTGTTCGGAGGTTACCGTTGAAGCCTATCGCCGCCACTCTTGTGCACAATGACACGCTGCAGGCGGTGTGCGGCCGCAGCGTCACCATCCTGGGCGTGACCGGCTCCATCGGCGTCAACACCGCAGATGTCATTCTGCATGCGCGCAAGACCTATGGACCGCACGCGTTCCCGGTCACGGCGCTGACGGCAGGCGAGAATGTGGCGGAGCTGATCAAACAGGCCAAGGCGCTGAAGCCGAAGCTGGCGGTGATCGGCAATGCGGCGCTGTTCGCGGCATTGAAGGCCGGGCTTGCGGGCACTGGCATTGAAGTGGCGGCGGGCCGGGACGCGGTGATCGACGCTGCGGCACGGCCTTCCGATTTCGTCATGGTCGCCATCATGGGCGCGGCCGCCATCGAACCGGCGCTGGCCGCCATCCGGCGCGGCGTCATCGTGGCGCTGGCCAACAAGGAATGCGTGGTCGCAGCGGGCGCGGTGTTCCGCGAAGCGATGGAAAAGTCCGGCGCGTCGGTGCTGCCGGTGGATTCCGAACACAACGCCATCTTCCAGGTGCTGGGCGGCGGCGATGCGGGCGAGGCGGAACTCGTCACCATCACCGCCTCGGGCGGGCCGTTCCGCGAATGGCCGCTGGAAAAAATGCGGGCCGCGACGGTGGAAGAGGCGGTCAAGCATCCCAACTGGGCGATGGGCCGCAAGATCTCACTCGACAGCGCCACCTTGATGAACAAGGGGCTGGAGCTGATCGAGGCGCATTTCCTGTTCGCCCTGCCGCCAGAAAAGCTTTCGGTGCTGGTGCACCCCCAATCCATCGTCCATTGCCTGGTGTCGTATGATGACGGCACCACCATCGCGCATCTTTCGGCGCCCGACATGCGCACGCCCATCGCGCATGCGCTGGGCTGGCCGCGCCGCGTCTCCTCGCCGTCGCGGCGGCTCGACCTTGCCGCGCTGGGGCAACTGGTGTTCCAGCCGCCCGCGCATGACCGTTTCCCGGCGCTCAACCTCGCCATCGGCTCGATGCGTTCGGGCGGGCTGGCGCCGACGGTGCTGAATGCCGCCAACGAGATCGCGGTGCAGGCCTTCCTCGACCGCCGCATCGGCTTCCTGGATATCAGCCGCGTCGTGGGGGCGACGCTGGACCTGGATGTGACGGCGGGCGCCAACGCCGTGGACCTGGAAACGGTGCTGGGCGCCGATGCCCGGGCCCGTGTCGCGGCGGAAGAAATTTGTCAGCGCGTGGGGGCATAAGGAACACCATGCACATTCTGCAGCAATTCGCCGCCTGGGCCCCGATGGGCCTGCCCACCTTCCTCTTCTACATCACCGTCGTCGTGTTCGTGCACGAGATGGGGCACTTCCTGATGGCGCGCTTCTTCGGCGCCAAGGTGGATGTCTTCTCGGTCGGCTTCGGCAAGGAAATCGTCGGCTTCACCGACAGGCGCGGCACGCGCTGGAAGCTGTCCTGGCTGCCCATCGGCGGCTATGTGAAGTTCGCGGGCGATGCCGATGCCGCGTCCACGCCCGACCGCAATGCCGTGGCGGCGAGCGCTGCGGAACGCGTGCAGATGATGGCGTTCAAGCCGGTGGGCCAGCGCGCGGCGGTTGCCGCCGCCGGGCCCATCGCCAACTTCATCCTGGCCATCGTGCTGTTCACGGGCCTGTTCATGTATGCGGGGCACACCACCATCGCGCCGGTGATCGGGCAGGTGAACAAGGCCAGTCCCGCCGAGATGGCAGGCATCCGCAGCGGCGATACCGTCAGCCGCATCGATGGCCGCGTCATCACCAGCTTCGACCAGCTTCCGGAAATCATCGGCCTGTCGGCGGGCCGCACCCTGGCCATCGAGCTGACGCGCGCTGGCCAGCCCGTGACGGTGCAGGTGACCCCCCAGCTTGTGCGGGTGAAGAACTTCCTGGGCGACGAGATGGAGACCGCCGTGATCGGCGTGCGCCAGTCGCCCAACGCCCCGGTGATCACCCAGCATTACAACCCGTTGCAGGCGGTCGGCGCGGCGTGCGGCCGCACCTGGGACGTGGTCCGGCTGTCGCTGCAGGGTATCGGACAGCTGGTTCTGGGCCGGGCCAGCCTGGATCAGCTCCAGGGGCCGGTCGGAATCGCCCAGATCACCAAGAAAGTCGCGGATTTCGGCATTCTGCCGCTGTTGAACCTGGTCGCTGTACTGTCTGTAAGCATCGGGCTGATCAATCTTTTTCCGATTCCGCTGCTCGACGGCGGGCATCTTCTATACTATGGATGCGAAGCAGTTCTGGGGCGGCCGCTTGGGGAGCGCGTCCAGGATGTCGGATTTCGGCTTGGGCTGGTCGTTGTGCTGGGACTTATGCTCCTGGCGACCTGGAATGATATAGCCCGCCTGAATCTTTTCTGAACCCATCGGCTTCACGCGAAGCCATAGACGAGTTTGCCGGACGGACATGCGGATCATTGCCCTGAAGAATGGCTTGCTGCGCACGACGTCGGTCTGTCTCAGCCTGGCGATGGCGGTCTCGCCGGCGGCGGCACAGATCGCCGCCGTGCCTGGTGGCCCCGCCGCGCCGCCGGCTGCTACAGCGGCTGCGCCGGCTGCTGCCCTGGCGCCTGCCGCGCCCGCGCCGCGCATCATCCGCAACATCATCGTCACCGGCACCCAGCGCATCGAGGCCGCCACCGTCCTGACTTATGTCAACATGCGCGAGGGCGACGCCTACGATCCCAACGAGGTGGACATCGCGCTGAAGGCGCTGTTCGCCACCGGCCTGTTCACCGCCGCGACGCGGATCGATTTCGATCCCAACACCAACACCCTGACGGTGCGCGTCACCGAGAACCCCATCGTCAACCAGGTGGTGTTCGAGGGCCAGAGCAAGATCTCGGCCAAGGACCTCACCAAGGAAACCCAGATCAAGCCGCGCGCCGTCTTCACCCGCGCCAAGGTGCAGGCCGACGTCACCCGCATCATGGAACTGTATCGCCGCAATGGCCGCTTTGCCGCCCGCGTCGAGCCGCAGATCATTTCCCGGCCGCAGAACCGCGTCGACCTGATCTTCTCCATCACCGAAGGCCAGACCACCGGCGTCAGCCGTGTCAATTTCATCGGCAACAAGGTCTTCAGCGACGGCACGCTGCGCAGCCAGATCGCCACCGAGGAAAGCGCCTGGTGGAAGGTTCTGTCGACCAACGACAATTACGATCCCGACCGGCTGGCCTATGACCGCGAGCTGCTGCGCCGCTATTATGTCCAGCGCGGCTATGCCGACTTCAAGGTCACCAGCTCGGTGGCGCAGCTGACCCCCGGCGCTGGCAGCTTCTATGTCACCTTCACCATCGATGAAGGCCCGCGCTTCCGCTTCGGCAAGGTCGAGGTGGATTCCAAGATTCCGGAGCTGTCGCAGGCGACGCTGATGCCGTTGCTGAAGGCCCGCAGCGGCGACTGGTACAATTCCACCCTGCTGCAGAACGGCATCGACGCTCTCACCAACGCGGCGGGCACGCGCGGCTATGCCTTTGCCCAGGTGACGCCGAAGTTCGACCGCGACCGCGAAAAGCGCATCATCAACATCTCCTATGCCATCGAGCAGGGGCCGCGCGTCTATATCGAAAAGATTGATATCGCCGGCAACACCCGCACCCTCGACAAGGTGATCCGCCGCGAATTCCGCCTGGTGGAAGGCGACGCCTTCAACCGCGTCATGGTGGATCGTTCGCAGCAGCGCATCCGTGGCCTGGGCTTCTTCAAGGACGTCAATGTGCGCAATACGCCGGGCAGCCAGCCCGACCGCACCAACGTCACCGTCGCGGTGACCGAACAGTCCACCGGTTCGGTCGCGGTCGGCCTGGGCTATTCGTCGGCCTCCAGCCTGATCGGCGATGTCAGCTATACCGAAATCAACCTGTTCGGACGCGGCCAGACGCTGAATGCGGTCGCGCGCATGTCCTATATCCAGAAGCAGTTCCAGCTCAGCTTTACCGAGCCGTGGTTCATGGATCGCCCACTCTCCGCCGGTTTCGACCTGCAGAAGGTCTATACCGACTATACCCAGGCCGCCTTCTCGAGCGACACCAGCGCGGCGGTGCTGCGGCTGGGCTTCCCGATTTCCGAATTCTCGGGCGTGCAGTTGACCTACATGTACAAGATCCAGTCGGTCAAAGTCACCGGCAGTGCGCCGCTGGAAATCCTGCTGTCCGGCGGCCAGCAGAACGGTTCGATCCTGGGGTATTCCTACAGCTATACCGACGTGGATGATTTCCGGAAGCCCACCGACGGCGGCAGCTTCTCCATCGCCCAGTATTTCGCGGGCTTTGGCGGCAATTTGCGGTACCTGGAATCGCAGGCGACCCTTGCCGGCTACGCCCCGTTCTTCAATGGCGCGGTGGTGGGTTCTCTGACCGGCAAGTTCAAGTACATCACCGGCTATGACGGCACCCCGGTGCCGGTCAACTCACGCTACTTCGAAGGCGGCGACAGCTTCCGCGGCTTTGCCATCGCCGGTGTCGGCCCGCGCGACGTCTCGCAGAGCGAGCAGATCTCCGCCGTGGGCGGCAATGTCTCGGCCATCGGTTCGGCGAACCTGAAATTCCCGTCGCTGTTCCCGGAAAGCTTCGGCGTCAATTTTTCGCTCTTCGCTGATTTCGGCACCGTCGGCCATCTCGACAATATCTTCGGCCGCACCTGCACCTCTTCCAGCTGCGTGCGCGACAATCTGGCGTTCCGCGCCTCGGCGGGCCTCAGCGTGGGCTGGAATTCGCCCTTTGGTCCGCTCAATGTCGATGTCGGCATCCCGCTCGCCAAGGCGCCCTATGATCGCGAACAGATCATCCACTTCAGCACAGGCACAGGACTGTAGACCCATGAAGAAGCTCTTTCCGCTCGCCCTGATCGCTCTTGCCTGCGTCACGCCTGCGTTGGCCGCGCCGCCGCCCGCGCCCAAGATCGTGGTGCTGGACCGGGCCGCCCTGCTGCAATTCTCCAAGGTCGGTCAGGATGTCGCCAAGCAGTTGCAGGCGATGGGCAACCAGGCCCGCGCCGGTGTCGAGGCGCAGCAGAAGGCGTTGTCGGCGGAAGGTGCGGAGCTGCGCCAGCAGGTTGCGATCATGAGCGCCGAAGCGCGCAAGCAGAAGGAAGACGCCTTCAACGCCAAGGTGCAGGGCATCCAGGCCGGTGCCGAACGCCGCCAGGCGCAGATGCAGCAGGCGGCAGCCTCGGGCCAGCAGCAGATTGCCAAGGCGCTGCAGCCCATCATCGACGAGATCGTCAAGTCGCGCGGTGCCAACATCGTCGTGGACAAGCAGGCGGTGCTCTTCGCCAACAACAACGCCTTTGACATCACCGCCGAAGCCATCGCTAAGCTGGACGCAAAGCTGCCGACGATGAAGCTGACCCTGGGCGGCGCGCCCGCCAGCCCGTAAAGACGGTCGCGATGGCCGATCCACGCTTCTACCGCAACCAGGGGCCTTTTACGCCCGGTGTGCTGTGCGCGAAGCTGGGACTGACGCCGCCGTCCCATTCTGACGCCATCATGGCCGATGTCGCCGGGCTGGATGGTGCGGGGCCACAGCATCTTTCATTTTTCAACGGTGCCCGCAGCCAGCAGGCGGCCTTCGCCCGCTCCAAGGCCGGGTTCTGCCTGGTGCCGGAAAGCGGCGTGACGGACGCGCCGGACGGCATGACGCTGCTGCCGGCGAAATCGGTGGGCCATGCCTGGGCCGCTGCTGCCGCGCTGTTCTACCCGGAACATGGCCAGGCATTGTGGCCGCAGGCCGTGATCGATCCCACCGCCAAGATCGCCGCTGGCGCGATGCTGTCGCACAATGTGGTCGTTGGTGCGGGCGCGGAAATCGGCGAGGGCACCCGCATCGGTCCCGGCAGCGCCATCGGGCCCGGCGTCGCCATCGGGCGCAATTGCGACATCGGCGCCAATGTCACCATTACCCATGCCTATATCGGTGATGGCGTCACCTTGATGCCGGGCGTGCGCATTGGCCAGCCCGGCTTTGGTTATGCGTCTTCCGGTGCGGGGCATGTCGGGCTGCCGCAACTGGGCCGCGTCATCATCCAGGACAAGGTCGAGATCGGCGCCAACTCTACCGTCGATCGCGGCGCCATCGGCGATACGGTGATCGGCGAAGGCACCAAGATCGATAATCTGGTCCAGATCGGCCACAACGCCAAAACCGGACGGCATTGCATCATTGTCTCGCAGGCGGGCATGGCGGGCAGCTCCGAGCTGGGCGATTTCGTCATCATCGCGGGGCAGGCGGCGGTGGCAGACCATGTTCGTGTCGGTTCCGGCGCGCGCATCGCCGGCCAGGCGGGCCTGCTCCCCAACACCACCTATGACGCGGGCGGCGACTATGGCGGCATGCCTGCAAAGCCGCTCCGGGAATGGGTCCGTGAACTTGCCGCCGTGAAGAAGCTGGTCCGCCAACAGAAGAAAAATGATCATGACTGATACGACCGTTGATATCGACGCCATCCTGAAGCTGTTACCGCATCGCGCCCCGTTCCTCTTTGTCGAGCGGATCACCGATATCGTGCCGTTGGAAAGCGGCACGGGCTGGAAGGCCGTGGGGTTCAACGAGCCTTATTTCCAGGGCCATTTTCCCGGCTTCGCCGTGATGCCGGGCGTTCTGCTTGTGGAGGCGATGGCGCAGACCGCCGGGGCGCTGGTGCAGCACAGCCTGGGGCTGGGCGCCGGCAGTAAGGTCTTCTTCATGACCATCGACAAGGCGCGATTCCGCAGGCCGGTGCGTCCCGGCGAGCTGCTGCGCATGCCGGTCAAGGCGCTGCGCCGCCGTGGCCCGGTTTTCAAGTTCGAAGGCAAGGTTTATGTCGGTGACGATCTTTGCGCCGAGGCGGAATTCAGCGCCATGATCCATGACGGCAGCGAGAAGATGGCCTGATGGCGGTGCATCCGACCTCGATCATCGAAGATGGCGCGGTGCTGGGCGCGGGTGTCGAGATTGGTCCTTTCTGCCATGTCGGACCGCGCGTAACGCTGGGTGAGGGCGTGCGGCTGCTCAGCCATGTCAGCATCCAGGGTGCCACCCGCATCGGCGCGCGCACCAAGATATATCCGCAGGCGACATTGGGCGGTGACGGCCAGATCCGCAACAGCGATTTCACCGATGGCGAACTGGCCGTGGGCGAGGATTGCGTGCTGCGCGAGATGGTGAGCATGAGCTGCGGCAGCGCCAAGGGCGGCGGCATCACCCGCGTCGGCGCGCGCGGTTATTTCATGGCCAACAGCCATGTCGGGCATGACTGCATGGTCGGTGATGATGTCACCTTCGCCAATTCGGTCTGCCTGGGCGGGCATGTCACGATTGGCGACCGCGTGATTTTTGGCGGCCTGGCGGCGGTGCAGCAGTTCTGCCGCGTTGGGCGCGCCGCGATGGTGGGCGGCCTGACCGGCGTCAACCGCGACGTCATTCCCTATGCGATGGCCTTTGGCGATCATGCCGAACTGGCGGGCCTGAACCTGATCGGCCTGAAACGCAGCGGCATGAGCCGCGATGCGATCAATGCCCTGCGCGCCGCCTTCCGGCACATCTTCTATGGCAATGGTGGCGATCTGCGCGCCCGTGCCCGCGAAGCGCAGGCGCGCTGGGATGGGGTGCCGCAAGTTATGGAGGTTGCCGCTTTCGTGCTGGCCGTTGCGAAGCAGGAGCTTTGCCTGGCGCGGCGGCGGGGCGGGGACGCGGCATGAGTGGCGCGCTCGGCATCATCGCCGGGGGCGGTGACCTGCCGCGCGCCGTGGCGCAAAGTGTGCGCGCCGATGGCCGCAAGGTCTTTGTCATGGCGCTCGCCGGTTCGGCTTCCGGCGGCTGGATCGCCGATTTTCCCCATGAATGGGGTTCGCCCGGCGCGCCCGGCCAGGCCTTCAAGGCGTTCCGCGCCGCCGGTGTCACCGACTTCCTGCTGGCGGGCCAGGTTGACCGGCCCAAATTTTCCGAGCTGAAACTCGATGCCAGGGGCGTGCTGCTGCTGCCGCGCGCCCTGAAGGCGGCGCGCCAGGGCGATGACGGCCTGCTGCGGTTCATCGTGACGATGTTCGAGGAAGAAGGCTTTCATGGCGTCGGCGTGGCCGAAGCCGCACCCGGCCTGCTGTGCGGCGCAGGCGATCTGGGCCATCTGTCGCCCAGCGACGATCAGCGCACCGACATGATGCGCGCGTTCGCCATCGTCAAGGCGCTGGGCGCGATGGACGTGGGCCAGGCGGCCGTGGTCTTTGATGGCTTGGCCCTGGCGGTGGAAGCCGCCGAAGGCACCGACCAGATGCTGGTGCGCGTCGGCGATTTGCGCGAGGCGATCCGTGGCACGCCGCAGGACCGGCGCGGCGTGCTGGTGAAGGCGCTGAAGCCGACCCAGGACGCCAAGACCGACCTGCCGGTGATCGGCATCGCCACGCTGGAACGGGCGGCGGCGGTTGGGCTTGCGGGCATCGGGCTGCAGGCGGGCGGGGCGCTGATCGTGGACAAGGCCGCCGTGGCGGCGCGTGCCGATGCGCTGGGACTGTTCGTGACGGGCGTGCCTTTATGAAAAAAATCATGCTGGTCTGTGGCGAGCCTTCGGGCGACCAGCTTGGCGCCGAACTGATGCGCGGGCTGAAGGCGCTGGCGCCTGATGTGCAGATTACCGGTGTCGGCGGCGCTGCGATGGCGCGCGAGGGGCTGAACAGCCTTTTCCCGCTCGACGCCACCGCCGTGATGGGCCTGCGCGAAGTGGTGCCGGCGATCCCGCGCATCCTGGCGCGCGTGCGGCAGGCGGTGCAGTTTGCGCTTTCGACGCGGCCTGACGTCGTGGTCCTGATCGACAGCCCCGATTTCACCCATCGCATCGCGCGCGCCCTGAAGCAGCGTGATCCAGCCATGCGCACGGTGAACTATGTCGCGCCGCAGGTCTGGGCGTCGCGGCCCTATCGCGCCAAGGCTATGGCGCGCTATTTCGATCTGGTGCTGGCGCTGCTGCCGTTCGAGCCGCCTTTCTTCGAGACCTATGGCCTGAAAGCCGTGTTCGTCGGCCATCCCGCCATTGAGCGCGCCGCGCGCATGACCGGCGGGGCAGAGTTGCGGGCCCGGCTTGGCATCGCGCCGGACGCGCCGGTGCTGGCGCTGCTGCCCGGCAGCCGTTCGAACGAGATTCGTTTCCTGCTGCCGGCCTTTCGCCAGACCGTGGCGATCCTGGCACAGCGCATCCCGGGCCTGGTCACGCTGCTGCCCATCGTGCCGCATGTGGCGCATAAAGTGCGCGCGGGCGTGGCAGGCTGGCCGACAACACTGCACATCATCGAAGGCGAGGCCGACAAGTTCAGCGCCTTCAACGCCGCCACCGCTGCGCTGGCGGCGTCGGGCACCGTCACCACCGAACTGGCGCTGGCGCGCACGCCGATGGTGGCGGCCTATCGCATGGGCTGGCTCACCCACAAGCTGATGAACCCGCTGATCACCGCCCGCTACATGACGCTGGTAGATACGCTGCTGGACGCCAGGGCGGTGCCGGAATTCTACCAGGATGATGTGAAGCCGGAGGCAATGGCGGCGGCCCTGGTCCCGCTGCTGACCGATCCCGTCGCGCAGGCCAGCCAAGTCGTGCAACTGGACGAAGCAATGCGCCGGATGGGCTGCGACGAGGAATCGCCATCCTTGCGCGCGGCGCGGGCGCTGCTGGATTTCATCGCGCAATAAGCCCGCGCATCAAGCCGCGCGACCCAACAAAAAAGGCGGCTCGATGGCCGCCTTTTTCATGCATGGATGGAAGTGATTACCGCTTGGTCACCGGCACATAGCTGCGCTCGGTCGGGCCGGTATAGATCTGGCGCGGGCGGCCGATCTTCTGGTGCGGATCTTCCAGCATTTCCTTCCACTGTGCGATCCAGCCCACGGTGCGGGCCAGCGCAAACAGGGCGGTGAACATGGAGGTGGGGAAGCCCAGCGCCTTCAGGGTGATGCCCGAATAGAAGTCGATGTTGGGATAGAGCTTCTTCTCGATGAAATAGGGGTCGGTCAGCGCCACCTTCTCCAGCTCCACCGCCACCTTCAGCAGCGGATCGTCATGCAGGCCCAGCTCGTTGAGCACGGCATGGGCCTGGACCTGCATTGCCTTGGCGCGGGGGTCATAGTTCTTGTAGACGCGATGGCCGAAGCCCATCAGGCGGAAGCCGCTGGTCTTGTCCTTGGCCTTGGCGACGAATTCCGGGATGCGATCGACGGTGCCGATCTCTTCCAGCATCTTCAGCGCCGCTTCGTTGGCGCCGCCATGCGCGGGGCCCCAGAGACAGGCGATGCCCGCCGCGATGCAGGCGAAGGGATTGGCGCCCGACGAACCCGACAGGCGCACCGTCGAGGTCGAGGCGTTCTGCTCATGGTCGGCGTGCAGGATGAAGATGGTATCCAGCGCCTTGGCCAGCACGGGGTTGACCTTGTATTCCTCGGCCGGGACCGAGAAGCACATGCGCAGGAAATTCTCGGTGTAGCCCAGCTCGTTGCGCGGATACACGAAGGGCTGGCCGACATGGTACTTGTAGGCCATCGCGGCGATGGTCGGCATCTTGGCGACCAGGCGATGGGTTGCGATCTCGCGCTGGCGCGGGTCGGTGATGTCGGTGCTGTCGTGATAGAAGGCCGCCATCGCCCCGACCACGCCGCACATGATCGCCATCGGGTGGGCATCGCGGCGGAAGCCGCGGAAGAACGCCACCATCTGCTCATGCAGCATGGTGTGATGGGTGATGGAGTAGTTGAACTTGTCGAACTGCGCCTTGGTCGGCAGCTCGCCATACAGCAGCAGGTAGCAGCTTTCCAGGAAGGTGGAATGTTCCGCCAGGTCGCCGATATTGTAGCCGCGATACTGCAGCACGCCCTTGTCGCCATCGATGAAGGTGATGTTGGATTCGGTCGAGGCGGTGGAGGTGAAGCCGGGATCGTAGGTGAAGATGTCTGTCTGGTCGTAGAGCTTGCGGATGTCCACGGCATTGGGGCCCTGGGTGCCGGCATAAACCGGAAACTCGTAGCTCTTGCCCTCGACCGTCAGGCTTGCAGAACCCGCCGGCTTGATCTTGCTCTCTCTCATGTCCCCAATCCCCATATCTTGCAGTGCAGCAATTATAGGCGGAAATTTGCCGCCGTTACCAGCTATGCACCGCCAATTGTTCCGATTTCATGAACCAGCGTAAGCCCTTAATCGGTTAAGAGATTCCGCCCGGCCTAACAATGCCAACATCTCGAACAGCGGCGGGGAGGAGGCCTTTCCGGTCAGCGCCGCCCTCAAGGGCTGAGCGACCTGGCCCAGTTTCAGGCCATTGGCTTCGGCATGGCTGCGGGCGGCGGCTTCCAGGGCGGGACCGCTCCAGTCGGTGGCGTCCAGAAGGGGCAGGGCGGCGGCCAGTATGGCGCGGCCCTCCGGCGTCAGCAGCTTGGCCGCGGCCTCGTCCAGGGTGCGGGGACCGTCCGTGTACAGAAATTCCGCAGACTGATTGAGTTCCAGCAGGGTCCGCGCCCGTTCCTTCAGCGACGGCATCGCGGCGCGCAGGCGTTCCTGCGCCATGCCGGACAGGGTTTGCGGCGGCGTCAGCAGGCCCAGGAAGGTGACCAGTTCGGCCGCCAGCACATCGTCCGCCGTCTGGCGGATGTAATGGCCGTTGAGATTGTCCAGCTTCTTGTAGTCCATCCGCGCGGCGCTCTTGCCGATGGCCTCGAAGTTGAACCAGGCAATCGCCTGTACGGTGGGAATGATCTCGTCATCGCCATGACTCCAGCCCAGCCGCAGCAGATAGTTGCGCATGGTCTCGGGCAGGTAGCCCATGTCGCGATAGGCTTCGACCGCCAGCGCGCCATGCCGCTTGCTGAGCTTGGCCCCGTCGGGGCCGTTGATCAAAGGCAGGTGGCCATAGACCGGTATGGCGGCGCCCATCGCGTCGATCAACTGCAACTGGCGGGCGGCGTTGTTGAGATGGTCGGCACCGCGGATGACATGGGTGATGCCCATGTCGGCATCGTCCACCACCACCGCCAGCATGTAGGTTGGCGTACCGTCGGAGCGCAGCAGGATCATGTCGTCCAGCGTGCTGTTGTCGAACGTCACATCGCCCATCACGACATCCTGCACGATGGTCTGGCCGCTCTGGGGCGCACGCAGCCGTATGACATAGGGCTTGCCGTCTTCGGCGGGGCCGGGGGTGCGGTCGCGCCAGCGGCCGTCATAGCGCGGCTGCTGCTTGGCGGCCTTTTGCGCCTCGCGCATTTCGGTCAGTTCTTCCGGCGTCGCGTAGCATTTATAGGCCTTGTTTTCGGCCAGCAGTTTTTCCGCGACTTCGCGGTGCCGCCCGGCGCGGGCGAACTGGAAGATGGCGTCGCCGTCCCAGTCCAGCCCCATCCAGCGCATGCCGTTCAGGATGGCATCGACCGCTTCGGGGGTGGAACGTTCGCGGTCGGTATCCTCGATCCGCAGCAGGAAAGTGCCGCCGGTGTGGCGGGCATAAAGCCAGTTGAACAGGGCGGTGCGGGCGCCGCCGATATGCAGCATGCCTGTGGGCGAGGGCGCGAAGCGCAGGACAGGTTTTGTGATTTCAGCCATGATCGCAGCACTTAGAGCAGGGCAGCGAAATTGGCAAACAGCCGCGCCACGCCTGTGTGGTGGCGTGGCTGGACGGCGGAAAATGACCGCCGTCCCTTGTGGCTGCCGGTGGCGCTGGGCGCGGGCGCCTGTCTCTATTTCGCGCTGCCATCGGAACCTGCCATCGCCCTGGGCTGGGCCGCGCTGGCGGCGGCCGGCGCGCTGGCGCTGCACTATCCGATCAAGAAATGGGCGGCGGCGGTGGCGCTGGCGGGCGCGGCTTTTTACCTGGTGGTCAGCGGCGCGGCGTCGCCTGCGGTGCGCGCCTTCCTGATGCTGGCGGTGGGGCTGGCGGCGGTGATGCTGGACCGGCCGGCGCTGTCGCTGCGTGGTCTGGGTCTGGCCGCAGTGGCGATCCTGTTGTGGCGGCCCGAAGCCATCACCGATCCCGGTTTCCAGATGTCCTTCGCGGCGCAGCGCTGCTGGCGGCGGCAGAGAGTGATGCCGCGCCGGGCAGGGGCATGCTGGCGCGCGTGCGCGGCGTTTTCGTCACCAGCGCGGTGGCCAGCCTGGCGACCTTGCCCTTCGCGCTGTTCCATTTCGGCCGCGCCGCACATTACGCCGTGCTGTCCAATCTTCTCACCATGCCGGTGGTGGGCCTGGCGGTGATGCCGTTTGCGGCGCTGAGCGTGGTGGCGATGCCGTTCGGGCTGGAGGCGTGGCCGCTGACGGCGCTGAGCTGGAGCATCGGCGTGATGATCGCGATGGGGCGCTCTGTGGCGACGCTGCCGGGTGCGGCGACCGCATCGGCAGCCCTGCCGCTGGCGGCGCTGCTGCTGCTGACGCTTGGTGGGCTGTGGCTGATGCTGTGGCGGAACCGCAAACGCTGGCTTGGGCTGTTGCCGATGCTGGCGGCGGTGATCGTGGCGCTGACGGCGCGTGGGCCCGACCTGCTGGTGGGTGGGGATGCGGCGACGGTGGCGCTGCGGGCTGCGGATGGCAGGCTCTATTTTGTGGGCGCGCCAAAGGAACGCTTCGCAGGCCGCGAATGGCTGCGCCGTGACGGTGATGTGCGGCAGGTGGAAGACATGCCCGGTATCGGAAAGTGTGACGGGCTGGGCTGTGTGGTGCGAACACAGGCGGGATTGGTGGTGCTGTCGCGCCGCCCGGACGGGCTGGCCGAGGATTGCGCCCGCGCCGCTATTCTCATCAGCGCCGCATCAGCAAAATGCGCAGGTCCGCGTCTGGTGATTGATGGGGGACGCGCGGCGCACGATCAGGGCACTGCGATACGCTTCACGCCAGAACTGAAGATCGAAACCGTGCGGGGCTGGCGCGGGGAAAGGCCGTGGGTAAGGTGAGTAACTTGTCATGGCCCACCGGAGTGTGGGCCATCCAGGTGACATAGCTTCGTTTGGCGAAAGCAGTGTCTGCGTCACCTGGGTGGCCCGCATTTGCGGGCCATGACAGCACGGATTTCAGTAACGCCTAATCAATCCCACCAGCTTGCCCTGCACCTTGACGCGATCCGCACCATAGAGCCGCGTTTCATAGGCCGGGTTGGCGGCTTCCAGCGCGATGGAGTCGCCCCGGCGGCGCAGCCGCTTCAGGGTCGCTTCCTCATTGTCCACCAGCGCCACCACGATCTCGCCAGTCGAAGCCGTGTCGGCTTCCAGGATGATGACGGTGTCGCCGTCCAGTATGCCGGCGTTGATCATGGAATCGCCGGTCACTTCCAGCGCGTAATGATTGCCGCGCCCGATCATGCCACCGGGCACCGGGATATCGCCGACCTTGTTCTGCAACGCCTCGATCGGGGTGCCCGCCGCGATGCGGCCGACCATCGGCACGTTGACGGCGCTCTCGCTGTCGCCGCCATGACTGCGCCGGGGCGCCGGACTGCGGCTGTCGGCGACGGGACGGTGATCGCGGCCATGCCGCGACGGCACCGCGCGCAGTGCCTGGCTGCGGGTGGTGGCGGGGCGCAGCGTTTCGGCCATGTTGTCGGGCAGCTTCAGCACTTCCAGCGCGCGGGCGCGCTTTTCCATGCGGCGCAGGAACCCGCGTTCTTCCAGCGCCGTGATCAGGCGATGGATGCCCGACTTGGACTTGAGGTCGAGCGCTTCCTTCATCTCGTCGAACGAGGGCGGAATGCCGGATTCCCGGATGCGCTCATGGATGAACATGAGCAGCTCGTATTGCTTGCGGGTGAGCATCAATTCCCTCCGTGCGAACAAAGCCGCAACATAATCGAATCGTTCTACTTTAGTTCTATTTGAGCGTCAACCGAGGCGCCGGTCCTTTTGCGTCGTGGGTTTGTCGCGCATGCTCACGGGCTATCAGCCCGCTGCGCGCGACGCTCCTGCCCACGCCGCAAAAATCCTCGGCGCTTTCGCAGTATGCTTCATGGGAGCGTCAACGCCTGTTCAGCGGAACATGTCGTCGGGCGCGACCTTCGCCGCCTTCGCCAGCCGGGCGAGGCTCTGGGCGGAAAAGCCGCGCGACTGGCCGGTGAGATAGCTCATGATCTCGCCCATCGGCACGCCCGCTTCCTTGGACCAGCTGGAGGCGCGTAGCCGGTTGCGAGTCATGAAGGCGCGGAAGGCTTCCCGGCGCGTGTCGGGGCCGCCCGCCGCACGCGGGGCGAAGACTTCGCCCATGATGAGTTTTGGCGTCGCCCGGCTGCCGCGCTGCACCGTCTGGCGGGGTGTGTCCGCCATCGCAGCAGAGCGTGGTTTAAAATCACCGCTCTTGCCGCCTGACTTGGCCAGCAGCCGCGTGTTCTCGATCACCGCTTCCTTGTCGACCGCCTTGACCATGTCATAGACGGTCAGCGCCGCGATGGTGGCCGCCGTCAGCGCCTCCATCTCGACGCCGGTCTTGCCCACGGTCTTCACCGTGGCGGTGATGGTGATGCGGTTGCCGGCCGCTTCAAATGCGATCTCGGCACCGGTGATGGGCAGGGGATGGCAGAGCGGGATCAGGTCGGGCACGCGCTTGGCGGCCATGATGCCGGCGATGCGGGCTGCGGCCAGCACATCGCCTTTGGGGGCGGTGCCGTCCATCACGGCGGCAAAGGCTTCCGGTGACAGCATGATGGTGCTTTGCGCGGTGGCTTCGCGGACGGTGTCATCCTTGGCGGAGACATCGACCATGCGGGCGGCGCCCTTGTCATCCAGGTGACTTAAGGGATTTGCGGGGGGCTTGCTCACCGCCAGCCATTGCCCAGCAGCAGGCGCGTCGCGGCGGTGACATCTTTCTGCCGCATCAGGCTTTCACCCACCAGGATGGAGGTGACATGGGCGTCGGACAGGCGGCGCAGGTCGGCGGGCGCGGACAGGCCGCTTTCCGCCACCACATGGATATGCCGGGGGATGGTCGGCGCCAGCCGTGTCGTGACATGCAGGTCGGTGACGAAGGTCTTCAGGTTGCGGTTGTTGATGCCGATCATCTGCGGCTCCAGCGCCAGCGCCCGGTCCAGTTCTTCGTCGTCATGCACTTCGACCAGTGCGTCCATGCCCCATTCGCCCGCCGCGTCGAGCAGGGCGCGGGCCTCGCCATCTTCCAGCATCGCCATGATGACCAGGATGCAGTCGGCGCCCCAGCTGCGCGCCTCCGCCACCTGATAGGGTTCTAGCATGAAATCCTTGCGCAGGACGGGCAGGCGCACCATCTCGCGCGCGGCAATCAGGTATTCGGGCGCGCCTTGAAAAGACGGCGTATCGGTGAGGATGGAGAGGCAGGCGGCGCCGCCTTCCTCATAGGCCTGCGCCAGCGACGGCGGATCAAAATCGGCGCGGATCAGCCCCTTGGACGGCGAGGCCTTCTTGATCTCGGCGATCAGGCCGTATTCACCCGCATCCTGCTTGTCTTCCAGCGCGTCGCGGAAGCCGCGCACCGGCGCGGCGTCGCGGGCGCGGGCGATGATGTCGGTGGGCGAAATGGCGGCCTTGGCGGCGGCCACTTCCTCGCGCTTGTAGGCGACGATCTTGTCGAGAATGGTGTTCATGTGTTCGAAGCGGCGATCAGATCATTCAGTTTGTCGCCCGCCGCACCCGATGAAAGCATGCGCGCCGCGATCTCCACACCACCCCTTATATCAGAAGACGCGTCCGCCACCATCAGCGCCGCTGCGGCGTTGAGGCAGACAATGTCGCGGTAGGGGCCGGGCGCGCCATCGAACAGCCGCCGCAGGGCTGCCGCATTGTGCGCGGCATCGCCGCCCACGATGGCGGACAGGGGGCTGCGCGCCAGCCCGGCCTGTTCCGGGGTGAGCTCGGACAGGGCGATGCCGCCGCCCGCCAGCATCGCGGTCTGGGTGGCGGCGCTGATGGAAACCTCGTCCAGCCCGTCCCGGCCATGCACAATCCAGGCGCGTTCGCTGCCCAGAATCCGCAGCGCCTGGGCATAGGGCTCCAGCCAGTCGGACGCGAACACGCCGATCAGTTGCCGTTTGACCTGTGCCGGGTTCGCCAACGGTCCCAGCAGGTTGAAGATGGTGCGGCGGCCAACGGCCTTGCGGGCGGCCCCAACATGTTTCATCGCCGGATGGTGGGTCTGGGCGAACAGGAAGACGATTCCGGTATCCGCCAGCACGCGTTCCGCATGGGCGGGTTCCAGGCCGACTTTCACGCCCAGCGCTTCCAGCACATCGGCCGCGCCGCTGCGCGAGGTGGCGGAACGGTTGCCATGCTTGGCGACAGGCACGCCCGCCGCCGCGACCACGAATGAAACGGCCGTCGAGATGTTGAGCGTGCCCAGGCCGTCGCCGCCGGTGCCGCACAGGTCGATGGCGCCAGCTGGCGCGAGGACAGGCCGCATATGGGCCCGCATGGCGGTGACCGCGCCCACCAGTTCTTCGACGCTGGGCTTGCGGTCGGCGGTGGCCGACAGATAGGCGACGATCTGGGTGTCGTTCAGTTCGCCCCGGAAGAGGGCGTGGAACAGCGCCTCGGTATCGGCACGGCTCAGCGGCGCGCGCGCGGCGTCTATGAGGGGCGCAACGCTCATCAGGCGCGCGTCAGCTTGAGGAAATTTTCCAGCAGGGCGTGGCCATTCTCGGACGCGATGCTTTCGGGATGGAACTGGACGCCATGCACCGGCAGGGTCTTGTGCATCACGCCCTGGATCACGCCATCCTCGCTGGTGGCGGTGACTTCCAGCACAGCGGGCATCGACGGCGGGTCGATGGTCAGCGAGTGATAGCGCGTCGCCTGGAAATCATTGTTCAGGCCGCGAAAGACCGATTTGCCGGTGTGGTGGATGGTGCTCATCTTGCCATGCATCGGCTGCGGCGCGCGCACGATGTCGCCGCCATAGACCTGGCCGATGGCCTGGTGGCCCAGGCAGACGCCCAGGATCGGCACCTTGCCGTCGGCCTTGCGGATCACGTCCATGCAGATGCCCGCCTCGTTGGGGCTGCAGGGGCCGGGCGACAGCACGATGCCGTCCGGCTTCAGCGCCAGCGCTTCGTCGGCGGTGATCTCGTCATTGCGGACGACTTTCACCTCTGCCCCAAGCTCGCCCAGATAATGGAAGAGGTTGTAGGTGAAGCTGTCATAGTTATCGATCAGCAGGATCATAACGAACTCGTTGGAAAATCTTATATATTCTCAGTACGGGGCGGTCTGTGCTCCCATTTTCGCGGAATTGCACGCCAAATGCTAGGGAAGGGTGGATGACCCTGAATCGCGCCAGCAAGATCGGTCTGGGCGTCGTGCTGTCAGTGCTGCTGGCGCTGGCGGCGCTGTGGCTGGCGCGCGCCTGGCTGGTGGCTGGCGTCGCCGAACGCTATTTCCGCCAGCATGGCGTCGCCGCCAGCGTCGAAGTGGGCGCGCTGGGCCTGTCGGGCGCGTCGGGCCGTTTCGCCCTGGGACCGCAGCATGCCCCGGACCTGGCGGCGGACAGCATCGAACTGTTTTTCGATCCGCTGCGCTGGAAGCCGTTTCTGGTGGAAGTGCGGCTGGTGAACCCTGTCGTGCGGGCGCGGGTCGATGAACAGGGCCGCGTCACGCTGCCGTCGCTGCAGGCCTGGCTGGATTCGCTTTCGACCAGCCGCGAGAAGTCGCCCTATGTCAGCGACGACCTGGCCATCACCCTGACCGGGCTGCGGGCGCTGCTGGCGACCCCGGCGGGACCGATGGAGATCAATGGCTCTGCCCGGCTGGTGCACAATTTGCCCGAAGAGCTGGCGCTGGCGCTAAAGCCCGGCGCGTTCCACTGGCGCGGCCAGCGCGTCACGGCGCGTACCGTCAGCCTCACGCTTGCGCGCAGCGGCGCGCTGGCGGTGCGGGTAGCGGGCGACTTCGCCAATGCGCGGTCATCGGCGCAAGGCGTGACGCTGGCGCTGGAAATGGAACGCCTGCGCTTCGGTACGGATGGCCGGGTCGAGACCGGCGCGGCCAGCGCGCAAGCCAGCGCCGCGTCCATCACCGATGCAGATGTTCGCGTCACCGGTTTTACCGGCCGCATCACCGTGCCCGGCTTGCGCGTGGTGTCCAACGTGCTGGAAACGGCGAAGCTGGACGCCGTCATCAGCGCGAAAAGCGCCGAAACGGGCCTGCAGGCTTCGGATATCAGTCTTTCGCTTGCGGCTGCGAATATCCGCGCGTCTGCGGCGGAGGTGACGGGCGAGGGCGACATCGCGCTCAGCGCCGGTGCCGCATTGCCACCCATGCTGGTGCGCACGATCCGCGCCTTTCCCGCGCTGGCGATGGAGCCGCCGCTGGCCGCTGCCATCGGGCGCAACCTGGGACGGTTCGCCATCAGCCTGAAGGCCCATGCCGCGCACCGCGACGGCACGTTCGCGGCGCGCCTGACTGCCCCCCTGACGTTGCGTGCCAGTGGCGGCGGCATTTTGCAGGTCGCGGCCCTGAACGTGGCGGGCGCGCGCGATGTGCTGACCGGCAGCCTGCGCGCGACGCTGTCGGGCGGCGGGTTGCCGCCGCTGCGATTGGCGGTCAGCCGCTTCGCCTGGGATGGCAAGCGCCTTGCTGCCGCCACGGCACTTGATGGCCAGATCGATTTCGCCGTGCTGCGCGGCATCCGGGCGTCGCTGAACGGCCAGTCCGTGTACGAGGCGGGCACGTTCCGCTTCACGCAGGCGGGCTGCGTGGCGGCCAGCATGGCGTCACTGGGGCCGCTGGCGCGCGACATCGCGGGCCAGATCTGTCCGGCACGCAGTCCGCTTTTCAGTTTCGGGCCGCAAGGCTGGCGCTTTGAAGCGCAGGCGCAAGGCGCCACCGGAGTTCTGCCGCTGGCCAATGCCGGGCTCACTGGCGGCGCGGCCCTGCTGTCGTTCAACGGCACCGGCGGCCTGTCGGGCGCCGTGACGGTGTCGGCGGCAACGCTGTCCGATAAGGCGACGCCTGCGCGCTTCAACCCGGAACATGGCACGGGTGAGATCACGCTGGCGGATGGCCTCTGGCGTGGGCGCTTTGCGGCCAATGACGGCGCGGGCACGGTTCTGGGTACTGTCGCCTTCCAGCACATGATGGCGAACGGACAGGGCAATGCCCATGTCGAAGCGCCGCTGGTCTTTGCCGAAGGCAAGCTGCAGCCGGAAAAACTGTCGCCGCTGCTGGTGATGCTGCGCCAGGCGGCAGGCCGTGCCGACTTCAAGGGCGATTTCACCTGGAACAGCGGCGGGCTGGCCACGCATACCGGCACGCTGGCGGTGCGCGATTTCAGCTTCCTGTCGCCGATGGGCCGCGCCACGGCGGTCGACACGACGCTGAACCTGACTTCGCTGCTGCCGCCCGCCACGGCGCCGGGACAGGAGCTGAAGATCGGGCGCATCGCCTGGACCATTCCCTTCACCGAGATGGGATTGCGTTTCGCGTTCTCGACCACGGCCCTGCGCATCGAACAGTTCGGCACCAGTTTCGCCGGGGGGCGCGTCGCGCTGACGCCGTTCGGGATCAATCCGGCAGCGCCGGGCACGATCACCAGCACCGCCGCGCTCACCGGCCTGTCGCTGGAGCCGCTGCTCGCCGCGTCGAACCTTGCCGACAAGGCGACGCTGACCGGCAAGCTCTCGGGCATCGTGCCCTTCACCGCCGGGCCGGAAGGTTTTCGCATCAAGGATGGACGGCTCACAGCGGATGGGCCGGGCAAGCTGCAGCTCAGTCGCGGCCTGTGGGGCGAGGGCGCCAGATCGGTCAACGCGGTCCAGGACTTTGCCTATCAGGCGCTGGAGAATCTCGCTTTCGATTCGCTGACCGCCGATCTCAACAGCGTTGGCGAGGGGCGGCTGCAGATCGTTTTCCACATCAAGGGCCGCAGCGATCCGCCCGCGCGCCAGGTGGCTGACGTAGCGGTAAGCGACATAATCAACGGCAGCGCCTTGCAGAAACCGGTGCCGCTGCCCAGCGGCACGCCCATCGACCTGACGCTGGATGCTTCCCTTAATTTTGACGAACTCTTGAAGTCCTATGCCGAGGCATGGTCAAAGAGTCTCGAAGGGCTTGGAGCCAAATGATGATTGCAAAGCGAATTCTCCTGATCGCCGTGCTGGGCGCGATTGCCGCCGCCTGCACCCCGACCATCCGGGTCGAGGTAGCGCCGATCAGCATCTACGCCAAGCTCGATGCCGATGTGCGCGTGCGCCTGGACCGGGAAGTCCAGACCGCGATCACCCAGAACCCCGACCTCTTCTGATCTGAAGGACAGGAAAGATGACCCTCCGCAACACCATCGCCATCGCCGCCGCCGCTTTCATGCTGGCGGTGACGCCCGTTCTCGCCGACGCCGCCAGCGACAAGGCCGCCGTCGATGCCGCCAAGGTGGCGGGCATCGTGGGCGAGCAGGGCGATGGCTTTCTCGGCATCGTCACCTCTGCTGATGGCGCGGTGATGGCTGCCGTCACCAACATCAATGCGGGCCGCGCGGCAGTCTATGCCGACACCGCCGCCAAGTCGGGCACGACGCGCGATGCGGCAGGCCAGGCGACGGCCGCGACCCTGATCGCACGCGCGCCTGCGGGCCAGTTCATCAAGCCCATCGGCGGCACCTGGACGAAAAAGTAGTTCAGGCCCGCGCCGCACTGGCGCGCGCCATCAGGACGGACAGTCCCCAGCAGCCCAGGAAGGCGGCGATCACGGCGAAGCCCAGCGCGCCGAAATGCTGGTTGACGCCGCCGATCCAGCGCCAGAAGGCGCCTTCCAGCGCGAAGCGGCCCGCCAGCAGGTTCAGCACTTCCAGCGCCGCGATCACCAGCGCCACCAGGATCGAAAACAGCGTCACGGTCAAATTTGTAGACCAGCTTGCGCGAGGGCCACACCAGCGCCCAGCCATAGAGGCGGGTCATCAGGATGCCGTCGGTGGCATCGATCAGCGACATGCCCGCCGTGAACAGCGCCGGAAAGACCATGATGGTCCAGAACGGCACCGCATGGTGTGCCTGCGCCGCGCTGATGCCCAGCAGCGCCACTTCGGTGGCGGTGTCGAAGCCCAGGCCGAACAGGAAGCCCAGCGGATACATCTGCCACGACCGGCCGATCATGTTCATCACGGGCTTCAGCAACCGGCCCAGCGGCCCGCCGGGCAGGGGCGCGATGGGTGCAGACGGCTTGCGCATGGCGCGCAGGATGGCGACCAGGGTGACGATGTTGGCGGCGGCGATGATGATCAGGAAGCTGGCCGATACGGTGGTGCCGATCAGCGTGCCCAGCTCGCGCAATGGCGCGAAGCGGGCGGTGAGCGCCGCCGACAGCAGGGCGATGCCGGCGCAGGCCAGGATCACCACGGTGGAGTGGCCCAGCGAGAAGAACAGGCCGACGCCGGTGGGCTTCTGCCCGTCCTGCACCAGCTTGCGGGTGACGTTGTCGATGGCGGCGATATGGTCGGCATCCACTGCATGGCGCAGGCCCAGCGTGTAGGCGAGGATGGCAGTGCCCATCAGGGCGGCGTTGCCGCCGAAGATGGCGAAGGCCCAGGCCCAGGCCGCGATATTGCCCGCGATCAACCCGGCATAGATAAGGAGGACTTTGTTCGAAAAGGCGCGCGGCATGGGCACCAGCCTAGCCGCCCGTACGGCGCTGTCCAGTTTTGTGCTCGCGCCGGGAGCAAGTGTCGCGGCTGATCAAAAAATGGGCGATCAGAGCGCCTTGATGGTCACGGTCTGCGGAGCCTCGGTGGCCAGCATGTTGCGCAACGGCAGCAGGAAGGCGTCGGCCTCCAGCTCGAAGACATCGCCATCCTGCGTCTTCACCCCTTCGCTGAAGGAGAGCGTGGCGGTGCCGAAGAAGTGGACATGGACATCGCCGGGGCGGCGGAAGAGCTCATATTTAAAATGATGCGCTTCCAGATTGGCGATGCTGTGGGACATGTTGTCCTCGCCCGACAGGAACGGCTTGTCCCAGATCAGCTCGTTGCCGCGCCGGATGCGCGACTGTCCTTGTACGGACGAAGGTAGGTCACCAACGCGCAGTTCCGGGCCGAAGGAACAGGCGCGCAGCTTGGAGTGGGCCAGCCACAGATAGTTGAAGCGCTCCGTCACATGGTCGGAGAATTCGTTGCCCAGCGCGAAGCCCAGGCGAAACGGCGTGCTGTCGGGGCCGATGATGTAGAGGCCCACCATCTCCGGCTCCTCGCCGCCATCCTGCGCAAAGGCGGGCGAGGGGAACGGGCTTTCCGGCGCGGTGACGCTGGCGCCATCGCCTTTGTAGAACCATTCGGGCTGCGAGCCTTCGGCACCAGCCTTGGGCTTGCCGGTTTCCAGCCCCAGCTTGAACATCTTCATCGAGTCCGTGAGGTTCGCCGTGCTTTCCAGCGAGCGATGCATCTTGTCCCGGCCTTCCGCCGAGCCCAGATGCGTCAGGCCGGTGCCGGTGACGATCAGGTGCGCGGGATCGGTGGGATGATCGAGCGGCGCCAGCACGCGGCCTTGTGCCAGCGCGAGATGGATGTCCACCGCATCGCCGGTGCCTGCGTCATCCGCCGCCTGCGCCAATGAGGTGCCGCGCGCGATGGCGCGCATGGCGAGTTCGTAGGTGGAGGAAACCCCGGCCACCAGCCGGGCCGAACGGTCTTCGGACAGGCGGGCCACAGCGCGCGCGCCGTCGGGCAGGGTCAGTTGCAGCAGGCGCAAGGCCATTTGAAATACTCCGAGTTTAGGCGCGATACGGCGATCTAGCGCGCAACTCGCCCAATGTCATCGTTTTCCTGCTGCCACACCTGTTGCGCCCCCCGTGCAGGGCTCGGTAAGGTTCCGCAAAACAACCAAGAATAAATCCCTGGGAGATATCATGAAAAAAATCGCCGCCCTGATTGCGCCCGTCCTGCTGGGGGCGGCGCTGCTGCCGTCACAGGCGGCAGGGCCTTCGACCGAATGGCCCACCTATGGCAACGACCAGGGCGGCATGCGGTTTTCGCCCCTGACCCAGATCACGCCCGCCAATGTGGCGAAGCTGGAGAAGGCCTGGACCTTCAACATGCGCCCCGCCTATCTCGACAATCCCGCCGCCAATCCGCAGGCCGGGCGTGGCGGCCGCGGGCCTGCCGGTGGCCGCGGGTTCACGCCGCCGCGCTTCGCCGGTTCGCAGATGACGCCGCTGGTGGTGAACGGCCTGATGTTCCTGGCCACGCCCTATCGCCGCGTCACCGCCCTGAACGCCGAAACCGGCAAGCAGGTCTGGGCCTATGACATTCCGGGCAACGATGCGCCTTCGACGCGCGGCGTCGAATACTGGGCGGGCGGCAACCGCGTCATCGTCTCCACCCGCGACGGCAAGATCATCGCCCTCGATGCCAAGACGGGCGAACCGATCACCAGCTTCGGTGAGAAGGGCATCCTCAACACCCGCACGCCGGAAATCCTCAACGGCCTGCCCAACGCCGCCTTTGGCTATTCGACGCCGCCGCTGGTGGTGAACAATGTGCTGGTGACCGGCGGCCGCGTGCAGGAGCAGCCCACCAAGGGCGCCTCGGGCGACATTCGCGGCTGGGACATCCGCACCGGCAAGCTGCTCTGGACCTTCCATTCGGTGCCGCGCCCCGGCGAGAAGTTCAACGAGACCTGGGGCAACAATAGCTGGCAGCAGCGCTCCGGCGTGAACATCTGGACCTATCTGGTCGCCGATACGGCGCGCGATATCGTCTATCTGCCGATCGGCGCACCGGCCTTTGATCGCTGGGGCGGCGACCGTCCGGGCACCAACCTCTACAGCGATAGCGTCGTGGCGGTGAATGCAAAGACCGGCAAGTATCTGTGGCACTTCCAGACCGTGCATCACGACATCTGGGACGTGGACCTGCCCGGCATCTCGCTGATCGAGGTCAAGCGCAACGGCAAGACCATTCCGGGCGTCGCGGTGATGAACAAGATGGCCATCCTGTTCATGTTCAACCGCGTCAACGGCGAGCCGCTCTACGAGATCACGGAAAAGCCGGTGCCGACGGCGACCGACATTCCCGACGAGAAGGCCTGGCCGACCCAGCCCTTCTCGGTGACGCCGCCGCTGGGCAAGCTGAGCTGGGAGCGCGGCGACATCTCCAACGTGACCCCGGAACACCGCGCCTGGTGCGAGAAGTTCATCGCCGACAAGAACGCCCTGCCGTCGCAGCCTTTCCAGCCGCTGCGGATCGATGGCGCGGTGGTGAGCTTCCCCGGCAGCCTGGGCGGCGTCGATTGGGGCGGGACGGCGTTTGATCCCAAGCGCGGCCTCTTGATCGTCAACACCAACAACCTGGCGCATTTCTCGGCGCAGGTGCTGCGTCCCGATGGCAGCTATGGCATGAAGGATGGCTACCAGTATTTCTGGAATGCGCAGACCAAGATGCCATGCCAGAGCGGGCCCTGGGGCCAGTTCAACGCGGTGGACGTCAACACCGGCAAGATCGTCTGGCAGGTGCCGCTGGGCATCACCGAGGAACTGCCGGCGGGGCAGCAGAACACCGGCCGTGTCGGTCTGGGCAATCCGATGGTCACGGCCAGCGGCCTGGCCTTTGTCGGGGCCACCGATGATTTCCGCCTGCGCGCCTTCGACAGCACCAACGGCAAGGAGCTGTGGGTGGTGAAGCTGGCGGGCGGCGTCAATAGCGGCCCGATCACCTGGCGCGGCCGCAGCGGCCGCCAGTATGTCACCGCTGTTGCCACCGGCGGCGCCAATGGACCGGCGACCTCGGACGAGGTGGTGACGTTCGCATTGCCGAAGTAGGGCGCATTGCCGAAGTAGGGCGCATTGCCCAAGAAAAAGCCCCCGCAGCGCAAGCTGCGGGGGCTTTCGTATGACGTATCGGCTTTGGCCTACTGAGCCGGAGCCGGGGCTGCCGGAGCCGGGGTTGCCGGAGCCGCCGCAGCCGGGGCCGCGCCCGGCGCGGGCGGCGGGGTGGTGCCGAAATAGGTGGCGAGATAATTGACCACCTTGTCGAAGTTGGCTTCCTCAACTGGCGCGCCGTTGGTGATCATCATGGTGACGGTGTTGGCCCATTCTTCGGCCGAACGCTTCTCGGTCATGATCTGGCCGACGCCGTGACAGCCGCCGCAACCCTTCATGGTCTCTTCCATGCCGGGGCCGGGAGGCAGGGCATCCTGGGCCACGGCCGGAGCCAAAATCACGCCTGCCACGATGGCCGCACCAGCGGCGGAAATCGTCAGGGCCTTAATCAGATCGCTGCGCATCAATTCCTGCCTTCTTGCTCTGTCGGGGCCGGAAGATGTCATTCACCCCCGGCCTTGTCACCTGATTTTCCGCTTTATTGCGGCAAATCAAAGACGCTATTTCGTCGCTGGCGGGACTCCAGCCAGTGCAGCAACTCTGAACTTCCCCACATGAACGGCCCATGAATGACATGGATTTTCCGTCATGCGCCCGGCTGGAGGCTCATGCGCGGCCTTTGGCGTGGCGCGCGGCCCCATCCTTCGCATAGGTTCCGGCCCCATGGAGCCCTTGATGCCGTTCGCCGTGCTGTTTCTGGCTGCCCTGTGGGCCGGTTGCCAGAACGCGCTGGCAGGCGGCGGCTCGTTCCTGACATTGCCGGCACTGATTCTCACCGGCATGGATGCCCGCGCCGCCAACATCACTTCCACCGTGGCGCTGTTTCCCGGCCAGGTGCTGACGGGATGGCGTGGCCGCGACAACGCCACCGGCGTCAACAGCCTGAGCCTGAAGGCGCTCGTCATCATCAGCCTGGTCGGCGGCGCGCTGGGCGCGGTGCTGCTGCTGCTGACGCCGTCGCGCATCTTCGCCAGCATGGTGCCGTGGCTGGTGCTGTTCGCCACCGTCATGTTCGCCTGGGGCAGCTTTGGTCCCAAGCGCCAGGACGGCACGCATCTCTCCGCCCTTGGTGCGGGCGCGGCGCAATTCTGCATCGCCATCTATGGCGGCTATTTCGGCGGCGGCATCGGCTTTCTCATGCTGGCGGCGATGACGGCGGCCGGCCTGGCCATCCGCAGCTCTGCTGCCAACAAGAATGTCCTGGCGGCGGTGATAAACCTGTCGGCGGTGCTGATCTTCGTCTTCTCGCCCGAAGTGCACTGGCTGCAAATGGCCATCGCCTGTGTTGGCGCGCTGATCGGCGGCTATGCCGGTTCGCAGATGCTGCGCAATGTGAATGAGAAGCTGCTGCGCATCTTCATCGTTTGCATTGGCACGGCCCTGACCATCGGCCTGTTTTTGAGAGCGCCCTGAGCTAACGTCTGCGCTGCGGTTGTTTTTCCGCTGTTGCTGGGGCTAGGCTGGGCGCAAGGGGGCTGCATGGCACGCAAAGCACGAAAGACGCCGCTGCGTGCGGGAAGGCGCCCGCAGGTGGATTTCACGCGCCATGCCGCCATCGCCGCCACGCTGGGCGGTGAAATCCTCACCGGCAAGCGCGCGCCGGGCAGCCGCCTGCCATCCGTCGAAGAGATGTACGAACTGTTCGGCGTCAGCCGCGTGGTCGTGCGCGAAGTGGTCAAGACGCTCACGGCCAAGGGCCTGGTCGTGTCCAAGACCAAGGTCGGCACGCTGGTGCTGGACCCCTCGCACTGGAACTGGCTGGACGCCGATGTGCTGGACTGGCGCGTGCGCATGGGGCTGGACCGCGCCTTCCTCGAGCAGATCACCGAAGTGCGCCTGGCGGTGGAGCCGATGGCCGCCGCGCTGTCGGCGCGTCACCGCAGCCGCGCCGACATCACGCGCCTGCGCGCCTGCATCGCGGCGATGCGCGAGGCCGAAGGCGATGACCGTCTCTTTCCCGAAGCCGATCTCGCCTATCATCTCGCCATCGGCCGCGCCTCCGGCAATCCGCTGGTGCGCTCCTTCGGCGCCGTCATCAAGGTGGCGCTGGGCGGGCTGATCGCCCTCAGCAATGCCAGCGTCAAGGCCAGCGGCGGCAAGGGCCATACCGTCTCCACCGACCGCCACGTGGCGATTCTGAAGGCCATCGAAGCGCGCAACGAAGCGGCGGCCCGTGCCGCCATGCTCCGCGTCATTGTGCGCGGACGCCACCATGCCGGGCGAAAGGCCATGTCCTGACAAGGGCTTGCTGCGTTGCTGCCGGAATGCCGCAGCGCAACGTGGCGTTCAGGACAAACTTTCAGCACAAAAAGAATAATACTATTCCGGCGCGTCCGGCCATATAAACATTTCCGGTATTCTAGCTTTTGATGAGGAAACAAATGCCGCCGCTTTCCAGACGTTCGATGCTCTATGGCTCCGCCGCCGCCCTGACGGCCGCGTCGCTGCCCCGCCTGGCCGAGGCCCAGCGCAGCCCCAACGGTGCGGGCTCCACCGCCAACGCCTATCCGGCTCCGCCCGCCAACGGCGCCGCCGGCGCCAATACCGAATGGACGGCCTATGCCGGCGATGCGCGCGCCAACCGCTATTCGCCGCTGGCGCAGATCAATGCGTCGAACTTCAACAATTTGCAGGTTGCCTGGCGCTTCGACGCCGCCAAGTTCGGTCCGCGTATCGAGACCAACTGGGAATCGACCCCGCTGCTCATCAAGGGCAAGCTCTTTGTCACCGCCGGGGCGCGTCGCGACGTGGTCTGCCTTGATGCCATCACCGGCGAAATCCTCTGGATGCATCGCGAAGATGAAGGCGAGCGTGGCCGCCAGGCACCGCGCGCCCTGTCGGGACGCGGCTGTTCCTATTGGACCGACGGCAAGATCGAGCGCATCGTCTATGTGACGCCCGGCTACCGCATGAAGTCGCTGGACATCGCCACCGGCATTCCCGACCCGCGCTTCGGCAAGGGCGGCGTGGTCGATCTCAAGCTCGAGAACGACCAGAACATCGACCTCGTCACCGGCGAGATCGGCCTGCAGGCGACGCCGCTGGTCTGCAACAACGTCATCGTGGTCGGTGCCGCCC
Source organism: Alphaproteobacteria bacterium (assembly GCA_947462105.1). GTDB lineage: Bacteria > Pseudomonadota > Alphaproteobacteria > Micropepsales > Micropepsaceae > Rhizomicrobium. Next base: position 62,277 of record CANHNJ010000004.1, read on the forward strand.
ATAGCGGCGCGACGCCGCGCGAGGCGGCCAGCCCGACCGGCAATGTGCGCGGCTATGACGCCCGCACCGGCCGCCGCCTGTGGATCTTCCACACCATCCCGCACAAGGGCGAATACGGCTATGACAGCTGGGTCGAGGCGGGCCAGCCCGAGAAGACCGGCCATGCCGGTGTCTGGGGCGACATGTGCGCCGATCCGGAACTGGGCATCGTCTATTTCGGCGTCGAGCTGCCGGTGGGCGATTACCTGGGCATGCACCGCAAGGGCAACGGCCTGTTCGGCGAAAGCCTGGTTGCGGTCGACGTCAAGACCGGCAAGCGCAAGTGGCACTACCAGATGGTCCATCACGGCCTGTGGGACAGCGACGTGCCGTGCTCGGCCATGGTTGTCGATCTGCCGGTCAATGGCCGCACGGTGAAGGCCATCGCGCAGCCGACCAAGCAGAGCTTCCTCTATGTGCTGAACCGTGAAACCGGCGAGCCGATCTGGCCGATCCCGGAAGTGGCGAAGAAGCCGGGCGATGTGCCCGACGAGTGGTACTCGCCGACCCAGCCGATCCCGTCCAAGCCGCCGGCCTATGATCGCCAGAATGTCGGCGATGACGATCTCGTGGACTTCACGCCCGCCATCAAGGCGCGCGCCATCGAGATCGCCAACAAGTACCAGCGCGGCGAGGGCATCTTCCAGGCCCCGACCATGGCGACCTATGAAGGCACCTGGGGCACGCTGCTGCTGCCGGGCGCGCAGGGTGGCACCAACTGGCCGGGTGGCTGCTTCGATCCGGAAACCAAGATCGCCTACATCTACTCCAAGACCGCGCCTGCCGTGCATGCGGTGCGCAAGGCCGATACACCCTTCGGCTACACCAATGGTGCGCCGCCCGTTCCGGGCGCTGTGGGCCGCGGCGGTCGCGGCGGTGGCGGTGGTGGCGGCGAAGGTGCCGACATCGTGCCGGGTGGTGCAGGCCGCGGTGGCCCCGGCGCCGGTGCTCCCAGCCTGACCGGGCCGATCCAGCCGGGCAATCTCAACGTCGGTGGTCTTCCGATCATCAAGCCGCCTTACGGCCGCATCAGTGCGCTCGATCTCAAGGACGGCACGATGGCCTGGCAGGTCGCGCATGGCGAAACGCCGGACAACATCAAGAACAACCCGCTGCTGAAGGGGCTCAACATCCCACGCACGGGTCAGGCCGGCAATATCGGCCCGCTGGTGACCAAGACGCTGGTGATCTGCGGCGATCCGCAGAACACCACCGACGCCAAGGGCAACAGCCTTGCTTGGCTGCGCGCCTACGACAAGGCGACGGGCCGCGAGGTTGGCGCCATTCCGATGACGCAGGGCCAGACCGGCACGCCGATGACCTATGCCATGGGCGGCTGGCAATACATCGTGCTCTGCATCGCGCCCGACCGTACGGGCGGCAGCGAGATGGTGGCCTATCGCCTGCGTCAGGTCTGACGCGGCCTATCGGATGTAAACGGGAAGAGGCGCGGCGCTTGCTGCGCCTCTTTTCTTTTGCGGCGCAATATCACCTGATGAGACGCCGCCGGTTTTTCCCGTTTGACGCTATAATGTTTGCGCCTAGCGTTCCCGCAAACAACAACAGTCAAATCCAGGGGGAAATCAATGTCGCCAGTATCCAGACGCGCCATGCTGTACGGGACCGCTGCCGGTTGCGCAGCCGTCATGACCACCGACCTTGCCCTGGGCCAGAACCGCAGCGCCAGCGGCGGCGGCGCGCTCGCCAACGCCTATCCCGCGCCGCCGGCGCGCGGCGCCATCGCCGGTGATACGCAGTGGACCGCCTTTGCCGGCGACGCCAAGTCCAACCGCTACTCGCCCCTCGACCAGATCAACGCCGCCAACTTCAACAATTTGCAGGTGGCATGGCGCGTCGATGGCGGCCGCTTCGGGCCGCGCGTCGAAACCAACTGGGAAAGCACGCCGCTGCTCATCAAGGGCAAGCTCTATGTCACGGCGGGCACGCGACGCGATGTGATCTGCATCGATGCGGTCAGCGGCGAACTGCTGTGGATGCATCGCGAAGACGAGGGCGTGCGCGGCCAGAATGCGCCGCGCCAGCTTTCCGGACGCGGCGTCGCCTATTGGACGGACGGCAAGATCGAACGCATCATCTATGTGACGGCTGGCTATCGCCTGAAGTCGCTGGACATCGCCACCGGCGTTCCTGATCCCCGCTTCGGCAAGAACGGCGTGGTCGATCTCAAGCTCGAGAATGACCAGAATCTGGATGTCGATACCGCGCTGGTCGGCCTGCAGGCGACGCCCTTGGTCTCCAACGGCGTCATCGTGGTGGGCGCTGCCCATACCGGCGGCGGTCAGCCGCGCAATGTGGTGGAAAACGTCAAGGGCTATGTGCGGGGCTTCGACGCCCGCACCGGCCGCCGTCTCTGGATCTTCCACACCATCCCGCTGAAGGGCGAGTTCGGCTATGATAGCTGGGTCGAGGCCGGGCAGGCCGAGAAGGCTGGCTATGGCGGGTCCTGGGCCAACATGTGCGCCGATGAAGAACTCGGCCTTGTCTATATGGGCATCGAACTGCCCGCCGGTGACTATGTCGGCGTCTATCGCAAGGGCAATGCCCTGTTCGGCGAAAGCCTGGTGGCGCTGGACATCAAGACCGGCAAGCGCAAATGGCATTACCAGATGGTGCATCACGGCATTTGGGACCATGACGTGCCTTGCTCGGCGATGATCGTGGACCTGCCGGTGAACGGGCGCACCGTCAAGGCGATCGCGCAGCCGACCAAGCAGGCCTTCCTCTATGTGCTGAACCGCGAGACCGGTGAGCCGATCTGGCCGATCCCGGAAGTGGCGGTGCCAGCGGGCGACGTGCCCGATGAATGGTACGCGCCGACCCAGCCGATCCCGTCCAGGCCACCCGCCTATGACCGCCAGAGCGTCAAGGACGAGGATCTGGTGGACTTCACGCCCGCCATCAAGGCGCGCGCGCTGGAGATCGCCAACCATTATTCGCGCGGCGATGTCTTCACCCCGCCGATCTGGAGCAAGTATGACGGCAAGTGGGGCACGCTGACCCTGCCGGGCGCGCAGGGCGGTACCAACTGGCCGGGCGGCTGTTTCGATCCGGAAACCAAGATCGCCTACATCTATTCCAAGACCACGCCCTTCGTGAACGCGCTCATCCCCGTCGCCAATCCCGGCCCGACCGCGCCTGCCTGGATCAGCGGCACGGCATCGCCGCCGGGTGCGGCGCCGGCGGGTCGCGGCGGCCGTGGTGGCGGTGGTGGCGACGGTGAAGATGCGCCCGCCCCTGCGGCTGGCGCGGCGGGTGGCGGTCTGACCGGGCCGCTGCGTCCGGGCCTGACCACGGTGGGCGGCCTGCCGATCGTGAAGCCGCCTTATGGCCGCATCAGCGCGCTGGATCTCAAGGACGGCACGATGGCCTGGCAGGTCGCGCATGGCGAAACGCCGGACAACATCAAGAACAACCCGCTGCTGAAGGGGCTCAACATCCCGCGCACCGGCCAGCAGGGCAATGTCGGCCCGCTGGTGACCAAATCGCTGGTGATCTGTGGCGATCCGCTGAACACCACGGAAGCCAATGGGCGCAACGGTGCGTGGCTGCGCGCCTATGACAAGACCAATGGCCGCGAAGTGGGCCAGATCTGGATGCCGTCGGGCCAGACCGGCACGCCCATGACCTATGCCGTGGGCGGCTGGCAATACATCGTGCTCTGCATCGGCAACACCGCCGATCGGGGTTCGGAAATGGTGGCCTACCGCCTACGCAGCGTCTGACACGATTTCCTGTTCGTGGCAGATCGCCCATAGCGGCGCACGCTGAGCAAAGAAAAAAGGCCCGGAGTGATCCGGGCCTTTTCGTTTTGCGTCTTGGCTACTTCGGCTGCGGCGTGGTCCGCAAATACGGCTTGATTGTCTTGTAGCCGGGGAAAAGCGTGGCGGCGTCTTCATTGGAGACGGCGGCCGTGATGATGACGTCGCCGCCCTGTTTCCAGTCGGCGGGGGTCGCCACCTTGTGCTTGGCATTGAGCTGGATCGAGTCGATGACGCGGATAATCTCCGCGAAGTTGCGGCCGACCGTCATGGGATAGACCAGGATCAGCTTGATGCGCTTGTCCGGTCCGATGATGAAGACGTTGCGCACGGTGGCGTTGTTGGCCGGGGTGCGGCCATCTGAAGTGCCTTCGGTGTCGGCGGGCAGCATGCCATAGAGCTTGGAGACGGCCAGGTCGGTGTCGCCGATCATGGGGAAGTTGGGACCAAGGCCCTGCGTCTCCGCGATGTCGGCGGCCCACTTGCCGTGGTTCTCGACCGGGTCAACGGAAAGGCCCAGTACCTTGACGCCGCGCGCGTCGAATTCCGGCTTCAGCTTCGACACCGCGCCCAGCTCGGTGGTGCAGACCGGGGTGAAATCCTTGGGGTGCGAAAAGAACAGCACGTAATTGTCGCCTGCCCATGCATGCAGGCTGATCCGGCCTTCGGTAGTGTCGGCGGTGAAATCGGGCGCGATGTCGTTGATGGCCAGGGTCATGACAGGTCTCCGGAATGGTGGCGGAGCCTAGCGCGGCTTTGCGGCGGCTGCCAACAACACAGCCTTGCGGCCGGGCAGCTTGACGGTGGCGGAGCGGGGCCCTAAGTCCGGAGCAGGTGCAAGGTGTAGGGAATAAGGTTCAAGACCTTAGCTGCCCCCGCAACTGTAACCGGCGAGCTTTCGTCCACATGCCACTGGGAAACTGGGAAGGCGGGCGAGGGCGGCGACCCGGAAGCCAGGAAACCTGCCTCGCGCCGTCGTCTTGTAACCTGCCGGGGTGCGCGGGGTGCAGCGGGGTAAACCGCAGCGGCGACAAAGCTGGGGCGCGCTGCGGGGACAACAAAGCCTCCCACATCGTGGCGTCTCCGTATTTGGAGACTGCAATGAAGAACCCTATTTTGGGTCGCGCGGCCTACGGAGTTGATAGCAACAGCGTATCAACGCTTCGCACTTTTCCGGGCCGTCGCATCCTTTACTCTACTACCGCGCTTGCCCTGTGCCTGGCCCCGTTGGCCGCATCGGCGCAGGAAATTTCCGTCGTCACCGCCACGCGCGTGGCGACGCCGCTCAACCAGGTGGCGGGCAGCATCACAGTGATCGGCCAGGACGAGATCGCGGCGCGTAAGTTGCGCTCGCTGTCCGATATTCTCGCCAGCGTGCCGGGCCTTAATGTCGTGCGCGTGGGCGGGCAGGGTGGCCAGACCTCGCTCTTCAGCCGTGGCACCAATTCCAACCATACCAAGATCCTGCTCGACGGCATCGACATCGCTGACACCTCGACGCCGTCGGGTGCCACCGACCTGGGCAAGTTCCTGGCGGGCGACATTGCGCGGGTCGAAGTACTGCGCGGGCCGCAATCGGGCCTGTATGGCAGCGATGCCATTGGCGGCGTCGTCAATATCATCACCCATGCGGGCGAGGGGCCGCTGACCCTGACCGGCATCGCCGAAGCGGGCAGCTTCGACACCTTCAACCAGTCAGCCTCGATCAGCGGTTCGGATGGCGCGTTCCGCTATCGCGCCACGGTGCAGCATGAACATGCGGGCGCCACGCCGGTGACGCCGCTGAACCTGTTGCCACCGGGCCAGGTGCGCAATCCCGACGTCTTCGACAACCTCACCGCCAGCACCAGGCTGGGCCTGGCGCTGGGTGATGCCGTCGAGCTGGGCCTGACCGCCCGCTGGTCGCAGAGCCTGACCAAGGTAACCGGCGACGCTTTCAGCTTCGCGAGCTTTACCTTTGCGCCCGCGCCGGCGCAGACCCGCATCGCCGGGCAGAACTGGCAGACCCGCGCTTTTGCGCGCTGGGACCTGGGCTGGATCGACCAGACGCTCGGTTTCGCCTATGGCAGCAACCAGAGCCGCACCGCCGATCCCGACAACGGCCCGTTCGCCAGCTCCGGCGAACGCACCAAGCTGGACTGGCAGGGCAATATCACCATCGCCGCAGGCCACACGCTGGTGCTGGGCGCGGAAACGGCGCGTGACGCCGTGCACCTGCCGGTCAGCGCCGGTTACACCACCAATGCCGGCTATGCCGAGATCAATTCGGATTTCGGCAGCGGCATCACCGCCAGCGGCAGCGTCCGCTATGACGATAACAGCCAGTTCGGCGACAAGCTGACCTGGCGCATCGCGCCCAGCATCGCCATCGGCGACAGCGGCTGGCGCGTGAAGGGCAGCATCGGCACCGGCTTCAAGGAGCCGTCGCTGGACCAGCTCCATCATTCCTATCCGGCGTTCTTTTTCTTCGCCAATCCCAACCTGAAGCCCGAAACCAGCACCGGCTATGAAGTCGGCGTCGAAGGCGGGCTGTGGGATGTGACGGCGGGTGCGACCTGGTTCCACAACGACATCCGGAACCTGATCGCCACCGATCCGGTGACCTTCTCCACCGTGGTCAATATCGGCCGGGCACGGACGCAGGGCGTCGAAACCTTTGTCGCCTGGAAGCCGCTGGACGAGGTTAGCTTGCGGGCCGACTACAGCTTCACCGAGGCGGTGGACAAGGCCACGAGCCGGGCGCTGATCCGCCGTCCGAACCACAAGGCCAGCCTGACGGGCGGCTGGCAGTTCCTGCCCGACGCCGATCTCAGCGCCACGCTGCTCTATGTCGGGCCCTGGTTCGACGGCAGCCGCGACTTCTCGACCCCGCGCCTGAAGGCCGACGGCTATGTTGCCGTCAACCTGGCGGCGCGCTGGCAGGTGACACAGATGTTCACCCTGTTCGCGCGGGGCGATAACCTGTTCGATGAATCCTACCAGAACCCCGTCGGGTTCCTGGGCGCGGAGCGGGCCTTCTATGTCGGTGTTCAGGCGAAGCTTTAAGGCGATTGTTGTGGCGGCGGCGGCTCTGCTTTGCGGGGCCGCCGCACCGCAACGCATAATGTCGCTCAACATCTGCACCGACCAGTTGTTGCTGGCGCTGGCGCCGGAAAAGCGCATCGCGTCTCTCACCTTCCTGGCGCGTGAGAAGCAGCCCTTGCGCTATTGGCCGCAGGCCGCGCGCATCCCCGTCAATTATGGTTCGGCGGAAGACGTGCTGGCCGTCAGGCCTGACCTGGTACTGACCGGGCCGTTCCAGCCGGCGCTGACACGGCAATTGCTGGAACGCAGCGGCGCGAAGATCGTGCAGGTGCCACTGGCCGAAAATTTCGCGCAGATACGCAGCGTGACGCGCCAGGTCGCTTTCGCGCTGCATGCCGAGGCGCGCGGCGAGGTGCTGGTAGCGCAGATGGACGAGGATCTGCGCGCGCTGGCGAAGGCGCGGCCCGCCAGACCGATCCGCGTCGCCCAATGGGGCAATGGTGGTTATGTGCCGGGACAAAGCGGCCTGTTCGGTGCCATGCTGACGGCGATGGGCGCACAGAGCATCACCGCCAATGATGGCTACTATGATGTGGAAGGCTTGCTCGCGGGCAACCCGGACGCGCTGATCTTCAGCGACGCCTATGCCGGGATGCCCACCCTGCGCGCCGACCAGGATTCCCATCCGGCGCTGGCGCGGCGCTACCCACGCCTTTCCTATGCTTCCTTCTATGGCTGCGGCGTGCCGCAGGTGGCGGGCGCGGCGCGCAAGCTGCAGGCCGATCTGCGGCAGGCGGTGCGGCCATGAGGGCGCTGACCGTCTTGCTCGTTGTGCTGTGCGTCCTGGCCTTCGCCGCCTCGCTGCTGGCGGGGCGGGTGTGGCTGGCGCCCGAAGCGCTGCTCGATATCGTCCATCATCCCGACAGCATGGCGGCGATCATCGTGCGCGAGATCCGGCTGCCGCGCAGCGTGCTGGCGCTGGTGACGGGCGGGGTGCTGGGGCTGGCGGGTGCGGCTTGCCAAGGCTTCACCCGCAATCCGCTGGCCGAACCGGGCCTGCTGGGCGTTTCCAGCGGCGCGGCGCTGGGCGCGGTGATCGCGATCTATTTCGGCGTGACTTTGATTTCGCCCGCCGCTGGGCCGCTGCTGGGCATGGTCGGTGGGCTCTGCGCCTGCGCACTGACCTTTGCGCTGGGTCGCGGCAGCACCGTCTCGCTGGTGCTGGCAGGGGCGGCGGTTTCCAGCCTGACGGCGGCGGGAATCGCGCTGGCGCTGAACTTCGCGCCCAATCCCTATGCCGCCTACGAGATCATGACCTGGCTGCTGGGCAGCCTCGCGGACAAGAGCTGGAGCCAGGTCGCGCTGATCCTGCCCTTCGTCGCCATTGGCGCGGGCCTGCTGGCGCTGACGGGCAGGGGGCTGGATGCGCTGTCGCTGGGCGAGGCGCAGGCGCAAAGCCTGGGTATCAACCTCACCCGGCTGACGGCGCTGGTGGTGGCGGGCACGGCGCTGTCGGTGGGCGCGGTGACGTCTGTTACTGGCGCCATCGGCTTTATCGGCCTGGTGGCGCCGCATCTGGTGCGGCCCTTTGTGGATTATTCCCCGCGCCGGGTGCTGCTGCCGGCGGCACTGACCGGCGCGGTGCTGCTGCTCTGTGCCGACATCGCCGCGCGTCTGGTGCATACCAATCCCGAACTGCGGCTGGGCGTCTTCACCAGCCTGCTGGGCACGCCGTTCTTCTTCTGGCTGGTGGTGCGCATCCGCAAGGTGGCCCCATGACCATCCTGTCGGCGCAGAATGTGACGGTGCGCAAAGGCGGCCGCGTGGTGCTGCAGGATGTCTCGTGCCAGTTGCATGCGGGCGAGTTCGTGGCCGTGATCGGGCCCAACGGGGCTGGCAAGTCGACGCTGCTGTCGGTGCTGGCGGGATTGCTGAAGCCGGATGACGGTTCGGTGATGCTGGATGCCCATGCGCTGGCGTCGCGTCCCGCCGCAGAACTGGCGCGCCGCCGCGCCTACCTGCCGCAGAATCCCCGGGTGGAATGGCCGTTGCCGGTGAAGCGGCTGGTGGCGCTGGGGCTGACGCCGCATCTGCCGGCGGTGGGGCCGCTGCCGGAACAACTGGTTCCCGCCATCGCGCGGGCGCTGGAGGCCTGTGACCTGGTGCCTCAGCGCGATCAGCCCGCCACCACCCTGTCGGGCGGCGAACTGACCCGCGCCATGTTGGCGCGCGCCATCGTCGGTGACCCCAAAATGTTGATTGTGGACGAGCCGATCACCGGCCTGGATCCCATGCATGCGATGACGGCGATGCGTTTGCTGTCGGACGAGGCGAAGCGTGGAAAGCTTGTGGTTGCGAGCCTGCATGATCTGACGCTGGCGGCGCGGCATGCCACGCGCATCCTTGCGCTTGTGGATGGGCGGCTGATTTCGGACGCCAATTCACTCACAGAGGAACTTATCCACAAGGCCTTTGGTGTGCGCTCTCACCTGAGTGGCAAGGGGGATTCGCTGGCGTTAACACTCTTGTCCCCAAGCGAAAAATGACGCTGTTGACGAAAAAAGTCGGCTTGACGCAACCCGCAAATCGCTACCAGATGTAGACCTGATAGTTACGGTCAGTGTCACATTTAGGGGCTAGCAGAGACCCTCGGTGAGTCCCCGTTTGTGGGCTCGGCCGGAGCCTTTTTGCCCCTTTCAGGTACGGATTTCGGGGGCAATTTCGCATGTCGGCACTGGGCAAAGTCTACGGCGATTTCGATTCCAACGGTCAGCTCGTGGACAGCAAGGCGACGCCCGCCGAACGCGTGCTGGAACGCAGCGTCATCGTTACCCGCACCGTGACCGAAACCCCTGTGGGCGCACCCGCTGCCGAAGTGCAGGCGCCCCAGGAGGCACCGGAAATCAAGCGTCCCCCGATGTCGGGTCCGCTGGCGGTCCGTCCGGTTCCTGCCGACCTGGTGCTGGACCGCAGCCGTGACGCCCTGCTGACCGCGTTCGGCAAGGCCACCCTGCGCGACCGCTACCTGCTGGACGGCGAAAGCTTCCAGGACATGTTCGCCCGCGTCTCCTGCGCCTATGCCGATGACGTGGCCCATGCCCAGCGCCTCTATGACGCCATGAGCCGCTTGTGGTTCATGCCGGCGACCCCGATCCTGTCCAATGGCGGTGCCAATCGCGGCCTGCCCATTTCCTGCTTCCTCAACGATGTTTCGGATTCGCTGGATGGCATTGTCGGCACCTGGAACGAGAATGTGGCCCTGGCGTCCAATGGCGGCGGCATCGGCACCTATTGGGGCAAGGTCCGCTCCATCGGCGAAAAGGTGAAGTCCGGCCTGACCAGCGGCATCATCCCCTTCATCCATGTGATGGACGGCCTGACCCTGGCGATTTCCCAGGGCTCGCTGCGGCGCGGCTCGGCTGCGGTCTATCTCGACATCTCCCACCCGGAAATCGAGGAGTTCCTGGAAATCCGCAAGGCCACTGGCGACTTCAACCGCAAGGGCCTGAACCTGCATCACGGCATCAACATCACCGACGCGTTCATGGATTGTGTCCGTGAAAACAAGATGTTCGGGCTGACTTCTCCCAAGACGGGCGAGGTGTTGCGCGAAGTGAATGCCCGTCAGCTCTGGCAGCGCATCCTGGAAACCCGCCTGCAGACCGGCGAGCCCTATATCCTCAACATCGACCATGTGAACCGCGCCCTGCCCAAGCACCAGCGCGAGCTGGGCCTGAAGGTGAGCACCTCCAATCTCTGCTCCGAGATCACGCTGCCGACCGGCATCGACCATGAGGGCAATGATCGCACGGCGGTCTGCTGCCTGTCCTCGCTCAACATCGAGACCTGGGACCAGTGGGGCGCCGAGGAAGGCCTGGTCGAGGACGTGCTGCGCATGCTGGACAATGTCCTGACCAGCTTCATCGAGACGGCGCCCGACAGCATGAAGCGCGCCAAGTACAGCGCCCTGCGCGAGCGTTCGGTCGGCCTGGGGGTGATGGGCTTCCACTCCTTCCTGCAGCAGAAGGCCATCCCCATGGAAAGCGCCATGGCGAAGAGCTGGAACCTGCGCATCTTCAAGAAGATCCGCCGGGAAGCGGATGCAGCGTCCTACAATCTTGCCGTCGAGCGCGGCGCCTGCCCCGACGCCGAAGAGAAGGGCATGAAGGCCCGCTTCAGCCACAAGCTGGCGATCGCGCCCACGGCTTCGATCTCGATCATCGCCGGCGGCACCAGCGCCTGCGTCGAGCCGATCCCGGCCAATGTCTATACCCACAAGACGCTCTCGGGCGCCTTCTCGGTCCGCAACCCCTATCTGGTCGAGCTGCTGGAGCAGAAGGGCGCGAACACCGACGCCACCTGGCAGTCCATCGTCGAGCAGGAAGGCTCGGTACAGCACCTGGATTGCCTCAGCGAGGACGAAAAGTCGGTCTATCGTACCGCCTTCGAGATCGACCAGCGCTGGATCATCGAGCTGGCCGCCGATCGCACGCCCTATATCTGCCAGAGCCAGTCGCTGAACCTGTTCCTGCCGGCCGACATCGACAAGTGGGACTTGCACATGCTGCACTGGACGGCGTGGGAGCGCGGCATCAAGAGCCTGTATTACTGCCGCTCCAAATCCATCAGCCGCGCCGGTTTTGCCGGTCAGCTTGAGAAGAAGGGCGCGAAAATCGCCGCCGTGCAGAAGACCGACTATGAAGAGTGCCTGGCCTGCCAGTAGGCGCCGTTGAGGAAAACCCAATATGACTATCGACTTTGGCGCGATTGATCCGCGCACTCTCATCGGCAGGAGCGTCCGCGTGAGCGGGAGCGACCAAAATAAACCGTTCCGGTCAGCGACCGGCAGGAGCACGTTCTATGTCGGTTGATTTCGGTAACGTCGATCCCCGGTCGCTGATCGGAACGGGCAAGGTTGGACTTTTGAAGTCCACCGGCACCTATGACGTCAGCCGCTACAGCTGGGCCTATGATTGCTGGAAGCGCCAGCAGCAGACCCACTGGATGGGCGAGGAAGTGCCGCTGGGCGCCGATATCAAGGACTGGCAGTCCAGCCGCCTGTCGGCAGCGGAAAAGAACCTGCTGACCCAGATTTTCCGCTTCTTCACGCAGAGCGACGTGGAAGTGGGCGACAATTATCTCAAGCGCTACATTCCGTTGTTCCAGCCCTTGGAACTGCAGATGATGATGGCTGCCTTCTCCAACATGGAGACGGTGCATATCGACGCCTATGCCCTGCTGCTCAAGACCCTGGGCATGCCACAGGCCGAGTTCGAAGCCTTCCGCGACTATGACGAGATGAAGGCCAAGGCCGACTACATGCATACCTTTGGCACGGGCACGTGCAGCGACGTGGCCCGCACGCTGGCCATGTTCGGCAGCTTCACCGAAGGCATGTCGCTGTTCGCCAGCTTCGCCATGCTGCTGAACTTCCCGCGCTATAACAAGATGAATGGCATGGGCCAGATCGTTTCCTGGTCGGTGCGCGACGAAAGCCTGCACTGCGAAGGCATCACCAGGCTCTATCACGCCTGGAACGAGGAAACCGGCGCCGTCACCAAGGCGGTGCAGGATGATATCGTCGATGTCGCCAAGACCATGGTCGGGCTGGAGGAAAGCTTCATCGACCTGGCGTTCGGGGTGGGCGGCATCGAAGGCATGACGCCGGATGCGATCAAGAATTACGTTCGCTACATCGCCGACTGGCGCCTGACGCAGCTGAAGCTGAAGCCGGTGTTCGGCAATTTCGAGGAAACCGCCACGGGCTATCACCAGATCAAGGCGCATCCGCTGCCCTGGCTGGTGGAAATCCTCAATGGCGTCGAGCACGCCAACTTCTTCGAGCAGCGCGCCACTGAATATTCCAAGGGCGCCACCAGCGGTTCCTGGGACGGCGATGCCGGCGTCTGGTCGCAGTTCGACCGCCGCAACCAGGTCGCGGCCGAGTAGCCCGAAAGGGGCCGTCATGGATTTCGTCAAGATTCTTCGCTCGTTCGAAGAGTTTCTCTACGAAGTCCTGACCTGGCTGCTGTTCTACCCGCGCACGCTGTGGCGGGTATTGTGCAATCCGCTGGCGATGATGCGCTATTCCGACGGCGAGCAGAATGACGCGCCGGAGAACCAGTACCGCGCCGCCATCAGCCCGCCGCTCTTCCTCATCATCAGCATCATCGTCGCGCATTTGCTGGAGCTGGGGGCGCACAACAGCGCCGCGCTGCAGGCAGGCTTTCGCAGCTTCTTTCAGGCCGACCAGACCTTCCTGCTGCTGCGCTGCATCGTCTTCGGGCTTTATCCGCTGACCTTCGCCGCCGCGCTGATCCGTCATCTGGGCGTGCCGCTGGACCGCACCAGCCTGCGCGCGCCCTTCTTCGCGCAATGCTATGTCGGTGCGCCCTATGCGCTGATGCTGAGCGCGGCGGGCATTGGCGGGCGCATGAAGGACCCCCCTGGTGGTCTCGGTGTCCGGCCTGCTGCTGGTGGCGGCGGCGGCCTGGTTCCTGTGGGGCGAAGCGCGCTGGTTCCGCGACCGCTTAAGCCTTGGCTTGCCGCGCGCCTTCGGCATGGCGCTGGGGCTGTGGGGCATCACCACGATCATCATCGCGGCGCTGGGCACTGTGCAGGTGATCTGAGTTCGTTCAGTCCGTCACCAGCGGCAACTCGCTTTCGCGCCAGGCGTTGATGCCGCCATCCAGCGCTGCGGCCCGCGTGTACCCCAGTTCGCGCAGCGTCGCCGCCGCCAGGGTCGAGATCTTGCCGAATTCGCAGCAGACCAGGATGCGTTTGGTTGGGTCCGGCAGTTCCTTGTTCACGCGCAACTCCAACTGGCCGCGCGGCAGGTGCTGGGCCCCGGCAATGTGCCCGGCGGCGAAGGCGTCCTTCTCGCGCACATCCAGCAGGATCATGTCGAGCGCGCCGTCTGCCACCCGTTTCGAGAGATCGTCCATTGCGACGAAAGGCACCGTCGCGGCCGCATCGGCCAGTAACTGGCTCACCGTCTTGCCGCCGCTCATGTTGGTCCGCAGCGCTTCGGTCAGGTGCGTGGGGGCTTCCAGGTTGAGATGGGTCATCATCTCGACAAAGGCCGCCCGTTCGCGCTTCTGCAGGCGCGGGTTGCCGGCGATCTCGGCAGCGATGGTGGATTCACCCGCGCCCTTATAGTCGTGCGCCGGATGCACCTTCAGCGCCGGATTGAGCTTCAGCACCACATTGAAGAGACTGTCATGCAGCGCCTCGGGATCGCCGCTGGGCAGATCGGTGCGGCCGGTGCCGCCGATCAGCAGCGTGTCGCCGGTGAAGAGGCGGTCCTCGGTCAGGAAGCACATGGAGTCCCGTGTGTGGCCCGGAGTGGCCAGCGCCTTGAGGCGCAGATTGCCCACGCGCAGGATTTCGCCGTCACTGAGACGGAAATCGGCATAAGGCGCGGGCGAAATCCGGTTCATCACCACATGCGCCCCCAGGGTCCGGCCCAGTTCGCGCGCCGCCGAGAAATGGTCGGCATGGGTGTGGGTGTCGAGGACATAGCGGATGCGAAGGCCTTCGCGCGCCGCCACGCCCTGGTAATGATCGATCTGCGCCAGGTTGGGATCAATCACGATGGCGGCCCGGGTCTCGCTGCAACCCAGCAGGTAGGATTGGCAGCCGCCGGTGGGAATGCGTTCGAAAATCATGGCGCCCCCAAAATGAAAACACTGTGCCGCAAACCCGCGCGCCCGGCTAGCCGGGCAGATACCGCCCGTTCTGGATGGTCGATGCCGCCTTGTCGTTGGGCGTGGCGGCCAGCGGCGGAAAACAGACATAGGTGTCGGTCGTGCCGTAGTGATTGGTCAGTGCCGCATCGATGCCCTTGTTGGTCACCGGTTCGGCCAGCAGCGTCTGCTCGCGGCGAAATTCGGTGAGGGGAAAACAGCGCGCCGTCAGCTTCTTCGCCCCGTTCGGGCTGATGGTGTAGGCGGGCAGGCCAAACGCGACATCCAGCCGGAATGCTGCGGGCCGCGCCGTCGTGTAGGGAAAGCCCGCCAGCGCCGCGCGCATCGCCTGCGCGTCGAAGGCCATGACCGCCGGCATGCCCGGCAGCACGCGCAGCGCCAGGATGGAATCGAAATTCCAGCCCCACAGCACCATGTCCCAGCCGGGCAGGAGCGTCGCCAGCAGGGCATCGCGCGCGGCGGCGAAATCCTCGCGGAAGATGGCGTCATCTTCTGCGACGGTGAGCGGCTCGCCCGATGCCATCGCCGCCTGCCACAGCGCATGATGGGAAAGCGCGACGCCATAAGCGCCCGCCGTATAGTCGAGGCCAGGCGCGAACAGGCCGGTGCTTGCCACGGCGGCACGCGTCAGCGCCGCGCCATCGACGGCGTTGAAGAATTCATAATCGAGCTGCGGATTGAGGCGTGCGAACGCGGCGCGGCGGTCAGCGGATCGTTCCAGGCTGATGACTTTGACGGCGGGCATGGGCGGCAGGCTTTCGGATGGGCAGGGAATCTGCCCGTGATGGGGCGGGGGCGCAACAGGGACAGCCGCATGCCATCGCGCCCAGCACTTATGTAAGTCATTGAAAAATAATAGATATTATCGGACGTTTTGACGCCTTGGCTTGGCTGGTTTCACCTCTGGCGACAGGATATAGCAGTGCCCGCAAAACCTGCCGGTACCTGCCATGCTGAAAACCGTCCCCGCCTTCGATCATCTCGGCGAGGAAAATGCCTTCGCCGTGCTGGCGCGCGCCAACGCGCTGGCGGCGCAGGGCCGTGACATCATCAGCCTGGGCATCGGCCAGCCCGATTTCCGCACCGCCGACCACATCTCGGAAGCGGCGATCAAGGCGATCCGCGACGGCCATCACGGCTATACCGCCGCCACCGGCATCCCGCCGCTGCGCGAGGCGGTGGCCGCCGATCTCAACGCGCGCTATGGCGTCGAGGTCTCACCGGATTCGGTGATGATCATGCCGGGCGGCAAGCCCACCATGTACATGTCGATCATCATGTTCGGCGAGCCGGGCGCAGAGATCATGTATCCCGATCCGGGCTTTCCCATTTATCGCTCGATGATCGAATTCACCGGCGCCACGCCGGTGCCGATCCCGATCCGCGAAGATTACGGCTTCACCTTCTCGGCAGAAGAAACGCTGTCGCTGATCACGCCGCGCACGCGCCTGATCATTCTGAACTCGCCCGCCAACCCGACCGGCGGCGTGGTGCCCAAGGAAGAGTTCGACAAGCTGGTGGCGGGCCTGGAAGCCTGGCCCGATGTCGCCATTCTTTCCGACGAAATCTATGACCGCATTCTCTATGATGGCGAAAAGCACGTCACGCTGCTGTCCTATCCGGAAATCCGCGACCGGCTGATCATCCTCAATGGCTGGTCCAAGACCTATGCGATGACCGGCTGGCGCCTGGGCTATGCGATTTTCCCGCCCAAGCTCTATGACCTGGCGCGCAAGCTGGCGGTGAATTTCCATTCCTGCGTCAACGCCCCGACCCAGTATGCCGGCATCGCCGCGCTGACCGGGCCGCAGGACTGCGTCGACATGATGGTGGCGGAGTTCGACAAGCGCCGCCGGCTGGTGGTGAGTGGCCTGAACAGCCTGCCGGGCGTGAGCTGCATCATGCCCAAGGGCGCTTTCTACGCGTTCCCCAACGTCGCCAAGACGGGCTGGAAGGCCAAGAAGCTGGCCACCGCCATTCTGGACGAAGTGGGCGTGGCGATGGTGGGCGGCCCCGATTTCGGCATCCTGGGCGAAGGCTATGTGCGCATCTCCTATGCCAACTCGGCAGAGAACATCACCCGCGCGCTCGATCGCATGGGCCAGTTCCTCTACGCCCATCGTCCGCCGAAGAAGAGCTGATCACAGCCCGCTGCGCAGCAGGGACCGGAACGTCCGGTCCTGCTTCAGCTTGTATTCGCGCGCCATCGCCCGGCGGCGGGTGCGATGCTTCTCGGCATAGATCAGGACCCAGCCGCGCCCGCGCGTTGTCCGTGCCCCCTTGGCGCCGCCATTATGCTCGGCCAGCCGCCGCTCCAGATCGAGCGTCCAGCCCACATAGGTGACGATGCGCCCGTCGGGGTTCTGTGTGGCCAGGACATAGACGAAAGAGGGCATGGTTTCTTTTCTTGCGATTTGCGGGAGGGGGCAAGGCGGGCCGTCAGCCGCCGATTGCGCTAGAATCGGCCGCATGTGGCCGATGATTCGTTTTCTCCAAAGCCATGCGCGTGAGCTGCTGTTCGCAGTGCTGGCGGGCCTTGCCCTCTGGACCGGCGGTTCGGCGGCGCTGGCGGGGCTGCCGCGCCTGGTGGCGGCGGTGACGCCCGGCATGATGGCGCAGGCCCATGCCGACGCGCCTGCCGCTGCCCACGATATCGCCCGGTTGGCGCTGCCGGGATTCTCCGAAAGCCTGCACGCGCCCCAGTTGCTCTATCCCGTGGCCGTCGCGGCGATGCCCGACTGGCTGACGGCGCTGCGTGATGCGCCGTCGCGTCAGCCCGTGATCGCCATCCTCATCGACGACCTGGGCGCCGACATTGCGGGCACGGAAAAGGCGATGCGCCTGCCAAGGCCGGTGGCGCTGGCCTTCCTGCCTTATGCCGAGATGACCACTGCTTTTGCAGCCCGCGCCAAGGATGAAGGCCGCACCGTGCTGGCGCATGTGCCGATGCAGGCGCTGGGCGGGACGCCGCGCGTGGCAATGGTGCTGGAAACCGGCATGGCGCGCGACGAGATTTTGCGCCGCCTGAACTGGTCGCTGGATCGCGTGCCCGGTGCGACGGGCCTGAACAACCATGAAGGCAGCCGCTTTACCGCCGATGTGGCGGCGCTGCAGCCGGTGCTGCAGGCGGTGAAGGCGCGGGGGCTGTTCTTCCTCGACTCCAAGACCTCGCCCGCATCACGCGCTGAAGACGCGGCACGGGCGGCGGGCATCAAGAGCGGTGGCCGGGACATCTTCCTGGACGACGACCAGAGCGAAGCGGCGGTGCGGAGCCAATTGGCGGCACTGGCGGCGGTGGCGAAGAAGAACGGTGCCGCCATCGCCATCGGCCATCCCCATGCCACGACGTTGCGGCTGGTGGCGGAATGGCTGCGCGAAGATCACGGCGTCACGCTGGTGACGTTGGAAGCAGCGATGAAGGCCAAGGATGCGCGGGCGAAAATTCTGGCGGCGCGCTGACTACTGCCCTTTTTTCGCCGCACTCGCGAAGCGCACGGCTTCCTCGGCGGCGGCCATCAGGGCGCGGGCCTTGTTGACCGTCTCCTGGTATTCGGATTCCGGCACGCTGTCGGCGACGATGCCGGCGCCCGCCTGCACATACATGGTGCCATCCTTGACCAGGGCGGTGCGTAGCACGATGCAGGTGTCCATCGAGCCGTCGGCGGCGAAATAGCCGATTGCGCCAGCGTAAGCAGCGCCGCGCTTTTCCTTCTCGAACTCGTCGATGATCTGCATGGCGCGAATTTTCGGCGCGCCGGTCAGCGTACCTGCCGGCAGCCCCGCCGCCAGCGCATCCATCGCGTCCAGCCCGTCGCGGATTTCGCCTTCGACATTGGAGACGATGTGCATGACATGGCTGTAGCGTTCGACGAAGAAGCTGTCGGTCACCTTGACCGCGCCGGTCTTGGCGATGCGGCCGACATCGTTGCGGCCCAGATCGATCAGCATCAGGTGCTCGGCCCGCTCTTTCGGATCGGCCAGCAGTTCGGCGGCCAGCGCCTTGTCTTCCTCTGGCGTCTTGCCGCGCGGGCGGGTGCCCGCGATGGGGCGGATGGTGACCTTGCCGTTCTGCAGCCGCACCAGCACTTCGGGGCTGGAGCCCGCGATCTGGAAGCCCGGCATCGACAGGAAATACAGGAAGGGCGACGGGTTCAGGCGGCGCAGGGCGCGATAGAGCGAAAAGGGCGGCAGGGTGAAGGGGCGGCGGAAGCGCTGCGACGGCACCACCTGGAAGACGTCGCCACTGGCGATGTATTCCTTGGCGCGCGCCACCACGTCGAAGAACTCCGCCTTGGTCATGTTGGATTCGACCGGCACGTTGGCGGGCAGGTCAGCGGGCACCGGCGGCGCGGCGGGTGCTGGGCGCTCCAGCTCGGCCACGGTCTCGGCCAGGCGCTCCTGTGCGCGGGCATAGGCCGCCTTCGCGTCCACCTTCGCATCGGGCCAGATCGGCGTGGCGATGATGATCTCGTCCTTCACCGTGTCGAAGATCGCCACGATGGTGGGGCGCAGCATGATGGCGTCGGGCAGGCCAAGCGTATCGGGTGGCGGGTTGGGCAGATGCTCCACCTGCCGCGCCATGTCATAGCCCAGATAGCCGAACAGCCCCGCCGCCATGGGTGGGATGCCTTGCGGCAGTTCGACCTGCGTCTCGCGCACCAGCGCGCGCAGGCTTTCCAGCGGCTTGGCGCCCTCTGCCACATAGCGGTCGCTGTTCAGGGCATTGCGGTTGATCTCAGCATGATCGCCGTGACAGCGCCAGATCAGGTCAGGCTTCAGCCCGATGATGGAATAGCGGCCGCGCGCTTCGCCGCCCTGCACGCTCTCCAGCAGGAAGCTGTTTACTCGACCTTCGCCCAGCTTGAGATAGGCCGAGACCGGCGTCTCCAGGTCTGCGACCAGGCGTGTGTGCAGCAATTGTGCCCGTCCGGCGCCATAGCGCTGCGCGAACGTCTCGAAGTCCGTCACGTGTTCAAGCCTGTCACTGCTGCACGCCGATGACCGCGTCCAGGTTCTTCTGGTTCACCGTCGCCTTCTGTTCGGCGCGGGCAGATGCCGCCATGGCGATGGCGATATCGCCGGCGACGCTGGCCGACAATTGCTGCGCCTGGGCCGGGAAGTCCTTGTCACCCGGCTGCGGCTTGGGATGGGAGATGCCGGTGAGCCGGGCAATGATGTAGCCATCGCGCTGCGGCGCATAGACGATGCCATCGGCCTTGGCTTCGAACAGCTTGGTGATCAGCGCTGCCGGCATGGCGGGCGTGTTGGTGTCGCGCTGCAGGGCGGGGCTTTTTTCCACCGTCGCGCCCAGCGCGGCGGCAATGCCGGCCAGCGACTTTTCCTTCACCGCCTGGTCGTTCAGCGTCTTGGCTTTCACCGCCAGCAGTTCGGCTCGCTTGCGGGCGATCCACTGGCCTTCGGCATCGGCCTGGATCTCGGCCATCGGCTTCAGCTTGGGCGGCGTCGTGCCATTGATCCGCACCACGTAATAGGCGCCGCTCTTGGCCGAGACCGGATCATTGTCGGCGCCGACATCGGCGCTGAAGGCGGTGGCGAGGAATTCCGGATCGGCGGGAAGCCCCACGGCGGGCGAACCGTCGGGCGTCAGGCCGCGCGCATCCATCGCCGCGATGCGGCCGGTCTTCATCTTGGCCTTGGTCGCGGCGGCGGCGAGGGGTTCGCCATTCTTGCGGGCTTCGTCATAGACGTTGAGAACGTCCACCAGCTTGTCGGCGGCGAGCTGGGTCTTGAGCGTCTCGCGCAGTTCGTCCTTGACCATGTCCAGGCTGCGGACATTGCCGGGCGTGACCTTGCCGCTCTTGAGCAGCAGCCAGGCAAAGGTGCCCTGCACGGGCTGGCTGACCTGGCCTTCGCCCACTGCAAAGGCGGCCTTGGCGGCAGCGGGATCGCCCAGCTCCTCGCCGGACTTCACGCCCAGCGAAATGTCGGCCGGCTTGAGGCCGCGTTCCTCGGCCAGCTTCTCGAAGGTTGTGCCGGCATCGATCTTGGCGCGGGCCGCCTTGGCCTCGGCCTCGCTCTTGAACTCAAGCTGCCACAGCTCGCGCCGCTCCGGCACGTTGTAGGTCGCCTTGCGGGCGGTGTACTCGTCCGCGACCATCTTGTCGGTCACTTCGACGGCGACATCGGCGGGCGTGGCATAGGCGAACTGCACGTCGCGATATTCGGGCGTGGAGAAGCGGGCCGGGTTCTCCTTGATGAAGGCGGCCAGGGTCTTTGCATCCGGCGTGGCGATGGTACCCGCCGCGCTGGACGGCACCACCACGTAATCGGCGGCGCGCTTCTCGTGCATGTACTGGAACACGGCCAGCGAATATTCGCCGGGCACGCCGAAGAAGGCTTCGACAGTGCCGGTGAGCTGGGTGCGCGCCAGGTCGGTGCGCACTTCGCCCAGGAAATCGGCTTCGGTGTATTGCGCCTGGCTGATCGCCTGCAGGAAGTTCTGGTAGTTGAACTGGCCGTTGGGGCCGCGGAAGCCCTCGATGCCATGCACGGTCTGCGTCACCTGCTCGTCGCTGGCAGCCACGCCCAGCTTGGCGGCGTAATTGTCCAGCGCCTGGCGGTCCACCATCTCCTGCAGCGCCCGCTGGCCCATGCCCATGCTGCGCGCCATCTCGGGCGTGATCTCGATGCCCATGCGCTGGCCTTCGATCCGCAGGAAGTTGCGGTAGTTGCGCTGGAACACCGTGCTCTCGATATTGACCCCGCCCACGGTGGCCACCGCTGAGGCAGTGGCGCCGCCGAAGATGTCGCCAATGCCCCAGACGACGAAGCTCAACGCCAGGACGCCCATCAGCATGGTCGCGACGAACGACTTCGAGAGGCGGTGCATCCATTGAATCATTGGGGAAATCCTGCGACGTAATAAAAGGTCGCGGATGATAAGGAGGGGGCGTCCTTCCGGCAAGCCGCGATACGGGCTAAAAGCCCGGAAAACAGGACAAAGAGGGAAGCGAAATGCGCGCGCTGGTGGCAGGAAACTGGAAGATGAACGGGGCCGGCCAGGCCGATGCCGCCAAGCTGGGCGAGCTCAAGGCCGCCCTGGAGGCCAATCCGGCCGCCTGCGATGTCCTGATCTGTCCGCCCGCCACCCTGATCGCCCAGGCCGCCTGGTTCGTGAAGGATGCGTTTGCGATCGGCGGGCAGGATTGCCATGCCGAGGCTTCGGGCGCCTTCACCGGCGATATCAGCGCCGAGATGCTGAAGGCGGCGGGCGCTTCCCATGTTATTGTCGGCCATTCCGAGCGCCGCCAGTATCATGCCGAGACCGATGCCCAGGTGGCGGCCAAGGCCAAGGCCGCCTGGCGCGCCGGTCTCACCGCCATCATCTGCTTTGGCGAGACGCTGGCGCAGCGCGAGGCGGGCAATGCCAACGCCGTATGTGAAGCGCAGCTTGCCGGTAGCGTGCCGGACGGGGCGAGCGCGGCCAACACGGTCGTCGCCTATGAGCCGGTCTGGGCCATCGGCACCGGCAAGACCGCCAGCCTGGATGATATCGCGGCGATGCATGCCCATGTGCGGGCCTGCCTTGTGAAGCAGTTGGGCGAGCCTGGACGGAAAATCCTGATCCAGTATGGCGGCTCGGTGAAGCCGGACAATGCCGCCGCCATCCTTGCCACCCCCGATGTCGGCGGCGCGCTGGTGGGCGGGGCCAGCCTTAAGGTTGCGGATTTCATGGCCATCATCAGCGCCGTGAAATGACAATTTAAGCCGAACTTCTCACAGATCGTTAACTACCCCTTTCGACCGTTCCTTAACGGCCGGCGCGGCATTCTGGGCCTGACCAGAAAGGTTGCGTGGGGCCTATGGGACGTCTGTCCTTCGATTCCGTGGATGCACTGATTTACGATCCGGTGTCGGCAAACCGCACCGCGACGCGGGCGGCCCTGTACGCGCTCGGCTTCCGCCGCACCGAAACCGTTTCGACCATCGAAGCCTTCGTGGAGTCCATCCAGAAGAATCCGCCCGACATCGCGCTGTGCGAGGCCCAGGGGCAGGCGGACGAACTCTGCGCCGCCATCCAGCAGATGCGGCAGGGCGGGGCGGGGCACAATCCCTTCATCGTCATCATCGTCACTGCCTGGGAAAAGAGCGCGGGCCTGATCAATCGCGTGGTGTCGTCGGGCGCCGACGATTTGCTGCTGCGGCCTTTCTCGACCGCGCTGCTGGGCCAGCGCATCGAGGCGCATATCGACCGCCGCAAGAGTTTCGTCATCACCACCGACTATGTCGGCCCCGACCGCCGCAAGGATGACAGCCGCGCCTCCAACACCGAACTGTTCGCGCCACCCAATTCGCTGAAGATGAAGGCCAAGGACAAGCTGAGCGACGAGGTCGTTTCCCGCAAGCTGGATATCGAGCTGAAATCGGCGCGCGAGAAGCTGCATACCGAAAAGCTGCGCCGCGATTCCTTCCAAGTCTGCATCCTGTGGCGCCTGATGCAGGACGTGCTGCCCTCCAAGGGTGCACCGCCCGAACTGGAACGGCTGTGCGAGCTGGTGCGCTCCATCGAACGGCGCAGCCGCGACACCGAGTTCCAGCCCGCGCTGGAATGGTGCGACAGCCTGCTGGCGGCGGTCGAAGGCCTCAGCCTGGGCGTGGACCGCAACGCCTCGATGCACCTGCTGGGCCATGCGGCGCTCAGCCTGCACAACGCCTTCCATCCCGAGACCTCGTCGGCGGACCTGCTGGCCGAGATCGACGCCACGGTGGCGATCATCCGCGCCCGCAACCAGCCGGCCGCGATTGCCGTCTGACGGCGGCTTGATAACTCATTGAAACAATAGGGATTATGGGGCGTCCACTTGCCGTCCGGCAACCGCCTTCCTATTTGCCGATCAATGATTTAAACCCCGCCAGCCCTTCTCGGACCCGCTTTCATGCAGACCGTTCTTCTCGTCGCCGAAGTCATTGTCGCGCTGGTTCTCATCATCCTGGTGATGCTGCAGCGCTCGGAAGGCGGCGCGCTGGGCATTGGCGGTGGCGGCGGTGGCGGCGGCATGGGCCTGTTCAGCCCGCGCGGCGCGGCGGATGTGATGACCCGTTCCACGGCGATCACGGCGGCGCTGTTCTTCCTCATCTGCATCGGCCTCAACATCCTGGCGCTGCAGGGCCGCCCCGAATCGGCGCGCTCGATCCTGCTGAACCAGCCCGCCACGACCACGCCGGCCAAGCCCGTCACGCCGGCGGCGCCCGCCTTGCCGTCGGTTCCGAAGCCGCAATAGTGAGAGGCGGTCCGCGCGCAGCGCGGAGGAAATGGTCCAGTGGACCATTGCAAGCCTTGAAAGCCGCGCGCCAAAGCGAGTGGCAGGGCAATCGACTCAAGGCTGCAGCGTCAATTCTCCGCTTCCCTGTTAGCGCAAAAATATTTTCAAATTTAGCGCTTGCGCCGCCATACCCTTTTCATGATGTTGGCCTCCCATGGCCCGGTTGATCTTCATCACTGGCGGCGTGGTCTCTTCCCTCGGAAAAGGTCTTGCGTCCGCTGCTCTCGGCGCGCTGCTTCAGGCGCGCGGTTACAAAGTCCGTCTGCGCAAGCTGGACCCTTATCTGAATGTCGATCCGGGCACGATGAGCCCGCTTCAGCATGGCGAGGTCTATGTCACCGATGACGGCGCGGAGACCGATCTCGATCTGGGCCATTACGAGCGCTTCACCGGCGTCTCGGCGCGCAAGTCCGACAACATCACCTCGGGCCGCATCTATTCCCAGGTGATCGAGAAGGAACGCAAGGGCGGCTATCTGGGTCGCACCGTGCAGGTGATCCCGCATGTCACCGACATGATCAAGGAATTCGTCCTGGCCGATATCGATGGCCTCGACTTCCTGCTGGTCGAGATCGGCGGCACGGTGGGCGACATCGAGGGCCTGCCTTTCTTCGAAGCCATCCGCCAGTTGCACAATGACCTGGGCCGCGGCCAGAGCGCCTTCATCCACCTGACGCTGGTGCCTTTCATCGAGGCGGCAGGCGAACTCAAGACCAAGCCGACCCAGCACAGCGTCAAGGAGCTGCGCGCCATCGGCATCCAGCCCGACATCCTGCTGTGCCGCACCAGCCATCCGCTGCCCGATGACGACCGCCGCAAGATCGGCCTGTTCTGCAACCTGCCGGCCGAGCGCGTCATTCCCGCGATGGACCTGGACACCATCTACCGCGTGCCGATGGCCTATCACGCCGTCGGCCTCGACACGCAGTTGCTGAAGGTGTTCGGCCTGGACAATGCGCCGGAACCGGATCTGGGCGCCTGGGCCGAAGTGGTGAGCCGCGTGAAGAATCCGGAAGGCGAAGTGCGCATCGCCGTGGTCGGCAAGTACATCCAGGTCAAGGACAGCTACAAGTCGCTGTCCGAGGCGCTGGCGCATGGCGGCCTCGCCAACAATGTGAAGGTGCATCTCGACTGGATCGACAGCGAAGTGTTCGAGCGCGACGATGCCGCCAGCTTCCTGGAGAATGTCGATGGCATCCTGGTGCCCGGCGGCTTCGGCGAGCGCGGCACCGAGGGCAAGATCGGCGCGGTGAAGTTCGCGCGCGAGCGCAAGGTGCCGTTCTTCGGCATCTGCTATGGCCTGCACATGGCGGTGATCGAGGCGGCGCGCGACCTTGCGGGTCTTGAAGGCGCGGGCACCACCGAGATCGGCCATCCCAAGCACCCGGTCATCGGCCTGATGACCGAATGGGTGAAGGGCAACCAGGTGGAAAGCCGCGCTGCCGATGGCGACATGGGCGGCACCATGCGGCTGGGTGCCTATCCGGCGACGCTGACGCCTGGTTCGAAGGTGGCGGAAGTCTATGGCACGACGCAGATCAGCGAGCGCCACCGCCATCGCTATGAAGTGAACACCAACTATGCGCTCGACCTGAAGAAGCACGGCATGGAAGTGTCGGGCTGGTCGCCGGATGGCCGCCTGCCGGAGATCATGGAAATCCCGGATCATCCCTGGTTCATCGGCGTCCAGTTCCATCCCGAACTGAAGTCGCGCCCGCTGGAGCCGCATCCGCTCTTCACCAGCTTCATCGCGGCGGCGATGAAGAAGAGCCGTCTGGTCTGATGACGCAGGAGCCCACCCCGATCCTGGAGCACATGTTTCAGGCGGCGGTGGAGTTCGCGATCACCGGCATCCGCACGCTGGTGCTGGTGAATGGCGCGGCGGTGATTTCACTGCTGACCTTTGTCGGGCAGGTCTGGGCCAACGACCAGCGCAATGGCTCGGCGATGGCGCATATCCTGTTCTGGCCGCTGCTGCTGTTCCTGACCGGCCTGGTGCTGGCGGTGGCGACGACGCTGCTGGCCTATGTCACCCAGATGATCACCGCCGAAAGCGGCGTTGCCGTCATCCCGCCTGCGGCGAAACGTCTGCGCAAGGCTGCGATTGCCTGCAGCATTCTCAGCCTGGTCGCATTCACCACCGCCGCCATCCTCACGGCGCTGGGCATTGCGGGGTAATGCCGGGATCGCCGGTCCTTCATTCGCGTCTTGCAATTCGGCTTTTTCGTTCGCCGGGGATGACAGCTTTGCCTACTGCGTCTTGGGGGCCGGCGGTGGCGGCGCAGGCGGCGCCACGGGCAGGGGCGCCAGGCAAGGCGGCTGGGGCTGGAATACCGTGGTCGCGCCATAGGGCTGGAGCGGGCGGAACAGGTCGAGCTCGCGGATGCGGTCCTGTGTCATGTTCTGCTGCAGTTGCAGGCTGTTGAGCTGGCTGCCCAGATTCTGCTGCTGGATGATGGCGTTGTACTGGCCCTGGATGCCGGGAACGTCGAGCGGCACCATCGGCAACTGCGCCAGGGCCGGGCTCGCGGGGGTTGCCGCCAGCGCCACCACAACCATTTTCTGCAGTTTTGTCATGCCCATAGGAAAGATATGAGCACGGAACAGGGTTCCCGCAAGGCCACGCCACCCGGTCGCGTCAGGGATTTGTTAAGCATCGGGTAACGCTCCGCGCCCTATCTTTGCGGCATGGGCCGGATTTCCGCGCATTCCTGTCGTACCGGCGTACTTGCGCTTGCAGGCGCGCTGCTGTTTTCCGCTGCCGCCCTGGCGCAGGGCGTGGGCGGCGGCTTCGAAGCCGCGCCCGGTTCGGCGCCCATCATCACCTCCAACGGCATGCCGGTGGTCAACACCGCGCCCGCCACGCCATCCTCCGGCGTCGCGTCGCAGTCGGGTGACTATGGCGCTTTTGGCGATGCCGCGCCGGCCGGCACCTATGTCGCGCCGCTGGGCTATGGCGCCACCAACACGGTGCCCGCCGCACCAGCCTATTCCGCGCAGAACGGGGCCGGACTGACGCCGACGCCGGGCTACAGCATCCAGGCTGCGCCCACCTCCGGGCCTTATGCCGCCGCCGCGCAGCCTTCGCCCTATCCGGCACCATCCTATCTGCCGCCGCCGCCCCAGGCCTATGGCGCGCCGACGCCCGATTACACGCTACAGGGCTATGGCTCGCCTTATGCCGCGCCTTACGGTCAGTACGCGCAGCCCTAGCCCGGCTATGCGCAGCAGCCGCTGACCGCGCCCGCACAGGCTGCCGCACAGTCGCCCTACACAGCGGCGCAGCGCATGGTGCAGGGACTGCCCCCCGGGCCGCAGCCGGCCGCGCAGCAGCCGATGCCGGCCGCCGCGCCCAACTACAATCCCAATCCCGTGCCCTATTCCTCTGGTGCCACCGCCTATGGCGCGCCGCTGCCGCGCACCATCGGCGCGCCGCAACAGGCGGGCGCTGTGCCCAACGAAGGTGGTTACACGCTGGGCCCCGGCGACAAGGTGCGCGTCACCATCTTCGGCGAGACCGACCTGTCGGGCGAATACCAGATCGATGGCAACGGCAATATCCGTCTGCCGCTGATGGGCATGACTCATGCCGTCGGTTTCACGGCAGGCGGGCTGGAAGCGGTGATCCGCGCGGCGCTGGTGCCAAACTATCTGCGCAACCCGCGCATCAATGTCGAGATCATGGCCTATCGTCCCATCTATGTGGTGGGCGCGGTGCAGAAGCCGGGCCAGTACAGCTATGTCAACGACATGACGCTGCTCAACGCAGTGGCGCTGGCGGGCGGCTTCAACACGCAGGCCAAGGAAAGCACCGTCTATGTCCGCCATGAAGGCGGCACCGAAGAGCAGGCGTTCCAGACCAACATGCCGCTCCTGATCCGTCCGGGCGACACGGTGCGGGTGGAAACCACGATCTTCTGGGATGCGCTCAACCTGTTCGCGCCGCTCTCCTCGCCGCTCGGGCTGGCCGCCGCCGTGCGCTAGCCGGGTCTTTGCGACGTTTCACGACAATTCTCCGTCTCCCCAGCCCGGGCGCGCCATGTTAGCGTTTGCGGATAAATCCTTGGGAGAAGTTTCATGAAGCGTATTCTTGTTTCGGCGCTGCTACTCGGCGCAGTTGTTGCCGCGCCCGTGCTGGCGCAGACGCCGCCTGCACCGCCTGCCGGCCGTGGCCCTGCCGCGCCGCCCGCACCGCCGCCGAAGGGCCCGGCTGGCCCTGGCCCCGCAATGGCGATCCCGGCCGAGAAGCAGATCCCGCTCGCGATGGCGCTGGATGCGGCGCAGACGGCGGTTGACCATTGCCTGAAGCTGACGCCGCGCGCCTCGCAGGCTGCGGTGATGGTCGTGGACCTCAATGGCAACATCAAGGTGCAGCTCGCCGCCGATGGCACGGGCCTGCCCTTCTACGATTATGCCCGCCGCAAGGCCTACACCGTGCTGAAGAAGAAGATGACCTCCGAAGACTTCGGCAAGCTGCCGGAAGTCGTGGCTGCGGGTCGTGGCGCGGTGCTGGAAGGCGATGCCGAACTGATCACCTTCCCCGGCGCGATGCCGATCATGAAGGGCGGCGAGATGATTGGCGTCTTTTCGGTTTCCGGCCCGACCGGCGGCAATGAAGACATGAAGTGCATGAATGCGGGCATGACCAAGTTCAAGTTCTGATCGCGTTTTTTCCGGAATGACGGGTGGGCCGGGGCATGCGCTTCGGCCCATTTGTTTTTCGGGTCTGCCGGTACTAGTTTCCCGCCATGACCACACCCAACAGCGTCGTGCAGGCCGGTTCCGTCGAGATCGGCAATGCCAGGAAACTCTCCCTCATTGCCGGGCCCTGCCAGCTTGAAAGCCGTGGCCACGCCTTCGACATGGCCGGCGCGCTGAAGGAAACCTGTCAGAAACTGGGCGTGGGCCTGATCTACAAGACCAGCTTCGACAAGGCCAACCGCTCCAGCGCCGCAACGGCGCGCGGCATGGGGCTTGAGAGCGCATTGCCGATCTTCGCCGAGATCCGCCAGCATTTCGGCCTGCCGGTGCTGACCGATGTGCATGAACGCGAGCAATGCGCTGCCGTCGCACAGGCGGTGGACATCCTGCAGATCCCTGCCTTCCTGTCGCGCCAGACCGACCTGCTGGTGGCGGCTGCGCAGACCGGCAAGATCATCAACGTCAAGAAGGGCCAATTCCTCGCGCCCTGGGACATGAAGAACGTGATCGCCAAGATCACCGGTGCGGGCAATCCCAATGTGCTGGTGACCGAGCGTGGCGTTTCCTTTGGCTACAACACGCTGGTGAGCGACATGCGGGCGCTGCCGATCATGGCGTCGTTCGGCGCGCCGGTGGTGTTCGACGCCACCCATTCGGTGCAGCAGCCGGGCGGGCAGGGCGACAAGTCCGGCGGCGACCGCACGATGGTGCCGTATCTGGCGCGTGCTGCCGTGGCCGCAGGCGTGGCCTGTGTCTTCATGGAAGTGCACCAGGACCCGGACAATGCGCCCAGCGATGGCCCCAACATGGTCAAGCTGAAGGACTTCCCCGCTCTGCTGGAGCAACTCGTCGAGATCGACGCGATCGTCAAGCGCTAGATGTCATGGTCCGGTCAAGCCGGGCCATGACATTTGGATTAGGCGCCGCTCGCCATCCACGCGTTGAAGATGCCGACAGCCGCCAGTACGATCAGGGCGGTGGTGGGAATGACTGTCAGCGCGAAACCGGGAAAGCGCGCGCGATAATCGCCATAGGTGAAGGCGTAGAGGATGCGCCCCGCGCACCAGATCAGGCCCAGCAGCGGCGCCCACCAGCCCGGAAAGAACAGCGCCGCCAGCCAGAGCGCGGGCAGGAAGGCCGCCAGCTGCTCCACCGTGTTGCCCTGGATGCGCAGGGCGCGCTCCAGTTCGGGGTGACCGCTCATGACGGGTGCATCGATGCGCAATCGGCTGCGGGTGCGGCCCGCACCCAGGGCGAAGAGCATGGCCAAGCTGGCCGCGATCAGGGTGACGGCGGCGGTGAGGATGATGGCGGGAGAAGATAAAAACATCGCGTTTCCTTCAAATGTAACCGTTAACATCTTGTCGGGCGTGAGTATGACCTTTAGAACCCGCCCAGCCCATTGGGAGTTCCACAGATGACCGCCATCATTGATATCACCGGCCGCGAGATTCTCGACAGCCGCGGCAATCCCACCGTCGAAGTCGATGTCACGCTGGAAGACGGCTCCTTCGGCCGCGCCGGCGTCCCCTCCGGCGCCTCGACCGGCGCACATGAGGCGGTGGAGCTTCGTGACGGCGGCGACCGCTACAAGGGCAAGGGCGTGCAGAAGGCCGTGGCCGCCGTGAATGGCGAGCTGTTCGATGCGCTGTGTGGCCTTGAGGCCCAGGACCAGATCCGCATCGACAATGCGATGCTCGCTCTCGACGGCACTCCCAACAAGGCGCGCCTGGGTGCCAACGCCATTCTCGGCGTGTCGCTGGCCGTGGCCAAGGCGGCGGCGAATTCGGCCGGCCTGCCGCTCTATCGCTATGTCGGCGGAGCGAAAGCACAAGTGCTCCCCGTGCCGATGATGAACGTCATCAATGGCGGCGCGCATGCCGACAATCCCATCGACTTCCAGGAATTCATGATCGCCCCGGTCGGCGCTTCCAGCTTCAAGGAAGGTCTGCGCATGGGCGCGGAAATCTTCCACACGCTGAAGAAGGCGCTGTCGGATGCGGGCCACAACACCAATGTCGGCGACGAGGGCGGCTTTGCCCCCAATCTCAAGAACCCGGACGAGGCGCTGACCTATATCTCCAAGGCCGTGGAGAAGGCGGGCTACAAGCTGGGCTCAGACGTGTTCTTCGCGCTCGACCCGGCTTCGACCGAGTTCTTCAAGAACGGCAAGTATGAGCTGGAAGGCGAGGGCAAGAGCCTGTCGCCCGACGAGATGGTCAAGGTCTATGCCGACCTCGCCAAACGCTATCCGATCTTCTCGATCGAGGACGGCATGGCGGAAGACGATTGGGCCGGCTGGAAGGCGATCACCGATGAGATCGGCAAGACCGTGAACCTGGTGGGCGACGATCTCTTCGTCACCAACGTCAAGCGCCTGGCGATGGGCATCGAGAAGAAGACGGCCAACGCCATCCTGATCAAGGTCAACCAGATTGGTTCGCTGACCGAGACGCTGGCCACCGTCGATATGGCCCATCGCGCCGGTTACAAGGCGGTGATGAGTCATCGTTCGGGCGAAACCGAGGACAGCACCATCGCCGACCTCGCCGTGGCGACCAATTGCGGGCAAATCAAGACCGGCTCGCTGGCGCGCTCGGACCGTCTGGCCAAGTACAACCAGTTGCTGCGCATCGAAGAGCAGTTGGGTGATACCGCGATCTATGCCGGCAAGTCGGTCCTGAGGGGCTAAACTTGAGCGCCGCATATCGCGGCGCGACCCTCCGCTGGGCACCAGCTTCCTTCCCCCGCATGGCGAAGCCATTGGCGGGGGAAGATGGCGCAGCGAGGTGTCGGCAGAGCCGACCCGAGCTGTGACGGATGGGGGCCGAAGATTAACGGCCATCACTACAAGTTCCCGGAATCCTTTACCTATTTCTCCTTGACGGCCCGAATCAGGATGTGATTCGTTGGGGTAATGCGAATCAAGCGTTCCGTAGCCCGGTTTTTTGCCCTGATGGTGCTTCCCGCCGTCACCGTGACCGTGGTCGGCTATTTCGGCAGCCACGCCATCTGGGGCGAACGCGGCATCCTGGCGCTGGAAGACACGCAGGCGCATCTGGCGCTGCGGCAGCAAGAATTGACCGGTCTCGACCAGTCGCGCGCGCGTCTGGAGCATCGCATCGCCCTGATGGGGCAGGCGTCGCCGGATGCCGACCTGGTGGAAGAACTCGCCCGCACCCAGTTGATGGACGGCGCGCCGAACCAGGTCGCTGTCTCGCGCAAGGCGAGATAATTCAATTTCGCCCCCTTCCGTCGCAACTCGGGTCGCCTCCGGCGACACCGCACGCGTAAGTCCTGCACCTTGCACTGCGGGATGACGGAAAGGGCGCGGATGGCAATTCCCTGTGCCCATGCGGCGACGGCGCGCACGAAAAAAACCAGCACCAAACCACCATGCGCAAGTTCGTGTCGCTAGCCATTTTTACGCTGCGCTGCACACTGGTTGGAATGCCGAACACTGTTCGCGCAATAATATAACTTCAGCTTGCCAAGCGTCTGCAGGCTTGCCACAAATCCCCGCCACGCCATCGTTTTCAGGCGCGACAAGACCCTGATTGGCCCCATAACCAGAACCCCAGGCGCAATGAGCTCCAACGCAAAATCACCTGCCTCGCCGCCGCGCAATTCTGAATCGCTCAAGAAACTCTATTCCGACATGCTGATGATCCGCCGCTTTGAAGAGCGCGCGGGCCAGTTGTACGGCATGGGGCTGATCGGCGGCTTCTGCCATCTCTACATTGGGCAGGAAGCTGTGGTCGTGGGCATGCAGGCGCATGTTGGCCCCAACGACCAGTCCATCACCGCCTATCGCGATCACGGCCACATGCTGGCCGCGGGCCTCGATCCCAACGCCGTGATGGCCGAACTGACCGGCCGTTCCACCGGCCTGTCGCGTGGCAAGGGCGGCTCGATGCACATGTTCTCGAGCGAAAAGAAATTCTATGGCGGCCACGGCATCGTCGGCGCGCAGGTGCCGCTGGGCACCGGCCTGGCCTTCGCCAACAAGTATCGCGGCAATGACGGCGTCTGCCTGACCTATTTCGGCGACGGCGCCTCCAACCAGGGCCAGGTCTATGAGGCCTTCAACATGGCCGAGCTGTGGAAGCTGCCGGTCGTCTACATCATCGAGAACAACCAGTACGCCATGGGCACCTCGGTCGCGCGCTCGTCGGCGCTGACCGATTTTTCCAAGCGCGGCGTCTCCTTCAACATTCCGGGCATCCAGGTCGATGGCATGGATGTCGAGGCGGTGATGGAAGCGGGCGGCGAAGCCATCGCCCATTGCCGCGCCGGCAAGGGCCCGATCATCCTGGAAATGAAGACTTACCGCTATCGCGGCCACTCGATGTCCGACCCGGCCAAGTACCGCACCAAGGAAGAGCTGAGCGAAGTGCGCGAGAAGCGCGATCCGATCGAGAATTTCGGGCGCAAGCTGCTGGATGGCGGCGTCCTGACCGAGCAGGAGATGAAGGTCATCGACAGCGAGATCAAGGCGCGCGTCGTCGCGTCCGCCGAATTCGCGACCCAGAGCCCTGAGCCGGGCGTGGCCGAACTTTACACGGATATATACGCCTGATGAGCACCGAGATTCTCATGCCCGCCCTGTCGCCCACCATGGAGGAGGGCAAGCTGGCCAAATGGCTGGTCAAGGAAGGCGACGTCATCAAGTCCGGCACCCTCCTGGCCGAGATCGAAACCGACAAGGCCACGATGGAATTCGAGGCCGTCGATGAAGGCATTATCGGCCAGATACTCATTGCCGAAGGCACCGAGGGCGTGAAGGTCAATTCGCCCATCGCCACGCTGCTGGCCGAAGGCGAGAAGGCCGGCGGCGCGCCCAAAAAGGCTGCTCCTGCGGCTGAGCTTCCCAAGGGTGAAGATCACAAGGACGTGGCTGACAGTGGCACCGCCGCCAGCGGTCCCAAGATCGAGGTCGGCAACGATCCGTCGATCCCCGAAGGCACCGAGATGGTGATGACCACCGTGCGCGACGCGCTGCGCGACGCCATGGCCGAGGAAATGCGCCGCGACGAAATGGTGTTCCTGATGGGCGAGGAAGTCGCCGAGTATCAGGGCGCCTACAAGGTCAGCCAGGGCCTGCTGCAGGAATTCGGCGACCGCCGCGTCATCGACACGCCGATCACCGAGCATGGCTTTGCCGGTCTGGCCGTCGGCGCGGCCTTTGACGGCCTGCGCCCCGTGGTCGAGTTCATGACCTGGAACTTCGCCATGCAGGCGATGGACCAGATCATCAACTCCGCCGCCAAGACCCGTTACATGTCGGGTGGCCAGATGGCGTCGCCCATCGTCTTCCGCGGCCCCAACGGCGCCGCCAGCCGCGTCGGCGCGCAGCACAGCCAGGATTATTCGTCCTGGTATGCGCATGTGCCCGGCATGAAGGTGATCGCGCCGTATTTCGCCGCCGATGCCAAGGGCCTGCTCAAGGCTGCAATCCGCGACGCCAATCCGGTCATCTTCCTCGAGAACGAGATGCTGTACGGCAAGTCGTTCCCGGTGCCGAAGCTGGACGATTTCGTGCTGCCGATCGGCAAGGCGCGTGTCGTGCGCGAAGGCAAGGACGTGACGCTGGTGTCCTATTCCATCTCCGTCGGCTTCTGCCTCGAAGCCGCCGAGAAACTGGCCGGGATGGGCATCGACGCCGAGGTCATCGACCTGCGCACCCTGCGCCCGCTCGACACCGACACGGTGATCGAGAGCGTGAAGAAGACCAACCGCGTGGTGACGGTGGAACAGGCCTGGCCGGTTTGCTCCATCGGCGCACACGTCGCCGCTGTCGTCGCGCTGGAGGCGTTCGATTACCTCGATGCGCCGCCGACCCGCGTCAATGGCAAGGACGTGCCGATGCCTTACGCCGCCAATCTGGAAAAGCTGGCCCTGCCGACGGTCGATGACGTGATCGTGGCGGTCAAATCCGTCACCTACAAGGCGTAAGTCGATGGCGACCAACATTCTGATGCCTGCGCTTTCGCCCACGATGGAAGAGGGCAAGCTGGCCAAGTGGCTGGTGAAGGAAGGCGACACCGTCAAGTCCGGCACCATCCTGGCCGAAATCGAGACCGACAAGGCGACGATGGAATTCGAGGCCGTCGATGAGGGCAAGATCGGCAAGATCCTGGTCGCCGAAGGCACCGAGGGTGTGAAGGTGAATGCGCCCATCGCCATTCTGCTGGACGAAGGCGAGAAGGCCGATGCGGTTCCTGCCGCCGCTGCCGCGCCCAAGGCCGACATTCCTGCCGCGATGAAGGACATCGCCGCTGCCGTGAAAGCGGAAGCCGCACCAGCCACCGCCGCTGCACCGGCCGCAAAGGCTTCGGCCACGCGCGTCTTCGCCTCGCCGCTGGCCAAGCGCATCGCCGCCGCCAAGGGCATCGACATTGGCGCCCTGGCGGGCACCGGCCCGCGCGGCCGCATCGTGAAATCCGATGTCGAGAATGCCAAGCCCGGCGCCGCCAAGCCTGCTGCCGGTGCCGCGCCTGCTGTCGTTGGTGGTGGCATCCCCGGCGTCGCGCTGCTGCCGGATGCGCGCCTGCTCTATCCGGCCGGTTCGTACGAGGAAATCCCGCACGACAACATGCGCAAGGCCATCGCCAAGCGCCTGACCTCGGCCAAGACGCTCATCCCGCACTATTACCTGACGGTGGACTGCAACCTGAACGCACTCATGGCCGTTCGTGAAAAAATGAACGCCGCCGCGCCGAAGGGTAAGGACAAGATCCCGGCCTACAAGCTCTCGGTCAACGACTTCATCATGAAGGCGTCGGCCATGGCGCTGATGAAGCATCCGGACGTCAATGCTTCCTGGACCGATACGGCGATTCTCAAGCACAAGGACGCCGATGTCGGCGTCGCCGTAGCGCTCGACTTCGGCCTGATCACGCCGATCATTTTCAAGGCCCAGACCAAGGGCCTGGTCGAGATCAGCAATGAAGTGAAGGAACTGGCGGGCCTGGCCAAGGCCAAGAAGCTCAAGCCCAGCCAGTATGAAGGCGGCGGCTTCTCGGTCTCCAACCTGGGCATGTATGGCATCAAGAACTTCACCTCGATCATCAACCCGCCGCAAAGCTGCATCATCGCTGTCGGTGCGGGCGAGGAACGTCCTGTCGTCGTCAACGGCAAGATCGAAATCGCCACGGTGATGACTGTCACCATGTCGGCCGACCATCGCGTCGTCGATGGCGGCACCGGCGCCAAGTTCTTAGCGACCCTGAAGCAGTTCCTGGAAGAACCTGCTTCGATGCTGCTCTAGAGGATCGCATCATGGCTGATACATATGATGTGATCGTGGTCGGTGGTGGTCCGGGCGGCTATGTATGCGCCATCCGCTGCGCCCAGCTTGGCCTGAAGACCGCCGTGGTCGAGCGCGACCGCATGGGCGGCATCTGCCTGAACTGGGGCTGCATCCCGACCAAGGCGCTGCTGCGTTCCAGCGAAATCTGGCACCTGCTGCACCGGCTTGGCGAGTACGGCATGTCGGCCGACAATTTCAAATTCGACATCGAGAAGATCGTCGCCCGTTCGCGCGGCGTCTCCAAGCAATTGTCGGACGGCGTCGGCTTCCTGATGAAGAAGCACAAGATCGCCGTCATCCCGGGTGAGGCCAAGCTTGCCGGCAAGGGCAAGCTGACCGTGACCAAGGACGGCAACACCAACGAGCTAGCTGCCAAGAACATCGTGCTGGCCACCGGCGCGCGCGTCCGCACGCTGCCGGGGCTTGAGCCCGACGGCAAGCTGGTATGGACCTATCGCGAGGCGATGGTGCCGACCATGTTCCCCAAATCGCTTTTGGTGGTCGGTTCCGGCGCCATCGGCATCGAGTTCGCGTCCTTCTACAAGACGCTGGGCGCCGATGTGACCGTGGTCGAGGTGCTGGACCGCGTCATGCCGGTGGAAGACGAAGAGATTTCGGCGATGGCTGCCAAGGCCTTCACCAAGCAGGGCATGAAGCTGAAGCTGGGCACGACAGTGACCGAGCTGAAGCGCGGCAACGACAATGTCACCTGCACCCTGAAAGCCAAGGACGGCAAGACCGAACAGGTCACGGTGGATCGTGTCATCTTGGCGATGGGCATCGTCGGCAACGTGGAAAATATCGGCCTGGAAGCGGCGGGCATCAAGGTGGATCGCACGCATATCGTCGCCGGCAAGTATGGCGAGACCGGCGTCGACGGCGTCTGGGCCATTGGCGACCTAGTGGGCGGCCCCTGGCTGGCGCACAAGGCCATGCATGAAGGCGTCATCGTCGCCGAGAAGATCGCGGGCGTGAAGGGCGTGCATCCGCTCAACACCGCGAACGTGGCGGGCTGCACTTATTGCTGGCCGCAGGTGGCGTCGGTGGGCCTGACCGAAGCCAAGGCCAAGGAAACCGGCCGCAAGATCAAGGTGGGCAAGTTCCCCTTCATCGGCAACGGCAAGGCGATTGCGCTGGGCGAGGCCGACGGCCTGATCAAGACGGTGTTCGATGCGCAGACCGGCGAGCTTTTGGGCGCACACATGATCGGCACCGAAGTCACCGAACTGATCCAGGGCTATGTCATCGCCAAGACCGGCGAACTGACCGACCAGGAACTGGCGCACACCATCTTCCCGCATCCGACCCTGTCCGAGATGATGCATGAAGCGGTGATCGCGGCCGACGGCGCGGCGCTGCACATTTAATTTTTGCTCGCGCGGGTGACGCCTCGCTGCGCTCGGCTACCCGACGCTCCGCATCTAGTTGGCTAGCAGCCGCTGGACGTCTTCCGCCATCTGCGCGGGGCGGCTGGAGTCCAGCGTCACCAGGCGGGCCTTGCCGGCGCGGTCGAAGAAGAACACCGCGTTGGAGTGCATCACTTCGTAGAACGGCTTTTGCCGCACGCTGTAGGCGACGCGATAGCGCCGCGCCACATCGGCCAGCGCGTTGGCGTCGCCATAAAGCCCCGCCATCTGCGGCGTGAAGGCGTTGGCATATTCCTTCAGCACCTGCGGCGTGTCGCGCACCGGGTCAACGGTCACGAAAAGAATCTGGAAATCCGGATTGTTCACCCGCCGGGCGACATCGGCGAGATTGGACAGGGTGGTGGGGCAGACATCCGGGCACTGGCTGTAGCCGAAATAGAGCGCCACGACCTTGCCGCGATAGCTTTCGCCGGTCACGCGCGCACCGCTGCCGTCGCGGAGGCGGAATTCCAGCCGGGGCGGGCCGCCAGCCACGTTGGTCATTTGCCAGCCCCGCTCGCCGCAACCGGCGAGCAGCACCGCAAAGGCGAGGGCGACCCCAAGGATTGCAAAGCTGCGCATGGCCGCGTCCTTATCACGCTTGGGGGGACAAGCGCACTCGCTTATGGTCGCGCCCCATGACGGACAGTCAGAAATCCTGGGCCGGATACGGCGTGCTGCTGCTGCTGGGCGCAGGCCTGGATATCGTCGTGCGCTATTACCCGGCGAACCTGCCGGTCTGGATGCCGTGGGAGTTCAACTGGCCGGAGTATCTGGCTGTTACCCTGTCGCAGGCCTGGTTCTGGCGCGGCCTCAAACGCCTGCCGCGCGACCAGCATCCGGCGCTGTGGCGCAAGTTCTGCTTCGTGGCGGGCGTGGCGAGCTTCTACATCGTGCTGCAGACCCATATCGACTATTACGCCCAGCACGCCTTCTTCGTGCATCGCTGGGCCCATTTCGTGCTGCACCATGCCGGGGCGTTCCTGATCGCGCTGGGCATGAGCGGCCCGGTGCTGTGGGCGGGCATGCCGGGTTTCCTCAAGCCCCCGCTGCGGTCCCGCCCGGTGACGCTAACGCTGGGCGTGCTGCAGCATCCGGCGGTGGCGCCGCTGCTGTTCGTGGGGCTGCTCTATCTCTGGCTGATTCCCCATATCCACACGGTGGTGATGCTGTCGCGCCCGCTCTATTCGGTCATGAACTGGACCATGGCGATCAATGGCATCATGTTCTGGGCGCTGGTGCTGGATAGCAGGGCCAAGCCGCCCGCCCGCCTGTCGCACCTGATGCGGGCGGCAATGATCCTGGTGATCGAATTGCCCCAGATGGTGCTGGGGGCGATCCTGTCCCTGGCCGAGCGCGACTTCTACCCGGTCTACGAGATCTGCGGCCGGGTCATCGCCATGAGCCCGCTCAACGACCTGCATTATGGCGGGCTGATCATCTGGCTACCCAGCACCCTGACCAGCTTCGTGGCCATGATCATCGTGCTGGTGACCATGCGGCTCAATGAAGAGAAGGCGGAACGGGAGCGGGCCGGTCTTTAGCTGTTGGCCACGTCCGCGTAGCTGACGTGGCAGCTCCCGCCATGCTTCTCGAAATAGCGCTGGTGATGCTCCTCGGCCGGCCAGAAGGGCCGGGCGGGCTCTATCACGGTCACGATGGGCGATTTGAACCGGCCCGAAGACTGGGCCGCGTCCCGGCGCTCGGTGGCGATGCGGGCCTGGGCCTCGTCATGGGTGAAGATGGCCGAGCGGTACTGGCTGCCGACGTCCGGGCCCTGCCGGTTTCGGGTGGTCGGGTTGTGCATCTTGAAGAAGAGGTCGACCATCGTGGCATAGGTGACCCGGGCCGGGTCGAAGGTGACCTCGACCACCTCGGCATGGCCGGTGGTGTCGCTGCAGACCTGGCGATAGGTGGGGTGGTCGACCACGCCCCCGGCATAGCCGGAGACGGCGGCCGCCACGCCGGGCACCTGGCGGAAGAAGTCTTCCACGCCCCAGAAACAGCCCGCACCGAACAGCGCCTTTTCCATGCCGATATCTCCTGACAGTCACCCACCAATACGTCCTCCCGGACGGATGGTTACAGGCTATATGGGGATGATGTTCGCGCCTGGCCAGTCATCCTCTCTGCCTGCCTGCCGTCCTTCTGCAAGGGCGGAATGGACGAGCGTCAACATCGCGTCACTGCCAAGCCCGCTGCTCCCCTATCGCTTTAGCGCCCTGATTTATCCTGTTGTGTTCATTACATATGGCGCGGCAGGGGAGGGCCTGGCATGAGCCGCGCCATCCTAATCGTCGGCGCCGGTGTTGCTGGCCTTGGCATAGGCTGGCGGCTGGCCCAGGCCGGCGCAAAGGTGACGATTCTGGAGCGCGGCGCGCCCGCTTCGGGCGCCACGTTCGCCGCCGCCGGCATGCTGGCGGCCACCGCCGAGATGGCGGCGGCGCCGGAATCCGAGATTGCCTTTGCCGCCCAGTCCCGGTCGCTATGGCCCGGCTTTGCCGCCGAACTGGAAGCGGCCAGCGGTATCGCCATCGACTATCGCCAGAACGGCGCCCTGATGCTGCAGCCGTCGCCGCCCGCCGAACTGCCGCCCGGCACCGTCTGGCTGGACGGGACGGCGGCGCAGAGCAGAGCCCCCATGCTGGCCGATGGCTGTGGCGCGATCTGGGCCCCCGATGAGGCGCAGGTGGACAGCCGGGCGCTGGGGCGGGCGCTGGCGGCTGCCTTCACCCGCGCGGGCGGAAGCCTGCGGACCGGCGTGACCGTCACCGCCCTGGAGCCCCGGGCCGCCGTTACCGATACCGGGCGGCTGGAAGCGGATGGCGTGATCCTGGCGGCGGGGGCGTGGTGCGGACAGATCGCCGATGTACCGCTTACGCCGGTGAAGGGCCAGATGATCGCGTTGCAGCCGCCCCCGGGCGTGGCGTTGCCGGAGCCCGTGATCTGGGGCAATGGCGTCTATCTGGTCCCCAGGGATGACCGGATTCTGGTCGGCGCCACGGTGGAGCAGGCGGGCTTTGACACCACCCCGACGCCGCAGGCGCGCGATGACCTGCGTGCCCGTGCCGAAGCCGTGATCCCGCGCCTGAAGGACTGGACCCTGGTGGAGCATTGGGCAGGCCTGCGTCCCCACAGCCCCGATGGCCTGCCGCTGCTGGGACCGCTTGCGAGCGGCGTCTTCGTGGCGGGCGGGCAGTACCGCAACGGCATTCTCTTTGCCCCAGCCATC
Source organism: Alphaproteobacteria bacterium (assembly GCA_947462105.1). Lineage (GTDB taxonomy): Bacteria > Pseudomonadota > Alphaproteobacteria > Micropepsales > Micropepsaceae > Rhizomicrobium. The sequence goes on from CANHNJ010000004.1 coordinate 102,760, forward strand.
GCCGATCACATGCGTGACCTGGTGCTGGGCCGCGCCGCCGTCATTCCCGCCTTTGATCCCCGGAGATTCACGTGAGCGATTTTGCCGTCGATCCCGTCATCCTGTCGCTGACGCATCATGCGGTGGACTGGCCGCTCTGCCGCGTCTTTCTCCATGACGATGCCCGCTATGCCTGGTGCATGCTGGTGCCGCGCCGCGCCGGGGCAGTGGAGATCGCCGACCTGGCGTCCGCAGACCAGGCGCAGCTGATGCAGGAGATCGTGCGTCTGTCGAATGGGGTGCGGGGCATGGCGGCGGTCGAGAAGCTCAATGTCGGTGCCCTGGGCAACATGGTGCCGCAACTGCATGTGCATGTGATCGGGCGCCGCCGGGGCGATCCGGCCTGGCCGGGGCCGGTCTGGGGTCACAGCCCGGCGGTACGCCACGATCCGGCGGAACTGGCCGCGAAACTGGCGCTGGTAAGGTCTTTTTAACCATAAGGGGAGAGTTTTGGCCCATGAATTTGGGCGCACTCTCCCCGGAACGGGCCAATGTGGTCGCGGCGTTGCAGAACGCCGCCCAGCGCACCGGCTCGGACTTCAACTACCTGCTGGGCACCGCGATGCGGGAATCCAGCCTCAAGCCGCAGGCGCAGTCCGCGACCTCGTCGGCCACCGGCCTGTTCCAGTTCATCGAACAGACCTGGCTGGGGCTGGTGAAGGATCACGGCGCCAGCCACGGCCTTGCCGCGCAGGCGAACGCGATCACACGGGGCTCCGATGGCCGCTATCGTGCCGGCGGTGACAAGGATGCGATCCTGGCGCTGCGCAAGGATGCCAACATCGCCGCACTGATGGCGGGCGAACATGCCAAGTCCACCAGTGCGACGCTGCAGAACGCGCTGGGCCGCCAGCCTTGCGGCGGCGAACTCTATGCCGCGCACTTCTTCGGGCCTGAAGCGGCCTGCAAGCTGATCAAGCTGGCCGAGAATAATCCGGGCATGAGCGCGGCGGCGCAATTTTCGGCCGCCGCGTCTGCCAACAAGACCGTCTTCTATCATGCCGATGGTTCGGCCAAGAGCGTGCGCGAAGTCTATGACTGGGCGCTGCGCCAGCCGGGCGGGGCAGACACGATCCGCAGCGCGCCGCTGGCGCCCGCCGCCGCGCCGCTGCAGCCGCAGAACCCGGTAGTGATGGCCGCGAAAATGGATTCGGAAATGCAGATGCTGCTGGCCAGCGTGTTGAACTGGCAGCCGCGCAGTTCCTTCAGCTTTGGCGGCGGCGAGGGCCCCAGCGCCAGCAACCTGTCCTTCGGCCCGGGCCTGTTGAACCTGCTGTCGGACGCCCGTGAGAGCTGATTTCTATTTCTTGAGAAGCGCGCCGACCTGGGAATCCAGCTCGGCGATCAGCGCCAGCGCGATCCTGTCGGCAGCAGCGTGCCTTGTGGCGCTTCGCCTAGCATCTTGGTCAGCGAACCTGCGACGCGGCCCATCAGCGGAAAATCATAGGTCGCGGCCTGGCCCTTGATGTCATGGGCGGTGCGCAGCAGCGCGGCGCGGCTGCCCGGATCGGCCTTGGCGGCATAGGCCTCGCGCGCGGCGGAAAGCGCGGTGATGCCATCGGCCGCCATGCCGGAGAAATCACCCTTGAGCGTCTCCATCGCCGCTTCGGCGCGCTTGATCGCGTTCATGTCGACGCCGCCAAAGCCGCCGCCAGCCTTGGCCTTGAGCATGTTGGGCGGCATGAAAAGTTCGATGGGTTGCTGGCGCGCCATGATCGCTCCTTATTCCGCAGCTTCCTTGGCGGCGCTGCGCCGCTCGGGGCCGCGATGTTCATCCTGGCGCCGGCGGCGGCAGGGACCGAAATAGACCGTGGTACGCACATAGGGGCGCGGATGCTCGATGATCGACGACAGGCGGGACATCATCGTCTTCACCGAGACCGGCTTGGCGATGAACTCGTTGATGCCGGCATCGCGCGCCTGCATCACATGGTCCAGCGAGGTATGGCCCGTGAGCATGATCACCGGCACGAAGGGATTGGGCGAGGCGGGATTGGCGCGGATCATCTTCATCAGCTCGATGCCGGACATGCCTTCCATCACCCAGTCCAGGATGATGATGTCGGGATTGTGCTCGCGCAGGGATTCCCAGGTGGCTTCGCCGCTGGCGGCTTCAAAGATATGGACGACGCCGAACGCCTGCAGGATCGTGACCACGAGCTTGCGCATGTGGGCGTTGTCGTCCACCACCAGGATTTTCAGACGCTCGAAACGGTAGTCACTCATAACCCGACCCCAGGCACGCACGCGCGCGTGCCACCCCGGCAGAATGGCTTAATGGGCGTTAACGCTGGGTGAAGGGGTGAGCCGGAAAAGCAATCGCCGGCAGGCGATTGCCCGGCGAACGCCCGGAGCGTAAGCGAAGGGCAGCGCGGCAAACTCAGATTTCCCGCCCTGCAAACGGCTTCAGTCGCTGAACTGCTCGGACAGGATGCGCTCGTCCAGATTGTGCCCCTTGTCATAGAGCATGGTCATGGCGATGGAGCGGTCCTCCTCGACATCCACCGCCGAGACCTCGCGGACTTCGCGGTCATCGGCCACGGCGCTCACCGGCCGCTTGGCGCTTTCCAGGATTTCGAAGCGTACCCGGGCGCGATGTGGCAGCAGCGCACCGCGCCAGCGGCGCGGGCGGAAGGCGGAGATTGGCGTCAGCGCCAGCAGGGCCGCGTCGATGGGCAGGATGGGGCCGTGCGCCGAGAGATTGTAGGCGGTGGAGCCGGCGGGCGTGGATACCAGCACGCCGTCGCAGATCAGTTCGGCGATGCGGGGACGCTCGTCCACCATGATGCGGATCTTGGCGGCCTGGCGGGTTTCGCGCAGCAGCGAGACTTCGTTGAAGGCCAGCGCCTCGACCACGCCGTCCCGGGTGTGCGCCTTCATTCGCAGGGGGTGCACGACGGCCTGCTCGGCGGCGGCCAGCCGCTCGGCCAGATCATCGACGCGGTATTCGTTCATCAGGAAACCGACCGAGCCCAGATTCATGCCGTAGATCGGCTTGCCGCTGCCGACAAAGGCATGCAGCGTCTGCAGCATGAAGCCGTCGCCGCCCAGCGCCACGATGATGTCGGCGTCCTGGGGCCCGGAATCGGCATGGCGCTGGCGCAGCGCGGCAAGCGCATCGGCGGCGTCCGCAGTCGCGGTAAAGTGAAGTTTCATGCGGCGGTTGATAGCATGCCCGGCAGGGCAGGTGAAATCAGGCCTCGGCGCGGATCTGCTCCAGCGCCGTGGGGCGGGGCATGGCGAAGATCGCATCGGCCTCGGCCAGGTCGGCCGGGCTGAGCACGGCCTGGCCCGTGCGGGCCTGGCGCGAGAGGTTGAAGACGGTCGGGAAGACCGACTTGTCGATGCCGGCGGCGCGGCAGGCCAACGCCACCAGGCGCGAACCATCGCGATAGAAGAAGGAGCGGAACGTCTCCAGCTCGACAGTGAGCAGGCGCGCGAAGGCGAGGTCGAAGAGGTCGATCTGGCCCTGGCTGAGCACGCGCATCAGGAATCCGGCCTTGAGCTGGCCGGAGGCGGCGAGCTTCTCGATCAGCTTCTGGGCGCTGTCTGGCGGCGGGTTCTTGTGAGTGGCGGGCTCGTTCTTGAGCACGGCGGTGGCGTCGGCCATGGCGGCATCGACGGTGCGCGGTGCGATGGCGTAGTTGGTCTTGATGTAGCTTTTCAGCGCGTCCGAAACCCAGTCGCACATCTTGGTGGCGAGCTGCGGCGGCAGGTCGGGGCGGCGCACCAGCGGTTCGGCCAGGCCGGTGATGGCGCGTGATTTTTCGACCAGCACATTGTAGGTGGTCTCGGAAATCTTGGCGGTGACGTTGCGCACCAGCGCCAGCAGCACGGATTCATGTTCGCAATTGGCCAGCGCGGCCGTTACCGGTTCGCCGATATGGGGGCGGCCGGCCACAGCTTCCTGGTGGGCAACGCCGGCTTCGGCGATCAGCTTGAGGACATCGGCTTCGGTCAGCAGCGGGCTGTGCAGGATCAGCGGGCGCGCGACTTCGATGGAATCGTCGACCAGCAGCAGGATCAGGTCGTGCGGCGCGGTGGTGTCTTCGGTCAGGCGCTGCGCCAGGGCGACGCGGATCGCCATTTCGACGTCGCGGGTGAGGCGGCGCAGGATATCGCGCATCAGTTCGCGCTCGCGGCTGTTCAGCCCGGCGCCCTGGATGCGGTAGAGCGAGGCGACGGCGAGGTAGATTTCCTCGCGGCTTGCGCCGCTCTGCGGATTGATGGCGAGCTGAGCCAGGCGGCTCATGTCGCTCATGTCGTGCGCGGTCAGACCCACAATGTGCCCCATGCCTGCTTGATCGTTTTTTCTAGCAGTAGGTGCCTTAACAGCGCGTTAAGTCTCTTGCCTGGGATGCGGCAATCATGTCCGCTAAGATGATGAAAATGCTTCTCGCCATCGACCAGGGCACCACCTCCAGCCGGGCGATCCTGTTTGACGCCAGGGCCCGGCCCAGGGCGAGCCATAGCGTGCCATTGCAGCAGGTTTATCCGGCCAGCGGCTGGGTCGAACATGACCCGGCGGAAATCTGGCGCGGCGTGGTCCGCTGCGTGCGCGCGGTGCTGAAAGGTGTGCCGCCGGGCAGGGTGGCCGGGCTGGGCGTCACCAACCAGCGCGAGACCAGCCTGATCTGGGATGCGCGCACCGGCAAGCCGCTGGCCAACGCCATCGTCTGGCAGGACCGGCGCGGGGCCGCCCGCTGCGCCGCGCTGCGGGCGCAGGGCTGGGAGCCGAAGATCGCGCGCAAGACCGGGCTGCGGCTCGATCCCTATTTCTCGGCCACCAAGCTGGAATGGCTGCTGAAGACGATAAAGGGCGCCAAGGCCCGCGCGCAGCGCGGCGAGGTCCTGTTCGGCACCATCGATACCTGGCTGATCTGGAAGCTGACCGGCGGCGCGGTGCACGCCACCGATGTCACCAACGCGTCGCGCACCATGCTGTTCAATCTCAAGCGCCGCGACTGGGATGACGAACTCCTCGCCTTGTTCGGGGTGCCGCGCGCCATGCTGCCCAAGGTGCAGGACAGCGTCGCGGATTACGGCGTGACGACGCTGTTCGGTGCGCCGATCCCGATCCTGGGCGTGGCGGGCGACCAGCAGGCCGCCAGCTTCGGCCAGGCCTGTTTCCAGCCGGGCGATGTCAAGGCGACCTATGGCACGGGCTGTTTCGCGCTGGTCAACACCGGCAAGACGATCGCCAAATCGCACAGCCGGCTGCTGACGACCGCGCTGGCCGGCCATGACCATGCCATAGAAGGCAGCATCTTCATCGCGGGCGCAGTGGTGCAATGGCTGCGCGACGAGCTGGGCGTGATCAAGTCCGCCGCCGGCAGCGAGACGCTGGCGTCAGGGGCAAGGCCGCTGCAGGGGCTGTATTTCGTGCCGGCTTTCACCGGCCTTGGCGCGCCCTATTGGGATGCGGACGCGCGCGGCGCCATCCTGGGCCTGACGCGCGACGCCGGGGCGGCGGAAATTGCCCGCGCGGCGCTGGATGCCGTCTGCTACCAGACCCGTGACCTTCTGGAAGCCATGAAGGCCGACATGGCGCGCGCCCGCATACGGTTGCGCGAACTGAAAGTGGATGGCGGCATGGTCGCCAATGACGGCTTCTGCCAGCGCCTTGCCGATCTCACCGGGCTGGCGGTGGCGCGTCCCCGCGTGACCGAAACCACGGCGCTGGGGGCGGCGCTGCTGGCGGGACTGGGCGCCGGCATATTCCAGGATACCGCCCAGATCGCGCGACACTGGGCGCTGGACCAGCGCTTCACGCCGCGCATGAAACCGGCGCAGCGCGACAGCCTGTATGCGGGCTGGTTGGCCGCCGTGCGGCGCATCCGTTCCTGAACCCGGCTGATATTCCGCGCGTATAGGGTTGGCTTCCGCAAGTATAGGTCCTGCCGTTTCCCCCCTTGTGGCGTGTGATTCGGTGCACCATAGTTTTCGCGCAACCGCACCAGCAATCCGGCGCGCGTTGAGGGTGCTGCGTTGCTTTCCAGACAAATTCAGACGTTCAACCGCGCGCGAAAATACGCTTCGCGCGGCAGAAGAAAATTTTCGTGGTGGTTGGGGCAGAAACATATCCGGGGCATGGCGCGGCATTCTGCCTGGTGCGGCTTTATCATTGCGATGGACGGGTCATCCGCACGGCGGATTCATCTGCGGAAAATTGCGCCTGGCTGCGGGCGCGCCATCGCGGCCTGTCGCTGCAATTCGTATCCGCCGCCGACGTGCGCGCGGCGATCCTGGCGACACAGCAATCGGCATTGATCACCGAGGCGGTCTATGGCCTTGCCCGCCGCCTGCCGCACCTGTCCGCCCGCCATGTCCTGTCCCGGGGGCAGAAGATCGTCTTCCTCCTGCTGGCAGTAGGGCTTCTGCTCTGCGTACTGCGATGGCCGCTGGCGACGCTGCAGGCCCTTACCGCCTTTCTGGCGTTTGCCTTTGTCGTCAGCGGCCTGTTCCGGGTCGGGCTGGCCTGGCTCGGCGCTGGCGGTCCGCGCCGCGACCTGCCGCGCCCGCGCCATGCGCTGCCGCTTTACACCATCCTGGTGCCGCTCTACCGCTAGGCGAATGTGCTGCCGCGATTGTTGCAGGCCCTGCGCGCGCTCGATTATCCGGCGCAGCGTCTCGACATCAAGCTGGTGCTGGAAGCGGACGATGACGAGACCATTGCGGCGGCGCAGGCCTGCGGTGAAGGCTTCGAGATTATACGCGTTCCAGATCACGGCCCGCGCACCAAGCCCAAGGCGGCCAACTATGCGCTGCAATTCGCGCGCGGCGAATATCTGGTGATCTTTGACGCCGAGGACAGGCCCGAGTCCGACCAGTTGCTGAAGGCGGTGGCGGCTTTCCGCGCTGCGCCGCGCCAGCTTGCCTGCGTCCAGGCGCGGCTGAATTTATACAACACCGACCATAACTGGATGACCCGCATGTTCGCGCTGGATTATGCCCAGTGGTTCGACATGCTGCTGCCGGGGCTGGATCGCTTCGGCGTGCCGATGCCGCTGGGTGGCACCTCCAACCATTTCCGCACCCAGGTGTTGCGCGATATCGGCGGCTGGGATGCCTTCAATGTCACCGAGGACGCCGATATCGGCATTCGCTTGGCACAGCTCGGCTATTGCGTCTCGATGATCCCGTCTACCACCTATGAGGAAGCGCCCGCGTCGCTGGGGCCGTGGCTGCGGCAGCGGTCGCGCTGGCTCAAGGGCCATATGCAGACCTGGCTGGTGCATATGCGCGATCCCGTTGGCCTGTGGCGGCGCGGGCCCGGATCCTGGCGCAACAGGCGCAGCTCTAGCGCAGCGCCTGTCAGGAAGTAATCGTGCTGGCAAGACGATTATTTCGGTTTGGGGAACTTGCGCGGGGGGCTTGAAACACCATCTTTACGCCGTGGACTTTGCCAGAAGGGGCAAACGATGAAATTTGCGCGCAAGCTCATGGGGTTGGTGGCGGCTTTGGGCCTGGCTACCGTGCTGGCCGGTTGCGGCTACAACACCATTCCTACCCAGGACCAGGCGGTAAAGGCCCGCTGGGCCGATGTGCAGGCCGCCTATCAGCGCCGCGCCGACCTGATTCCCAATCTGGTGAACACCGTGGCGGCTTACGCCAAGCAGGAGCAGTCGGTGCTGGTGCAGGTGACGCAGGCCCGCGCCAGCGCGACACAGGTGAAGGTTGATGCCTCGACCATCACCGATCCGGAATCCTTTGCCCGCTACCAGGCGGCGCAGAACCAGTTGTCCGGCGTGCTGGGCCGCCTGCTGGCGATCAGCGAGGCCTATCCCGACCTGAAATCCAACACCAACTTCCTGGCGCTGCAGTCGCAACTGGAAGGCACCGAAAACCGCATCGAGATCGCGCGCCGCGACTATAATGGCGCGGTGCAGGAATATAACACCACGCTGGTGACCATCCCCGGCTCGCTCTGGGCGGCGACGCTGCAGAGTGGCTACAAGCAGGCGCAGCCCTTCAATGCGTCGGCGGCGGCACAGCAGGCGCCGACGGTGAACTTCAACAACAGCATGATGATGGCGCCGCAGCCGGGCGCGGCCCCGCAGGGCACGATGGCCCCGCAGCCGCAGGCCAATCCCTGAAGCTGATGAAGGCGTTCTTCGCCGGATTTCTGGCCTTGATGGTCCTGGCGCTGCCCGTGCGGGCGGCGCCGGACTTTCCCGCGCTCACCGGGCGGGTGGTCGATGGCGCCAACATCCTGTCGCCTGCCACGGTACAGGCGCTGGATGGAAAGCTGGCCGGGCTGGAGAAAAGCAATTCGCGCCAGTTGGTCGTCGTCACCGTGCCGTCGCTGGGCGGCTACGAAATCTCCGACTATGGCTACCAGCTTGGCCGTCACTGGAAGATTGGCCAGGGCAAGTTCAACAATGGCACGCTGCTGATCGTTGCGCCCAATGAACGGCGCGTGCGCATCGAGGTCGGCTATGGCCTGGAGCCGATCCTCACCGACGCCTTCTCGTCCATCGTCATCAATACCAAGATCACGCCGCGCTTCCGCCAAAAGGATTTTGACGGCGGCGTCCTGGCGGGCGCCGATGCGCTGATCGAGCAGATGTCGCTGGAGCCGTCGGAAGCCGAGAAGCGCGCCGCAGCGGCGGCGCAGCAGCTCAAGCGCGGTGGTGGTCAGGGCGACGGCAATGGCTTTGTCGCGGTGCTGCTGATCCTGGGCGTTCTGTTCTTCCTGTTCGGGCGCAACACCAGCCTGTGGCCGCTGCTGTTCGTGGCCGCCAGCTCCGGCCGGGGCGGCTCCTATCGTGGCGGCGGCTGGGGCGGCGGTGGCGGTTTTGGCGGCGGCGGCGGTTTTGGCGGCGGCGGTGGCTCGTTCGGTGGCGGCGGCGCTTCGGGGGGCTGGTGATGCTGAGCAACGACGACCGCATCCGCATTGCCGAGGCGGTGACGCAGGCCGAGCTGGGCACCACCGGCGAGATCACCTGCGTGCTGGCGGAAGATGTCTCCAACTATCGCGAAGTGCCGTTGGCGTTCGCGGCGCTGCTATCGCTTTGCCTGCCGCCTCTGCTGGTGCTGGCGGGCCTGCATGAAAGCATCCTGCATGGCGGCTGGAGCGGCGGCGATACCGAGGACGGCTTGGTGCTGCGGGCGCTGGCGCTCTATGCGATGGCGCAGGCGGCGATCTTCGTGGCAGCGGCACTGCTGGCGAACTGGCCACCCTTGCGCCGGTTGCTGACGCCAGGCTTGCTCAAGCGCCATCGCGTCGGGCAGGTGGCGCGCCATCACTATGCCGCGCTGGCCACGCATCTGCCCAAGGATGCGCCGCACATTCTCATCTTTGCCTGCTTCGCGGATCGCCGTGTCGAACTGGTCGCCAATCCCGCCATCCATGCGGCGGTCGGCCAGGGCCTGTGGGACGCGGCGGTGGCGGCGGTGACGGATGAGATCAGGGCAGGCCGCCCGGCCGAGGGCTTCATCCGCGCCATCCATCTGTGCGGCGCGGCGATGGCGCAGCATTTCCCCGCCAATGGCCCCGACGAGAACCGCCTGTCGAACGACATCACGGTGATTTGAGGCTGGTGCCGGCAGAGAGGATTGAACTCCCGACCTTCGGTTTACAAAACCGCTGCTCTACCGCTGAGCTATGCCGGCCACGCCTTCTGTGGAATACTGGCCTTGCGGCTGATAGGCAACCCGCAAGACCACGCAAATCCCTTGTCAGGCCGACGGAAAAGCGGCAATCCCGGCGCATGAGAACTGCAAGATATCTGGTTGCCGTCATCGCGTTGTGCCTGCCGGTTCAGGCCGTCGCCCAGGGCACCGTTGACCGCCTGCGCGCCGACCTGCTCGCCAGCACCAGCGCGACGCAGGTTCTCACCAGCTATTGCACCTCCCTGCATCTGGCCGCGCCGCCGGTCATCCGCGCCCTGCGCGATGACCTTGCGCTGCCTGCGCCGCCCGAAGTGCGCGCCTTGCTGGGTGCCGGGCCGAACGATGCCGTCCGCCATCGCCGCGTGCGGCTGGCCTGCGGCGCGCATGTGTTGTCCAACGCGGACAATTGGTATCTGCCCGCCCGCCTGACGCCCGAGATGAACCGGCTGCTGGACGAAACCCAGACGCCGTTCGGCACGGCGGTGCGCGGTCTGGATTTCCATCGCAGGACGCTGGAAGCGGCCGCGCCCGATGGCGACGCGATCCTGCGCATCAAGGCCGTCCTGCTGACAAAAGATGAGAAGCCCTTCAGCGTCGTGATCGAGAATTACAGCCCCGAGCTGATCGCTCGCTAACGCGGTGGCGTGAACGTATAGGCATACGACCAGCGTTGCTCTGCCCCCGGCGCGACAGTGACGGCGGTGTAGGGCTCCAGCGCCATCACCGAGCGGATCGACCAGAGATTGACGCGGCTGGCCGGGGCTTCGCTGGTGACGCGGAAGCCCGCGCCGGTCTTTTCATTGCGCACCGTGAAATCGAATGGCTGGGGCGGCTTGCTCTCGTCATGCAGCAGCACTTGCGCATTCTCCCGCTCCACCAGCGCGTTCGGCCAGCGCACCATGTTGCCCGCCAGCGTCAGGCGCGGGGATGGCCGCGCCGCCACGGCAGCGAAAGGCAGTGTCACCGCCATGTCGGCATTGCCCGGATTGATGGTGAGAAAATTGTGGTTGTACATGCTGGTGACGATGGGCTTCGTCCCCTTGTTGCGCAGGCGATGCGCGATGGTCATGCGCGGCTGGCCCGGCGTCAGCGTGATGATCTTCTCATAGACGTAAGCGTAATCACCCTGGCGCGCCGTCTGCTCCATCGTGACGCTGTTGCCGGTGTTGCGGATGCGCCAGCTTCCGGCATCGGCGATGTCATAACGGTGGAAGCGGTCGAACGGCTTGTCGTCTGGCCGCGTCAGCACGCCGACGCCGATCTGCAGGAAGCGTCCGCCCGGCGCGGCCTCGTCATAGCCGATGGGGGTATATTCCTCCGCCGGTCCCATCGTGCCGCTGTTGAAACTGACCAGCACGCCTTCCGGCCCCAAAGCGACATCGCGCGCGGCCGGATCCAGCGCCGCGAACCAGGGGCCATAATATTCCTGCTCGCCATATTTCAGGCTGCCGATCACGCCGGACTGGTCGAAACGGGTGCCGCCGTAAAAGGCGTTGGCCCCCGGCGGATGGATCACGGCATCCAGCACGCCATTGCCGATGGTCAGCTTTTCCGACGCCGCCATGCGCGCAGCGGCAGCAATGGGGGCGGGGGCCTGCGCCATCAGCAAAAGGCTCGCCGCGGCCACGGAAATTCCCGGCAGAATCCGGCGCATTATGCCCCCCGATCATTGTTTCAGCCGCCCGGCTTCTGTAGGACTGGCAGGCGTTTAACGATAGTCTAGCCCCAGTCATGCCCGCAAAAAAGCGAATCCTCATCACCTCTGCCCTGCCATATGTGGCGGGGGTCAAGCACCTGGGCAATCTGGTGGGCTCGATGCTGCCCGCCGATATCTTCGCCCGCTTCTGCCGCGCGCGCGGTCACGAAACGGTGGCGATCTGCGCCACCGACGAGCATGGTGCGCCCATCGAACTGGCGGCGCTGGAAGAAGGCATCGGCCCGCGCGAATTCTGCGACAAGTGGCATGCGGTGCAGAAGAAGCTGGGTGATGATTTCGGCCTGGCATGGGACAATTTCGGCCGCTCGTCCTCGCCCGCCAATCACGAACTGACGCTGCACTTCGCGCGCCAGCTCTGGAAGAATGGTTTCCTCGAGCTCAAGACCACCAAGCAGGCCTATTCACCGACCGATGGCCGCTTCCTGCCCGACCGCTATGTCATCGGCACCTGTCCGCATTGCGGCTATGAGAGGGCGCGCGGCGACCAGTGCGAGAACTGCACCCGCGTGCTCGATCCGGTTGACCTGATCCATCCGCGTTCGGCGGTGTCGGGGGCGCAGGATGTCGAGATCCGCGATTCCACGCACCTGTTCCTCAAGCAGTCGCAATTCGCCGGCAAGCTGCGTAACTGGATCGAAAGCCATAAACAGGACTGGTCGCCGGTCGTCACCTCCATCGCCTTCAAGTGGCTGGACGAGGGCCTGCGCGATCGCGGCATCACCCGCGACCTGGAATGGGGTATTCCCGTGCCGGACGACATCGCGGATGGCGCGCTGAAGGGCAAAGTCTTCTATGTCTGGTTCGACGCGCCCATCGAATACATCGCCGCGACCAAGGAATGGGCCGACCGCAATGGCAAGGATTACCGCGACTGGTGGCAGGGCCCGGCCTCAAGTAGCGAAGCGGTAGGCCAAACAAAAAAAGACGTGACGTACTGGGAGTTCATGGGCAAGGACAATGTGCCATTCCACACGGTCGGCTTTCCCGTGACCATCATGGGCTCGGGCGAACCCTGGAAGCTGGTGGACCGGCTGAAGGGCTTCAACTGGCTCAACTATGACGGCGGCAAATTCTCCACCTCCGGCAAGCGCGGCATCTTCATGGACAAGGCGCTGGAAATCGCACCCGCCGATGTCTGGCGCTATTATCTGATCGCCAACGCGCCGGAGAGCAGCGACAGCAACTTCACCTGGGAACATTTCGCCGGCGTGGTGAACAAGGACCTGGCCGATGTGCTGGGCAATTTCGTGCTGCGCGTCACCAAGTTCTGCGTCGCCCGCTTCGACGGCAAGCTGCCGGGCGAGGGCGTCTATGGCGACGAGGAAAAAGCGCTGATCGCAGAACTGGATCGCCGCATAAAGACGTACACGGATTATCTCGAGGCCGCCGATTTCCGCAAGGCGATGGGCGAATTGCGCGCCATCTGGGTGGCGGGCAACGAATACCTCACCCGTGCCGCGCCCTGGACCCACATCAAGACCGACCGCGACCGTGCCGCTATCGGCGTGCGCATGGGCCTGAACCTGGTGCATGTCTTTGCGCACCTGACCTGGCCGGTGATGCCGGAACTGGCCAAGACCATCCACCTCGCGATCCAGCCCGTCGGCTATGCCAATGGCGTGGTGCCGTGGGTGGATGACGACACCGCCGCCGCGCTCGACTCGCTGATCCCGGGCCAGCCGATCACGCCGCCCGAAGTGTTGGTCACCAAGATCACCGACGAGCAGGTCGAGGAGCTCAAGGCGAGGTTCGGAGGCGCTGCGTGACGCGGGAGTGCGGAACGTGCACCCTGTGCTGCAAAGTCATGGGCATCTATGCCCTGGAAAAGCCGCGCAACCATTGGTGCGACCACGCCATGCCGGGCCGTGGCGGCTGCGCCATCTATGAGACGCGGCCACAGGAGTGCCGGACCTTCGCCTGTAGTTGGCTGCTGGATGATGGCCTGGGACCGGAGTGGAAGCCGGAAAAGTGCAAGCTGGTGCTGGTGTCCGAAGAATCCAGGAAGCGCACGATGGTTTATGTCGATGCCTCCCAGCCTGCCGCGTGGAAGCGCGAGCCCTATCTGTCGCGTCTCACGGCGCTGATGCGCGCGGGCCTGCCGCAGGGGCGGCTGGTCTTCATCGATGTCGCGGGGCGCGTTTCGATGATGCTGCCGGACCGCATGGAAGACCTTGGCGTGCTGGGGCCGCAGGACGAAGTGGCGCTGCAGATGATCACCTATCCGCACACTGTCGAATACAAGGTGATCGTGACGCGCGGCTAGGCCCGAAAATCAGGCCAGCGGCTCCCAGCCATTGGGGGTCAGCGCTTCCAGCGGCGCGAAGCGGATCTTGTAGTCCATCTTCTCGCTGCCATGCACCCAGTAGCCGAGATAGACGTAAGGCAGGCCGATTTCCTGCGCGCGCCGGATGTGATCCAGGATCATGAAGGTGCCCAGCGACCTTGTTTCCTCGCCCGGGTGATAGAAGGAATAGACCATCGACAGACCGTCGCGCAGCTTGTCGGTCAGGGCGGCGGCCATCAGCACGCCATCGGCGTTGCGATATTCGACAATGTGGGTCTCGACCGGCGTTTCCTCGACCATGGCGACATAGTCGAACAGGCCCATGTCGCTCATGCCGCCGCCGGGATGGCGGGAATCCAGATAGGTGCGCAAGAGCGCGAACTGCTCGCGGGTCGCCTCGGCGGCGACTTCGGCGCGCACCAGGTCGTCATTGCGCTTGAAGTTGCGCTTGAGGTTGCGGCCGGCGTTGAATTCACTCGCCTGCACCCGCACCGAGACGCAGGCATTGCAGCCTTCGCAGGCCGGGCGATAGGCGATGGATTGGCTACGGCGAAAGCCGGAATGGGTGAGCGCCTCCGACAAAGGCTGCGCCAGGTTTCCGGCCAGGCGCGCGAAGACCTTGCGCTCCACCCGGCCCGGCAGATAGGGGCAAGGCCCCCCCGGGGTCAGGAAGAATTGCGGTATCCGGGTCGAGCGCTGGTCGGTCACGGACTCAGTATGACAGCGAATCTGCCTATTGCGCCAGCGGCTTGGCTCAAAACTGGTGAATATCGTTTCGGCTGAAACGCTTGGGTCGCGGTGCTACTTGCCCAGCAAGCCGCCGGATGGCGCGGGCGGCGCCTCGCGCAGCAGCATAATGGAAAGACGGCGGTTGGCCGACGCGCCGGGATTTTCCGGCAGCAACGGTTCCGACGCGGCCTTGCCCGCCGCATCGTAGATGCGATCCTGGCCCAGCCCGCCCGCCTGCAGCGTGGCGCGCGCCGCGTTGGCGCGGTCGAAGGACAGTTTCCACGCATCGCCTTGCGAATCCGCGTCGCTGGTGTGACCGGCGATGGAGACGCGGTTGGGCAGCGTGGCGATGATGCCGCCCACCGCGACCAGCAGCTTTTTCGCGTAGGGCGTCAGATCGTTGGTGCCCTGGCTGAACATGGGGCGGCCATCCTGGTCGACCAGCTGGATGCGCAGGCCCTGCGGCGTCTTCTCGGTGATGACCTGCTTGGAGAGATTGGCGAGGTCGGGATTGTCCTGCATCGCCTGGTGGATCGCCTCGGCGGCCTTGTTGAATTCGCCGTCCTGCGTCGAATTGGCGGCGCTGTTTTCGGCATTGCCATTGGCGCCGCCTTCGGTGCCACCGGCCGACAGGCCCTTGGCGGCGTCGGCGGGCGAGGGCGGCGACTGCTTCTTCATCACCGACTGGGCGCCGCCGGCATGGGCGGAATCGGCGCCCATCACCTGGCCGCCAAGCACGCCGCCGGAACCGGCGGTGGTCTGGGCGATGGACTGGGGCGCGAAATAGTCGGCGATGCCGCGTTTCTGTTCTCGGGTGGTGGTGTTGATCAGCCACATCAGCAGGAAGAAGGCCATCATCGCCGCGACGAAGTCGGCATAGGCGACTTTCCAGGCGCCGCCATGATTGCCGCCATGCCCGCCCTTCTTTATGCGCTTGATGACGATCGCGTTGTTATTGCCGGCCATGATGCCTGCCACCCATGTTACCCGGCTCGCCGCCCCGGTCTTTGCGCCGGAGCTTGTCTCGCCTTAACTTGAGAGATAATGCACATCCGCGCTTAACCGAGTGTGAAACGTGATCGACTTCGACAATCAGCCCTTTGATACCCGCGCCTTCCGCGACGCCCTGGGCTGCTATCCCACCGGGGTTGTGGTGGTGACCGCTGCCGGGCAAGGCAAATCGTCCCATATCGGGATTACGGTCAATTCCTTCACCTCGGTATCGCTGGATCCGCCGCTGGTGCTGTGGGCCATTGATCGCCGCTCGCGCCGCCACGATACTTTCGTTGGGGCGCCTGCTTTCACCATCTCGATCCTGTCCGCCGATCACCGTGCCGTATCTTTGCGCCTGGCGGGCGCGGGCGAGCACAGCCTGGATGGGCTGACGCTGCTGCCGACCGTGCTGGGACCACCGGCGCTGTCCGATTCCCTGGCTGTGTTCGAATGTGCCCGCGCACAGGTGGTTGACGCCGGCGATCATTCGGTGCTGATCGGGCGCGTGCTGCGATTCTTCCGTCCGCAGACCGGTGCGCCGTTGATCTACTTCCAGGGGCGTTACAGCGGGCTGGCGCAGGACTGAGTCTTTTTTCCGGACAACCTGCCGCTTGGCGGCTGTGCCACAATAGCAAATTACTAAAAGCCCTAAAGCTGCGCCTTCCCCGGAATCCGGCCTTCCGGAAGCTTTCTCATGTAAACACCATGGAAATTTCACGGAGTTTTTTCACGGCCGGGGGTGATAGAAGTGCTGCACGAATTTTGGGAGCTGAACAATGAATGTGTTTTCCGTGAAACTTTTTGGCAAGAAGGGTTTGATGGCTGGCGCTGCCTCCCTCGTTTTGATGGCGACACCGGCCGTGGCGCAGACGAACGCGGAACTGCTGCAGAGGCTCAATGACCTCGAAAGCCGTCTGGAGACGATTTCGGATCGCGTCACAACCGATCGCACCCGTCTTTCCACCGTGGAACAGTCCTACAATTCAGCAGTCTGGACCTTCGACAATGGACGTCCCACCTTCGCGTCGGGCGATGGACGTTTCACCATGTCCATCCGCACCCGCATCCAGTTCGATACTGCGAGCTTCATGCAGGATGACACCCATCCGGACGGCTTTGCCGGTCCGGCTGACCTGTCCAGCGGCGCCGTGTTCCGCCGCGCCTATTTCGGCATTGAAGGCCGCGCCTATCGTGACTTCGCTTACTATGTCCGTCTGAACTTCGGCGGCTCCAACGGCGGTTTCAACGGCACCGGCGTTCCCGGCACCGAAGGCGACGGCATCCTGAACCAGGCCATCCTTTCCTACACCGGCATCCCGAACTGGCACTTCTCCGTCGGTGCGCTCGAGACGAGCATGATGTTCGAAGGCACGACCTCGTCAGCCAACCTGATGTTCATCGAGCGTCCTGAGATTGACAATATTTCCACCGAGCTCTTCGGCGGCAGCGACTCCCGCCGCGGCATCGACATCGGCTACGCCAAGACTGACACCTTCTGGGCCGGCGACAACGTCACCGTCACCGCCGTCTTCTCTGGCGCCAAGACGGCCAACGCAGCAGGTCACGGCAATGGCGGCGACGAACAGAGCCAGGCCTTTGTGCGCGTCACGGACCGCCTGTGGAGCGACGGCCCCTCCAACTTCCAGATCGGCGCCACCATCGGCACTGTGATCTATAGCGGCAACGCCGCCGGCGGCGGTGCACAGGCCCTGAACTTCCAGGACCGTCCCCAGGTTCGCGTCGATGGCACCCGCCTGATCTCTACCGGCAACATAGCGGCCAAGACTGGCGACCTTTACGCCTTGGACATGGGCCTCAACTGGCAGAACTTCTTCATCGGCGGCGAATGGGCACAGTTCTCTGCCGACCGCCAGTGCGGCACCCTGTCCGTGACCAACAATCCGGTCTGTATCAATTCTGCGGCCGTGATCGACCGTCCCACCTTCGGTGGCTGGTATTTGGAAGGTTCGTGGATCCTGACCGGCGAGACGCGCAGCTATGCGGCTACGTCTCTGACCAATGAGACCGCCGGCTGGGGTATGCCCGTGCCGTCGCGTCCGTTCGCGCTGGATGCCGACAGCTGGGGAGCCTGGGAACTGGTCGCCCGCTACAGCAGTACAGACCTGAACTGGAACCCGACCCAGACCGCCCTGACCAACGCTGTTGGCACCTCCCGCCTGGCCGGTGTGTTGGGTGGCAAGGAAGACATCTTCGAAGTGGGCTTGAACTGGTACCTTAACCGCAACGTCAAGCTGCAGCCCCACTTCAGCTTCATCTCGGTCAAGAAGGGTGTCGCCGCCATCCTCAACCGCGACGGCCAGGACCTCAACGTCCTGATGACCCGTCTTCAGTTCGCCACATAAGAGATTTAGGATAAAACCCGGACTGCGGCTGCTCTTCGAAAGGATACACCATGAAAAAGACATACAAGGCCCTGCTGGGCGCGACGCTGGGCCTGGCAATCGCCAGCAGCGCCGCGATGGCGGCGGTCATCACTGGCGCCGGCGCCAGCTTCCCGTTCCCGATCTACGCCAAGTGGGCGTCGGTCTATAAGGGCGCCTCGGGCGACAGCCTGAACTACCAGTCGATCGGTTCCGGCGGCGGCATCGCGCAGATCAAGGCCAAGAC
>CANHNJ010000005.1 GCA_947462105.1 Alphaproteobacteria bacterium
ACCGTCCCGACCTATGCCGCAATCCTGGCGCTGGCGCTGAACATTGCGGTGGCGGTGGTGGCGACACTGATCCTGGGCAAGCGCGCGGGCACAGACGAGACCGTGCCGGGCGACTACACCGCCTGATCCGGCGCACCACACAAAAGAAAAAGGCCACTCGATGGGGCGGCCTTTTTTGTTTCAGGCGCGGCAGTCTTAGCCGAAGCGACCTGTGATGTACTGTTCTGTCCGCTTGTTGTCGGGGGCGGTGAAGATCTTCTCCGTCGCGCCATATTCGATCAGTTCGCCCAGATACATGAAGGCGGTGTAGTCGGATGCGCGCGACGCCTGCTGCATGTTGTGGGTGACGATCACAATCGTATAGTCATTCGACAATTCCTCGATCAGCTCTTCAATCTTGGCGGTCGAGATCGGGTCCAGCGCCGAGCAGGGCTCGTCCATCAGGATCACTTCCGGGCGCGTCGCCACAGAGCGGGCGATACAGAGGCGTTGCTGCTGGCCGCCAGACAGCGACAGGCCGCTCGCGCTCAGCTTGTCCTTCACTTCGCCCCAAAGGGCGGCGCGGGTCAGTGCATCTTCGACGCGACCATCCATCTCGGATTTGGGCAGGCGCTCATACAGCTTAATGCCAAAGGCGATGTTGTCGTAGATTGACATCGGGAACGGCGTCGGCTTCTGGAACACCATGCCGATGCGGGCGCGCAACAGGTTGAGATCCTTGGCCTTCAAGATGTTCTCGCCATCCATCAGGATTTCGCCTTCGGCGCGCTGGTCCGGATAAAGCTCGAAGATGCGGTTGATGGCGCGCAGGAGCGTGGACTTGCCGCAGCCCGACGGGCCGATAAAGGCCGTCACCTTGCGCTCCATCAGCGGCAGGGAAATATTCTTCAGCGACTTGGTTTCGCCGTAGAAGAAGCTGAGATCCTTGATCTCGACCTTGGCCTTGTCGCCGTTGGCGGGCGCGGCTTGGGCCGGTGTCATGTGCAGGTCGGTGTTCATGATCTAGTTCCGTTGCTTCTTTTCCAGGAGGCGGGCGATGATCGAAAGCGTCAGCACGGTACCGGTGACCAGCAGCGCACCGGCCCAGGCCAGGTCGTGCCAGTCTTCATAGGGCGACAGCGCAAACTGGAAGATCACCGCCGGCAGCGAGGCCATCGGGCCCGTGACGTCGGTGCTCATGCTGTTGTTGCCCAGCGCCGTGAAGAGCAGGGGGGCGGTTTCGCCGGAAATGCGGGCTACCGCCAGCAGCACGCCGGTGATCATGCCGGCCTGTGCGGCCTTCCAGGTCACCAGCTTGATGACGAAGCTTTGCGGCGCGCCCAGCGCGGCGGCGGCTTCGCGCAGGCCATTGGGCACCAGCAGCAGCATGTTCTCAGTCGTGCGCACCACCACCGGGATCACGATCACCGCCAGGGCCAGCGTGCCGGCGAAGGCCGAGAAATGGCCCATCGGGCGCACAACCAGCTCGTAGATGAACAGGCCGAGCACGATCGAAGGAGCAGAGAGCAGGATGTCGTTGACGAAGCGGACGACAAAGGAAAGCCTGCCATAGCGGGCATATTCGGCCAGATAGGTTCCGGCATAGATGCCGATGGGGGTACCGATGACCACCGCGCCGATGGTCATGATCAGGCTGCCGACAATAGCATTGGAAAGACCACCTTCTTCGCCCGGGGGCGGTGTCGCCTCGGTGAACAAATGCGGCCCCAGCGCGGCGATGCCATTGGAGAGCAGGGTTTCCAGGATGAAGCCCAGCCAGATCAGGCCGAAGATCGCTGCCGACAGGGACAGCGTGATGAAGATCGTGTTGGCCATGCGGCGGCGCAGATAGAGCGCCCGGTTTCCGATTGTCCTGGTTGCAGCCATGTTACTTACCCGACGCCTTTTCCATGCGGCGCAGCATCATTTGCGCGCAGGACAGGACGATAAAGGTGATGAAGAACAGGATCAGGCCCAGCTCGATCAGCGATGCGGTGTAGAGCTCCGTCGTCGCCTCGGTGAACTCGTTGGCGATGGCGGCCGAGATCGAAGTGCCGGGCGCGAAGAGCGAAGGCTCGATGCGGTGGGCATTGCCGATCACGAAGGTGACGGCCATGGTTTCGCCCAGGGCGCGGCCCAGCGCCAGCATCGCGCCGCCGACCACGCCGGTGCGGGCATAGGGCAGCGCGACTTTCCACATCACTTCCCACTGTGTGCTGCCCAGGCCGTAGGAAGCTTCCTTCAGCACGCCGGGCACCGTCTCCAGCACGTCGCGGGTGACGGCAGAGATGAAGGGCAGGATCATGATCGAGAGGATCAGGCCGGCGGTAAAGATGCCGATGCCATAGGCGTTGCCGCCAAACAGGGTCCCAAGCACGGGCACGCCCTCGGTGGCGAGGATGACTGGCTCCTGCACATGCAGCTGGAACCACGGCGCGAAGATGAACAGGCCCCAGATGCCGTAGATAATGGAAGGAATGCCCGCCAGCAATTCGATGGCGATGCCGATGGGGCGGCGCAGGACGCGCGGGCAGAGTTCGGTGAGGAAGATGGCTACGCCGATGCCCACCGGCACGGCGATGACCATGGCGATTGCCGAGCTGACCAGCGTGCCGTAGATCGGACCCAGCGCGCCGAAAATCTCGCGGCTGGGACGCCAGGCCTCGGTAGTGAAGAAGCCGAAGCCGAAGGCCTTGAAGGCGGGCATCGCGCCGCTGACCAAGGCGACGATTACGCCCAGGAAGATCAGCAGCACCATCATGGCCGCCGCAAAGGCGGTGATGCGGAAACGGGTGTCACCGGCGCCGGCCTTGCGGGCAGAGTCGGCGCGGGCGGTGAGAGCAGACGGTTCGGTCAAGGTGATATCGGTCACGATAGGCCCCGGGGGATGAAGCCGAATTCACAGGGCGGACGCGCCACGATCATCACAGTTCTGCAAAGCTTTCGTGACACGGCCCGTCCAGTCACCGCGCGCATCCTGTTAAGTAATTGATATTACTGTTTTAATTTCAGACCGGCGTGTTCCAGGTTTCTTGCCGCAGCCCATTTACGGCAACTGCGCCGCGCCTTCCCGCGCAGACCGCAAGCGCCCGGAATATCCGCATTTTTAAGCGTTTCTGAACCCAGCCGGGCGCAAAGTTCCCCCCGGGAAGGGCTGGGGCGCAAAGGCCCCGGTGAAGCTGAGCGATATTGTGCTTGTGACGCGCATCATCCGGATCGTGTTTGGCGGCCTTGCGGGCCTGATGCTGCTTGCCGCGGTTTCCGACATCCTGTCCCGGGGCCATCTCATTATCATCTCGCCGGTGAATTTTGGCGCGCTGCTGGCCGTGGCGCTCGCCTTCCTAGTGCAGAACATGCTGGTGGCGCGCGAGAAGAGCGAGATGCTCACCGCCCAGGCGCAGCAGCTCAAGCAGTTCGCGGGCCGTCTCTAAGCCTCGCTCAAGAACGCCGCCACCATCAACGCCCGCCTGAACCAGAGCGAGATCCGCTGCAAGGGCCTGGTGGATGCGCAGGGCGACGCCATCTTCCGCCGCGACGCTTCCAGCCGCCTAACCTATGGCAACGCCGCCTTCTTCAAGCTGTTTGGCGTCGAGCCCACCCGCGCCATCGGCTATCCCTTCGCGCCAGAACCACACCCCGAAAGCCGTGGCCCGCTGCTGGGTCTCTTCAGCACGCTGGAATCCGGACAGGGCCGCGCCCGCTACGACCAGCATGTGCGCACCGCCCATGGCTGGCGCTGGATCGCCTGGGAAGATTTCGCCGTGCGTGATGCGCATGGCCGCCTGATCGAAGTGCAGAGCGTCGGCCGCGACATCACCGAGCGGAAGGCGCTGGAACAGGCGCTGACCGGGGCCAAGGACAGCGCCGAGGCGGGAAGCCGCGCCAAGTCGGGCTTTCTCGCCACCGTGAGCCACGAAATTCGCACGCCGATGAACGGTGTGCTGGGCATGGCGCGACTGCTGCAGGAAACCACGCTGTCGCCGGAGCAGCGCACTTATACCAGTGCCATCACCGAATCCGGCGAGGCGCTGCTGGCCCTGATCGGCGACATACTCGACTTCTCCAAGATCGAATCCGGCATGCTGACGCTGGACGAGGACGAGGTCGACCTGCGCCAGATGATCGGCACCGTGAGCGAACTGCTCGCCACCCGCGCCCATGCCAAGGGCATCGAGCTGATCAGCACCGTCACCGGCGATGTCCCCAGCGCCATCCGCGCCGACCAGATGCGGTTGCGCCAGATCGTCACCAACCTGGTGGGCAACGCCGTCAAGTTCACCGAGAAGGGCTCCGTCGCCGTCACCGTCAGTCATGTGAAGGGCGAGGCGCGCCACTATGTACGCTTCGAAGTGCACGACACCGGCGTCGGCGTGGCGCCGGAAAAGCGCAAGGCGATCTTCGAGGAATTCGTGCAGGCCGATTCCAGCCATGCCCGCAAGTTCGGTGGCACCGGGCTGGGCCTCGCCATCTCGCGCCGCCTGGTCGAAACCATGGGCGGCCAGATCGGCGTCGACGAGGCGCAGGGCGGCGGTTCCTGTTTCTGGTTCACCGTACCGTCCATCGTGGTGCAAGCGGCCCCGCCCGATCACGGGCTGGCCGGCAAGTGCGTGGCGGTGATCAGCCCCAACCGCATCCTCAGCAATGGCCTCGCCACCCAGATCCGCGAAGCCGGCGGCACGGTGATTGGTGCCACCGTGGCGCCGGGCGAACGTGTCGATGCGGTTTTGATTGATGGCGGCACCGGTAGCGAACCGGCGCCAGTCGTGATGCCGGAAGGCAGCGTGCCGGCCTATCTGCTGGTGGCGCCACAGGCGCGCGGGCGCCTGGAGGACGTGAAGCAGCAGGGTTTCGCCGGCTATCTTCTCAAGCCCGTGCGCCAGGGCGCGCTGATCGAGCGGCTGCTGGAAGCGTGCAACGCGCCCAAGGCCCTGCCGCGCCAGGAAACGCCCACCGTGGAATACGGCCCCATCCCGGACCTGGAAGCCGCCATCGCCGCTGCGCCCGCCGCGCCGGAGCTGCCGCCTTTCGTCGCCGCACCCAACCCCGCGCCGCTACCGGCAGCCCAGCCTGCAACTGCGGCCCAGCCCGCGCCTGCGGCCAAGTCCCAAACCGGCCTCACCATCCTGCTGGCCGAGGACAATCCCATCAACATGATGCTGATCCGCGAGCTGCTGAAGCGGCGCGGCCATAGCGTGGTGGAAGTCACTACCGGCACCGATGCCGTGCGCGCGATCAGTGAACAGGCTTTCGACCTGCTGCTGACCGACATCCATATGCCGGGCATGGACGGCATCGAGGCGGCCCGCGCCATTCGCCGCCAGGAAGCCGCCAACGGTTCGCGCCGCGTGCCCATCGTCGCCCTGACGGCCGACGCGATGGAGACCGGCAAGCGCGCCTGCCAGGAAGCCGGAATGGACGGCTTCCTCACCAAGCCGGTGGACCCGTCCGAACTCGAAGAGATGTTCCTGATGCTCTTCCCCGCCGAGGACGACCTGATCGTCGCCGCCTGATCCGGACAAAGCCGTGCTAGAAGACGGCTTCAGGTGCTTCGGGGGCCGGCATGACGAATTCCACTTCTTCCCATCGCTTTGCGGGGCTGGCCGCCTATGGCGAACGGCGCATCGCGGTGATGCTGGCATTGGGCTTCGCGTCCGGCCTGCCTTACCTGCTGATCTTTGACACACTGTCGGCCTGGCTGCGCCAGTCCAACCTTTCGCTGCAGACCATCGCCTTCTTCGGCCTGGCGACGCTGGTCTATGCCTTTAAGTTCCTCTGGGCGCCGCTGATCGACCGCACCCGCGTGCCGCTGCTGGACGCGAAGCTGGGCCATCGCCGCGCCTGGATGCTGGTGGCGCAGCTTGCCATCGCGGGCGGGCTGGCACTGATCTCGATGAGCGATCCCGCCACCAACCTGGGCGCGGTCGCGGCTTTCGCGGTGCTGACCGGCTTCTTCGGCGCGACCCATGACATCGTGATCGACGCCTGGCGCATCGAGGCCACCGAGCCGGATCGCCAGGGCGCCATGGCCGCCGCCTACACCTGGGGCTTCCGCATCGCCATGCTGGTGGCAGGCGCGGTGCCGCTGATCCTGGCGGAATGGATGGGCTGGAATTTCTCCTATGCCCTGATGAGCGGCCTGATGGTGGTGGGCATCGGCGCGGTGTTGCTGGCCCCTCCCGAAAAGAAGCGCATCATCAGACCCATCCCGATCGATGCCATTCCCAGTCATCCGGTTACCGAAGCGGTGGAGTGGCTGGCGCGGCTGGCGATGCTGGTGATCGCGGCACTGCTCCTGGGCACTGGCCTTTCCGGAAACATGGACATCCTGGAAAAGACGCTGAACGCGATCTTTCTGGATCCACTTGCCGCCAGCCTGCGCGCGAGCTGGAGCGGCACCAGCGCGGCGGCGCTGTCGTTCAGCTTCGTCATTGCGGGACTGGCGCTGGTGGGCCTTGCCGCCACGCCACTTCCGGGTGCAAAGACACGGCCCGGCATCTACCTCTATTACGCGCTCGGCGAGCCCTTGGCGGTGTTCTTCCGCAAGCATGGCAAGAGCGCGGGCCTGATCCTGGCGGCGATCTGCTTTTATCGGCTGTCCGATTTCCTGCTGAACATCATGACACCCTTCTATCTGGACGTGGGTTACACCCCGTTGCAGATCGCTGAAGTCCGCAAGGTGTTCGGCGTGGTCGCCACCGTGTTCGGCGTCTTCCTGGGCGGGTTGTCGGTGGCGCGGCTCGGCCTGATGAACAGCCTGCTGATCGGCGCCTTCGCCCAGCCCATTTCCAACGCCATGTTCGTCTTCGTGGCGATGGCCGGGCCGGACATGCCCACCCTCTTTGCCGTGATCGGCGTGGAAAATATCACCGGCGCCTTCGCCGGCGTCTGCCTGATCGCCTACATGTCGTCGCTGACCAGCGAGGGCTTTACCGCCACGCAGTACGCTCTTTTCTCCTCGCTCTATGCCGTGCCCGGCAAGTTGATGGCCTCGCAATCGGGCGCGATCATCGAAGGCGTGGCGCGGTCGTCGGAAACGGGCGGCTTCGGCGCGATATTCCGCAGCCTATTCGAGGGTGGCTCCGGTTTCGCCGCCGCGATGCAAAAGTCCCAGGTTTCCCCGGCAGCATTGGGCTCCGGCTACACGGTGTTCTTCCTCTATTCGGCCCTGGCAGGGGTTCTTGCCATTATCCTGACGCTGGCGCTTTGGGTGCGTCGCGGCAGAACTGCCTGAAATTCCTCGGCAATTGCGTATGGCCTGCAGGTTGGGCTAAAATTGCAGAACTGTCGCAGTTCAAGCGTAGAGCTATGACGGAAGCGCGAACCGCGCACTCAGGTGGAACCGTGGTCAACATCTACGAAGCCGGATCGTTCGAGGGCCGCGTGCTGCAGTGGCCCGTGCTGACCGACAGCGGCGCGCTGGAAGTGCGCCTGGCCGAGACCGATCACGAAGTGAAGCTGGCACAGCGCCTGCGCTACGAAGTTTTCTACGAAGAGAAGAGCGCCGTTCCGTCGGACGCGATGCGCGCGGCACGCCGCGACTTCGACAAGTTCGATGAAGTCTGTGATCACCTGCTGGTGGTGGACCGCGATGTCCATGACGAAGACGGCCAGCCGCTGGTGGTGGGCACCTATCGCCTGACCCGCGAAAAAGATGCCGAGAAGGTCGGCGGCTTCTATACGGCAGGCGAGTTCGACCTGGGCCGCATGATCAGCGGCATGCCCAAGGGCACCAAGTATCTGGAGCTGGGCCGTTCCTGCGTGCACAAGAATTATCGCAGCCGGCCGGGCACCATGCAGCTGCTGTGGAAGGGCCTGATGGCCTATGTGGCGCGCTTCGACATCGACCTGATGTTTGGCTGCGCCAGCTTCCCCGGCATTGAGCCTGCGGCGATGGCGCTGCCGCTATCCTACCTGCATCATTTCCACGCCATGCCCGAAGAGCTGCGCGTCACCGCGCGGCCAGAACTGTATGTGCCGATGAACCTGCTGCCTGCAGACGCCATCGATGCGCGCGAAGGCATCCGCAGCATGCCCGCCATGCTGAAGGGCTATGTCCGCGCCGGCTGCTGCATTGGCGATGGCGCGGTGATCGACGAACAGTTCGACACCACCGACGTCTTCATCTTCTTCCCGCTGTCTGGGATTGACGCGCGCTACAAGTCGCGCTTCGGGCTGATCAAGTAATCAGCGCTTCTTCTTTTCAATCGCGTCCCAGACCAAGGCGGCAATATCGGCGCCGCCGAAGCGCCGCACTTCATGGATGCCGGTGGGCGAGGTCACGTTGATCTCGGTCATGTAATCACCGATCACGTCGATGCCGGTAAAGATGAAACCGCGCTTCTTCAGCTCCGGGCCGATGGCGGCGCAGATCGCCTTTTCGCGCGCCGTCAACTCCGTCGCCTCGGGACGGCCGCCGACATGCATGTTGGAGCGGGCCTCGCCCTCGGCCGGGACACGGTTGATCGCCCCGGCAAATTCGCCATCGACCAGGATGATGCGCTTGTCGCCCTTGCGCACATCGGGAATGTAGCGCTGCACGATCACCGGTTCGCGATAGAAGGCGGTGAACATTTCCAGCAACGAGCCCAGATTCTCGTCACCCTCGCGGACGCGGAAGACGCCCGCACCGCCATTGCCGTAGAGCGGCTTGAGGATGATGTCCCTGTGCGTATCGCGGAAGGCGCGGATCTCGCGCGGGTCCGATGAAATCAGCGTCGGCGGAATGAATTCGGCGAAAGTGGTGACGAAGAGTTTTTCCGGCGCGTTGCGCACTTCGGCGGGGTCGTTCACCACCAGCGTTTTGGGATGAATGCGCTCCAGCATGTGGGTGGCGCTGATATAGGACATGTCGAAGGGCGGATCCTGGCGCATCAGTACCACGTCCAGCTTCGAGAGGTCCTGCACGCTGCCGTCGCCAAGGGTGAAATGGTCGCGCTTGACGTTCTTCACCGATAGCGGGCGCATAAAAGCCGTCACCTTGCCATCGCGCCAGGAAAGATCGCGCGGCCCGTAATAGAACAGCGCGTGGCCCCTGCCCTGGGCTTCCAGCGCCAGGGCAAAGGTGGAGTCGCCGTTGATGTCGATCTTCTCGATCGGGTCCATCTGGATCGCGACGGTAAGCGTCATGCCCTGCCCTCTTGTATGTCGTCGGCGCGCCAGGCATCGGCATGATGTCTGGGCCAGCGTCCCGGCGCGATGGCGATGGTATCGAAACGCGCCCCGCGCGCCATCGGGTGCGGGCGGCTCGCGAGATATAGGTTGGCGGCGCGGGCAATGCGAGTCCGCTGGCCTTGTCCCACCGACAGGGCCGCCGCAACCAGATCGCCGCGCGCCTTGACCTCGATGAAACACACGGGGCCGAACAGGGGTAGGGCCACCATGTCGATTTCACCCAGCTTCGTCTTCTGGCGGCTGGCCAGGATGCGGTAGCCCTTCAGCCGCAGCGCCCAGGCCGCCAGCATCTCGCTGCGGTGGCCGTGGCGCTCCGCCGCGAGCCGCTTATTCATCCTTCAGTTCCCCCCCCCCCCCCACGCCCTTCAACGTCAAAGCCCGGTCATAGACCGACTTGCGCCCCGCGCCCGTCAGGCCCGCGATCATTTCCGCCGCCGCCTTCACCGGCATGAAAGGCAGCGCCGCCTTCAACGCCGCATCGATGGCGGCACTGTCGGGCTCAACATCGGCAGGGGGGCCGATCACCAGTGTGATCTCGCCCCGGGGCGGACCGGCCTGTTCGTAATGCGCCGCCAGATCGGCCAGCGTTCCGCGCCGCACTTCCTCGTGCAGCTTGGTCAGTTCACGCGCCACCGCCGCGCTGCGGTTGCCCAGCACGGCTGCCATCGCCGCCAGCGAGTCTGCCAGTCGCGGTCCCGATTCAAAGAAGATCAGGCTGGCGCGCACGCTCTTGAATTCTTCCAGTGCCCGGCTCCGTTCACCAGCTTTCGACGACAGGAACCCGGCAAACAGGAAGCGGTCGGTGGGCAGGCCCGCCAGCGTCAACGCCGCCAGCGCCGCCGACGGCCCAGGCACGGCATGCACCGGCAACCCTTCGGCCAGCACCGCCAGCACCAGCTTGAAGCCGGGATCGGAGACCAGCGGCGTGCCAGCATCGCTCACCAGCACGATGCGGCCATGATCCCGCAGCTTCTCCAGGATGCGGGGCCGCTTCTCGGCCGCATTGTGGTCGTTATAGGGGCTCAGGCTTTTCTGGATGCCGTGGATGGTGAGCAGCTTGGAGGTGACGCGCGTATCCTCGGCCAGGATCAGGTCGCAGGCGGCCAGCGTCTCCAGCGCTCGCAGCGAAATGTCCCGCGCGTTGCCGATGGGGGTGGCCAGGATGTGCAACCCCCTTTCCAATGCAATGGGTGACATGGAACCCGGCGCCGGTTTACCCGGCGCGGCAGGCGGCCTAGATTTCGCGTCATCCGAAGGATGATTTGATGCGTTTTTCATATCCCCACTCTTTTGCCATTGTTGCGCTCATTGGGGTAGCCGTCCTGGCCGGTTGCGCCCGCCCGGCCCCGCCACAGCCCCCCGCCGAAGTGGTGGCCGAGGCCCTGCCGCCGGTCCTGGAAGACCCGCCTGCGCCCAACCCGCTGGACAAGGACCAGCCCAGCTTCCTGCGGTTGCCCAACCTGGCCGAAGGCGCCACCCCCGTGCGGGTTGGTATCATCCTGCCCCTGACCTCGACCAACGCCGCCACCCGCAGCCTCGCCCAGGCGATGCTGAAGGCGGCGCAGCTTGCCATGTTCGACGCCCGCAATCCCAACCTGATGCTGATGGTCGAGGATGAAGGCAATGGCGGCGCGCCAGCCGCTGCCGCCGCCCGCCGCCTGCTGGCGCAGGGATCGGAAGTGATCGTGGGGCCGCTGTTCGGCGCCTCGGTCGCCGCCATTGCGCCGGTGACGCGCGATCGCGGCGTGCCGGTGCTGGCCTTCTCCACCGAGAAATCGGTGGCAGGCAAGGGCATCTACCTCATCAGCTTCCTGGCGCAGAACGAAGTGAACCGCGTCGTCGGCTTTGCCGCCCAGCGGGGATCAAAGCGCTTCGCCGCCCTGGTGCCGAACACCGCTTATGGCCAGCTGGTAGCCGAAGCCGTGCGCGACGCCGTCACCGCCGCCAAGGGCGAGACGGTGGCGGTCAGCCAGTTCACACCCACGCCCGGCGCCGCCATGACACCGGCGCGCGAGATCGGTGCGGCCAACCCCGATGCGGTGATGATCGCGCAGGGCGGCCCCGTGCTGCGGGCCATGGCGCCGGTCATTCCGGGCCGGGACAAGCTGAAGCTGCTGGGCACCGGCCTGTGGGATGATGAAACTCTGACCCGCGAAGCCTCGCTGGAAGGCGGCTGGTATGCCGCGCCAGAGCCCAATGCCGATGTCGATTTCGTCGCCAAGTATCGCGCCACCTATGGCGCAGCACCGCCGACGCTGGCGTCGCTGGCCTATGACGGCGTTGCGCTGGTGGCGCTGCTGGCGCAGGGCGAGCCCTACAAGCGCTTCATCAAGCCCAACCTGATGGACCCGAACGGGTTTGCGGGCGTCACTGGCATGTTCCGCTTCCGCGCCGACGGCACGTCTGAACGCGGTCTGGCCGTGATGGAAATGACGCGCGAAGGCCCCAAGGTGGTCAGCCCCGCGCCCAAGACCTTCCAGCGTCCCGGCTCGTAACCGTGCGGCGCCTGGGGGCCTTCCTGGGGTTACTGATCGCGCTGCTGGTCGCGGCAATCCCGGCGCGCGCCGCCGTTACCATCGATTTCTACAGCCATGAGTTCAACCTGCTGGCGCGCGGCGGCAACACATATTTCCCACACGGCTTCGTCATCCTGCGCGGCAGCACGGAAGACGGCGCGCCGGTCAGCGGCAATTACGGCTTCACCGCCCGCAACATCTTCATCAATGTCCTGTGGGAACGGGTGACGGGTGAAATGGACCCAACACCGCTGCCGCCTGGCTATGTCGAAGGCGCGAACCATCGCTTTCCCCTCACCCTGACCGATGCGCAGTATCGCGCAGTGCTGGCGACGGTGGAGCGGTGGCGCAACTGGCGGCAGCCTTCCTACGACATCGATGAGCGCAACTGTGTCATCTTCGTCAAGGAAGTGGCGCAGGCGGTGGGGCTGCAGGTCAGCGACGACAGGAAGTTCGTGCGCGCGCATATCGAATTTCTGGGTGACGTGGCGCAGCGCAATGCCGCACTTCTGTCGGCGCAGGGGCCCCAGTCCGCGCCGCTGCAGCCCGTGCCCGCCAGCAATACGCAGACGCTGGAGCAGCTTGTGCGCGAACCGGAAGCGGCCAGGAGCCGCTAGTTCAGGATTTCCGCGATCACCGCATTGAGCACCAGCCGCCCCGCTGGCGTGGCGGTGAGGATATCACCCCCCAGCGCCAACAGGCCGTGTTCGACCAGTGGTGTCAGCTTTTCCAGCGGCGGGCGCATGCTCCAGCGCAGTTCATACGCCGCCAGGTCGAGCCCCTCCCGCAGGCGCAGATTCATCAGCAGATGCTCGCGCGCTGCGTCGCCGTCATGGATCGCGATGCTGTCGGCCAGTCCCTGACCATTTTTCGTCACCGCGTCGTGCCAGCGTTCCGGCAGCTTGATGGCGGCGGTGGCGATGCGGCCATCCCGTGTCTGCAGCCGGCCATGCGCACCGGGGCCGACACCGGCATAGTCGCCATAGCGCCAATAGATCAAATTGTGGCGGCTCTCTGCGCCCGGTCGCGCATGATTGGAAATCTCGTAGGCGGGCAGGCCCGCTGCCTCGGTGAGTTCCTGCGTCGTCTCGTAAAGCCCGGCCGCGAGATCATCATCCGGAATGACCAGTTCGCCTTTTTTGTGCAGCAGGGCATAGGGCGTCTCCGGCTCGATGGTGAGCTGGTAGAGCGACAGATGCTCGGTGCCCAAGGCAATGGCCTCGCGCAGTTCGGCGCGCCATTGCGCGTCGGTCTGCCCCGGCCGCGCATAGATCAGGTCAAGCGAGACGCGCTCGAACGTCTTCTGCGCCAGCGCCAGCGCCGCCAGCGCTTCGGTCTTGTCATGCAGGCGGCCCAGCTTTTTCAGGTCGGCATCCTGCAAGGCCTGCACCCCCAGCGAGACGCGGTTGATCCCGGCGGCGCGATAATTGGCGAAGCGGGCGGCATCGGCAGAAGCGGGATTGGCTTCCAGCGTGATCTCGGCATCGTTGGCCATCGGCCACAGCGCCGCGATCTTCTGCAGCACGCGCCCAGCAGAGGCACCGGACATCAGGGACGGTGTGCCGCCGCCAAAGAAAATGGTTTCGACGACCGGTCGCTCTGTCTGGTTTGCCGCCACCCATTCTAGTTCGTGTTCGACGCCGGAGACCCAGGCCTCTTCATCCACCACGGTGCGGACATGGGAGTTGAAGTCGCAATAGGGGCACTTGGCGGCGCAAAAGGGGAAATGAACGTAGACGCCGAAACTCACAGGCTTTCCACAAAGATGCCGCTGTGCAGCAGCTTCTCGAAGGCCCTGGCGCGATGGCTCATCGCATGCTTGGCGGCCGGGTCCATCTCCGCGAAGGTCATCTCCATGCCCGCGGCGATGAAGATGGGGTCATAGCCAAAGCCATGCGCGCCACGCGGCGGGAAGGTGAGCGCGCCATGCACTTCACCGAAAAAACTCTGCATCTCGCCATGCGGGCTGCACAGCGAAAGCGCGCAGGTGAAATACGCGGCGTAATCCGTGGCTGCAACCTCGCGCAGTTCGCGCGCGATCCGCGCCATGGCGATGGAAAAGTCCTTGGTTGGTCCGGCCCAGCGCGCCGAATAGATGCCAGGCGCACCGCCCAGCGCCTTCACGCTCAAACCGGAATCATCGGCGAGGGCAAAGTGCCCGCTTGCCAGCGCAGCGGCGCGGGCCTTCAATTCGGCATTGCCGGTGAAGGTGGCTTCGGTTTCCTCCGACTCCGGCAAGCCCAGCTCGCCAGCGCCGATGGGCTCGATGCCATGCGGCCCCAGCAGCGCCTTGATCTCGCGCACCTTGCCCGCATTGTGGCTGGCGACGACGAGTTGGGCTCCGCGCGGCAGCTTCATCAGGCCAACGCCGCCTTCTGCAGTTCAACCAGTTCGTTCGTGCCCTTGCGCGCCAGTTTCAGCAGCGCCAGGAATTCTTCCTCGCTGAAGGGAGCGCCTTCGGCGGTGCCCTGCAGTTCCACCAGGCCGCCATTGCCCAGGATCACGAAATTGGCGTCGGTCTCCGCCACGCTGTCTTCGTCATAATCCAGGTCCAGCACCGGCACGCCCTTGGAGATGCCACACGACACTGCCGCGACATGGTCCTTCAGGATCGGCGCACTCACCATGCCGACCTTCTTCATGAAGGCGACGCATTGGGCCAGCGCGACATAGCCGCCAGTGATGGCGGCAGTGCGGGTGCCGCCATCGGCCTGCAGCACATCGCAGTCGATCACGATCTGGCGTTCGCCCAGCGCCACCGGATCGATCACCGCCCGCAGGCTGCGGCCGATCAGCCGCTGGATTTCCTGGGTGCGGCCCGACTGCTTGCCGGCTGCTGCCTCGCGGCGCATGCGGTCATGGGTGGACCGGGGCAGCATGCCGTATTCTGCAGTCACCCAGCCCTTGCCGGTGCCCTTGAGGAAGGGGGGCGCCTTCTCTTCCAGGCTGGCGGTGACCAGCACATGGGTGTCGCCGAACTTCACCAGGCAGGAGCCCTCGGCATGGCGGGAAAAGCCGGGGGTGAGGCTGACCTTCCGCATTTCATCGGGAGCACGATTTGAGGGGCGCATGGGGTCAGCCTATGTTGAAGTCACAAAAGTCAGGCGTTACCTACCGGCGGGCGTGTTCGGGCGCAACCAGCACCCCGCTTTACATATATATTAAGCAATATCAAGGACTTGGTTTTGGATACGGCCTCTCCCCTCCCCCCGCTTGGCGACCCTTTTTCGCTGCGCGACCGGCCGCGCGAAGTCTTCCGCCATCTGGTGGAAGCCTTTCTGGCGTCCGGCGAGCCGGTGGGAAGCCGCACTCTTTCCCAGCGCCTGCCCACCAGCCTTTCCCCCGCCTCGATCCGAAACGTCATGGCAGACCTGGAAACCATGGGCCTTCTCTATGCCCCCCACACCAGCGCGGGCCGGGTTCCCACCGAACGGGGGCTGCGCCTGTTCGTGGACGGCATGCTGGAGATCGGCGACCTGGGCAGCGACGAGCGGCGCGAGATCGATGCCCAGGTCACCGCCAGCGGGCGCGGACTGGAAGACATGCTGACCCAGGCGACGCAGATGCTGTCAGGCCTGTCGCGCTGCGCCGGGCTGGTGGTCACTGCCAAGCAGGATGCTGCCCTGAAGCATGTCGAGTTCGTCGCAGTCGCGCCGGGCAAGGCGCTGGTGGTGATGGTGTTCGAGGATGGCCAGGTCGAGAACCGGGTGATCGATACGCCGGCGGGCCTGCCGGTTTCGGCGCTGTGGGAGGCCAGCAATTACCTGGGCGCCCGCATGCGCGGCCGCACCCTGGACGATGCCCGTGTCGAGGTGCTGGCCGAGCTGGAAAATGAACGCGCCACGCTGGATGCGCTGACCGCCAAGATCGTCGCCGACGGTTTGGCCACCATCAGCCAGCCCTCAAACAGCAGCAGCGCCGAGGAAAAGACCCTGATCGTGCGCGGCCAGGCGCATCTGCTGGACAGTGTCGAGGCCCGCGCCGACATCGACCGGGTACGCCACCTGTTCGACGATATCGAGCGCAAGAACGACCTGATCCGCCTGCTGGAGCTGGTGAAGGCGGGCGATGGCGTCCGCATCTTCATCGGCTCGGAGAACCGGCTTTTCAGCCTGTCGGGCTCCTCCATCGTCGCCGCCCCCTACGCCAACGCGGCCGGGCACATTGTGGGGGTGATCGGCGTTCTGGGACCGACACGGCTGAATTACGGCCGCATCATCCCCATGGTCGATCATACCGCGAAAGTCATTGGACGATTGCTAGGTTAGGTAATAAAGAGGCCCCATGAACGAACCTGAAGAAAACATGCAGTTGCCCGATTCCGAGAACCCGCACGCGGCGGAGTTCGCCGTGCTGGAGGCCCTCAGGCTGGAAAATGCCGAGCTCAAGGACCAGCGCCTGCGCGCCCTGGCCGAGACCGAGAATGTCCGCCGCATTGCCGCCCGCGAAAAGGCGGAAGCCAGCCAGTATGCCGTGACCAAGTTTGCCCGCGACATGGTCGGCATCGCCGACAATTTCGCCCGCGCCCTGGCCGCTGTACCGGCGCAGGCGCGCGAAGCCGCCGATCCCGCCATTGCGGCGGTGTTGGACGGCATCGAGGCTACCGACCGCCAGTTGATCTCCACCCTGGAGCAGCATGGCATCAAGCTGATCGACACGGCCGACGGCAAGTTCGACCCCAACCTGCACCAGGCCATTGCCGAAGTGCCGGGCAACGGCAAGCCGCCCGGCAGCATCGTCGATGTGGTGCAGACCGGTTATACGATCAGCGGCCGCCTGCTGCGCCCGTCGATGGTGACCGTGGCCAAGAAAGAAGCAGCGCCCGCGGGCGTGAACACCAGCGCCTAGGCGCGAACGGGAGCTTTTCATGTCCGAACTGAAGCTTGTCGTCGCCGGCGCCTCCGGTCGCATGGGCCGCACGCTGATCCGCGAGATTGCGCAGGGTTCCGGCATCACCCTGTGTGGCGCGCTCGAAATGGAAGGCCATCCCAACCTTGGCATGGATTCCGGCACGCTCTCGGGCATGCAGCCCAACGGCATCAAGCTTACTGCCGACCCGCTGCCGGTGATCGCGCAGGCACAAGGCATCGTCGACTTCACCACCCCGATGGTGTCGATGATGCTGGCCGACCTGGCGGCGCAGGCGCGCATCGTCCATGTCATCGGCACCACCGGCTTCTCGCCCACGGGCGAGGAGCGGCTCAAGGCCGCCGCCCGCCATGCCGTGATCGTCAAGTCCGGCAACATGAGCATGGGCGTGAATTTGCTCGCGGCGCTGGTGGAACGCGCGGCGCGCTCGCTGCCCGAATACGATATCGAGGTGCTGGAAATGCACCATCGCAACAAGGTCGATGCGCCCTCGGGCACTGCCCTGCTGCTGGGCCATGCCGCCGCCAAAGGGCGCGACACAGCGCTGGAAAAACACTGGGTCAAGTCGCGCGACGGCCATACAGGACCGCGCGAGGACCGCACCATCGGGTTCGCCACCCTGCGCGGCGGCACGGTGGTGGGCGAGCATTCGGTGATCTTCGCCGGCATGGGTGAACGCATCGTCCTGTCGCACACGGCGGAAGACCGCACCATCTTCGCGCATGGCGCGCTTTCAGCCGCCAAGTGGGGCCACGGCCAGAAGCCGGGGATGTACGCCATGACGGACGTTCTGGGCCTCTAGTGGCGAAGCGCTTTTCACAAGCTGAAGCGGAAGTGTTTTTCGCACGGCTGAAGAAGCAGAACCCGGAGCCCAAGACCGAACTCAACTACACCAATCCCTACACGCTTCTGGTGGCGGTGGCGCTGTCGGCCCAGGCCACCGACAAGGGTGTCAACAAGGCGACAGCAGCGCTTTTCAAGCAAGTGCAGACGCCGGAGCAGATGCTGGCGCTGGGCGAAGACGCGCTGATCGAGCATATCAAGACCATCGGCCTGTATCGCGGCAAAGCAAAGAACGTCATCGCGGCGGCCAAGATCCTGGTCGAGAAACATGCTGGCGTGGTGCCGCGCGACCGCGCAGCGCTGCAGGAGTTGCCGGGCGTCGGACGCAAGACCGCGAACGTGGTGCTGAACACCGCGTTCGGCGAAAAGACCATGGCGGTGGACACGCACATCTTCCGCGTCTCCAACCGCACCAGGCTGGCGCCGGGCAGGGATGTGCAGACAGTGGAGCTGGCGCTGGAGAAGGTGGTGCCGGATGCCTACGCGCTGCATGCGCATCACTGGCTGATCCTGCACGGACGCTACACCTGCATCGCGCGCAAGCCGCTTTGTCCCGTGTGCGTAGTGCGCGATCTCTGCCGCTTCAAGGACAAGACGAAAGAGCTGCCGGTCGAAAAGGCTAAGTCGCCGGTCTCGCCACGGCGGCAGACCGCAAAGCGCTGAGACAGAGCGGATCCGCGCCGCTGGCCGCGCCCGCCGGCAAGGTTTCGACATGGCGCACGGTCTGGCTACCATTCGGTCCCTGGAAGAAGAAGAAAGCGCGGCAGGACGCACCGTCATAGCGCCACATCTCGCTACCGCCATCCTGGCGCACGAATTGCGGCTGGCCCAGCAGGCCACGCAGATTGGCGGGCGGCAGGTTGAGATAGGCGGTGGGCTCACCCACCGGCGGCGCTTGCGGGATCGGCACGGCCGGGGGCGACGTCACTGGCCGGACTGGCGCAGCGGGCGCAGATACGGGCACGCGCGCCGGCTGCGCACAGCCCGCCAACGCGAACACCACTCCCAGAAAGGCCAGGCGCCGGATCATGGCGCGATCCTGCATATCGTGGGCGGCACGGCAAGCATCATACGCCCTCAGCTTGCACAGGCCGCGCGGCTCCCTTAAGGCTCCGTCCCGGCCATCTGCTGGGAAAATTCCATGTCGCACAAATATCATGTCGCCGGTCTCGGCAACGCCATCGTCGATATCTTCGCCAGCGTCGATGACGCCTTCCTGCTCGAGCACAAGATCGCCAAGGGCGCGATGACCCTGACCGACGAGTTCCGCGCCTTTGAACTCAACAAGGCGCTGGAGCAGGCGGGCAAGAGCCATGAAGCCGCCGGTGGCAGCCTTGCCAACAGCATGGCGGGCCTGGCTTCGCTGGGTGCCAAGGGCGTGTATGTCGGCAAGGTGCATGCCGACCGGCTGGGCGCAGTGTTCTCGTCCAGCATGAAGGCGCTGGGCATCGATTATTCCACGCCGCTGGGCAACAAGGGCGCAGCGACCGCCAGCAGCCTGATCGCGGTGACGCCCGATGGCCAGCGCAGCATGAATACCTATCTGGGCGCCTGCCGCGAACTGACGCCGGAAGATGTTTTCCCGCACGAGATCGCCGCCGCCGAGATCACCTATATCGAGGGCTATCTGTGGGACGAGCCCGCCGCCAAGGACGCCTCGCGCAAGGCGATGAAGATTGCCCATGAAGCGGGTTCCAAGATTGCGCTGACCCTGTCGGATTCCTTCTGTGTCGGCCGCTTCCGCGACGAATTCCTCGACCTGTTCCACAACGAGGTCGATATCCTGTTCGCCAATGAAGACGAGGCCCACGCCCTGTTCCAGGTGAACAGCTTCGATCAGGTGGTGGAGAAGATGAAGGCCTGGGGCGGCATCGCGGCGCTGACGCGCTCGGAAAAAGGCTGCGTCATTATTCACGGCAGCAGCGTGCACGAAGTCCCGGCCTCGCCAGTGGCAAAGCTGGTGGACACCACCGGCGCGGGCGACCAGTTCGCGGCGGGCGTGCTCTATGGCCTGACCCACGGCAAGTCGCTCACCGATTGCGGCAAGCTGGGCTGCCTGGCAGCGGCGGAAGTGATCTCGCACTATGGCGCGCGGCCGGAAGTATCTCTGCGCGAGCTGGCGATGAAGACCGGGCTTATTTAGTAATCGCACGGCCGGACGGAAAAGCGGCCTCCACTTTTCCTGGCCGATGCTCCTCTAATCGCCGATAATATGCAGCAACACCTCGCGCCGATGCGGCGCGGTGCGATGCTCGAACAGATAAAGTCCCTGCCAGGTGCCCAGCAGCATCTGGCCGCTGCGTACCGGCACGCCGATGGAAACCTGGGGCAAGGCGCTCTTGATGTGCGACGGCATGTCGTCGGGGCCTTCGTCATCATGGACATAGTCGAAATCCTGCGGTGCGAAACGGTCAAAGGCGTTGATCAGATCGCGCTGGACGTTGGGATCGGCATTTTCCTGGATCAGCAGCGAGGCCGAGGTGTGGCGGATGAAACAGGTGAGCAGCCCGTCCGCGATGCCGCTGGCGCGTACAAAATCTTCAGCTTGTGCCGTGAATTCGTAGAGCCGCGCCGCGCGCGTCTGCACCGACACGGTGTGGAATAGCTGCCTCATCGGCTCTTCCGTAGATAAACATAGAGCGCACCACCGCCGCCGTGGCGGACATGGGCGGGCTGCACCCGCGCGATCCATTGCGCCAACCCCGGCTCCGCCAGCCAGCGCGGCACCATGTCCTTCAGCACGCCATGTGGGCTCTCGGTCCATAGCGCCGCATCGGGGGCGCGCGGATTGCCCTTGCCCGTCACCACCACGATCAGCCGGTTGCCGCGCTCACGCGCGCCGCGCAGATAATTGGCCAGGGCGCGGTGAGCCGCGTTCTGCGTCATGCCATGCAGGTCGAGCGTCGCGTCCGGCGCGATCAGGCCGCGATCGAGACGATCCTGGGTGTTGCCATCCAGTCCACCACTGCCGCCGGGCTTTTTTTCGATGCGCGCCACGGCACGCGGCTTGATCGGACGGTTGAGGCGGAAATCCTCCTCGAACTCCTTGCGCTCATCGCCGGTAACGCTGCGCTTCATGGCGTATAGTCGCGCGTTGCCCCGATCCTGGCGGCCAGTTCATTGGGCAGCAACACGTAAAGCCGCCCCGGCGCATTCATCATTCCGGCACGGCTTTCCGCTTCGTCGCCAAAGCCGAAGAAGATGTCGCCACGCACCGCGCCCCGGATCGCACCACCCGTGTCCTGCCCGATCAGAAGCGCCTGCACCGGATCACGGCCCTCCGCCACCACGAAGAAGGGTGCGCCCAGCGCGTTTAACCGTGAATCGATGGCCAGGCTGGCCTTCGGCGTCAGCGCCACGCCCAGCGTGCCGTTGGGGCCGGGCACATCGAGCGCCAGTTCTTCGTGCGCGAAGAAGACATAGGACTCGTTAGTCTCCATCACCCGCCGTGCCTGTGCCGGGTTGGCTTTCAGCCAGGCGCGGATGGTCTGCAGCGAAACCGTCTCGCGTGTCAGCTGGCCTTCATTGATAAGCGTTCGGCCGATGGCGGTATAGGCGCGGCCATTGCCGCCAGCATAGGCCAGCCGCACCATGCGCCCGTCCGGCAGGCGGGCGCGGCCCGAACCCTGGATCTCGAGAAAGAACACCGCCACCGGATCGGCGGCCCAAAGCAGCACCTGCGCCTGCGGCGGCGTCGCATTGATCTGCGCCCGCGTCGCATAAGGCACAAGCCGGCCATTCTCGACCCGGCCCGCTATGCGTTCGCCCGCATACTTGGCGTTGAAGGCGCCCAGATTCACCTGCACCAGGTCGGTGGGAGGACCATAGACCGGCGTCTGGTAGATGCCGCCGCGCGTGGGCGCGGCTTCCAGCAGCGGTTCGTAATAGCCGGTGAAAAGCCCGCCCAGCTCCGTGCCCGTACTGATGGCATAGGGGGTAAAGCGGCTCTCGAAAAACGCCCGGGCTTGTGGCGTCGCGTCCGCGCAGACGGCGCTCCAGTCGGCGGCATTGCCCGCATAGCCGACGCCGCTCAGCGGCGCATCGGCGGCGCGGCGGCTGAGCACGGCGCAGCCACGGCGGAACGCGGCGCGCGCCTCCTCGAGAGTAGAGACGCCCCAGCCCGGCAAGTCCGTAAAGGCGGCGCGTGTCAGGCGATAGGGTGGTGCCGGCGGCGATGGTGCGGCTGGTATCGGCACGGGGGCGGCTCGCGCGGGCGCGGGCCGGGGCATGGCGCATCCCGCCAGCAGCAGCGCCAGCAGGGCGACGCCAAGCCGGCGCGTCACGGCTCTTCGCCCGACGTCGCCACCAGCGTCCAGTTGGGATCGGCGGCGCCCACTGCGCGCTGGAAGGTCCAGTGATCCGTGACTTCGTGCTGCGCGCCCACGGCTTCGGCGGTCTCGAAGGCGGCAAGGAACGCCACCGTGATTTCCATCTGGCTGCCCTGTACCGATGCGCCGGTAATGCGGGCCTCGCGCACGGTGGCAAAATGGAAGCGCGCGGGCGCCGTGCCGCGCCCGGTGATGGCGGTCGAGAAACCTTCCAGCACCTCTGGCGACACCAGCGGCTTCAGGGCGTCGCGGTCACCCTTCTCGAAGGCGGTGACGACCAGGCCATAGGCAGAGCGGGCGCCGTCCAGGAACTTGCCCGCATCGAAAGCCTTGTCGGCCATCTGGATCTCGAACAGGCCGGGGGCGTCGGGAACCTGGGCGGGAGACGGGAGGGCAGGCGGCGCGGCTTGCGAATCGACAGGTTCCGCCTGGCCGCCG
Organism: Alphaproteobacteria bacterium; assembly: GCA_947462105.1. Lineage (GTDB taxonomy): Bacteria > Pseudomonadota > Alphaproteobacteria > Micropepsales > Micropepsaceae > Rhizomicrobium. The sequence goes on from CANHNJ010000005.1 coordinate 22,145, forward strand.
CCCGCCCAGCCCGGCACGCGGGGCGGCGGCTCGACCTCGTTGCGGCGGCCCAGCACCATGAAAAGGCGCACAAACACGCCCACCGCGACGGCGGCGGCGACGCCAAGAATGATCAACTGGGTTTCCGACATACACGACCTGAAAGATGCGGGCCCCTGACCCTAAACTGCCCCTTTGGCGGTGGAAAGCACTCGCTTGGCTTTGCCTTTCCCGGGCCATCCTTGTCAGGCCCGCGCAATCCGTGGTAGCGCCCGGCCCGCATTTGTGTAAGTGAAGGAAAGAACCCGATGAGCGAAGAAGGCAAGACGCCCGAGACCGGCGAAGCCCAGACTGGGGTCGGCATCGTCGCCCAGTACATCAAGGACCTCTCCTTCGAGAATCCCGGCGCCCCGGCGCTGATGAACCAGGGCCCGCAGATCGACCTGGGCGTGGACCTGCAGGCCCGCCGCGGCGACGCCGAGCATTACGAAGTCGAGCTCAAGCTGCGCGTCAGCGCCAAGCAGGGCGAAAAGACCGTGTTCCTGATGGAGCTGGCTTATGCCGGCCTGTTCCGTATCGTCGGCGTTCCGGAGGCGATGCTGCAGTCCCTGCTGCTGATCCAGGCACCGCACATGCTGTTTCCCTTCGCCCGCCGCATCGTCGCCGATGTGGTGCGGGACGGTGGCATGCCACCCCTGATGATCGACCCGATCGACTTCGCCGCGCTCTACCAGAGCAAGCTGGCGGCGGGCGGCATCCAGGGCCCGACCGTCGGGACTGCGTAAAGCCTAGATTGATCTGGCCCATACCGGCTTGTCGCCCAGTTCCTTGGCGACAAAGGCGTCGTGGCGCGCCTTTTCGTCTTCGGTGAGCAGCGAGACCAGCTTCTCCGGGCGCTGCCGCGCCGGGCCAGGCCCTTGCGGCGCGGCGGCAGCGATCTCGGTGGGGGCGAGCGAGAAACCCTTCTGCCGCCCGCCGATCAGTTCCAGATAGACCTGCGCCGTCAGCTGGCAATCGAGCAGCGCACCATGCTTGGTGCGGGCCGACAGGTCGATGGAGAAGCGCTTGCACAGTTCGTCGAGCGAATAGCGCACGCCGGGCAGCTTGCGCTTGGCGATCTCGATGGTGTCGATGGCCCGGTGCAGCGGGATGGGCGGGCGGTTCACCCGCGCCAGCTCGGCATTGATGAACTTGATGTCGAAGCTGGCATTGTGGATCACCAGCGGCGCGTCACCGATGAATTCCAGGAATTCGTCCGCCACGGCGGCGAAGTGTGGCTTGTCAGCCAGGAATTCGTTTGAAAGTCCATGCACCCGCTGGGACTCGATGGGCACATCGCGCTCGGGGTTCAGATAGAAGCGCAGCTCGTTGCCGGTGGGAAAATGATCGACCAGTTCGACCAGGCCGATTTCCACGATGCGATGACCATCGCTGGGCTCGAAGCCTGTGGTTTCCGTATCGAAGACGATCTCACGCATCAGTAATCTTGCTGCGAATTTGTTGCAGGATCATTTTCACCTGTTCGCGGGCGTGATCCAAGCCCTGGTCGGTCATCACCACATGATCCGCCTGTGCACGCTTTTGCGCATCGCTAAGCTGGCGGGCGGTCAGGGCGGTGAACTTCGCCTCCGTCATGCCGGGGCGGGCGAGCACGCGCTGGCGCTGGACATGTGCGGGGGCCGACGCCACCACAACTGCATCCACCTTCGTGCCGGTTTCCAGCAGCAGGGGAATATCGAACAGCAGGATGGGTGCGGCCGCATGATGTTCCACGAACTGCTCGCGCATCTGCAGCACCACGGGATGGATCAGCGCTTCCAGACGCGCCAGCTTTTCCGGCGTCATCTGGGCAGCGATGCGGGCACGGCTGATGCTGCCTTCGACCACGGCGCCGGGAAACAGCGCTTCGATGTCGCGCTGGACCGCGACGGGATTGGCATAGATGTCATGGACGGCGCGGTCGGCATCGAACACCGGAATGCCCTGTTCCGCGAAGAGCTGGGCGGTCGTGCTCTTGCCCATGCCCATCGCGCCGGTCAGGCCGATGATGAAAGGCCTAGCGCCGGGCAAGGGCGTCTACCAATGCGGCCCGCAGGCCATCCGTAACCTCTGGACGCACGCCAAAGAACGCCTCGAACGACGGCACGGCCTGGTGCATCAGCATGCCCAGCCCGTCGATGGTGAGCAGGCCGCGCGTCTTGGCGTCCTTCAGCAACCGGGTTTCCAGCGGATTGTAGACGATGTCACAGACCGCCGTATCCGGCAGCAGCAACGCCAGATCGAGGCCAAGCGGCGGATTGCTGCCCATGCCGGCGCTGGTGCTGTTGACCACCAGCGCGGCGTCGAAGGCGACGTCATTCCAGTCGGACAATGGACCGGCCAGCAATTCTGTTTCCGGCATCTGCGCTGCCAGCATGGTTGCCAGCGCCTGGGCGCGGCCAGGATCGCGGTTGAGGATATGAACTGTCTCCGCGCCAAGAATGTTCATTGCCAGCACCGCCCCGCGCGCGGCCCCGCCCGCGCCCAGCAGGATCGCGGTCTTGCCCGTCAGTGGGCCGATATTCTCGCGCAGGGATTCCATCAAGCCATAAAAATCGGTGTTGTGGCCGTGCACGCCATCCTCGCCAAAGACCAGCAGATTGCTGGCGCCAACCAGTTGCGCAGCATCGTCATTGCTGTCGGCCAGCGCGAAGGCGGCTTCCTTGTGCGGCACCGTGACATTGACGCCGGCAAAGCCTTCGGCGCGAACACGGGCGATCTCGGCGGCAAAAGTCTCTGGTGTGGCAGGCAGCCGCACCATCTCGCCCACGATGCCCAGCTCCTTCAGCCAGTAGCCATGCAGCACCGGCGAAAGCGAGTGGGCGACGGGCCAGCCGATGATGCCTGCGCGTTTCATGTTTGAAGAACGCCTTGTTCTCGCAAAGCCGCCAGGACGGGAAACAGCGGCAGACCGAGGATGGAGAAGTAATCGCCTTCGATCCTATCAAAGAGCTGCGCCCCACGCCCCTCCAGATGATAGCAGCCCACCGATGCGAGAATGGCGGGGCTTTCCGCCGCAAGGTAGGCATCAAGGAAAGCCGGGCTGAAAGCCCGCATGGTCAGGCGGCCTTCGCCCACATGCGTCCAGACGGTCTGCCCGTCCCGCGCCAGCGAAGCTGCCGAGACGATGCTGTGGGCCTTGCCCGCCAGCCGCGACAGCAGCGTTTTTGCCGCCGCCACATCCGGGCTCTTGCTCATCAGTTCACCCGCAAAATCCAGCACCGAGTCCCCGCCCAGCACCAGCGCGCCGGGATGACGGCGTGAAACAAACTTCGCCTTTTCCTCGGCCAGCAGGCGGGCCACCATCGCTGCCGGTTCGCCAGGCTGCATCAGTGCCGCTTCGTCGATGTCGGCGGGGTCCTGCGTGAAGGCGATGCCGGCCTCGCGCAGCAGCCGTGCCCGGCTAGCACTGGCCGATGCCAAGATGAGTGTCACGAACTCCGTTCCCGCTTTTCGGCCATCAGGTTCATCACGGCGGCCGCCGTTTCCTCGATGGAGCGGCGGGTGACGTCCAGGCTGGGCCAGCCCTGTGCCTCGAACAATTGCCGCGTGGTGTTGACCTCGGCCCGGACCTGATCGAGATCGACATAGTCGGTGTCGCGGCCCTCGCCCATCGTGACCAGCCGGTTGCGCCGCACCTGCACCAGCCGGTCGGGCGACACCCACAGCCCCACCACCAGCGCCGGCGTTTCCAGCAGGCCCGGCGGCGGCGGCATGCCTGGCACCAACGGCACGTTGGCGGCGCGGATACCGCGAATGGCGAGATAGACACAGGTGGGGGTCTTGGAGGTGCGGCTGGCACCCGTCAGCACTACTTCCGCACGGTTCAAGCCGTCCACGGCCTGGCCATCGTCATGCGCGATGGCGAAATTCATCGTCTCGATGCGTTCGAGATAGCGCTGGTCGACCTGGTGCTGGCGGCCGACCTTGTGGCTTTCGGTCTTGCCAAAAAAGCGGCCCATCACCTGCAGCGGCGCTTCCAGCACGTCGATGCACTCCGCGCCAATGGTGGCGCAGCGGACCAGCAGTTTCTGGTTGAGCACGGGCTTGGCCAGAGTGAAGAAGACCAGCCCCGGCATGGTGGCGACCTGGTCCAGCGCCCGGGTCAGCTGGTGTTCGCTGCGCACCAGGGAATAGGCATGGATCTGGACCTCGACGCTCTCGAACTGGGCCAGGGCCGCGTTCGCCATGGCATTGAGTGTGTCGCCAGTGGAGTCCGAAATCAGGTGGAGATGGAATTTTCGATCCACAATCGGTTCCAATTCAAGGTCACAAACAGTCCCCAGCGGCCATAGCCCGGCAGGGAAAACCCCGCAAGGGCGGCGGCAAACCCGGCCTGCCTGTGCGAAGTGGTGAAGCTATGGGCGTGGAATTCCCCCACTGGTGGATGGCGGCTTAACCCAGGGCCAAAACCCAAGCGCTTGAGTCGGTTGGCTGTTCGGCTTAAGAGGCGCGCTGACCCACGCTTTGGTTCACAACCCACAGCCCTAACAACATCTTCACCATCCTTAGATTCTAGGAGTCTTGTTTTGAAGAAGGATGTGAAACTCCTGCGCGTCCTGGCCGGCGAGACCCAAGCCGTGCCGCCGGTCTGGCTGATGCGCCAGGCCGGGCGCTACCTGCCCGAATACCGCGCGCTGCGGGAGAGGGCGGGGTCCTTCTGGGATATGGCGCTGAATCCGGACTATGCCGCCGAAGTGACGCTGCAGCCGATCCGCCGGTTCGGTTTCGATGCGGCGATCCTGTTCTCCGATATCCTCACCGTGCCCGAAGCGCTGGGCCAGAAAGTCACCTTCACGGCGGGCGAAGGCCCCAGCCTGATGCCGGTGAGTAGCGCAAAGGGTTTCGACGAAAACACCGAAAACTGGCAGCGCTATTTTGAGCCGGTCTACGAGGCGTTGCGCCGGACGCGGCAGGGTCTCCCCCCGGGGACGGCCTTGTTGGGCTTCGCGGGTGCGCCCTGGACGCTGGCGACCTATCTGGCAGCGGGCGCGGGCGGCGATGAGCAGAAAGCGGCGAAGCTTTGGGCGTATCGCGATCCGGAGGGCTTTGGATATCTTCTGGATATCCTGGGTGAGTGCGTCGCCTATCACCTGATCCGCCAGCTCGATGCCGGCGCCGATGCGGTGCAGATCTTCGACAGCTGGGCCAGCGGGCTTCCCGACGCGCTGTACGAGACCGTGGTGATCAAGCCGACCCGCGCCATCGTGCAGAAGGTGCGCACCGCGCGGCCCGATGCCCACATCATCGGTTTCCCCCGTGCGTCTACCCTGGCGGGCTATGAGCAATATGCAAAGGTGACCGGCGTTGATGCCATGTCGCTAGATACGGCAGCCCCGATGGGCTGGGCCGCGAAAAGCATTGGCCCGCTCTGCGCGGTCCAGGGCAATCTCGATCCCATCGCCCTGATCGCGGGCGGTGCGGCGCTGGACGGCGCGGTGGACCGGATTCTCGAAGCGATGGACGGCACGCCGTTCATCTTCAATCTGGGTCACGGTATCCTGCCGGAGACACCGATCGCCCATGTCGAGCAATTGCTGAAGCGCATCAGAAAATGAAAATCGCCGTCGTGCTGTTCAACCTGGGTGGACCAGATGGGCCCGATGCGGTGCGGCCCTTCCTGCAAAATCTGTTCTGCGATCCAGCGATCATCTCCTTGCCCTGGATCATCCGCGCCCCGCTGGGCCGTTTTATCGCCAAACGCCGTGCGCCCATCGCGCGCGAAATTTATGCCCGCATCGGCGGCGGATCGCCCATCGTGGCGGAAACCCAGAAGCAGGCGCGGGCGCTGGAAGCGGTGTTGTCACAAGGCGATGTTGAGGCAAAAGCCTTCATCGCCATGCGCTACTGGCACCCGTTCAGCGATGGCGCGGCGGTGGCGGTGAAAGCATATAACCCAGATAAAATCGTGCTTTTGCCGCTTTATCCGCAATTCTCCACCACCACAACAGGCTCGTCGCTCAAGGACTGGAAACGCGCGGCGAAGAAAGCCGGGCTGAAGCAGCCCACCAGCACCGCCTGCTGCTATCCGGATGAAAGCGGTTTTGTCCGGGCCGCCGCCCAACGCATCCGCACCGCGATGGCTGGCGCGGATGCCAAGATCAACTGGCGCCTGCTGCTGTCGGCGCATGGCCTGCCCAAGCGCGTTATTGAAAAGGGCGACCCCTACCAGAAGCAGGTCGAACAGACGGCCGCCGCCATCGTGCGCGAACTGGGGATGCCAGAGCTGGATCCTGTGGTCTGCTACCAGAGCAAGGTCGGCCGGCTGGAATGGATCGGGCCTTCCACCGACGACGAGATCAAGCGCGCCGGCACCTATGGCAAGGGCGTGATCATCGCGCCCGTCGCCTTTGTCAGCGAGCACTCCGAGACGCTGGTGGAGCTGGACATCGAATACCGCCATCTGGCCGAAGAATCCGGCGTGGTGGATTACCGCCGCGCCGCCACGGTGGGCGACGATCCCGCCTTCATCGCGGGGCTGGCCATTCTTGTGCGCCAAGCACTCACAAGCGAAACTCCGGTCTGTGACGCCCCTGACTGCTGCACGCTGCCGGATCCGCGATGAAAGAATTCCTGCTCGATTACTATCTCTGGCTCAAGGCATTCCACGTCATCGCCGTGATCGCCTGGATGGCGGGCATGCTCTATCTGCCACGCCTGTTCGTCTATCACTGCCAGGTCGCGCCCGGCAGCGACGGCAGCGAGCGCTTTAAGGTTATGGAGCGCAAACTGCTCAAGGGCATCATCAACCCGTCGATGGGCGCGGTATGGCTGCTGGGCCTGACGCTGGCCTGGATCACCGATGTACACACCCAGACCTGGTTCATCCTGAAATTCGTGCTGGTGATCCTGCTCAGCGGTTTTCACGGTTTTCTCAGCCGCTGCCAGAAGGACTTCACCGCCGACCGCAACCATCGCAGCGAGCGCTTCTACCGGGCGATCAACGAAATCCCGGCCCTGATCATGATCGCGATTGTCATTCTCGTGGTTGTAAGGCCGTTCAACTAACCCTTTTTCGCCCCATTCCTGAACCTTCCGGATATTTGCATCGGCCCGAAATCCAGCTATAACTGCCCCGTCTCCTGATCCGCAGGCAACGCGCATGGCGCGAGGCGGACCGGCAAAACAAGCCGGTAGCGGATCACCCAAAGCCCAACCTTCGATGCCGGACCGGGAAGATCTCCCGTTTGGCCCGAACCAAAGCCAAAACTTCCCCTTTCCAGGTGTTTCCATGACTCTCCAGGACGGCTTGCAGACCATGAAGCTGCAGGATCTCAAGAACAAGAAGCCGGCAGACCTGCTGGCCTTCGCCGAAGAGCTTGAGATCGAGAACGCGTCGTCCATGCGCAAGCAGGACATGCTGTTCGCCATCCTCAAGGAGCTGGCCGACCGCGAGGTCGAGATCATGGGCCAGGGCGTGGTCGAAATCCTGCAGGATGGTTTCGGCTTCCTGCGCTCGCCGGAATCCAATTACCTGCCGGGCCCCGACGACATCTATGTCTCGCCCAACCAGATCCGCCGTTTCGGCTTGCGCACCGGCGACACCGCCGAAGGTCCGATCCGCGCGCCCAAGGATGGCGAGCGCTATTTCGCTCTGCTCAAGGTCACGACCATCAATTTCGAGGACCCCGAGCAGATCAAGCACAAGGTCCATTTCGACAATCTGACGCCGCTTTATCCGACCAAGGCGCTGAAGATGGAACTGGACGATCCCACCATCAAGGACAAGACCGGACGGGTCATCGACATCGTCGCGCCGCAGGGCATGGGCCAGCGCGCGCTAATCACGGCGCCGCCGCGCACCGGCAAGACGGTGATCCTGCAGAACATCGCCAAGGCCATCGCCGCCAACCATCCGGAAGCCTTCCTGATCGTGCTCCTGATCGACGAGCGCCCGGAAGAAGTCACCGATATGCAGCGCACCGTGGTGGGCGAAGTCATCTCGTCGACCTTCGACGAACCGGCGACGCGCCATGTGCAGGTCGCCGAAATGGTGATCGAAAAGGCCAAGCGCCTGGTCGAACATCGCCGCGACGTCATCATCCTGCTGGATTCGATCACCCGCCTGGGCCGCGCCTACAACACCGTCGTGCCCTCGTCGGGCAAGGTGCTGACCGGCGGCGTCGACGCCAACGCCCTGCAGCGCCCCAAGCGCTTCTTCGGCGCGGCGCGCAACATCGAGGAAGGCGGCTCGCTGACCATCATCGCCACGGCGCTGATCGATACCGGCAGCCGCATGGACGAAGTCATCTTCGAAGAGTTCAAGGGCACTGGTAACAGCGAAATCATCCTGGACCGCAAGGTCGCCGACAAGCGCGTCTTCCCGGCCATCGACATCATGCGCTCAGGCACCCGCAAGGACGAGCTGCTGGTCGAGAAGGGCCAGTTGGCCAAGACCTATGTCCTGCGCCGCATTCTCTCGCCGATGGGCACGGTGGATGCGATCGAGTTCCTGCTCGACAAGCTGAAGTCCGCCAAGAACAACGCCGACTTCTTCGAGTCGATGAACACCTGATCCGAAGCGGAACAGCACAAAGCCAAAGGGCCGGAGAAATCCGGCCCTTTTTTCAGGTCTTGAGAAATTCCGCCAGCGCGGGATTTTCCCGCAGCGCCGCGACATCATCCTCGGTCGGAAGCTGCGGCTTGTCGCGCTCGACATTGACCATGCAGACAAAACCCATGGGCTCGCCACCCTTCGTGCGGAACTGGTGCCAGGTGTTGGCGGGGATGTGCACCAGGTCGAAGGTCTTTACGTGCCTGACCTCGCTGCCCACCATCACATCGGCTTCGCCCCGCAGGATCATCACGCCGTGGCTGTGTTCATGGCGTTCGAGCGTGGAATAGCCGCTGGGCGCGACTTCGAAATAGCGCATCTCGCAGCGCAGCGCCTCTTCCTTGAAGAGAAGCTGGCGGCTGATCGCCTTGAAGGGGGCGGAGCCTTCCTCCTTGTAGGGCAGGAACGGCACTTCTTCCCAGCGATAGCCGTCAAAGCTGCGGAAGGCAGGCGCCGGGGTGGTTTTCTTTTCTTCAGCCATGTTGCGCTACCCTTTCCACGAAATGGGCTGCCTCTGCGGTCATGCGGTCGCCCGCCGCCAGCAGGCCACCACCGATCAACAAAATGGTGTCGTTGCCATAGAATTCCAGCATTTCGGGCACGCGGTCCGGCGTCATGCCGCCCGCCGGAACCGGGACTGTGTCCTTGAGCGCGCCCCAGGGTGACAGGCCAGCCTGCGCCAGTTCGCGGCAGGTCTGGGGCGAATAGCCGAAACGGCCGCCATGGTTGGGAAACACGGTGGCGTCGGCCCCCAGCAGGCGGAAGATCTTCCCCAGATGCAGCGGCGGGGCGATGCGCGCGGCACCGGCCAGCGCCGGATGCGCCATGAAGGCGATATCGGGATTTTCCCGTGCCAGCACATGGATATTCGACACGCCCGCGATCATGGGCGTCACCAGCACGGCATCCAACCCGGCGCTGCGCACGACTTCGATCTGCGCGCGCAGCTGATCGAGGTTGCCGTTGAGCGAGGGCAGGTAGCCGGTCCTGCCGCCGTCCTTGCGGGCGGATGCCACAGCCTCGGCGATACGCGGCACGCGCTCGGCGAAGGGGCTGTAACCCTGGTTGGCGAGGCCGTGATCGTCCTTGATGAAGTCGAGGCCGCCTGCTGCCAGCTTTCCGGCGATGGCGGCCAGTTCCCTGGGCGGCAGTCCTTGCGGCTTCAGCGCCGAGCAGGTCAGGGCCCGCGTTGGCGCGCTGGCGCGCCGGCGCCAGCCCGCCAGGCCCTGGCGGGGCCCGCCGAACGCGGCCAGCACGGCGTCTGGGAAAATCGCGTCCTTCAGTTCGACATCGGCATGGATGGAGGTGTTGCCGAACAGCATGTTCAGCAACTGCCCCGGTTCCAGCCCGGTGGTGGCGACGGCCAGGCCGATGCGGACTTCAAAGCGGCCGTCACCCAAATCAGCAATGGCTTCAACCTGGCCGACGATATTTTCAATTACATCGCGGTCCTGCACGGCTTCCACCGGCATCTCGATGCTCTGCTCGACGGCGATGCCCTTGGCGCGCGCCTCGATGCGGGCGGCACTGTCGGTCACATGATAGATGGCGGTGATGCGTGCGCCGGTCACGGCAGCAGCACCGTCGCACCGGTGGTCTTGCGGCCTTCCAGCGCATCATGCGCTGCCTTGGCCTGCGCCAGCGGGAAGCGCTGGTTGACCGCGATCTTCACCGCGCCGGACGCCATCACCGCAAACAGTTCTGCCGCCGCACGCTCCAGTTCCGGGCGGGTGGCGATGTAGGCGAACAGGGTCGGGCGCGTCAGATAAAGCGATCCCTTGGCGGCCAGCACACCCGGCGCGAAGGGCGGCACTGCGCCAGATGAATTGCCGAAGCTGACCATCAGGCCACGGGGCCTGAGGCAATTGAGCGAGGCTTCGAAGGTATCCTTGCCCACCGAGTCATAGACCACGGGCAAACCTTGCGGCGCGATTCCGCGCACTTTCTTCTCCCAGCCCTCCTGCAACAGCAGGACATGCTGCGCGCCGGCCTCGCGGGCGGCCGCCATCTTGGCTTCGGACCCCACCGTGCCGATGACGGTGGCGCCCAGCGCCTTCGCCCACTGGCAGGCGATGAGGCCGACGCCGCCCGCCGCCGAATGGATCAGGATGGTCTCACCCTTCTGTACTTTGTAAGTCTCGCGCAGCAGATACCAGGCGGTGAGGCCCTTCAGCATGGCGGCAGCGGCAACCTCGTCGCTGACGCCGTCGGGAATCTTCACCAGTTCCTTTGCCGGCATGTTGCTGGCTTCGGCATAGGTACCGTTGGGCGCGCTGCCGGTGGCGACGCGGTCGCCCACGGCCAAGCCCGTCACGCCATCGCCCAGCGCCTCGACCACGCCCGCCATTTCCTTGCCCAGGCCCGAGGGCAATGGCGCGGGATAGAGGCCGCTGCGGAAATAGGTGTCGATGAAGTTCACGCCCACCGCAGTGTGGCGCACCCGCACTTCGCCCGCCGCCGGCGGCGGCAGGTCAATGCTCTCATATTGCAGGACGTCGCTGCCGCCGGTCTGGTGGAAACGGATTGCTTTGGTCATGACAGATGCGCCTTGAAGAAGGTTGCGGTGCGCGCGTTGGCGAGGCCCGCTGCGGCCTGGTTGAAATTCTTGCCGCCGCTGCGGGCAAAGGCGTGATCGACACCGTCATAGCGGTGCAGCGTCACGTGTACGTTGCCGCCCAGGCCCGCGACCATCTGCTCCTGCATCGGCTTGGGCACAAACCCGTCTTCGGCGGCGACGTGCAGCAGCAGCGGTTTGCTGATGCCGGCAGCTTCGCCCAGAAAGGCAGGAATGTTCACGCCGTAATAGCTGACTGCCGCATCGACATCGGCCCGCGCGGCGGCGAGATAGGACAGCAACCCGCCTAGGCAATAGCCCACCGCGCCGACCTTGTTCGCTACAGGCATGGCGCGCAGCGTATCGATGCTGGCCTGGATGTCTTCGACACCCTTGGCGACATCGAAGCGGCCCATCAGGTCCAGCGCCTGTTTGAACTCTGCGTCGGTCTTGTCCGTCAGTTCGATGCCGGGCTGCAGCCGCCAGAACAGGTCGGGCACCAGCGCGACATAACCCTGCGCTGCCAGATCGTCGGCGATGCCGCGCATCACGGCATTGACGCCGAAGATTTCCTGGATGACCACGATGCCGGGGCCGGTGCCCGACGCCGGTTTCGCCAGGTAGCCGCGCATGCCGTCCCGGATCGCAATCATGCTCATGCGTTGGCGGCCTGGCGCGGCAGCGTCAGCATCTGGCCCAGTTCAGCGGGGCTTGTGATGGGCGTCGAGGTAAAGGTGCCCTGGCAGATATAGGCCGTGGCGACGCCGCTCTGCATGCCGCCGGCAGCGGCCGGGTGGCCTTCGGGCAGGCTGTCGCCGGGCTCGACCAGGATCAGCAGCTTGCTGGGTAGCGCCTTGCCCCAGACGGTGCGGATCAACTCCTGGGTCTGGGGATGGCCACGGGTGCCGAAGATCACGATCTGCAGCGCGGTCGAATAGGTCTCGCTGCCGTTGAGATAGCCGCACATGGCCAGGAAGCTGCGCGGCAGATCGGCGCCGAACGCACCGACCAGCTGGCGCGCCCGATCGGCATAGGCGGCGTTGCCGGTGAACAGGATGAGGCGCGACAGTACCGTCAGCATGGTGCCGTTGGCGGGTGGGGTGGGATTGTCGAAGACAAAGCGCGGCCGCAGCACGATCGGGTCGGCATGGTCCGAGGTGAAGTAATAGCCGCCGCGCGTCTCGTCCCAGAAATGGGCATCGAGCTCGCCGACCCAGGCCTTGGCGTTTTCCAGGAAGCGCTTGTCGCCCGAAACTTCGAACAGCTGCGTCGCCGCCAGCGCCATGTTGGCATAGTCGTCGGCAAAGCCTTCGGCGCCATGCAGGCCGTTGGCGGAGGAGTGATAGAGCCGCGAGCCGTTGCCCAGTGTGGCGACCACGGTGTTGAAGGCGATCACGGCTTCGGCGATCCACTCGCCGCGGTCCAGCGCCATGCCTGCCCTGGCCAGCGCGGCGATGGTCAGGCCGTTCCAGTCGGCCAGCATCTTGTCGTCGCGCGGCGGTGGAGTGCGCTTGTTGCGCGCCTCCAGCAGCATGCCGCGCTGCTTGGCCATCAGGACTTCGTCGGCATCGGAGGTCGCCTGCGCGCCCATGCCGGTGCGGCGCGGAATGTTGCGGCCGTTATAGCTGCCCTCGCGGGTGATATCGTAGATCGCCTTGAACTTGGCCGAGAAGGTGCCGATCAGGGCGGCATCCACCTCCGCTTCGCGCCAGAGATAATATTTGCCGTCCTGGCCCTCGCTCTGGGAATGCAGCGTGGTGGCGAAGCCGCCGCCGGGCAGCTTCATCTCGCGCAGCAGCCAGCCGATGGTTTCCTCGATGCGGGAGCGGGCCAGTTCGCTGCGATTATGCTGCCAGATGCCGGCGAGCAGATCCACCATCTGGGCGCTGTCGACCAGCGTCTTCTCGAAGTGCGGCACCGCCCAGCGCTCTTCCAGCGTGTAGCGGAAGAAGCCGCCGCCGACATGGTCGTAGATGCCACCGAACAGGATGCCGTCCAGCGTCGTGAACACCATCTGCGAATATTGCGGCACGCCGCTGCGCAGATAGGCGCGCCACAGCGTCTCGAGCTGCTGCGGGTTGAGGAACTTCTGCGCACCCTGCTGGCCGCCGAAGAAGATGTCGTAGTTGCGGGCGACACCCATCGCCGCGAGGTCGAGCTGCACCATCTCGGCCGGGGTGCGCGTGTCGCGGTTGTAGACAGCCTCGAGCTGCTCGCGCACGCCCTGCGCCTGTTCGCGTGTGGCGGCACCCTGATTCTTCCACATGTCGATGGCCTGGGTCACGGCCATGCGGAAGGAGGGCTGGCCCATGCGTTCTTCGGCCGGCAGGTAGTTCACCGAGAAATAGGGCGCGCCGTCCGGGGCCAGGAAGATGTTCAGCGGCCAGCCGCCGCGCAGGCCCATCAGGGGCAGCGAGGTCTGGTAGATCTGGTCGAGGTCCGGGCGCTCCTCGCGGTCCACCAGCACCGGGATGAAGTTCTCGTTGATGAGGGCGGCGATCTCCGGGTTGGAGAAGCTTTCCTCGCTCATCACATGGCACCAGTTGCAGCTATTGTAGCCGACCGAGACGAAGATCGGCTTGTCCAGCGCCTTGGCGTTGGCCAGCATGTCAGGCCCCCAGGCCTGCCACTGGACGAGGTTGTCCTTGTGCAGGCGGAAATAGGGGCTGGCGTTGTTCTGTAGCGCGCTGGCAGACATGGTCTTGTTCCGGTTGGGCGCGTCGGGCGATGCTGCGCGCCAGTTGTTTTTGGGTCGGCGTTCTTACCCCGAACAGGGGGTGGGTCCAAGCCCGGCAGATTGGCGATGGAGTTGCCCATGAAAGTGCGTATCGAGATGGACATGACCCCCGAGGAAGCCCGCGCTTTCATGGGCCTGCCCGATGTCGCCCCGCTGCAGCAGCAGATGCTGGAGGAAATGCAGGGCCGGATGCGGGCGGCCTTCGACGCCGGCGACCCGGAGGCCATGATGAAGGCCTGGATGCCGTTCCTGGGCAACAATGCCGGGTCCGGGGCCGAGACCTTCCAGAAATTCCAGAAATTCTTCTGGGACAGCGCCTCCCGCGCTGCCGGCGGCAAGTCCAAGTAACCGCATGACCGACACCATCTTCGCCCTGGCCAGCGGCGCCGGGCGGGCCGGGGTGGCGGTGGTGCGCCTGTCCGGTCCCGGTGCCGGGGCGGCACTGACCTCCCTGGCCGGGGTCTTGCCCCTACCCCGCACCGCCATGCTGCGCAGCATTGCCCATGCCGGGGTGGAGATCGACCGGGGGCTGCTGCTGTGGTTTCCCGGCCCTGCCAGCTTCACCGGCGAGGATATCGCCGAACTTCATCTGCATGGCGGGCGGGCGGTGCGCGAGGCCGTCTTTGCAGCCCTGCTGGCGTTGCGGTTGCGGCCCGCCGAGCCCGGGGAATTCAGCCGCCGCGCCGTGGAAAACGGCAAGCTCGACCTCACCCGCGCCGAGGCCATCGCCGACCTGGTGGATGCGGAAACCGAGGCCCAGCGGCGGCAGGCGCTGCGCCAGCATGATGGCGCACTGGCCGATCTCTATGAGGGCTGGCGGTCGGGGTTGATCATGGCGGTGGGCCGGGCCGAAGCGGCAATCGACTTTTCCGACGATGGCGTGGGTGAGGTCGAGTTCGACGCCGCCCGTGCCACTGCGATGCATATGAGCGAGGAAATACGGGCCCATCTCGATGATGCCGGGCGCGGCGAGGCCCTGCGCGAAGGTGTGCGGCTGGCCATCATCGGCCCGCCCAATGCCGGCAAGTCATCGTTGCTGAATGCACTGGCGCAGCGCGATGTCGCCATCGTCTCCGACATCGCGGGCACCACCCGCGATGTGATCGAAGTGCGGCTGGACTTAGGGGGCGTGCTGGTGATCGCGTCCGATACGGCGGGCCTGCGCGACAGTGGCGATGTCATCGAGGCCGAAGGCGTGCGCCGGGCGCTGGCGCGGGCGCGGGAAGCGCACCTGATCCTGCTGCTGCAGGATGGCAATGCTGCGGCCCCCCGCGCCGCAATTCCCGCCGACCTGGTCCCCGATCTCATCGTCTGGAACAAGGCCGATCTTAGCCCGCACGACGGCATTTCGATCTCGCTGAAGACCGGCGACGGGCTTTCCATGCTGCAGGCTTTGCTGCAGCATAAGGTGCAGCAAAAATTCGCCGGCGAAGCGCCAGTCCTCACCCGGGCCCGGCACCGTGTCGCCCTGACCGAGGCGCTGGCGGCACTGGATCACGCCCTCCTGGCCGAGGCACCCGAGCTGCTGGCGGAAGACCTGCGGCTGGCGATGCGGGCGGTGGGCCGTATCACTGGGCGGGTCGATGTCGAAGACGTGCTGGACTTCGTCTTCCGGGATTTCTGTATAGGTAAGTAATTGCTTACACATAGAGCATAGTTGTCCACAGGGCCAGTTTTCCGTATGCACCGGGCTATGGGAAGCGACTTCGACGTCATTGTGATCGGCGGCGGCCATGCCGGCTGCGAGGCTGCGGCGGCTTCTGCCCGTCTTGGCGCCCGCACCCTGCTCCTGACCCACATGTTCGAGACCCTGGGCGAGATGTCCTGCAACCCCGCCATCGGCGGCGTCGGCAAGGGCCACCTGGTGCGCGAGATCGATGCACTCGATGGCCTGATGGGCAAGGCCGCCGACGCGGCGGGCATCCAGTTCAAGCTGCTCAACCGGCGCAAGGGTCCGGCAGTACGCGGTCCGCGCGCCCAGGCCGATCGCGCGCTCTATCGCGCCGCGATGCAGGCCGCGCTGGGGCAGATTGAAAATCTCACCATCAAGGTCGTGAGCGTAGAAGACCTGATTTTAAAGGCTCAAACCGTTGTCGGTGTTCGCACTGCGCGCGGCGAGGAGATCAGCGCGGGTGCCGTGGTGCTGACCACCGGCACCTTCCTCAATGGTCTCATCCATCTGGGCGAGACCAAAATTCCCGCTGGCCGCATGAAAGTCGAAGACGGCGTGGAGGCGCCCTCCATCGGCCTGTCGCAGACACTCTATGGCCTCGGCCTCAATATGGGCCGGCTCAAGACCGGCACGCCGCCGCGCCTCGATGGCCGCACCATCGACTGGGCCGCACTGGAGCCGCAGGCAGGCGACACGCCGCCAGTGCCCTTCTCCTTCCTGACCAAGGCGATCACCACGCCGCAGATCGCCTGCGCCATCACCCGCACGACATTGGCCACCCATGACGTCATCCGGGCCAACTTGCACCGCTCGCCCATGTATTCGGGGCAGATCAAGTCTAGCGGCCCGCGCTATTGCCCCTCCATCGAGGACAAGGTCAGCCGCTTTGCCGACAAGGAATCACACCAGATTTTCCTTGAGCCGGAAGGACTTAACGACGATACGGTCTATCCCAACGGCATCTCCACCTCCCTGCCCCAGGACGTCCAGCATGCATTGCTGGCCACCATTCCGGGGCTGGAGAAGGCCGTGGTCCGCCGCCCCGGCTATGCCATCGAGTATGACTATGTCGATCCGCGCGAGCTTTCGCCGGCGCTGCAGGTCAAGCGCCTGCCCGGCCTATATCTGGCGGGCCAGATCAATGGCACCACCGGTTACGAGGAAGCCGCCGCACAAGGCCTGATGGCGGGCTGGAATGCCGCCCGGGCCGTGGCTGGCAATGATCCCGTCATCCTGGACCGCGCCACCGCCTATATCGGCGTGCTGATCGACGATCTGGTCACCAAGGGTGTTTCGGAGCCCTACCGCATGTTCACCAGCCGGGCCGAGTATCGCCTGACGCTGCGGGCCGACAATGCCGACCAGCGCCTGACCGTGCTGGGCGATGCAGGCGGCATCGTTGGGACCGAACGCCGGGCCGCCTTTGCGGCGAAGCTGGCGCACCTGAATGTTTCACGTGAAACAATGACCCGGCTGAACCTGACCCCACCCCAGGCGGCGGCCCACGGCATTGCCGTGCGGCAGGACGGGGTTCGCCGCAGTGCCCTGGACCTGCTTTCCCTCACCGATCTGGCGGTCCTGGCCCGGATATGGCCCGAAATCGGGGAAATTTCGCCTGATATTGCCGAGCAGCTGGAGATTGACGCCCAGTATGCCGGGTATCTGGACCGGCAGGAGGCCGATATCGTCGCCTTCCGCCGGGACGAAGCCCGCGCCCTGCCCGCCGCCCTGGACTATGCCACCGTGATCGGCCTTTCCAACGAGGTCCGCAGCAAGCTGGAAACCATCCGGCCTGTCACCTTGGGCCAGGCCGCCCGTATCGAGGGCGTCACGGCGGCGGCGCTGACCCTGGTTCTGGCCCATGTGAAGGGCCTGAAGGGCAAACATGCTGCTCGGGCCTGAAGATTTCGCGCGTCAGACCAATGTTTCACGTGAAACATTGGCCCGGCTCAAGGCTTATGCCGATCTGCTGGTCGCCTGGAACGAGCACCACAATCTGGTGGCCCGCAGCACCCTGCCCGATCTCTGGCACCGCCATTTCCTGGATTCCGCCCAACTGGAGCCCCTGATCCCACCGGGAACCCGGAACCTCGCTGATCTGGGTTCCGGTGCCGGGTTCCCCGGCCTGGTATTGGCAGCGATGCGGCCAGAGATCGCCGTCACGCTTCATGAATCCACCGGAAAGAAGTGCGCCTTCCTTACCGCTGCCGCCGAGGGCATGGGCCTCAAGCTCGCGGTCCAGAATACCCGCATCGAGGCCCTGCCGCCCAAGGCCTTCGATGTGGTGACGGCCCGGGCGCTGGCCCCCCTGCCCCTGCTCCTGTCCTACGCCAAGCCGCTCACCGGCCCGAACAGTGTTTGTTTGTTTCTGAAGGGACAAAATGCGGGGTCTGAATTGACGGAAGCCCATAAATCTTGGAATATGGAAACCTCACAAGTTCCCAGCAAAACCGACCCCTCGGGTGCTATTCTGGTGGTGAGAAAGCTGGTTTCCCTCCATGAACACCCCTCCCCCAAAGCCCCGCA
Organism: Alphaproteobacteria bacterium; assembly: GCA_947462105.1. Taxonomy (GTDB): domain Bacteria; phylum Pseudomonadota; class Alphaproteobacteria; order Micropepsales; family Micropepsaceae; genus Rhizomicrobium. The sequence continues at coordinate 40,206 of CANHNJ010000005.1, forward strand.
TCCTGGTCGTCGCCAATCAAAAGGGCGGCGTCGGTAAGACCACGACCGCGATCAACTTGGGGACTGCCTTGGCCGCCATCGGTGAGGCGACCCTGGTGATCGACATCGATCCGCAGGGCAACGCCTCCACCGGGCTGGGCCTGCATCGCCAGGATCGCGGCCTGACTACCTATGAAGTGCTGACCGGCGAAGCCAAGCTGGCCGAGGCCATCGTCCCCACTCGTATCCCCGGCCTGTCGCTGTTGCCCGCGACGGTGGACCTGTCGGGCGCCGAGCTGGAGCTGGCCGACATGCCCCGGCGCAACTTCATCCTGAAGGACGCGCTGGATGAATATTCCGCCTACGGACGAAATGCCTTCTCCTATATCCTGATTGACTGCCCGCCTTCCCTCACCCTGCTGACGCTGAACGCGATGGCGGCGGCGGACGCGGTGCTGGTGCCGCTGCAATGCGAGTTCTTCGCGCTGGAAGGTTTGAGCCAGCTGATGAAGACCATCGAGCTGGTGCGCGACAAGCTCAACCCGACGCTCGAGATGCAGGGCGTCGTCCTGACCATGTTCGACAAGCGCAACAAGCTGTCCGACCAGGTCGCTGACGATGTCCGCGCCACGCTGGGCGAAAAGGTCTATGCCACCGTCATCCCGAGAAATGTGCGTATTTCCGAAGCGCCGTCGCATGGCGTGCCGGCGCTGGTGTATGACCTGAAATGCTCCGGCAGCCAGGCCTACATCAAGCTGGCGGGCGAACTGATCCAGCGCGAACGGCACAGAGCAGCGGCATGACACCTCCCACAGATCGTCCGCGCGGACTGGGTCGCGGCCTCTCCGCCCTGATCGGCGATGAAGTCGCCGCCGTGAAGGGTGAGCCCCCGCCTTCGAAAAAAGATGCGCGCACCTTGCCCGTCGCCTTCCTGCGCCCCGGCAAGTACCAGCCGCGCAAGACCTTCGACGAACAGCCATTGGCCGAGCTCGCCGCCAGCGTGAAGGAAAAGGGCGTGCTGTCGCCCATCCTGGTGCGGCCCATCGGCCCCGACGCCTATGAGATCGTCGCCGGCGAACGCCGCTGGCGCGCGGCCCAGATCGCCAAGCTGCACGATGTGCCGGTGGTCATCCGCGAGATGCCGGACGGCGAGGCGCTGGAAATCGCCATCATCGAGAACGTCCAGCGCGCCGACCTGAATGCGCTGGAAGAGGCGATGGCCTACGACCAGCTGATGACCGCGCCCTTCAACCGGACGCAGGAGCAGGTGGCTGGGCAGGTCGGCAAGTCCCGCTCCCATGTCGCCAACACGGTGCGGCTGCTGAACCTGCCGGAGCCGGTTAAGGCCTGGCTGCGCGAGGGCAAGCTGACGGCGGGCCATGCCCGAACACTGTTGGGATTGCCCGATCCGGAGGCCGCCGCCCGCGCCCTGATCGAAGGCGGGCTGAATGTACGGCAGGCCGAACAGCGTTCGGTCAAAAAGCCGAAGCCCGGTGGAAAAGCCTATAAAGACCCCAATGTCACTGACGTGGAATCCAGCATTTCCAGCCGCTTGGGACTGAAAGTTGAGATCATGCACAATGGGGATAAAGGCGGGGAAATCCGTATCCGGTACAAGACCCTGGAGCAGCTTGAGGATGTCGAGCGCCGCCTGAAGCGCTAAAGCGCCAGCGCCGCCGGGATATCAATCCGCCCGTCATAGAGCGCCCGGCCCACCACGACGCCCTCGATCCCCGGCTCCTTTGCCGCGACCAGCGCCTCTATATCGGCGTTCGACCCGACCCCGCCCGAGGCGATTACCGGGATGGTCAGGGCGCGGGCGAGGGCGGCGGTGGCGGTGACGTTCACCCCGGCCAGCAGCCCGTCGCCGTCAATGTCGGTGAACAGGATCGCGGCCACCCCGGCATCCTCGAAACGCCTGCCCAGATCCACCGGCGTCAGGTCCGACACATCGGCCCAGCCCTGGGTGGCGATCTTGCCGCCCTTGGCGTCGGCCCCGACCACGATCCGGCCAGGGAAGGCGCGGGCCGCCTGTTTCACGAAATCGGGATTGGTCAGCGCGGCAGTGCCCAGGATGACACGGGTAATGCCTGCCGCCAGGCAGCTTTCGACGGCGGCCATGTCACGGATGCCACCGCCCAGCTGGATCGGCAGGTCGATGGCGGCGCGGATGGATTTGATTGCCTCGGCATTGACGCTGCGGCCATCAAAGGCGCCGTTGAGATCGACACAGTGCAGCCACTGGAAGCCCTGGGCCTTGAAGGTGCGCGCCTGCGCGGCCGGGTCGTCGTTGAAGACGGTAGCCTCGTGCATCAGGCCTTTCCTCAGGCGGACGCAGACGCCGTCCTTCAGATCGATGGCGGGAAACAGGATCATGGTTTCCACTTGAGAAAGTTGGACAGCAGCTTCAGGCCCGTGGCCTGGCTTTTTTCCGGATGGAACTGGGTGCCCGCGATATTCTCATAACCGATCATCGCCGTCAGCGACTGGCCGTAATCGGTGGTGGCGAGCAGGTCGTCGGGCAGGGCAGGCACAAAATGATAGGAGTGCACGAAATAGGCATGCGCGCCGGTTTCGACCCCTTCCAGCAATTTGTGCGGCTGCGCGATCTTCAGCTCGTTCCAGCCCATATGCGGAATCTTCAGCGCCGGATCAGACGGTGTGATCTTCACCACTTCGCCCGCGATCCAGCCCAGGCCAAGATGATCGCCGAATTCCTTGCCGACGGTGGCGAGCAACTGCATGCCGACGCAGATGCCCAGGAACGGCGCGCCATCCTTCAGCACGCGCTCGCGCAGTGCGGGGACCATGCCGGGAATGGAGGAGAGGCCGCGCATGCAGTCCGCGAAGGCGCCCACGCCCGGCAGCACGATGCGCTCGGCCGCCAGGATGTCGGACGGGTCGGCAGTGGTGACGATCTCGTTCTTGGTGCCTTCGGCGGCGCGCGCCAGGGCCTTCGCCGCCGAGGCGAGGTTGCCGGAGCCATAATCGATGAGGGCGACGGTCGCCATGAAACCCGAAGTCAGAATTCGGGGGCTCTATAGCGGCTAATAATGGCTGCAGCCAGCCTCGGGCGTGGCGGCGGTGACGCGGTTTCCCGCCACCGCCAGCTCGTTCCAGCCGGTCAGGGCGGAAAGCGTATCGAACCGCCCGTTCCGCAGGTCCGTCAGGGTCGCGCCGCAGCCGGACGCCAGCCGCCCGGCCAGGCTCCAGCGCCCAGCTTCGTCAGCCTGCATCACCGCCGCCCACCAGCGGGTCTCGGCGCCAGAAACCAGCAGGATTTCCTGCCGGCCATCGCCATTCAGGTCGCGGAACCAGGCGTCGCAGGTTTCGTGCGGATTGGAGAGACAGGCGGGCACGCCCAGCACCGGGCTCCAGTCCCGCGCCAGCAGGGTGGCCGGCAGATGGGCGCCCGGCGTGCGCAGGGCGATGTCGGGATAAAGGCTGCCTGTCAGTTTCGCCAGCGCCTCGGCGCCAAAGCGGGCGCCGTCGCGTGGCAGGTTGGCGAAGTCGAAGGTCTCGATACTGGCATGGCCGCCTTCCAGCCGTGCCGCCTGTGCGGCGGGTGCCAGCCGCAGCGGGTCGGCCAGCGGCGAGGCCAGCGCGATGCAAGCTCCCAGCAGCACCACGCCCAGCACGATGTTGACCGTTTCCAGCCGGCGCATGCTGCCATCGCGCGCCAGCGCCATCACGGCGGCGGCGCTGTAGCCCGCGCCATAGGCGAGGAACAGCGTCACGGCGCAGAGCGCGAAGAGGCGCGCTGCCGTCCAGCCCAGCCATGACACGCGCAGGTCCAGCGCCCAGGCGGCGATGCCCGACAGGATCAGCAGCAGCGCCGCAGCGGTGGCCAGCGGCAGTGTCAGCGTCGCGGCAGTGACCAGCATCTCTTTGAGCAGCACGGCAACGCGCGGCAGGCTGGCGATGGCGTGGAAGGCCAGCGCCCCGGCCAGCGCCAGCAGCAGCAGCGCGATGGGATCGCCGCTGGCCAGCGACAGGCCCGCCGTCGTCAACAGCGCCGCGCCCCAGGCGATCAGGAATACCCACAGCAGCAGCCGCGCCGTCAGTCCCCAACTGGCATCGAACAGGTCGGCATAGGCCATGCGCCACGAGGTGCTGCGCTCGCGGCCATGCAGGAAGGCCTGCACGATGAACAGCGCGATGGCGCCAACACCTTCGAGCAGGAGGAGGGGGACAAAAAGCCCCGCCAGCGCCAGCGCGGTGAAGAGATAGGTGTCGCCGCCGGGCCATTGGCCGATCAGGCGGGTGTGGAAGAGGGTGAAGAACAAAAGCCCCTGGCCCGCACCGATGGCAATGCGCCAGGGCCAGAGCTGCGCGGTGGCGGCGGGCGTGGCTTCAGCGCGCGCCGGTTCTTCGGTGTGTATGTCTGCTGGCGGCGACCACGGACCGGCGCGGACGGGTGTGAACGCCTGTGCGGAATCGGGCGCCCAGTTCAGTGCGCCATCATCGGTCTAGCTTGGTGTGTCGTCCCCCATGCTGCTGATCTAGCGCGCGGTTTGCGCCCTGTCGCCGGGCGTTAAGAGGTGTGGTTAATCGCGGCGGCGGCCCTTCGCTTGCGCTCCGGGCATTGATCGTTCAAATCAGTCCACCGGACTAATTTGAACGATCAATTATCATCCATCTTGAGCGCGGCGATGAAGGCTTCCTGCGGAATCTCCACCTTGCCGAACTGGCGCATCTTCTTCTTGCCCTCTTTCTGCTTGTCGAGGAGCTTGCGCTTGCGGCTGATATCGCCGCCATAGCATTTCGCCGTCACGTCTTTTCTGAGGGCGCTTAACGTCTCACGGGCCACCACCTTGCCGCCGATGGCGGCCTGGATCGGGATCTTGAACATGTGGCGCGGGATCAGGTCTTTCAGCTTCTCGCACATCGAGCGGCCACGGCCTTCGGCGCGGCCCCGGTTAACGATCATGGACAGCGCATCGACCGGGTCGTCATTGACCAGGATCGACATTTTCACCAGGTCGCCTTCTTCGTATTTCTCGATGTGATAGTCGAAGCTGGCATAGCCGCGCGACACGCTTTTCAGGCGGTCATAGAAGTCGAACACCACCTCGTTGAGCGGCAGCGAATAGATCACCATCGCCCGATTACCAGCATAGGTCAGCTCGATCTGGCGGCCACGGCGGTCTTCGCACAGCTTCAGCACCGAACCCAGATACTCGTCCGGCACCAGGATGGTCGCCTTGATCCACGGCTCCTCGATATGATCGATGTAGGTGACATCGGGCATGTCGGCGGGATTGTGCAGGTCCTTCTTGGTGCTGTCATTCATGTAGATGTGATAGATCACGCTCGGCGCGGTGGTGATGAGATCGAGGTTGAACTCGCGCTCCAGCCGCTCGCGCACGATTTCCAGATGCAGCAGCCCCAGGAAGCCGCAACGGAAGCCGAAGCCCAGCGCGGCGCTGGATTCGGTTTCATAGGTGAAACTGGCGTCGTTGAGATGCAGCTTGCCCAGCGCCTCGCGCAGATCCTCGAACAGCGCCGCATCGACGGGGAACAGGCCGCAGAACACCACCTGCTGCGCCGGCTTGAAGCCGGGCAGGGCTGTCGGCGTGCCCTTGCGTTCGTCGGTGATGGTGTCGCCGACCTTGGTATCAGCGACCTGCTTGATCTGGGCGGTGATGTAGCCGACCTCGCCGGGGCCCAGCTTTTCGACACCGAGCTTCTTGGGCTTGAAGACACCGATCTGTTCGACCTGATAGACCGCGTCGGCGGCCATCATGCGGATCTTCTGGCCCTTCTTTAGTTCGCCATCGATGATGCGCACCAGCACGACCACGCCCAGATAGGCGTCGTAATAGGAATCGATCAGCAGCGCCTTCAGCGGCGCATCGCGCTCGCCCTTTGGCGCGGGCAGGCGCGCCACCACCGCTTCCAGCACCAGGTCGATGCCGATGCCGGTCTTGGCGCTGATCAGCACTGCTTCGCTGGCGTCGATGCCGATCACATCCTCGATCTGCTGGCGCACCCGCTCGGGTTCGGCGGCGGGCAGGTCGATCTTGTTGAGCACCGGCACGATATCCAGACCGGCATCGATCGCCTGATAGACATTGGCCAGGGTCTGGGCCTCGACGCCCTGGGAGGCATCGACCACCAGCAGCGCGCCTTCGCAGGCGGCAAGACAGCGCGAGACCTCATAGCCGAAGTCCACATGACCGGGCGTGTCCATCAGGTTCAGGACATAGTTCTGGCCATCGGACGCCTTGTAATCCAGGCGCACGGTCTGGGCCTTGATGGTGATGCCGCGTTCCCGCTCGATATCCATCGAATCCAGGATCTGGTTGGTCATCTCGCGCGCGGCCACCGTGCCGGTGAACTGGATCAGCCGGTCGGCCAGGGTGGATTTGCCATGGTCGATATGGGCGACGATGGAGAAATTGCGGATTTTGGAGAGGTCGGTCATTTGAGGGGGGTGTTAGCAAACCCGCGCCCGCCCGTCCAACAGGCGTTTTGCCGGGGGCAGGGGGCCGTGCGATAAGCCCCCATGCCTGCAAAACCTGTCAAAAATGACCCGATTTCCGAGCTTTGGCCCGGCCAGTCCGTGCCCCTGCTCAAGGCCCTGCATATCCTCACCCACAATGGCGGCCTGAACGCCGACAGCCGCCGCAAGCTGAAACAGGTGCAGCACCTGGCCCGGCTGGTGAAACCGGCCATCGACGCCGCGCTGGCGGAAAAGCCGGAACCGGTACTGGCCGACCTGGGGGCAGGGAAGAGCTATCTCGGCTTCATCCTCTACGACCTCTATTTCGGCCCGGCGGGCCGTGGCCGGGTGGCGGCGGTGGAAAGCCGCGCCGAGCTGGTCGCCACCGCGCGCAGGATCGCCGCCGAGAGTGGCTTCGACCGGATGGATTTCGTCGAAGGCACGATTGCCCAAGCCCAGACCGGGCCGGTGGACATCGTCACCGCCCTGCATGCCTGCGACACCGCGACGGACGAAGCCATCCAGTTCGCGCTGAAGCATGAGGCGAAATACGTGGCGCTGGTACCCTGCTGCCAGGCGGAAGTGGCGCGCACGCTGGAAGGCGTAACCGGCAACCTGGCGCAACTATGGCGGCATCCGATCCAGCGGCGCGAATTCGGCGCCCACCTGACCAACGTGCTGCGGGCACTTTACCTGGAAGCGCACGGCTACAAGGTGCGCGTCACCGAGCTGACGGGGCTGGAACACTCGCTGAAGAACGAGTTCATCTATGCCGAGCGGCACCAGAAATCGAACGCCCGCGCCCGCGCCGAGTTCGAGAAGCTGGTGGCGGAGACAGGTGTGCGCCCGGCGCTGCTTACGTTCTGAGGCTGCCGCCGGTGGCTTTCGTCACGCCCGCCACGATGGCGGCGGCGATAGCTTCAATCTCGGCCTCGGTCAGGGTCTTTTCCTTTGGCTGCAGCCGTACGGAAATGGCGACCGACTTGTGACCTTCGGGCACACCCTTGCCTTCATAGACATCGAAGATCGCAACGCTGTCGAGCAGGGCGCGTTCGGCATTCTTCACTGCCTTGACGATGTCGCCTGCCGCGATCTCGTGCTTCACCACAAAAGCAAAGTCGCGCTCGATGGCTTGGTAGGGCGAGGGTGCGAAGAGTGGCCGCGCCTTGCCCTTGGCCTTTGCTTCCGGCAGCGCGTCGAGGAAAATCTCGAACGCGGCGGCGGGCACCTTCAGGTCGAAGGCGGCCAGCACTTTCGGATGCAGCTCGCCGAACTGGGCGATCACGGTCTTGCCCAGCGCGATAACGCCGCTGCGGCCCGGGTGATACCAGCCCGGTGCGCCTTTTCTGATCGGCGCCGACATCGGGGCACCGGTGACGGCTTCCAGCGCCGCCAGCATGTCAGCCTTCACATCAAAGACATCGGCGTCGTGGGCAGACTTGGCCCAGTCGCGCAGGGCGTTGCCGGTGCGCAGGCCCGTGGCGATGGTCGCCTGTGCTTCCGGCATGCCGGTGGTGAAGCCGGGCCCGATCTCGAACAGGGATAGATTGGAAAGGCCGCGCGCCGCGTTGCGCTGCGCTGCTGCCAGCAGGCAGGGCAGGGGCGTGGGCCGCAGCGCATCGAGGTCTGACGCGATGGGATTGGAAAGCTGGCGCGCAGCGTCACCGCCGCCGAACAGCGCCGCATGCTCGCGGGCGATGAAGCTAAAACTCACCGCCTCGTTGAAACCGCGCGCGGCGATGGCGCGGCGGGCCGACTTTGCGCGGCGCTGCGCCCGGGTGAGAACCGGCTGGGCGACGCCCGCATCGCGCGGCAGCGGCACGGATGCGACCGAGCCGAGGCCGTGAATGCGCACGACTTCTTCCACCAGGTCGGCGGGGCCATCAACATCATGGCGCCAGCTTGGCGGCACCACCTGCAATGCCGCACCGCGATCCGCGACCACGAAGCCCAGCTTCTGCAGGATGGAAATGATGGTTTCGCGCGGCACCACGATACCGCCCAGCTTTTCGACAAAGGCCGGATCGAAGGTGATGGGCGCGTGCGGCGGCGGCAATTCGCCCGCAATCACGACATCGCTGGCTTCACCACCGCACCATTCCAGGATCAACTGCGTCGCCAGTTCCAGCCCCGGCAGCACGAACTGCGGATCGACGCCGCGCTCGAAGCGATAGCGCGCGTCGGAAATGATGCCCTGCTTACGACCGGCGCGGGCGATGTGGCCGGGGTCGAAATAGGCGGATTCGATGAAGACATTCACCGTGTCGTCATAGCTGCCGCTGTCCTTGCCGCCCATGATACCGGCAATGCCCAGCGCCCGCGCCTCGTCGGCGATGACGATGGTGTTGGCGGTCAGGGTGTAGGTGGCGTCATCCAGCGCCAGCACGGTCTCGCCGTCCTTTGCCATGCGCGCCTGCAGGTTGCCGACCTTGTCGGCGTCGAAGACATGCAGCGGGCGGCCACGATCCTGGCTCACGAAATTTGTGACATCGACCAGCGCACTGATGGACTTCAGGCCCACGGCCTTGAAGCGCGCCTGCACCCATTTCGGGGCGGGGCCGTTCTTGACGCCGCGAATGAGACGGCCCGCGAAGATCGGGCAGGCATTTTTGTTTTCCGCCGCGAAGTTCAGGGTGATGGTCTTGGGCGCGGGAAATTTGCCTGCCACCGGCGCGACGTTGCCGGATTTCAGCTTGCCGAGACCTGCTGCCGCCAGGTCGCGCGCTACGCCCCATACGCTGGCGGCGTCGCCACGATTGGGGGTGATGGAAATTTCGATGACAGGATCGTTCGACAGCAGCCCGGCGCTTTCCAGCGCCGCCGCCACGGGCGCGCCGACAACCGCATCGGTTTTCAGCTCGATGATGCCGTCATGGTCCTCGCCCAGCAGCAGCTCGCGGGCGCTGCACATCATGCCGCGCGATTCCACGCCGCGCACGGTTCCGATCTTCAAGGCGTCGCCCGAAATGGGAATGACCGTGCCGGGCCGCGCCAGCACCACCTTGATGCCCGCCCGCGCATTGGGTGCGCCGCAGACGATCTGCAGATTTTCACTGCCGGTCGAAACGCTGCACAGCCGCAGCTTGTCGGCGTTGGGATGCTTGTCGGCGGTGATGACTTCGCCGACGATGAAATCCTTCAGCGCCGCACCGGCGTCGGTGACAGCTTCAACTTCAAGGCCGATGCTGTTGAGCTTGGCGAGGATGTCCGCGACGGATGCATCGGTCTCCAGATGTTCCTTGAGCCAGGAAAGGGTGAGCTTCATCGGCTGAGCCCCCCCTCAAGTGAGGGGATGTCCAGCGCGGCAAAGCCGTAATGCCTCAGCCAGCGCAAATCGCCCTCAAAGAAGCTGCGAATGTCGGGAATGCCGTATTTCAGCATCGCCATGCGGTCCAGCCCGAAGCCCAGCGCAAAGCCGGAATAGACGCTCGCATCGATGCCGCAATTCTCCAGCACCTTGCGATGGACCATGCCGCTGCCACCGAGCTCCAGCCAGTCATTGCCTTGGCCGAAGACGATCTTGCCGGGCGTGGAACGGTCGCAGCGCATGTCCCATTCCAGCGACGGCTCGGTGAAGGGAAAGAAGCTGGGCCGCGCCCGCAATTCGATGGCGTCGATCTCGAAGAAGGCCTTGCAGAATTCCTCGATGGTCCATTTCAGGTGGCCCAGATGCAGACCCTTGTCGATTGCCAGCGCCTCGACCTGGTGGAACATCGGCGAATGGGTGGCGTCGGAATCGACGCGATAGGTGCGGCCCGGCGAGATGATGCGGATGGGCGGCTTGCTATTCAGCATGGTGCGCACCTGCACCGGCGAAGTATGCGTTCGCAGCACATGGCTCGATCCGTCCGCCTGCGGCGAGACATAGAACGTGTCCTGCATCTGGCGGGCCGGATGATCTGGCGGGATGTTCAGCTTGGTGAAGTTGTAGTCATCGAACTCGACATCCGGGCCTTCCGCCACGGCGAAGCCCAGGCTGGCGAAGATGGCGGTGACTTCTTCCAGCACCTGCGAAATGGGATGCACGGTACCGGAATTTTCCGGCCGCGCGGGCAGGGTGACGTCGATGGTTTCGGACGCGAGGCGGGCTTCCAGCGTGGCATCGGCCAGCGCCGATTTGCGCAATGCGATGGCATCGGTGACGGCATCGCGCAGGCCGTTGAGCAGGGGCCCCTGAACTTTCCGCTCGTCCGGGCTCATGCCGCCCAGCGTTTTCATCAGCTCGCTGATGCTGCCCTTCTTGCCCAGCGCGCCCACGCGCACGGCTTCCAGTGCCGCTTCATCGGAAGCGGCGGAAACCTGCGCCAGAAGATCGGACTGAAGGGTGGCGATATCGCTCAAGAGGCAAACACTCCGCAAAAGGGGAATCAGCGGCCTGCCTTCATAGCAGGCCGCCTGGCTCCGGGAGAGTTTGGACTTTAGGCCTTGGCGGCCGTCGCCTGGTCCACCAGAGCCTTGAAGGCAACAGGCTCGTGGATGGCGAGATCGGAGAGAACCTTGCGGTCCACCTCGATGCCTGCACCCGCGAGCCCGGAAATAAATCGGCTGTAGGTGAGGCCATGCTCGCGCACGGCGGCGTTGATGCGCTGGATCCAGAGAGCGCGGAAGTTGCGCTTCTTTTCCTTGCGGCCGATGTAGTTGTGCTGCAGCGACTTGTCGACCGCGGCATTGGCCGTGGTGATGTTGCTCTTGCGGCGGCCACGGAAGCCCTTGGCCTGCTTCAGGACCTTGTTGCGGCGGGCGCGGCTCGGAACGGAACGGGGAGAACGGCTCATGTTAGATCCCTCCGCCGTAAGGCATCCAGCGCTTCACGCGCCGGGTTTCCGACACGGACAGGGCGTCCATGCCGCGCAGGTCGCGGGTGCGCGCCGGCGAATTGTTGATGAGGCGATGGCGCTTGCCCACCTGGTGGGTCTTGATCTTGCCATTGGCCGTGATCTTGAAGCGCTTTTTAGCGCCCGACTTGGTCTTCATCTTGGACATTTTGCTTTTCCTTTGAGAGCCTTACGGCTCGGGTCGCATTGAGGGTCGCCACGGCATGTCCAGCCGGGCGGCCCGAAAGAGCGCGCGTTTAAAAGGAAAATGGGTCGAAAAGCAACCCGCCGCGCATGTCTTTTGGCCTGCGCGCCGTGGGCCCACCAGTGGCATGGGATCTGTCAGTTTCCATATAACACATTGATTAATATTGATAATTAAGTGAACCGGCCCCTCAGGGGCATATACTTTCCTGACACCGCTTTGACTTTGGCCTGCCGTTCCCGGAAAGGACGCGGCATGTCCGATCATGAAAAATGGGCGGCGCGCTGGCGCGCCCGCATCAAGCAGGCGGCCTGGTGGTTTTTCTGGCCCGCCGTCGCCGTGATCGTATGGGGCGAACTCAAGCCCAATCCCGGCGAAGAAGTCATCATCTGGGACAAGGCGCTGCACTTCACCGCCTATTTCGGTCTTGCCTGGCTGGCGACCCTGGCCTGGGGTCGGCGCATCGCGCCCTGGTTGATCCTGGCCGTGGTTCTGGCGCTGGGCGGCATGCTGGAAATTCTGCAGGGCCTGACCGGCCGCGATGGTGAATGGGCCGACATGCTCGCCAACACGCTGGGCGGCCTGGCCGGCATGGGGCTGGCGTTGCTGATGCTCTACGTCGCCAGGGTTGTTGACGCGCGGCGGGGCGACTAACCTTTCCGGCGATATTGCAGGGACTTTGAACATGTTCGAGGAATTCAAGAAATTCGCGATGCGCGGCAACGTCATCGACCTGGCGGTCGGTGTCGTCATCGGCGCAGCCTTTTCCGGCATCGTCACCTCGCTGGTGGCCGACGTCATCATGACCCGATCGGCTTTGCCATGGGCGGCATCGACTTCTCCAACTTCTTCCTGGTGCTGAAGGGCGGCGAATATCCCACCCTGGCCGCCGCCAAGGCTGCCGGTGCGGTGACGATCAATTACGGCGTCTTCCTCAACACCATGATCAACTTTCTGGTGGTGGCGGCCGCCCTGTTCATGCTGATCCGCGTCATCAACAAGCTGCAGGCGCCGCCGCCCGATGCGTCCGCCCCGGCGGTGACGCCGGAAGATGTGCTGCTGCTGCGCGAGATCCGCGACAGCCTGAAGAAGTGAAGCAAAGCGCTTTCATCCTTGTCCTGCTGCTGGCCGCCTTTCCGGCGCATGCGCAATCGGCAGACAGGGATGCGGGGGCCGCTGCGGCCAGTTTCGCCACCACGACACTGGCGCTGCCGCGCACGGGCGGCATTCCGGCACCCGCAGCGCGGGCGCGGCTGCAGCCGCTACTCAGCGCCCGCCTGAACGCCCTGATCACACAGGCCGCCGGGGCCGAGGCCCGCTTCCGCACCGCCAACAAGTTCGCACCGCCACTGCTGGAAGGCGACCTGTTCTCCTCCCTGTTCGAAGGGCCGACCAGCTTCCGGCCGGGCGCTTGCACCGGCACGGCAGTGGCGCAGCGTTGCCGCATGCAGTTCAGCCGCCCGCCTGCCGCCAATGCGCGCGGCCCGGCCCGCCCGGCAGAGTGGGGCGACGACCTGCTGCTGGTGAACGAAGCCGGTAGCTGGAAGGTGGACGATGTCGATTATCGCGGTGGCTTTGCCTTCGGGAACACCGGCCTGCTCAGCCAGACCCTGGCCATGGTGATCCGGGCGGCGTCTTAGTGCCCCCTCCGGCCTTCGCAACTTTGCCGTGGTGTTCGGCTAGCGCCTGCGCCCACGGCGTTGCTACGGCCACCTCCCCCTCCGATTGCTTCGCAATGAGGGGGAGGAAAGTGCTGCGCTGATACCTATATTGTGGGCTGGAGGAACCTATTCATGACGGAACGCACCCTGACCCCGGAACAGCACCGCGTCCTGCGCGAGCATGGCACCGAGCGCCCCGGTTCCAGCCCGCTCAACCACGAAAAGCGTCCAGGCGAGTTCGAATGTGCCGGTTGCGGCGCGCAGCTTTTCGAAGCGTCCGCCAAGTTCGAAAGCGGCACCGGCTGGCCCAGCTTCAGCGCGGCGCTGCCGGGCGCGGTGGCAACTACCACCGACACCACGCACGGCATGACGCGCACGGAATTCCACTGCGCCCGCTGTGGCGGGCATCTGGGGCACGTCTTTCCCGACGGCCCCGCCCCCACGGGGCTGCGCTACTGCACGAATGGTTGCGCTTTGGACTTTAAGCCCGAAGACAAAGTCTAAAAGCGGGCAACCACTCGATTATTTGGCTGAAGCATGAAAAAGCCCGCCGCGCAGGACGCGGCGGGCTTTTTCATGTGCGGCACGAATGCCCTACGGCAGGACGGCTGGGATCGCCGGGTCGACCACGGGCATGGCGGTTACGGTCTTCTTCTTCGCCTTTTTCTTGGCGGGCTTCTTCTTGGGGGCCGGCTTCTTCTTGGCCGGCGCCTTCTTCTTCGCCGCCTTCTTGGCGGGCTTAGCCTTCTTTGCGGCCTTCTTCACGCCGCCCTTCTTGGCCTTGGTTGCCTTCTTGGACTTCTTCACTTTCTTCTTCGCTGCCATGATGTCCCCTCTGGGTTTGCGGCACGATGCCGTGAATGCAAAAAAACCCTACGCGTGTTTTTGCAGCTTCGCCACGTCCACTGGATGAATCGGACACGTTTTTTTGACAGCGGCCCCGCGATGGCGGCGGCAACGATCCGGGCCTTCGCGGCGCAGCTATATCAACCGCCCCGCGCCGCTTTCCGCAGAGTGCCGGATGCGGGAATCTTCCAGGTCCAGCTCGCGCTCGATGCGGCGGCGGGCATCGTCGCCGATCTCGCCGCGCCGGTAGATCTCGGCGATGCTGGCGCGCTCGGCCTCGACGAACTGCAACTGCAGCGCGGCTGAGGCACCGATGACCTCGCCATGACCCAGGTCCTGGCAGGCGGCGACGAAATAGGCCCGCCGGTCGCCATGCCGGCGCTTGAGCGCGGCCAGCGTATCGGGCGATGAAACCCCGCCTTCCAGCGCGTCCAGCCGCGCCAGCGCGGTGTCAATGCTCGACAGCCGCGCCGAGATTTCGCGTTTCTTGGCGCGGTCGGCTTCTTCCTGGCCTGCCCCCTCGATATCCAGCGCCCGGATCACCCAGGGCAGGGTCATACCCTGGCCCACCAGCGTCGCCAGGATCACCGCGAAGGTGGCCAGCAGCAGCAGGCCGCGTTCGGGGAAGGGCTCGGCCCCGGCCATCAGCGGAATGGACAGCGCCGCCGCCAGCGAGACCACGCCGCGTATGCCGGTGAAGGCAACGACGAAGATATAGCGCCAGTTGGGCACCGGATCGGTGCGGCGGATCGATGGGACCAGGCGCGCGCCATAGGTGGCGGCATAGACCCAGATGAAGCGCACCAGGATGATCGCGGCCACGACGGCGGCGGCGGCGAAGGCCACGGTCAGCCACTGGCCCATCTCCAGCGTCTCGGCCACGACGCGGGCCTGCAGGCCGGTGAGCAGGAAGATCACGCCCTCAATCAGATAAGTGACGAGGTCCCAGACAAAAAAGCCCTGCAGGCGGGTCGCGGACAAGCTGGGCGCGCAGGCGCCGGTGCAGCAGCAGGCGGCGCGGTATTAACGGGGGCCCTTAGATGTCACCTTGGCAGCTGGAAAATCTCAAGGGGGCCATCGCGCTTGCTGATGGCGTGATCAAGTCTTTGATCCTCGTCAACGGTGCGGCGGCGGTTGGCCTTCTCACCTTCATGGGCAACACTCACGTCATATCGAGCGGGTTGCGCGCTGCGATGGGGATGTTTGCATGGGGAGTCTTCGCGGCAATTTTATGCGCGATTTTCGCATACTTGGCTCAGCGTACGGTCGCTATTGGAAGCGGCGCTAAGATTGAGATGGCTTTGAAAATCCCTGGGTTCTTGAGCGCAATTATTAGCGCTGCGCTGTTTGGATATGGAATTCATACTGCCGGTGTCGCGCTGGGGTGAATTTTGTGCCGCCGCGTGGCGGCGGCCTGGCGCCCACTCAGGTCGCTGCGCGACCTTCGGTGGCGCTCCGTTTTTCTAGTCTCGCTATGCTCGCCAAGAAAAACTGGCGCACCCGATAGGATTCGAACCTATGACCTTCGCCTTCGGAGGGCGACACTCTATCCAGCTGAGCTACGGGTGCGGACTTTGACTTTGGCCGCGCTCCGGCAGGCTATAAAGCAAAAGGGCCGTGGGATGCTACCCTGCCGCCGCGATCAGGGCCTCGATCACGGATTTGGCCGCGCCTTCGGGGGTCACCGGGGTCCGGGTCAGGGCGGTGCTGGCCGGATCGGGGAATTCCGCCGGGCCGCCCAGCCCCACCACCGCCAGCCGGTCTGCTTTCCGGAAATCCTCGGTCACGATCGCCGCCAGCATCTTCGCCGCCCAGGCCGGGTTGGCGCGGGCCGGATCGTTGAAGGCGAAGACGGCCGGTTCGGCACCATGCACCAGCACCAGCCGCAGCCCTTCGGGCAGCCGCGCCGGAACCTTGTCCGCCAGCATCGCCATCAGGATGGCCGCGCCGGGCACGCCGTGCGCCACCACCAGCACGCCCGCACCGGCCAGGCGCGGGCCGAAGGCGGCGGCATCGATGAAGAGCGGCAGGCCGTCCGGCCCCTTGGCGGGATGCACCCGGCTGACGACATCGGCGCCGGATTTCTCGCACAGCGCGATGAAGGCCTTGCGCGACTGGCGATAGGCAAAGGACTTGTCCTGCGGCCCGCCGGGGGTGGGGCCGCCATCGGTCCACTTGGTTTCGTTTTTGGGTTTATCGGGCGGCTGGGACATGGTCTTAGTCTAGCAACATGACCCTGTTCGGCGCATTGGAAGAATTGCGACACCGCCCCGTCGGCGACCAGGCCCCGGCGCGGGCGGCCCGCATCGGCTGCCGCCAGCGCGTCGCCATCCGCCGCGACAACGCCCTGTTCGCCGAGCCGATGATGGAGGCGCAAGCCTTCGGCCTGCGCGGCGAAAATTTCTATGCCTCGGCGCACAATCCGCCCTATTGGCTGGCGGTGGACGGCGCGACCGACAAGCTGCTGCTGCGCCAGTCGGTGGGCGAAAAGCTGGCGCGGGTGAATGCGCGCGCTGGTGCAGCGGGGCTGGAGCTGTTTCTGTTCGACGCTTGGCGGCCGCGCGCAGTGCAGGCCTATTTCCATGACATCTGGATGCCCAGAGAATTGCAGCGCCGCCACCCGGACTTGTCGGGAGAGGCGCTGACCGCCGAAGTCGAACGCTATTGGGCGGCGCCAAGCACGGACGAGAATGCGCCCGCGCCGCATGCCACCGGCGGCGCGGTCGATCTCACGCTAAGGCGCAAGGGTGGCGACCCGCTCTGGATGGGCTCGCTGTTCGACGATGTCACGGCGCTGGCCAACCGCGACCGCTTTGAGAATCTCAGCGCGGAGAATTTTTCTTTCTCCGATCAGGAAGCGCAGGCCAATCGCCGCCTGCTGCACTGGCTGATGGTGGAAGAAGGTTTTGCCGGGCATCCCGACGAATGGTGGCACTTCAGCTGGGGCGACCAGATGTGGGCGGCCCTGACCGGTGCCAGCCATGCGCATTATGGTTTGGCCGCAATTCCCTGACGCGCAGCTAACCGGCTGTCGGACGAAAAGCGCCGTCCCAATTCTCTCCCGGCGGATGGGCTTCGAAATCGCCGATGCGCGACAGGTGCAGTTCGTACAGCTTGGGGCTGGCGCCCGACAGGTTGCGGCATTGTTCGATCAGGAGCCGCGCCTGCCCCCATTGCTGCTTGCGCAGCGCCTGAAAGATGTGGTCGTGGAACGTGGTGAGGGCGCGGAACTTGGGCGATGCCTTCAGCACCGGCGTGCCGAGGATGGCGTACAGCGTCACCGGCGGCGTGGCGGCTGCCACCGCCACCGTGTCCACTTCCAGGAAGGCGAAGCCGCGCTCGGCGGCCCCTTGCGTGGAAGCCGCCACGATCACCGACGGACCATAGTGTTGCGACAGCACCTGGATGCGCTGGGCCAGCGTCACCGCCTCGCCCTGCACGCTGTAGCCCATGCGGTTATGGCCACCAAAGGCGCCCGCGATGACGCTGCCGCTGGCGACGCCGACACTAATCTCCAGCGCCGGAAAGGCTTCGCCATTGGTGCGGCGCTGCTGCGCCAGCGCGTCATTCACCCGCGCCGACATGACCGACATGCCGTTCGCCGCTTCGCAGGCATGGAGGGCATGGGCCGCATCATCCAGCGGCGCGTTCCAGAACGCGGCGAAACCATCGGCGGTGAGGCGGTCGATGGTGCCGCCATGCACCAGCACCTGGTCCATCATCGGCGACAGCATTTGGCCCAGTATGCGGGTGAAGGCGGCGGGTTCGTCCCGGAACTGGGCCTGCAGTCCCGCCAGTCCGCGCACGCCGCAAACCAGATAGGTGCAGTCGCGCAGTTCGCCATCGGTCTTCAGCAGAGACGGATCGCGGGCGATCTTCTCGATGCTGGCGCGGGGCAGGGAATCGGCAAAGGCCAGGGTCAGGCGTGCCCGCGTCAGGTGCAGCGCCAGCGCCCAGGATGCGGCGCATCCCGCCAGCAGCAACAGCAGGCCCGCACTGGTGGCGGCGGCATTGAAGCCGATCCCGGCGTTTGTATAGAGCAGCCAGCCGCCCCACGCCGCCCCGGCGATGCCCGCCGTGGCGACAAGGGCAGACCAGGCCAGGCCCCGCTGCAGCAGCGCCACTGCAACCCCGCCGAACAGCAGCAGCCAGCCGGTTTCCGCCAGCCGCCCGGGCAGCAGGGGTGGATGCGGCCCCGCCGGCGCGCCGGCATGGCGATAGGCCGCGAATAATCGCTCGGCCAGCGCCGCCTCAAGGCTCAAGGGGTTGAAAAGCAACAGGTAAATGCCGCAGCCAAGGATCAGCAGCGGCACGGCGTAAATCCCTGTCGATCTGGCCCAGAGCATGAGGACGCCGCCTTCGATCCGGCGTTAACCATAAAGCGGTTCCCGGCAAAGTGTGCAGCCGTTTTAAGTCCGGAACCGCGACAAAAATTTTGGCGCAGGGCACGTGCCCCGCCAATGGCACTTTGGTGTGGCTGGAAGAGGCGGGCCTACTTTGCCCGCAAGGCGATCTGGCGCAGCAGGACGCGGGCGCCCTTCTTGTTCAGGGCGCGGTCGGTGATGCCCTGCAGCCGGTCGGCGATGGCGAAGGCGTCGGGCTGGGTGTCCAGCTGGACCTGGGTGGCGGTGTAGGTCATCAGGCTGCGCAGATAGGCGTCGCGCAGGATGGGCATGGAGCGTTCGACATTTTCCCGGATCTTGGCGTCGGGAACGTCCAGCCCGACGCGGACCATCAGCATGCCGGTGGCGTGACCATTGCCGACGATGGTGGTGTAGAAATCCTGGACCTCGACCCAGCTGACCGACTGGGTGACCTTGTGTTCCGGGGCTTTACCGGGCTTTTTCTTCTCGCCGCCGCCGCCATGCTCAGCCGCCCAGGCCGGGGAAAGGCCAAGCAGGATCAGGGCGGCAAGGGCAGGCCAGGGGCGCATCGTCCATGCTATGCGCCGGACTGGTAAACCTGGCCTTAATTTGGAGGTTTTTTGGTTCGGTGCGCCATCCGTCAAAGGATGGTGGAGCTGAGCGGGATCGAACCGCTGACCTCGTCATTGCGAACGACGCGCTCTCCCAACTGAGCTACAGCCCCGCACCGGTCCCGCCGGAAAAAGCCCGGCAAGGACGGGGGTTTTAGGAACAGCACCCGATCCCGTCAAGCCGACCCCATTTGGGGCTTTGCGGCCGGGGTTCCCCCCGTTAAAACCACGCCATGATGAACCCGATCGCCGCCCTGCTCATCCAGGTCCTCGAACTCTACAAATGGATCGTGATCATCGCGGTGATCGTGTCCTGGCTGACAGCCTTCAACGTCATCAACGAACACAACAATTTCGTCCGCAGCTTGCTGCGCATCCTCTACAACCTGACCGAGCCGGTGTTCCGGCCCATCCGGCGGCTGATCCCGGCCATGGGCGGCCTCGACCTCTCGCCGCTGATCGTGCTGCTGCTGATCTGGTTCCTGCAATACACCATCCAGTACCTCGCCTATCAGGGCATGATGTAGGCCGATGACGGCAACAGTCATTGACGGCAAGGCGGTCGCCGCGACCCTGCGCGGCCGTATCGAAGCCGAAACCGCGAAGCTGAAATCCGCGCATGGCGTCATGCCCGGCCTGGCCACCGTGCTGGTGGGCAAGGATCCGGCGTCGGAAGTCTATGTCCGCAACAAGCGCAAGACCGCCGAGGCGCTGGGCTTCCATTCGCTGCATGTCGAATTGCCCGCCGATGTCGGCCAGGACGAACTGGTGGGCAAGGTGAAGGCGCTGTCGGCCGACCCCGCCGTGCATGGCATCCTGGTGCAGTTGCCGCTGCCCAAGCATCTTGATGAGAGCGCGGTGCTGGATGCGCTTGATCCCGCCAAGGATGTCGATGCGCTGACGCCCACCAATGCGGGCCTGCTGCTGTCGGGCCGCGCCCATCTGGTGTCGTGCACGCCGGCCGGCGTCATGTTGCTGCTCCAGCAATATGTCGGCGACATCGCGGGCAAGGAGGCGCTGGTGATTGGCCGCTCGCTGCTGTTCGGCAAGCCTGCGGCGCAGTTGCTGCTGGCGGCCAACGCGACGGTGACGATGGCGCATTCGCGCTCGAAGGATCTGCCGATGCTGGCCCTGCGCGCCGATATTCTGGTTGCCGCCATCGGCAAGCCGGAATTCGTCAAGGCCGACTGGATCAAGCCCGGCGCGGTGGTGATCGATGTCGGCATCAACCGCGTCGATGCGGGCGATGGGAAATACAAATTGGTCGGTGACGTTGCTTACGACGAAGCCGCGACGGTGGCGGGCGCGATCACGCCGGTGCCCGGCGGTGTCGGCGCGATGACCATCATCTGCCTGATGCAGAATACGCTCATCGCCGCCTGCGCGCAGAACAAGCTGCCCCTTCCCAAGTTCTAGGGCGCAGCCCTTTTGCGGCGCGGCTCGACCGTTACTTGGCTTTTTCCCTTAACTCCGCTTCCAGCTTCGCGGCGGGAATGAGTTCGTCATAATACGAGACGATCTTCCCGTCCGGTCCCATCAGGTACATGACGCTGGAATGGTCCATGCCGTAACCACCGGCCAGGCCCTTGGCCTCATCCAGCGCTTTCTTCTCGCCATAGACCTTGTAGAGCTTCTTCACCGCGTTGATCTGCGCCACGCTGCCGGTGAAGCCGACAAAGGCCGGGCCGAAGCCTTCCATGTAAGCCCTGATCAGCTTGGGATTGTCGCGTTCCGGATCGATGGTGATGAAGACGGGCACGATCTTGGCACCCGCCGGTCCCATCTTGTCGAGCGCATCGGCCATCACCGCCAGCGTGGTGGGGCAGATATCGGGGCAGGATGTGAAGCCGAAATAAACCAGCATATAGCGACCGCGAAAATCGGTGCTGGACCGCAGCTTGCCATCCTGGTCGGTAAGCGTGAAGTCGCCGCCCACCGCGATGGTGCCGCTGGAAACGACCTGGCCGGGCCCCACCGGTTGCTGGCGGCTCTGGTGCCACAGCGCCACGCCCGCCAGCGCCGCCACCAGCAGCAGATAGGGGATCAGAACCTTGCGGTTGCGTAACATGGCAGCCTTTTGTGTTCGCGTTAGCCCATGCTCTAATCCCGTCCGGCAAAGCGGGGAAGGGTACAAATTGGCGCTGCAGACCGAGGGCGGAAATAAACCGCCGCGCCGGGCTTTCTTCGGCGGCACCGGTGGCGGGCGCGTGCGCCTGCGCACGCTGATCAACCTGCGCTGGCTTGCCATCGCGGGCCAGTCCGCCGCGTTGTTCCTGGTCTATTTCGCGCTGGGCTATAGCTTGCCGTTCCTCTATTGCGCCGCCGCCATCCTGGCCAGCGTGGCGATCAATGTCGGGCTGGCGCTGCGCTATCCGCCCAGCTATCGCCTCACCAACCGCGCGGCGACTTTCTATCTCGCCTTCGACGTGGCGCAGCTTGGCACGCTGCTTTATTTCACCGGCGGCATCACCAATCCCTTCGCGCTGATGTTCCTGGCGCCGGTGGTGATCGCGGCCACCAGCCTCAATCTTTCCAACACCATGATCCTGGCGTTCTTCGCCTTCGCCTCGGTCAGCGTGATCGGCATGTGGCACGAGCCCTTGCCCTGGCCGCAGGCCGAGACGCTGCTGCTGCCGCCGCTGTACCAGGCGGGCATCTGGGCGGCGCTGGTGCTGGGGATCGGCTTCACCGCCGTCTATGCTTGGCGCATCGCGTCGGAATCGGCGCGCATGTCGGCGGGCCTTTCGGCCACGCAGCTGGCGTTGTCGCGCGAACGGCGGCTGGCCTCCATCGGCGCGCTGGCGACGGCGGCGGCGCATGAGCTGGGCACGCCTTTGGGCACCATCGCGGTGGTGGCGCGCGAGCTGGAGCGGGCGCTGCCGGAAAATTCGCCCGAGATCGAGGATGCGCGGTTGCTGCGCGAGCAGGCGGAACGCTGCCGCGCCATCATCGCGCGCCTGGCCCATCCGGAAGAAGCCATGCTGGGTGGCATCGCGCGCCTGCCGCTGGGCGCTTTCCTGGACGATATCGCCCATCAGCATCGCAGCGAGGATATCGAGGTCGCGGTGCGGGTGGTGTCGCTGCGCGATGACGATGTCGTGCCCCAGGTCTGGCGCGTGCCCGAACTGGTGCATGGGCTGGGCAATATCCTGGAGAATGCCGCCGACTTTGCGCAAAGCCGCGTCACGGTCGAGGCGCGCTGGGACGCGGGCTCGCTCTACGTCACGGTGGATGATGACGGCCCCGGCTTCGCGCCGGAAATCTTCGAGGCGCTGGGCGAGCCCTATGTCACCTCGCGCCCCGGCCATCGCGCCCCGGGTGAAACCCAGATGATGCCGGATGCCCCCATCGACGGCCATGAAGGCATGGGCCTGGGCTTTTTTATCGCCAAGGTGCTGCTGGAGCAGACCGGGGGGCTGGTGAAGGCCACCAATCCGCCGGGCGGCGGGGCGCGTGTGGCCATCGCCTGGGCCCGGGGCGTGATTGACGGGCCAGAGCTCCCGATTTTGCCGGATGGGGAATAGCCGGGAAAACATTGTCGCAGCCGGGGTGGGAGGCTATAGAGGCCGCCCATGAGCGAAGAAAAGACTCTCCTTCTGGTTGAAGATGACCGCCCCCTGCGCGAGCGCCTGGCGCGGGCGCTCGAGACCCGTGGTTTCACCGTCACCCAGGCGGAGTCGGTGGCCGAGGGCAAGGCTCGCGCCAAGGATGCCCCGCCGGCCTTCGCCGTGGTGGACCTGAAGCTGGATGACGGCAACGGTCTGGACGTGGTCGAGACCCTGCACACCGCCCGCCCCGACAGCCGCGTCGTGGTGCTGACCGGTTTTGGCAACATCGCCACCGCCGTCGCCGCCGTGAAGTATGGCGCCATCGATTATCTGCCCAAGCCCGCCGATGCCGACGATATTCTTGCCGCGCTGATGGCGACGCCGGGCGGCAAGCCCAAGCCGCCGGAAAATCCGATGTCGGCCGACCGGGTGCGCTGGGAACATATCCAGCGCGTCTATGAACTGTGCGGCCACAATGTCAGCGAGACGGCGCGGCGTTTGAACATGCATCGCCGCACGTTGCAGCGCATCCTGGCCAAGCGCAGCCCGCGCTAACCGCGCTTCTTCCGAATGGGGCTACAGGCTGCCCTTGGAAGACGGCGATGCGCCATCGAGCCGTTCATCCGGGGCAATGGCCTGCCGCAAAGCTCGCGCCGTGCCCTTGAAGCAGGTCTCGACGATGTGATGGCTGTTGTCGCCATACAGGTTCTCGATGTGCAGGCAGATGCCGGCATTCTGCGCCAGCGCCTGGAACCACTCCTTGAACAGCTCGGTGTCCATCTCGCCCAATTTCGGCTTCGGGACGGTCACCTTCCAGATCAGGTAGGGCCGGTTGGACAGGTCGATGGCGACGCGGGTCAGCGCCTCGTCCATCGGGATGACGGCGGTGCCGAACCGGGTGATGCCGGAAAAATCGCCCAGCGCCTGCTTGATCGCCTGGCCGATGACGATGGCGGTGTCCTCGGTGGTGTGGTGATAGTCGACATGCAGGTCGCCGGCGGCGCGCACTTTCAGGTCGATCATGGAATGGCGGGCAAAGCTGTCCAGCATGTGGTCGAGAAAGCCGATGCCGGTGTCGATATCGGCCTCGCCGCTGCCGTCCAGGTCGAGGGAGACGGAAATCTCGGTTTCGCGGGTTTTGCGGTCGACAGTGGCGGTGCGCATTCCATTTTCCCTCCGCCCCTTGCTGGCGACGGCCGCCAAAGAAGAATGGGGCGGCCCTGCCAGCGACGGGCACCTCCCGCTCCCAGGCGCTTCGCGCCGAAGGGGGAGGATGGTCTGTGATTTCGTGGTTCCTATAGCCTAACCCGGCCGCGCAAGGGTTAATACCACCGGGAAAGCAGGCCAGGCCCGCGCCACCCAGCGGCAAATGACAAGGATATGTCAAAATCGGCATATCCCCCTTTGACCCCCGCCCAAATCCCTGTAAGAGGTGCGCCTCAAATCTCAAGGAAGCAGAGCTCATGGCGCGTTCCGACTACCTTTTCACTTCCGAAAGCGTTTCCGAAGGCCACCCGGACAAGGTGAGCGACCGCATCTCGGACGAGGTGGTGGACCTGTTCTTCCGCGAGGGCCCCAAGGACGGCATGAGCCCTTGGGACATTCGCGCCGCCTGCGAAACCCTCTGCACTACCAATCGCGTCGTCATCGCCGGTGAAACCCGTGGGCCCAAGTCGGTCGGCGCCGCCGAAGTCGAAGCCGTCGCGCGCGCCGCGATCAAGGATATCGGCTACGAGCAGGATGGCTTCCACTGGAAGAACGCCCAGGTCGAAGTTCTGCTGCATGCCCAGTCCGCGCACATCGCCCAGGGCGTCGACTCGTCGGGCAACAAGGATGAAGGCGCCGGCGACCAGGGCATCATGTTCGGCTATGCCTGCACCGAGACGCCCGCGCTGATGCCCGCGCCGCTCTATTACAGCCACAAGATCCTCAAGCTGCTGGCCGATGCGCGCCATGCCGGCAAGGAGCCGACGCTGCAGCCCGATGCCAAGAGCCAGGTCACCCTGCGCTATGTGAACGGCAAGCCGGTGGAAGCGACCCAGATCGTGCTCTCCACCCAGCACAGCCTGGAAAGCCAGACCAGCGCCGACATCCGCAAGATCGTCGAGCCCTATATCCGCAATGCGCTCCCCGCAGCGTGGATCAACGACAAGACCGTCTGGCACATCAACCCGACCGGCTCGTTCGTGATCGGTGGTCCAGACGGCGATTGCGGCCTGACCGGCCGCAAGATCATCGTCGACACCTATGGCGGCGCGGCCCCGCATGGCGGCGGCGCCTTCTCGGGCAAGGACTCCACCAAGGTGGACCGTTCGGCCGCGTACGCCGCGCGCTATCTCGCCAAGAACGTCGTGGCGTCGGGCATTGCCGACCGCTGCACCATCCAGCTCGCCTACGCCATTGGCGTTGCCGAGCCGCTGTCGGTCTATGTCGACCTGCACGGCACCGGCCGCGTTGACGAAGCCAAGCTGGAAATCCTGCTGCCGCAGATCATGAACCTGAAGCCGCGCGGCATTCGCGAGCATCTGGATCTCAACAAGCCGATCTTCGCACGCACCGCTGCTTACGGCCACTTCGGCCGCGAGCCCGACAGCGAGGGTGGGTTTTCGTGGGAGAAAACCGACCTGGCAGCGCAGATCAAGGCCGCGTTTTAAGTCAGTCGCTACAATTGCAAACACCTCCGCACTCGCGTGCGGAGGTGTTTTGCTGTTTAAGGCAGTGATGACGCGAGGCGGGGTCACCATGAGCAAACCGCACGACATGACCGGTGCCATCGGCGTGGCGCTGATCGTCTTCGCCATTGCCTTCAACCTGCCCTACATATGGCCGGGCTTTCATTTCGACTATCCCGCCATCCTGCGCCTGCCGCCGGGCGCGATCCTGTCCGCCTTCCACCAGGGCGGCCCAGCATTGATCATCGCCTGGGCGGCCTTTGCTTTTTGCGGCTTGCTGTTCGCGCCCATCGCGGCGGCGATGGCGCGCGTCGTTCCTGTGCCCACCGGCGTCACCGCCATCGGCGTGGCGGCCGGCGTGACCCAGGCCATCGGCCTGTCGCGCTGGGTCTATGTCGTGCCGGGGCTGGCAGCGAGCTGGGCCGACGCCGGCGAAGGCGGCCGTGGCGGCATCGAGGCCATCTTCATGGCCCTGCACCAGTTCGCGGGCGTCGGCATTAGCGAGGCTATCGGCCAGACCCTGACCGCCTTCTGGATGATCGGCGTCCCCGCCAGCCAGTTGCGCGATCCGCGCTATGGCCCCGTGCTGGGTGGCGTGGGCATCGCGGGCGGCCTCATCCTGCTCACCGGCCTGGCCGAAGGGCTGGCGACGGTGCTGGCTTTCGATCCCGGCCTGTTCGGGCTGGCGGCGCTGGTCGGGTTCCTGCTGCTGACGGTTTGGCTGGTCTGGACCGGCTTTCTTTGCATCCGGCCCCGCCGTGTCTGAGGCGGAACCACACCCCGACCGCAACCGGCGCAAACTCTATGGCCGCCGCAAGGGCCCCAAGCTGTCCGACCGGCAGAAGGGCTTGCGCCAAACACTGTTAGGGGCGCTGGCCTGGAAGGTGGGCGAAGAGCCCTTCGGCCAGTTCCCGAACACTGTAAAGCAGCTCTGGTTAGAAGTCGGCTTTGGTGCGGGCGAGCATCTCGTCAGTCTCGCGCAGCAGCGTCCTGATGTTGGCCTGATCGGGGCCGAGCCCTATGAGATGGGCATGGCCAAGATACTGACAAAGCTGGAAGAAACACCACTGAACACTGTTCGATTGTTTGAAGGCGATGGCCGCGAAATCCTCGAAGGCCTGCCCGATGCCAGCCTGTCGCGCTTCTTCCTGCTCTTCCCCGATCCCTGGCCCAAGACCCGGCATCACAAGCGCCGCTTCCTGCAGATGGAGATGCTCGACCTGCTGGCGGCCAAGCTGGTTGTGGGGGCGGAACTGCGCTTCGCCACCGACGACAAATCCTACCTGCCCTATGCGCTGGAACGGCTGATGGCCCACCCTCATTTTCGCTGGACCGCCACCGGCCAGAAAGACTGGAAAAGCCGCCCGGAAGGCTGGCCGCCCACCCGTTACGAGGCCAAGGCGATCAAGGGACCTCCATCTTTTCTTCGTTTTGTGCGCGGCCCGGCTTAAACTCGCGTCATGGCTGACAAGCACGACAGCAAATGGACCCGTGAGCGCAGCTTCCTGGAGCGCAATGGGCCGGACATCGGCATCGTCATCATCTGCTGCTTCTTCCTGGTCATGATGGTGCTGGGCACAGGTTTTGTGCTGCTCAAACCGGAGGTTCCGGGCCTCAGCAACCTGTTCAAGGAGCCGCCGCCCCCGCCGCGCGATCCCATGACCCAGAAGCTCACCCTGGAGCCGGGCGAGCAGGAAATCATCCTGTTCAAGACACCGGGAAAGCCGGTGCCGCAGCCCAAGGTCCCGCCGGCCAAGCCCTGAAGGCTTGTATTCGGACGGGTGCGGGCGTAAATAACCGCCATCCCAAACAACAAGAACAGGTTGTGTGGCGGTCCCGAAGGGCCGCCGCGGGCAAAAGGCTTTTCACTTGGTCGTTACCGCCGTCGCACGTCTGGAACCCATCTTCGAACCCGTCATCGAGCAGGCGGGGTTCAAGCTCGTGCGCCTGCGCATGATGGGCGGGGCGCAGCAGACGCTGCAGGTGATGGCCGAGCGGCCCGATGGCAGCATGGATGTCGAAGGCTGCACCACCCTCAGCCACGCGCTGCTGGATTTCATCGAAGCCAATGATCCGGTCCCCGGCGAATACGAGATCGAAGTCTCTTCGCCCGGCATCGACCGCCCGCTGACCCGCCCGATGGATTTCACGCGCTGGAGCGGCCATGAAGCGAAAATCGAACTGACCGAGATGATCGATGGCCGCAAGCGCTTCCGCGCCGTGCTGCTCGGCATGGAGGGCGGCGATGTCGTCATCCGCCCCGTCGACAATCGCGCCGATGGCAATGACGTGAAGTTTCCCTTCCGCAGCCTGGCCAACGCCAAGCTGGTTCTCACCGAAAAACTGATTGCTGAAGATTTAAAGGCCCGCAAAGGGTCAGGAGCGCCGGCGTGAGCCGGAGCGACAACTTAAAGAAGTAGGAGAAGTATAATGGCTGTTTCCGCCAACCGGCTTGAATTGCTGCAGATCGCCGACGCCGTCGCCCGCGACAAGTCGATCGACAAGCAGGTCGTGCTCACCGCGATGGAAGAGGCGATGCAGCGTGCCGCCAAGGCCCATTATGGAAGCGAGAACGACATCAAGGTCGATATCGACCCGCGCACCGGCGAGACCCATGTCTCGCGCTACCTGCATGTCGTCGAACTGGTCGAAAACGATAAGGTCGAGATTTCGCTGGTCGATGCCCGCAAGCGCAATCCCGACGCGCAGATCGCCGACATCATCGCCGAGACCCTGCCGCCGGTCGATTTCAACCGCATCAATGCCCAGAACGCCAAGCAGGTGATCGTGCAGAAGGTGCGCGATGCCGAGCGCGAGCGCCAGTATGACGAATACAAGGATCGCATCGGCGAGATCGTGCATGGCCAGGTCAAGCGCAGCGAGTTCGGCTCGGTGGTGGTCGATCTGGGCAAGGCCGAAGGCGTGGTTCGCCGCGACGAGATGATCCCGCGCGAGAGCTTCCGCCCCGGCGACCGCATTCGCGCCTATATCTATGACGTGCGCCGCGAAGCGCGCGGGCCGCAGATCTTCCTGTCGCGCTCGCATCCGCAATTCATGGTTCGTCTCTTTGCGCAGGAAGTGCCCGAGATCTATGACGGCGTTATCCGCATCGAGGCGGTGGCGCGCGATCCGGGCAGCCGCGCCAAGATCGCCGTCATTTCCAAGGACAGCAGCATCGACCCCGTCGGCGCCTGTGTCGGCATGCGCGGCGTGCGCGTGCAGGCGGTGGTGCAGGAGCTGCAGGGCGAGCGCATCGACATCATTCCGTGGTCGCCCGAAGCGGCCACCTTCATCGTCAATGCGCTGGCCCCCGCCGAAGTCTCCAAGGTGGTGCTGGACGAAGACACCCATCGCGTCGAAGTGGTGGTGCCCGACGAGCAGCTCAGCCTGGGCATTGGCCGTCGCGGCCAGAATGTGCGCCTGGCCTCGCAGCTCACCGGCTGGCAGATCGACATCCTGACGGAAGCCGAGGAATCGGAGCGCCGCCAGAAGGAATTCACCCAGCGCAGCGCCCTCTTCATGGAATCGCTGGACGTGGACGAGACCGTCGCCCAGTTGTTGGCCTCGGAAGGCTTCGCCACCATCGAGGACGTTGCCTATGTCGATGTCGGCGATCTCGCCCAGATCGAGGCCTTTGACGAGGAGACGGCGCAGGAACTGCAGAACCGCGCCATCGAGTTCATCGAGGCCCGCAACAAGGAACTGGACGACAAGCGCGTTGCGCTAGGCGTCACCGACGATGTGCTGGAAATCGAAGGCGTGACGGCCCAGATCGCCGTCGCGTTGGGCGAAGCCGAGATCAAGACGCTGGAAGACCTGGCGGGCGCCGCCACCGACGACCTGATCGGCTACTACGAAAGCACCAAGGACGCTGCGGGCAAGACCGAACGCACCCGCATCCCGGGCGCGCTGGACGGCTTCAGCCTGACTTCCGACGACGCCAACACCATCATCATGGCGGCGCGCGTCAAGGCGGGCTGGATCGAGGCGCCGGTGGAAGAAGAAGCGCCTGCCGAAGAAGAAGGCGTGACGGACGAGGCCTGATGACCGCTGTGGCGAAACAATTGGACGAGGATGCGATGATGGAGCGTGAAAGACGCGACATCGTCTCGGGCGAAGTCATGCCCGAAAATCGTCTCATCCGTTTTGCCGCCGCGCCTGACGGCACCATTGTTCCCGATGTTGCGGCCAAGCTGCCGGGGCGCGGGATGTGGGTGGAAGCCAGCAGGGCCGCCATCACCACCGCCGTGGAGAAGAAGCTGTTCGCCCGCGCCGCGAAAACCAATGTGATCGCCGCCAGCGATTTGCCGGCCCGCACCGAAATCCTGCTGGTCGCCCGCATGACCGGCGACCTGGGCATGGCCCGCCGCTCCGGCGCGCTGGTGCTGGGCTTCGACAATGTGCAGCGCCAGCTCGAAGGCCCCAAGCCGCCCAAGGCGCTGGTCGAAGCCTTTGACGGCTCGAAAGACGGCAAGCGAAAACTCTATGCCGCCGCCCATCGGCTGGAACTGAAATGCGTGGTGATAGAGACGCTTACCAGCGCTGAATTGGGCTTGGCGCTGGGACGCGAGAATGTGATACATGCCGCCGTCCAACCGGGCGGCCTGGCAGACCGTTTGATCTTTGATGCGGAACGTCTTTCCGGCTTCCGCGCAACCCGCCAATCCTCTGGGCGACCGAAAGAAAAGCATGAGTGATACCGACGAGACCAAGCGCCCCAAGACGCTTTCGCTGAAGAAGACGGAAATGTCGACCGTCAAGCAGAGCTTCAGC
The DNA here is from genome assembly GCA_947462105.1 of Alphaproteobacteria bacterium. Classification (GTDB taxonomy): domain Bacteria; phylum Pseudomonadota; class Alphaproteobacteria; order Micropepsales; family Micropepsaceae; genus Rhizomicrobium. The sequence goes on from CANHNJ010000005.1 coordinate 70,124, forward strand.
CATGGCCGCACCAAGGCGGTGGTGGTCGAAAAGAAGCGCACCCTGGGCGCGCCTGCTCCCGCCGCCAAGGCCGAAAAGCCCGCTGCCAAGGCCGCCGCCGAACCCGCGCCCGCGCCTGTGGCGGCTGCCGCGGCGCCCAAGGCCGCTGCGCCCGCGCGCGGCGTCGTGCTGCGCCAGCTTTCGGATGAAGAGAAGACGCGCCGCGCCACCGCGCTGGCCGAAGCCAAGGTTTCGGATGCCGAAGCCCGCAAGCACGCCGAAGTCGAGGCCAAGCGCCGCGCCGAGGACGACGAGAAGCTGAAGATCGAAAAGGCCGCCGCTGAAAAGCGCAAGGTCGAGGAAGACGCCCGCAAGGCCGCCGACGATATCGCCAAGAAGCGCGCCGAAGAAGTCGCGCGCCGCACCGAAACGCCGCTCTCGACCGTGCCGGGCGAAGCGCCGCGCCGCCGCCTCGTCAACGAAGAAGAAGAAAGCAGCAAGCGCGGTACGCCGGGCAAGCCGGGCGCGCCCAAGACGCCTGCGCCCGCCAAGAAGGTTGTCGGCGAAGGCGAGCGCCGTCGCGGCAAGCTCACTGTCACCCGCGCCCTGGCGGGAGACGATGAACGCGTGCGTTCCGTCGCCGCCTACAAGCGCCACCTGCAGCGCGTCAACAAGGGTCATCAGGTCCAGGCCGGTCCGGCCGGTCCGCGCGACATCATCGTGCCCGAGACCATCACCGTGGCCGAGCTGGCCAACCGCATGGCCCGCCGCGCCGTCGACGTCATCAAGGTGCTGATGAAGAACGGCATGATGGCGACGCCGAACGACGTCATCGATGCCGACACTGCCGAACTGGTCGCCACCGAGTATGGCCATGTCGTCAAGCGAGTCGCTGAAAGCGATGTGCTGGAAGGCCTGACCGGCGAGGCCGATCCCGATAGCGAGCTGACGCCGCGCGCCCCCGTGGTTACGATCATGGGCCATGTCGACCACGGCAAGACCTCGCTGCTCGACGCCCTGCGCAAGACCGATGTCGTCTCCGGCGAAGCCGGCGGCATAACCCAGCATATCGGCGCCTATCAGGTGCAGCTCAAGTCGGGCCAGAAGATCACCTTCCTCGATACGCCTGGCCATGCCGCCTTCACGGCGATGCGCGCGCGTGGCGCCAAGGTCACCGACATCGTGGTGCTGGTGGTGGCGGCCGATGACGGTGTCATGCCCCAGACGGTGGAAGCCATCGCCCATGCCAAGGCGGCAGGCGTGCCGATCATCGTGGCGGTGAACAAGATCGACAAGGGCGACGCCAATCCGACCCGCGTCAAGACCGAACTGCTGCAGCACGAAATCCAGGTCGAGGATCTGGGCGGCGAAGTCCAGGTGGTGGAAGTCTCCGCCACCAAGGGCCTGGGTCTCGACAAGCTGGAAGAAGCCATCCTGCTGCAGGCCGAACTGCTCGACCTCAAGGCCAATGCGGGCCGCGCCGCCGAAGGCGCCGTCATCGAAGCCAAGCTGGACAAGGGCCGTGGTCCCGTCGCCACCGTGCTGGTGCAGCGCGGCACCCTGCGGATCGGCGACATCGTCGTTGCCGGCGCCGAATGGGGCCGTGTGCGCCTGCTTGCCAATGAACGCGGTGAATCGGTGAAGTGGGCGGGCCCGTCCGTGCCCATCGAAGTGCTGGGCCTGTCGGCCGCGCCGGATGCCGGCGATGAAATGGTGGTGGTGGAAAACGAAGCCCGCGCCCGCGAAGTGGCGGAATACCGCTCGCGCAAACGCCGCGAGTCGCGCCAGGCCTCCAATTCGCGCCAGACGCTGGACCAGTTGCTCAAGACCCGCGAAGTGGGCGAACGCAAGCTGCTGCCGATCGTGCTGAAGGCCGACGTGCAGGGTTCGGCGGAAGCCATCCAGGGCGCGCTGGCCAAGCTGGAAACCGACGAAGTCGGCGTGCAGGTGCTGCAGGCCGGTGTCGGTGGCATCACCGAGAGCGATGTCATCCTGGCGCATGCGTCGGGCGCGGCGGTGATCGGCTTCAATGTCCGCGCCAACAACCAGGCCCGCGAGCGCGCCAAGCGCGACGGCCTCGAAATCCGCTACTACAGCATCATCTACAACGTGATCGACGACATCAAAGCCGTGCTGTCGGGCATGCTGGCGCCGGAAGTGCGCGAGAAGTTCCTGGGCAATGCCGAGATTCTGGAAGTGTTCAACATCACCAAGGTCGGCAAGGTCGCGGGCTGCAAGGTCACCGAAGGCGTGATGCGCCGTGGCTCCAAGGTCCGCCTGGTGCGCGACAATGTCGTGATCCACGAAGGCGAGCTTTCGACCCTGAAGCGGTTCAAGGACGAAGTGAAGGAAGTCCAGTCCGGCCAGGAATGTGGCATGGGCTTTATCGGCTATCAGGACATGCAGAAGGGCGACGTCATCGAGTGCTTCGATGTCGAAACCATTCAGCGCGCTCTTTAGAAACTGTCATCCCGGCCAGCGCGCAGCGCGCGAGCCGGGACCCAACTTTGACACCTGCGCGAAAGCTGGCTTCCCGCTTTCGCAGGAATGACAAGTAAAAGCATGTCTCGTGACTCGCGCCCTCCTCGCGGCGGCAGCCGCCGCACCGTCCGCAATGACGGCCCCACCGGCCCGTCGCAGCGCCAGTTGCGCGTGGGCGAAGCGTTGCGCCATGCCATCGCCGACATCCTGTTCCGCAACGAGATCCAGGATCCCGACCTGGCGGGCGTCTCGGTGACCATCACCCAGGTCAAGCCGTCGCCCGACATGCGCTACGCCACCGTCTATTGCGAACCACTGGGCGGCGAGAATGCCGAGGTGATCGTCAAGGCGCTGAACCGGCACAAGGGCTTCCTGCGCGGCGAGATGGGTCATCAGCTGACCATGAAGTTCACGCCCGAACTGCGCTTTGTCGAGGACGCCTCCTTCGCCGAGGCCCTGAAGATCGACACCATCCTGCGTTCAGAACGTGTCAGCCGCGACATCGCCGCGGCGAATGACGAGAGCGAAGACAAAGAATGAATACGAACACTCCGGCTTTCTCCCCCTGCGCGGCGAAGCCGCTGGCGGGGGGAGATGTCGCAACGAGGTGTCGGCGTTACGCCGACCCGAGTTGTGACAGAGGGGGGCAATAAATGGGCCGCCGTAAAAAAGGTGATCGCGTCCACGGCTGGGTCGTGCTCGACAAGCCGCTGGGCATGGGTTCGACCCAGGCCGTCGCCAAGGTGCGCCATCTTTTCAACGCGCAGAAGGCCGGCCATGCCGGCACCCTCGATCCCATGGCCACGGGCATCCTGGCCATTGCGCTGGGCGAGGCGACCAAGACCGTCCCCTACGCCATGGATTCCGACAAGATCTACCGCTTCACTGCCCAGTGGGGGGAAAGCCGCGACAGCGACGATGCCGAAGGGGCCGTCACCGGCACCAGCGCCGCCCGCCCGACCGCTGCGGAAATCCAGGCCATGCTGCCCCGCTTCACCGGCACGCTGAATCAGGTGCCCCCAGCCTATTCCGCCATCAAGGTGGGGGGCGAGCGGGCCTATGACCTGGCCCGGGAGGGGGAAGAGGTCGTGCTGGAACCCCGCCCGGTCGAGGTCTTCGAGGCCCGCCTGCTGGCCAGCCATCCCGACAGCGCCGAGTTCGAAATTCTTTGTGGCAAAGGGACTTATGTCCGGTCCTGGGTCCGCGATATCGCCCTGGCGCTGGGCACTTTGGGCCATGTCACGGCCCTGCGCCGGACCAGGCTGGGCGGGTGGGAAGAAAAAGACGCCGTGGCGCTGGATACCCTGACCCCTTTTATGCATAGTCCCGCCGCTTTTGCGTATTTAAAGCCCCTTTCGACCGCGCTGGACGGCATCCCGGCGCTCGCCGTCAGTGGCCCTGATACGGTTCGCCTGCGCTCGGGCAATCCCATTCTCATCCGCGCAAATCTCTTTGCCCGGCTGAAGGATATCCCCGGCGACGAACTCCAGGGGCAGGTCGTCTACCTCCATGAGGAAGACGCCTCGCCCGTGGCACTGGCCGAGATCGCCGAAGGAGAAATTCGGCCGTTTCGCGTCTTCAACTTCGCAACATCCTGATGTCCGGAAGAGAAAAATGATTACCCCAGAACGCAAGCAGCAAGTCATCGCCGAGCATGGCACCAGCAAGGACGACACCGGCTCCCCGGAAGTCCAGATCGCCGTCCTGTCCGAGCGCATCACCAACCTGACCGAACACTTCAAGACCCACGCCAAGGACAATCATTCCCGTCGCGGCATGATCAAGATGGTGTCCCTGCGCCGCAACCTGCTGGACTATGTGAAGTCCCGCGATGTGAAGCGCTATGAAGGCATCATCGCCCGCCTGGGCCTGCGCCGCTGATCCGCGCGCTTACAGAATTGGCACGGTCTCGCGCAAAAGCGTGAGGCCGTGCTTTTGCTTTTGCGGCGGATGAGCTGCTGCAAAAGATGGCCCCATGGGGGGCCGAGGAGCGTCGGCGCGAAGCCGGAGCGACCCTCAATAAAGACCGGCCCGCGCGCAATATGGCGGCGGGCAACGACGAAAGAAAAATCGCATGTTCAATATCCATAAAGAAAGCTTCGAATGGGGCGGCCGCACGCTGACCCTCGAAACCGGCAAGATTGCCCGCCAGGCTGACGGCTCCGTGCTCGCCACCTATGGCGAGACCGTGGTGCTGGCCACCGCCGTCGGCGCCCAGAACGCCAAGGAAGGGCAGGACTTCTTCCCGCTCACCGTCAATTACCAGGAACGCTACTACGCCGCCGGCAAGATCCCGGGCGGCTATTTCAAGCGCGAACGCGCCCCGACCGAGCGCGAGACGCTGATCTCCCGCCTGATCGACCGCCCCATTCGCCCGCTCTTCGCCGACGGCTTCAAGAACGAAGTGCTCGTCGTGGCGCAGGTGCTGTCGCACGATCTGGAGAATGATCCCGATGTGGTGGCGATGGTCGCCGCCTCCGCCGCCCTGACCCTGTCGGGCCTGCCCTTCAAGGGCCCGATCGCCGCCGCGCGTGTCGGCTTCATCAACGGCGAATATGTCCTCAACCCGCTGATCGACGACTACAAGGACTCCAAGCTGGAGCTCGTCGTCGCCGGTACCCGCGACGCCGTGATGATGGTGGAATCCGAAGCCCAGGAACTCAGCGAAGAAACCATGCTGGGCGCCGTGGTGTTCGGCCATGAGAAGATGCAGGTCGCCATCGACGCCATCATCCGCCTGGCGGAAAAGGCGGCGAAGGATCCGCGTCCGGTGCCGGAAGACATCCACGCCCCGGTGCGCGAGAAGATCCGCGCTGCCGCCAGCGCCGAGCTGTCCAAGGCCTTCCAGCTTCCGATCAAGTTCGAGCGCCGCGATGCGCTCAGCGCGATCAAGAAGAAGTTCGCCGCCGATTTCGTCGGCACGGACGAGGGCAAGGTTCCCGCCAACGTCTATGGCAGCCTGCTGCACGATGTCGAAGCCGATGTGATGCGCAACGCGGTGCTGGACACCAAGAAGCGCGTTGACGGCCGCGACCTCACCACCGTTCGCCCCATCCTGGCGGAAGTCGGCATCCTGCCGCGCACCCACGGCTCGGCCCTGTTCACCCGCGGCGAGACGCAGTCGATCTGCGTCGTCACTCTGGGCACGGCGGAAGACGAGCAGTTCGTGGATAGCCTGGAAGGCACCGGCAAGCAGACCTTCATGCTGCATTACAACTTCCCCCCCTACAGCGTCGGTGAGACCGGCCGCATGGGTTCGCCGGGCCGCCGCGAAATCGGTCATGGCAAGCTGGCCTGGCGCGCCATCCATCCGATGCTGCCGACCAAGGACCAGTTCCCCTACACCATGCGCGCCGTCTCGGAGATCACCGAGTCCAACGGTTCGTCGTCGATGGCCACCGTCTGTGGCACTTCGCTGGCGCTGATGGATGCGGGCGTGCCGCTGGTCAAGCCGATCGCGGGCATCGCGATGGGCCTGATCCTGGAAGGCGACCGTTACGCGGTTCTGTCGGACATCCTGGGTGACGAAGATCACCTCGGCGACATGGACTTCAAGGTCGCCGGTACCGCCGACGGCATCACCTCGCTGCAGATGGACATCAAGATTTCCGGCATCACCAAGGAAATCATGAAGGCCGCGCTGGAGCAGGCGCAGGGTGGCCGTATCCACATCCTGGGCGAGATGAACAAGGCCCTGACGGGCGCCCGCGCCGAGCTGGGTGAACACGCCCCGCGCATCGAGCAGATCAAGATCCCGGTCGACAAGATCCGTGACGTGATCGGCACCGGTGGCAAGGTGATCCGCGAGATCATCGAAAAGACCGGCGCCAAGATCAACGTCGAAGACGACGGCACCGTGAAGGTGGCGTCTGCCGATGGCGAGTCGATCAAGGCAGCGCTGAAGTGGATCCGTGGCCTCACCGCCGAACCGGAAATCGGCCAGGTCTATGACGGCAAGATCGTCAAGGTGATGGATTTCGGCGCCTTCGTGAACTTCTTCGGTCCCAAGGACGGCCTGGTGCATGTCAGCGAACTCGCCGCCAAGCGCGTCGAGAAGCCGTCAGACCTCGTCAAGGAAGGCCAGGCCGTGAAGGTCAAGCTGCTGGGCTTCGACGATCGCGGCAAGGTGCGCCTGTCGATGAAGCAGGTGGACCAGGAGACGGGCGAAGACCTGTCCAAGAAGGCCGCAGCGCCGGCCGAAGGCTGATCTGCGTCTGACGCAATTGTGAACAAGCGCCCGCGCGGCTTAGGCTGCGCGGGCGTTTTTCTGTCTAAGGTTCACCCATGCCCAAGATCGACATGACCGCCGTGAAGCATCGTGAAGGCTCCGGCTATCCCGCGCCCTTCCATGAAACGGCGGCAGGCCGCATCAAGTCGCCGCTGGGCGATGCTGGCGGCCTCAGCGATTTCGGCGTCAACCTGGTGACGCTGCCGCCGGGCGGCTGGTCCAGCCAGCGCCACTGGCACAGCGACGAGGACGAGTTCGTGCTGGTGCTGGGGGGCGAACTGACCCTGATCACCGATGCGGGCGAGGAAAAGCTTGGCCCCGGCGAATGCGCCGCGTTCCCCAAGGGCGTTGCCGATGGCCATCACTTCATCAATCGCGGCAGTGCGCCGGCGGTATATCTGGAAGTCGGCACCCGTGTCGATGGCGGCACCTGCTGCTATCCGGACGTGGACCTCATGCTGACGGATGAAGCGGGCTTCACCCGCAAGGACGGCACGCGCTATCCGCCACGCACGCGATGATGGTTAACTGCGTGTTGGCCAAACTTGTTTGGCCGCGAGCGCCACGCTAGGTTCGCGCCATGGCCGTTTTCATGCGTCTTGTCAGCCTTGTCCTGATCGTCATCGCGCTGATGCTGCTCGGCGCGGACGCGGTGACGTCGCTGGAAAAAGGCGGCGAAGTGACGGTGCGCAGCCTGGAAACCGTCTGGGGCCTGCTGAATCAGGGCGTGCTGGATGCGGTCAAGCGCTGGGTCCAGAACCATGCCGCCTTCGCGGCGCCGTTCTTCTATTCGTTCCTGTCGCTGCCAAGCTGGGGCGTGTTTGGCGTCATCGGCGTTATTCTGGCGTTTATCTTCGGCCACAAGCTCGGTCCCGAATAGGCGCGTTCTTTTGCGCCGTGGGTTCGTCGCGCCTAGGATTCGCGTGTTTGTCCAGGAATCCAAAGCACATCACCGCCGCCGCCATCATTGGCCAGCCGCGCCATCACGAAGAGGTGATCGGAGAGGCGGTTGATATACTGCAGCGCCGCCGCGCCGACCGCCTCCTGCGTCGCCAGCATGACCATGTCCCGCTCCGCCCGCCGCGCAATGGCGCGGGCCAGGTGCAGATACGCCGCCAGCGGTGCACCGCCGGGCAGCACAAACGAGGTCAGGGGCGCCAGGCCCGCATTCATGGCATCGATCTCGGCTTCCAGCCGCGCCACCTGCGACGGCACGATCCGCAAGCTCCCTTCGGATTTGCGGGCGTCCTCGGGCAGCGACAGGTCTGCCCCCAGGTCGAACAGATCGTTCTGGAGGCGGGCCAGCATCCCATCCTCGAACGGGCCCGCCGTCAGGCGCGCAATGCCGATGGCGCTGTTGGTTTCGTCCACCGCGCCGATGGCGGCAAAGCGGATATCGGCCTTGGACCGGCGGCTGCCGTCGGTCAAGCCACTCTGGCCGCCATCGCCCCCTTTTGTGTAGATTTTATCGAGTTTTACCACTGTCCAATCCGTTCTTGCCGCCCCGATCCTAGCTTGTATGATCCCGGCCATCATCCCAATTCCGAGCCGCAAATGCCCGTGGAAGTCCCCGAAAACGTCGAAACCGACCAGACCCGCGTCGCCTGTGATGGCGGCGGTGGCGCGCTCGGCCATCCCAAGGTCTTCCTGGAAATGGGCGACGAACATTTCGTCGAGTGCCCCTATTGCGACAAGCGCTTCAACCTGAAGCCGGGCGCTGGCGGCCATCATTGAGCGCTCTGAAAAAGGGCGATCATCTCTACCTGATTGATGGCTCCGGCTATCTCTTCCGCGCCTATCATGCCCTGCCGCCGCTGACCCGCAAGTCCGATGGCCTGCCCACCGGCGCTGTCAGCGGCTACTGCAACATGCTGTGGAAGCTGCTGGAGGACATGAAGTCCGATGCGCCCACCCACCTGGCGGTGATCTGGGACGCGGGCTCGCAGACCTTCCGCAATGACATCTACGCGGCATACAAGGCGCACCGCCCGCCGGCACCCGAAGACCTGGTGCCGCAATTCCCGCTGGTGCGCGATGCCACCCGCGCCTTCGGCGTCGCCTGTGTCGAGATGGCGGGCTATGAGGCCGATGACCTGATCGCCACCTATGCGCGGCTGGCCCGCGAGGCGGGCGCCCGCTGCACCATCGTCTCGTCCGACAAGGATCTGATGCAGCTGGTGGTGGATGGCGAAGTCGAACTCTACGACACTATGAAATACAAGCGCATCGCCTCGCCCGAAGTGCTGGAGAAGTTCGGCGTTACCCCGGACAAGGTGGTGCAGGTGCAGGCGCTGGCGGGCGATTCCACCGACAATGTGCCGGGCGTGCGCGGCATCGGCATCAAGACCGCCGCCGAACTGATCGGTACTTACGGCGACATCGAAACGCTGATTTCCAGGGCCGGGGAAATCAAGCAGCCCAAGCGGCGCGAGACCATCATCGAGAATGCGGAAAATGCCCGCATCTCGCTGCGGCTGGTGACGCTGGACCAGAATGTTCCCATCAAGGAGACGCTGGACGAATTCGCCGTCCATGAACCCAATCCCCAGGAGCTGATCGCCTATTTGAAGGCGATGGAATTCGGCACCATCACCCGCCGCGTCGCTTCGCATTTCGGGGTCGCGGACGTGGAGGGCATTTCCGCCGCGCCGGTCACGGCCGCTGCGCCGCGCCCGCAACCCGTGCCGCAGGCCCTGGCCGAAGCGCCAGAACCGGACGCCGCGCTTCGCAAGCCGATCGATCATGCCGATTACGTGGCGGTGACGGATGAAAAGACACTCGATGCCTGGGTGGTGCGCGCCTTCGCGGCAGGTGCGGTCTGTGTCGATACCGAGACCACCTCGCTCGATCCCATGCAGGCCCGGCTTTGCGGCGTGTCCTTGGCGGTGGCGCCGGGCGAAGCCTGCTACATTCCCACCGGTCATCGCCGTGGCGATGGCTTGAACTTCGATTTCTCGGAGAATGGCGACGGCAACGACGCCATCGCGCAATTGCCCGAAGCCCTCGTGCTGGCCAGGCTGAAGCCGCTGCTGGAAGACGATGCCATCCTGAAAATCGGCCAGAACCTGAAATACGACGCGCTGGCGCTGCTCCAGCGCGGCATCCGCCTGCATCCCATCGATGACACCATGCTGATGTCCTATGTGATCGAGTCCGGTCTGCATGGGCACGGCATGGACGAACTCAGCGAACTGCATCTGTCGCACAAGCCGATTTCCTTTGCCGAGGTCACCGGCAAGGGCAAGGACAAGATCACCTTCGATTGTGTCGATGTGGCCGAGGCGACGAAATATTCCGCCGAGGATGCCGATGTCACCCTGCGCCTGGCCATGTTGCTCAAGCCCCGGCTGCTGGCGGAGCACAAGGTCGGCGTTTATGAAACGCTGGAGAGGCCGCTGGTGATGGTGCTGGCCGATATGGAGCGGGCCGGCATCACCATCGACCCCAAGCTGCTGGCCAAGCTGTCCAACGACTTCGCCAAAACCCAGGCCGGGCTGGAAACCGAAATTCACAAGCTGGCAGGGCAGGAATTCAACATCGGCTCGCCCAAGCAGTTGGGCGAAATCCTGTTCGACAAGATGGGCATGACCGGCGGGCGCAAGACCAAGACCGGCGCCTGGTCCACCGACAGTGACGTACTGGAAGATGTGGCGGCAGAAGGCCACCCCATCGCCCGGAAGGTGCTGGAATGGCGTGGTCTGGCCAAGCTCAGGGGCACCTATACCGATGCGCTGCCGGGCTACATCAATCCCCAGACCGGCCGGGTGCACACGTCATACGCGATGGCCTCGACAACCACCGGGCGGCTGGCCTCGACCGATCCCAATTTGCAGAACATTCCCGTGCGCACCGAGGAAGGCCGCCGCATCCGCCAGGCCTTCATCGCGCCCAAGGGCTCCAAGCTGATCAGCGCCGATTACAGCCAGATCGAATTGCGGCTTCTGGCCCATATCGCCGACATTTCCGAGCTGAAGCAGGCCTTTGCCGACGGGCTGGATATTCACGCCATGACCGCCTCGGAAATTTTCGGCGTGCCGGTCAAGGACATGCCCGCCGAAATCCGCCGCCGCGCCAAGGCGATCAATTTCGGCATCGTCTATGGCATTTCCGGTTTCGGCCTGGCCAACCAGCTTGGCATCGCCCAGGGCGAGGCCAACGACTATATCAAGAAGTATTTCACCCGCTTCCCCGGCATCCGCGATTACATGGAAGCGACCAAGGAACTGGCGCGGACCCACGGCTATGTCGAAACGCTGTTCGGGCGGCGCATCCATATCCCCGAGATCAACGCGAAAGTGCAGGGCTTCCGCGCCGGGGCCGAACGTGCCGCGATCAATGCCCCGATCCAGGGCACGGCCGCCGATGTCATCCGCCGCGCCATGGTCAAGCTGCCGCCACTGCTGCCGCCCAGTGTGAAGATGCTGCTGCAGGTGCATGACGAACTGATCTTCGAGGCGCCGGAAAAGGATGTTGAAAGCGCATCGAAGCTCATCAAGAGCGTGATGGAAAAGGCGGCGCTGCCCGCCATCGAAATTTCCGTGCCGCTGGTGGTCGATGCCCGCGCCGCCGACAATTGGGATGCCGCGCATTGAGGTGGCTGGCCCTTGGCACGGCGCTGACGGTCCTGGTCTTCAACCTGCTGCTGGAATATTGGCTGATGGGCCTGTCGTCAGCGGCCGTGATCGTGCCGGGCCTGGCTGATTTTCAGCCCGCCTGGAATCGCGGCGTCTCTTTCAGCCTGTTCACCCAGACCAGTGATGGCGGCCGCTATATGCTGATGGCGGTTCTGGCGGTGATCAGTGCGGCGGTGGGCCTGATGGCCTGGAACGCCACCGACCGGCTCTCGGCGCCGGGCTATGGGCTGATCCTGGGCGGGGCGCTGGGAAATCTTTTTGACCGCGCGGTGTATGGCGCGGTCTTCGATTTCCTCTATTTGCACCTGGGCGGCATGCCGCTCTTCATTTGCAATTTCGCCGATATCGCGATCTCGGCGGGTTTCCCGCTGTTGCTGGCGGAATGGCTATGGCCTAGGCCGCGATCGATTTCAGGCCCGTCTCGGCCGTGATGCCGGCCTTGCCCAGGATGGCGATCAGGTCGGCCATCACCTTTTCGGAATCCGGCGCCACGCCATCTTTCTTCTGCGCCGCCATGTAGCCGGCGAGAAAGCCGGGCTTGCCCAGATGCGCCAGGATGCGCGCCCGTGCCGCTTCCGCCAGCTTGCCCTCCGTCAGGATGCCAGTGGTGGCCAGCCGCAACTGGGTCTGCGCCTTCTCGACATGGTTGGGGGTGCGGGCCTCGACGGAATCGAACAGTTTGCCGCGCGCCTCGACCTGGCAAGCCAGCGCATCCAGCTTGTCGGCGATCTCGGCCTTGGTGACGTCGATGAACCCGGAGCGCAGCACGCGCGCCTGGATCTGCGCCAGCTTCTGCAGCCGCTGCAGCAGCGGCAGTTTGGGATTCTGGAAATGGTTGTCGAACAATGCCGATTGCAGCACCGGCTGCACGAAGGCGGCCAGGGCGCGCTTGTTCTCGGAACCGATGATGTTGTCCTCGACGAACAGCAGCCGTTCCACCTTCTCATCCACCGCAGCGTCGGCGATGTAGGGGGTCAGCGTTTCCTGCGTCACCAGGCGCTTGGCGCGCAGGGTGAAGGACGCCACGATGTCCTCGTGGCTCATGTATTTGCCCACGCCCATCACGATCTTGTTGGCCAGTTCGCGCAGGGCCTTGAGTTCATCGACCATGTTGTCGGGGCATAGCCGCTTGTTGGCCTTCAGTTCGGCCACGATGCGGTTGGCCAGCGCTGTCTTGGCTTCGGGCAGGCTATCGCTGGCGAAATGGTGCGCCAGGCCGGAAAGCCCCGCCCGCGCTCCGTTGCAGCTGCGGCCCAGAAACAGCTCGACCAAGTTGCGCAGCGCCTGCGCCAGGTTCTCCGCCGCGCCCATCAGTTCGTGCAGCGCCGCCGATCCGTTCAGGGTCTCGGCCAGGATGGCGTCCACCGTGCCCAGGATCAGCTTGCGCGGGGCTTCCTCGGCCGGTGCCAGCTCCATGATGGTGAGCAGGCGGTGCACCTTGTCGTCCCAGCCCTTGGCCTTGGACAGGAACAGCGCCAGCGCGCCGTTGAAGATGTAGCTGGCGTCGGCCTGGCTCACCAGCTTGCGCGCCAGTTCGTCGAACTGCTCGGCCTGCAATTCGGGAAACAGGGCCTTGCGCTGGTCGCGATAGACCCGGTTGAAGGCCTGCGACGACAGCTCGTTCAGGCTCTTGACGATCTGCTGTACCGGCGTGGTGGTGCTGGCGGCCTGCGCCACCGCCACCTTCTGGATCGCATGCTGGTAGACCGTGCCCGCCGCTTCCAGCTTTTCCAGCAGGTCGGCGCGGTGGATAAGCTCGGTGATGGTGACTTTGTTGCGCGACAGGAAGTCGGTCAGCAGCCGCGTCATGGTCGAACGCGCATGGTAGGAATACAGGTCGTCGGGCTTGAAGCAGGGAATGGCGTGCGGCGCGTCTTCCGCCTTGGGGTCTACCTTTACCTGGTTGTGGCCGTCCTCGAAGATCTTCAGCGAAAGATAGTCGCCGGTATCGTCGTTGTAGGTTTCCTTGACCACCTTCACGCCGGTGGCCTTTTCGCCCTTCATCAGCTCTTGCGCCATCTCGATGGCGCGCTCGCGCGACGACAGCACATCGTGCATCGTCCAGGCGCCCTTGGCGCCGGCGCGTTTGAAAAGCTCATAATGAATCTGAGTGCCCATGCGGCAAGTTTGCGCTGACTGCGCTTAAATACGGGTTAAGTATGCAGCGAACAGCCAGGGTCGCGGGGCACCGAGATCGTCCGGAACCGCGCGCTTAACGCATCGTAAAGCAGCAGCCGCCCGGCCAGCCCCTGGCCCGCGCCGGTGATTTCCTTCAGCACCTCCAGCGCCTGCAGGGAGCCCATCACCCCGGCCGCCGCGCCCAGCACGCCGGTCTCCGAGCAGTTGCCGACGGTGCCCGGCGGGGGCGGGCCACCGAACAGGCAGCGATAGCAGGGCGAGATCCCGTCATGCGCCTTCCAGGTGGCGAGCTGGCCGTCGAACTCGGTCACCGCCGCCGAGACCAGCGTCTTGCCCAGCGCAAAGGCGGTGTCGTTGACCAGGAAGCGGGTGGCGAAATTGTCCGAACCGTCGGCGATGATGTCGTAAGCCGCAAACAGGGTGGCGGCATTGTCCGCCGTCAGCCGCACGGGGTGGGCTTCCACCACCGTGCCGGGATTGAGCGCGGCCAGCGCTTCGGCCCCTGCCGCGACCTTGGACCGGCCCACATCGGCGGTGCGGTACAGGATCTGGCGCTGCAGGTTGGACAGGCTGACGGTGTCGTCATCGACCAGCCCGATGGTGCCGACCCCGGCTGCGGCCAGGTACAGCGCGACCGGGCTGCCCAGCCCGCCCGCCCCGATCACCAGCACCTTTGCGGCCCGGATGCGCGCCTGGCCGGGGCCGCCAATCTGGCGCAGCACCAGGTGGCGGGCATAGCGCTCCAGCTCGTCGTCGCTCAAAGGCATTTTTCTATCCAGAACAATGTCTTACCGCGCAGCATACAGTGCAGCAAAATCTACTTTGCTGCAGCAAAACTCAGCCGGCCTTGCGGTAGGCCCAGACGCGCGCCGGGGGCACGTTGGCCCAGACCATGGCGGCGCGGGCGACCTTGAAGCCAGGCGGCGCCGGCACCGACGGCTTCAGGCCATAGGAAAACTGGGCGAAGACCCCGCCGGGCAGCAGCCGCGCGGTGGCGGTTTCGATCAGGCGCTGGCGGTCGGGCATGGGGAAGTTCAGCAGCGGCAGGCCGGAGATGATCGCGGCATAAGGCTCGGCATGACCCAGCGTGTGTTCCAGGTTGAAGGCATCGCCCTGGATCACGTTGACGCCGTGAAAGCGCGTCTTCAGCAGTTGGCAGAGATCGTGGTCAAACTCGATGCAGGTGAGCTGGCTGGCAGGCAGGCGCTCCAGGATGCCTTGCGTAAGACTGCCGCTGCCGGGGCCCAGCTCCAGCACCGGGCCATCGACCTGGATCTGCGCCGCCATGGCGCGGGCCAGGTGCGGGCCGGACGGCGCGAAGGCACCGACGCTGCGGGGCCGGGCCAGCAGGGCGCGGAAGAAGCGCAGATTGTCCTGCAGGGTGGTGTCGCTCATCGGGGGGTCCTGGGCGGTTCCTTGGGCGGTTAAATCCGGGCATCCGGACTTTACCGATCAGGCCTCGCCTTTCCAGAAGTCTTTCAGGCGCGCAATGAAACCTTCGGCCTCGGGCTGGCAGCCGGCGGGGCTCACCCCCTCGAATTCTCGCAGCAATTCCTTCTGCCGCTTGGAAAGCTTGACCGGGGTCTCGACCGCGATCTCGACATAAAGATCGCCGCGCTGGCCCGACCGCAGCACTGGCATGCCCTTGGCCTTCAGCCGGAACTGGCGTCCCGGCTGGGTGCCTTCGGGGATCGCCACCTTGGCGCGGCCCCCGTCCAGGGTGGGGACTTCGATGCTGCCGCCCAGCGCCGCCGTCACGAAACTGACCGGGGCGCGGCAATGCAGGTCATGGCCGTCGCGCTGGAAGATCGCATGTTCCTTCAGGGCCAGGAAAATATAGAGGTCGCCATTGGGGCCGCCATTGGCGCCGGCCGCGCCTTCGCCGGACAGGCGGATGCGGGTGCCTTCCTCGACGCCCGACGGAATATCGACCGACAGGTTGCGTTCCTTCTGCACCACGCCAACGCCGCGACAGGCCTTGCAGGGATTGCGGATGATCTTGCCGGTGCCCCTGCACGGTCCACAGGTGCGCTCGACGGTGAAGAAGCCCTGCGTGGCGCGGACGCGGCCATGGCCGTTGCAGGTGGGGCAGGTTTCGGGCGCGGAGCCCGCTTCGGCGCCGGAACCGTGGCAGGGCTCGCACGCAACCTGCGTCGGCACCTTGATCTCGGCGCTGCGGCCGCTGAAGGCGTCTTCCAGCGTGATCTCGAGATTGTAGCGCAGGTCCTGGCCGCGATTGCTGCGCTTGGCGCCGCGTTGCCCGCCCATCATCTGGCTGAAAATGTCTTCGAAGACATCGCCGAAGCTGCCGCTGAAATCGCCGAACGGGCTGCCGCCGCCCTGGCCGCGCCCACCCATGCTGCCATCAAAGGCGGCGTGGCCCATGCGGTCATAGGCGGCGCGCTTCTGATCGTCCTTCAGGACGTCATAGGCCTCGTTGATTTCCTTGAACTTGGTTTCGGCGCTGGCGTCGCCCGGATTCTTGTCGGGATGAAACTGCATCGCCAGCTTGCGATAGGCCGACTTCAGGACGGAGCCGTCGGCGCCCTTGGTGACTTCGAGAGTCTCGTAATAGCAACGCTTCGTACTCATTGTTTAACCCCCTCCGGCCTTCGCACCTGATCGGTGCTACGGCCACCTCCCCCGCCGGCGCTGCGCGTGCGGGGGAGGATGGGCCGGAGTCTTCGTGACAGCCCAGACTTACTTCTTGTTGTCGTCCACTTCCTCGAAGTCGGCATCGACGACATTGTCTTCGGCTGGCCCGCTTCCATTCTTACCCGCGCCATCGGCAGCGGCATCGGCCGCCGCGCCTTCGGACTGCTGGGCCTTGTACATCGCCTCGCCCAGCTTCATCGAAGCCTGGGCCAGGGTGTTGGTCTTTTCCTTGATGCCTTCGACATCGTCGCCCTTCAACGCTTCCTTCAGCGCGGCGGTTGCGGCTTCGATGGCGGTCTTCTCATCCGGCCCGACCTTGTCGCCATGCTCGCCCATCGCCTTCTCGGTGGAATGGACCAGCGCGTCGCCCTGGTTGCGGGCCTCGACCAGCGCCTTGCGCTTCTCGTCTTCCGCCTTGTTGACCTCGGCGTCCTTGACCATCTTTTCGATGTCGGCGTCGGAAAGACCGCCGCTGGCCTGGATGCGGATCTGCTGCTCCTTGTTGGTGGCCTTGTCCTTGGCGGTGACGCTGACGATGCCGTTGGCGTCGATATCGAAGGTGACTTCGATCTGCGGCACGCCGCGTGGCGCGGGCGGAATGCCCTGCAGGTCGAAACGGCCCAGCGACTTGTTGTGGGCCGCCATCTCGCGCTCGCCCTGGAAGACATTGATCGTCACGGCGGTCTGGTTGTCTTCCGCCGTCGAGAAGATCTGGCCCTTCTTGGTGGGGATGGTGGTGTTGCGGTCGATCAGGCGGGTGAAGACGCCGCCCAGGGTTTCGATGCCCAGGCTCAGCGGGGTGACGTCGAGCAGCAGCACGTCCTTGACTTCGCCCTTCAGCACGCCGCCCTGGAGGGCGGCGCCGATGGCGACGACTTCATCCGGGTTGACGCCCTTGTGCGGCTCCTTGCCGTTGAAGATCGCCTTCACCGCTTCCTGCACCTTGGGCATGCGGGTCATGCCGCCTACCAGGATGACTTCGTCGATCTGGGCGGCGGTGACGCCGGCATCCTTCAGGGCTTGCTTGACCGGGCCGACCGTCTTCTGGATCAGGTCTTCGACCAGCGATTCCAGCTTGGCGCGGGTGATCTTGATGGTGAGATGCTTGGGGCCCGACGCGTCCGCCGTGATGAAGGGCAGGTTCACTTCGGTCTGCTGCGCGCTCGAAAGTTCGATCTTGGCCTTTTCGGCGGCGTCCTTCAGGCGCTGCAAGGCGAGACGGTCGGAGCGCAGGTCGATGCCGTTCTCCTTCTTGAACTCGTCGGCCAGGAAGTTGACGACGCGCTGGTCGAAGTCTTCGCCGCCCAGGAAGGTGTCGCCATTGGTGGACTTCACTTCAAAGACGCCGTCGCCGATTTCCAGCACGGAAACGTCGAAGGTGCCGCCGCCAAGGTCATAGACGGCGATGGTGCCGGCGGACTTCTTGTCCAGGCCATAGGCCAGCGCCGCGGCGGTGGGCTCGTTGATGATGCGCAGCACTTCCAGGCCGGCGATGCGGCCGGCGTCCTTGGTCGCCTGGCGCTGGGCGTCGTTGAAATAGGCGGGCACGGTAATGACGGCCTGCGTCACCTTCTCGCCCAGATGCGCCTCGGCGGTTTCCTTCATCTTGATCAGGGTGAAGGCGCTGATCTCGGAGGGGCTGTACTTGCGGTCGCGGCCATCGACCCAGGCATCGCCATTGTCGCCGGCGACGATCTTGTACGGGACCATGCCGATGTCCTTCTTGGTCATCGGGTCATCGAAGCGGCGGCCGATCAGGCGCTTGATCGCGAAGAAGGTCTGCTCGGGATTGGTGACGCCCTGGCGCTTGGCGGGCTGGCCGACCAGGCGTTCGCCATCGGGGGCGAAGGCGACGATGGAGGGCGTGGTGCGGGCGCCTTCCGCATTCTCGATGACCTTGGGGGCGCTGCCTTCCATGACGGCGACGCAGGAATTGGTGGTGCCCAGATCGATACCGATGACTTTAGCCATTACGCATGTTCCTCAATTCATGGGCATGACGACCTGACCCTGACGGCGTCCTCCGGTCCATCCCATTGATATATTTTACAAAACCAGCGACGGGGCAAAGCCCATGCTGACCTATCGGGGTATATAGGGAGGGCTATCCGGGGGTGCAACCCCAAGAGGCGAATCAACCGCCGTTGAGCTGCCAGATGGCGTAGTTCAGGCAGAAGGCGAAACTGACCCAGGCGATATAGGGCAGCAGCATCAGGCCCGCGATGCGGTCCTTGCGCCAGAACAGCGCCGCCGTCGTCACGATGGCCAGCCACAGCAGCGCCATTTCCACCAGCGCCACCAGCAGCAGGTGCGCGCCAAAGAACAGCGGCGTCCAGAGCGTGTTCAGCGCAAGCTGCACGCCCCACGCGGCCATCCCCGGCGATTTCGTGCCGGTGCGCTTCCACATCCGCCAGGCCGCCACGGCCATCAGGATGTAAAGCGTCGTCCAGACCGGGCCGAACAGCCAGTTGGGCGGGTTGAAACCGGGCTTGGTCAGCCCGGCATACCAGGTGGGGATGTTGGGCTCGGTGAAAAGTGTGCCCGACGACCCTACCAGCAGGGTGAGGATGATGAAGGCCAGCAGGGGCCGGTTCTTTCCGGGCTCGGCTTCACGGTCAAAAAGCATGCATCACCATAGCTTTATAAAACATTACAGAGAATTTAGCAATCAGGCGCAAGGCAGTTCACCGCCCCGCCAGCGGGGTCTTGGGAAGATACACATGAAACGCCTGGGGGGACTTGCCGGTGCGGCGCTTTATCTCCGCCGGGCCACGACACTGACGCCTAAGAGACGCTTTGCCGCCCCGCATGATCGGCCAGCACCGACGCAATCGCCACGCTCAGTTTCTTGGCATAGTCGATATCGAGGAATTCGTTGGGCCCGTGCGCGTTGGAATGCGGCCCCAAAACGCCGGTGATGACGAACTGGGTATCGGGATATTTGCGCCCCAGCATGCCCATGAACGGGATCGAGCCGCCCTCGCCCTGCGCCGCCATCGGCTTGCCAAAGGCGGCATGGCTGGCCTTGTCCAGCGCCGCCTGCAGCCACGGCGCCAGCGCGGGCGCGTTCCAGCCATTCTCGCCGCGCGGTGCATCGAACGTCACTTGTGTGCCATAGGGCGGATCGCGCTCCAGCACCGTCTTCACCGCCACACGCGCCGCTTCGGCATCGCCGCTGGGTGGCACGCGGAGCGACAGTTTCAGCGTGGTGACGGGCAGCAGCACATTGCCGCCATTGGCGGGCGTCGGATAACCCTCCACCGCCGTGATCGCCAGTTGCGCCTTCCAGGTCTTTTGCAGGATGGCGTCCACATTGCTGACGGACATGGCACTGGTTTGACCCGCGAAGGGCAGCTCGGTGATGACGGTGTCGCCCAGGATTTCCGCTGCCGCCTTTGCCTGCGCGATGCGTTCCGCCGGAATCGCGACCTGCAATTGCGGCACAATGATCTCGCCGGTCTCGACATTCTCGATCCGCGACAGCAATTGCCGCGCGATGCGGAACGACGACGGCACGATGCCGCTGGCAGCGCCGCTATGCACGCCTTCGGTCAGCACCCGCACCGTCAGCGTGCCGATCACCATGCCGCGCAAGCTGGTGGTGAGCCACAATTGCTCGTAATTGCCACAGCCGGAATCCAGGCACACCACAAGATCAGGCGTGCCGATGCGGCAGGAAAAATGCTCCATATAGGCGGGCAGGTCGGGCGAACCGGATTCTTCCGACGCCTCGATCATGATGACGGTGCGCGAATGGCGCAGGCCCTGTTCTTTCAGCGCCAGCAGCGCCGACAGCGCCGCGAACAGGGCATAGCCGTCATCGGCGCCGCCGCGTCCATACAGGCGGCCATCCTGGATGACCGGCTCCCACGGGCCCGTCGTCCAGCCCGCCATCTCCGGCTGCTTGTCGAGATGGCCGTACATCAGCACGGTGGGATTGTCGCTGGTGGCGGCGGCGCGCACCCGTCCATGTTCGTTCGGCGATCCGGGGATCTCGATGAAGATCAGCGGCGTGCGGCCCGGCAGCCGCGCCAAGTTCAGCGTCGCTTTTTCAAACGCCTGCAGCTTTTCGCGCGCCCAGGCCGCGAACATCTCCACGGCGCGGTCCATGTGGCCGTGCGCTTCCCAGTCCGGATCGAAGGCCGGGCTCTTGTTAGGGATGCGGATATAGTCGCTCAGGGTGGGAACGACTTCGTCATCCCACAGCCGATTGATGCATTGCGACGCCTGGTTCTGGTTCATTACCGGTTGATATCATACGCCGCGACCAGGGCGGCATTGTAGATTTCGCTCATCTTGGCGCCCAGCGGCGCGATCTGCACCGGCTTCTCCAGTCCCACCAGCATCGGGCCCATCACGCTGGCCGCACCCATCTGCTGCAGCAGCTTGGTGGAAATGGAAGCGGAATGGATCGACGGCATAATCAGCACATTGGCGGTGTCGGTGATGCGGGCAAAGGGATAAAGCGCCAGCTTGTCGCGGTCCAGCGCCACATCGATCGCCATTTCGCCGTCATACTCGAACGCGACGCCGCGCTGTTCCAGGATCTGCACGGCCTCGATGATGCGCTCGCTGCGCTCCGAGCGGGGAAAGCCGAAGGTGGACGACGCCAGCAGCGCCACACGCGGCACTAGGCCGAGACGGCGCGCCGCCGCCGCTGCCTGCACCGCGATGTCGGCCAGTTGCTCGGAGGTCGGCATTTCCGTGACGGATGTATCGGCCACCAGCACGATACGGCCCGTGGCGAAGATCGCCTGCAACCCGATGGGGCGCTTGCCCGGCGGCGCATCCAGCACGGTACGCACGTCTGCAAGCGCCTGGGCATAGTTGCGGGTCACGCCCGTCACCATCGCATCGGCGTCACCCGCCTTGAGCATGGCGGCCGCATAGATGTTGCGGTCGTTGTTCACCATGCGCACGGCATCGCGGTACAGCCCGCCGCGCCGCTGGATGCGGGCATAGAGCGCCTCGGTGTAGGTGGCGGATTCCGCCGCCGAAAGCGGCACGCGGATTTCCAGCAGGCTTTCATCCAGCCCGGCGCGTTGCATGCCGGCCTTGATGACTTCGACGCGTCCCACCAGGATCGCCTTGCCCAGGCCGGAATTCTGGAAGGCGGCGGCGGCGCGGATCACTGAATCCTCTTCGCCTTCCGCGAACACCACCCGCTTGGGGGCGCTGCGCACGGCGTTGGTCACCATCTGGAACAGGCCGGCGCTGGGATCGAGCCGCGCCGACAATTCATACTGATACGCCGCCATGTCGGTGATCGGCTTCTTGGCGACGCCCGAGTCCATCGCCGCCTGGGCCACGGCGGCGGAAACGCGGCTGATCAGGCGCGGATCGAACGGCACCGGAATGATGTAGTCCGGGCCATAGGCCGGGCGCGCGCCGCGATAGGCGGCGGCGACTTCGTCCGGCACATCCTCGCGCGCCAGCGCCGCGATGGCATGCGCGGCGGCGATCTTCATCTCTTCGTTGATGGTGGTGGCGCGCACATCCAGCGCCCCCCGGAAGATGTAGGGAAAACCCAGCACGTTGTTGACCTGGTTGGGATAGTCGCTGCGGCCGGTGGCGACGATGACGTCGCCGCGCACTGCCTTGGCGTCGTCGGGCAGGATTTCCGGATCGGGATTGGCCATCGCGAAGACGATGGGATTTGCCGCCATGCTGCGCAGCATGTCGGGGGTCAGCGCGCCCTTGGCCGACAGGCCCAGGAAGACATCGCAGCCGACCATGGCGTCGGCCAGGCTGCGCGCCTTGGTCTCGACCGCATGGGCCGACTTCCACTGGTTCATGCCCTCGGTGCGCCCACGATAGACCACGCCCTTGGTGTCGCAGAGGACGACGTTTTCCGAACGCACCCCCATCGATTTGAGCAGCTCGATGCAGGCAATGCCCGCCGCGCCCGCGCCGTTGGTGACCACCTTGATATCTTCCAGCTTGCGCCCGGTGAGATGCGCCGCATTGATGACGCCCGCCGCGCTGATGATGGCGGTGCCGTGCTGGTCGTCATGGAAGACCGGAATATCCATCAGCTCGCGCAGGCGCTGTTCGATGATGAAACAGTCCGGCGCCTTGATGTCTTCCAGGTTGATGCCGCCGAAACTGGGGCCCAGATAGCGCACCGCGTTGATGAATTGATCGACGTCCTTGGTATCGACTTCCAGGTCGATGGAATTGACGTCGGCAAAGCGCTTGAACAGCACGGCCTTGCCTTCCATCACCGGCTTGCTCGCCAGCGCGCCCAGATCGCCCAGCCCCAGGATGGCGGTGCCGTTGGAGATGACGGCGACCAGGTTGCCGCGCGTGGTGTATTCCCAGGCCAGTTCCGGATTCTCGGCGATGGCCCGCACCGGCACGGCGACGCCGGGCGAATAGGCCAGCGCCAGATCGCGCTGGGTCGCCATCGGCTTGGTGGGCACGACTTCCAGCTTGCCGAGCTTGGCGCCGGCATGGAAAGCCAGGGCTTCCTCATCCGTGAAGGAGGGGCGCTTTGACATCTCGGTTTTCCCTTATTCTTGTTTCCCAGGGTCATCCACAGGCTAGCAGGGGAAGCGGGCGCGCGGGCAAAAAAACGCTCTGCTATGCTGCCCGCATGAGCGAGATGGTGCCTGAAAACGATATCGCGGCCGCCGACGGCATCACGCCGATGATGGCGCAATACCTGTCGCTCAAGAGCGCGCATCCGGACTATCTGCTGTTCTACCGCATGGGCGATTTCTACGAGCTTTTTTTCGCGGACGCAGCAAAGGCCGCCGAGGCGCTGGACATCGCCCTGACCAAGCGGGGCAAGCATCTGGGTGAAGACATTCCCATGTGCGGCGTGCCGGTGCACAGCGCCGAAGCCTATCTGGAAAAGCTGATCCGCAAGGGTCACCGCGTCGCGGTGTGCGAACAGATCGAAGACCCGGCAGAGGCGAAGAAGCGCGGCTCCAAGTCGGTGGTGAAGCGTGCCGTGGTGCGGCTGGTGACGCCCGGCACGATCACCGAGGATGCGTTGCTGGAAGCACGCGCCTCCAACATCCTGGCGGCGCTGGGGCGCAGCGGCGGCAGCTTCGCGCTCGCCGCCGCCGACATGTCCACCGGCCACTTCGAAGTCAGCGTGCTGGACGAAGACGCGGTCGCCGCCGAACTGGCGCGGCTGTCGCCCAAGGAATTGCTGCTGCCGGACGCGCTGGTGGCGCATGAAAGTTTCAAACAGGTTTTTGCGGCGCTGAAGATCGCGCTGTCGCCGCTGCCCGCCTCGCGCTTTGATTCCGATGCGGGGGCGCGGGCGCTGCAGGCGCATTACGGCCTGCTGTCGCTCGATGGGCTGGGGTCGTTCGGGCGCGCCGAATTGTCGGCGGCGGGTGCGCTGATCGCCTATATCGACCTGACGCAAAAGGGCCGCAAGGTGGCGCTGCGGCGGCTGGCCCAGGTACAGCCGGCGCAGTTTGTCGGCATCGATGCGGCGACGCGGCGCAATCTCGAACTCGACCAGACGCTCTCCGGTTCGCGCAACGGCTCGCTGCTCGCCACTATTGATCGCAGCGTGACGGCAGCGGGCGCGCGGCTGCTGGCGACGCGGCTGGCGGCACCGCTGACCGGCATCGCGGTGATCGCGGCGCGGCAGGATGCGGTGCAGGGCTTTGCAGAAGATTCTGAATCGCGGCGCAAGGCGCGCGCGCATCTGCGCAGCCTGCCCGACATGGCCCGCGCCCTGGCGCGGCTCTCGGTCGGGCGCGGTGGGCCGCGCGATCTGGGCAGCCTGCGCGATGGCGTCAAGGCGGCACGCAAGCTGCGCGACGATGTGACGGATTTGCGCGGCGAAGTGGCGGACGCCCATGCGGCGCTGACGCAGGCGCTGGCTGACCTGTCGCAGCTTTCGGATCGCCTGGCCTTCCTGCTGGTGGAAGAACCGCCCTATCTGGCGCGCGATGGCGGCTTCATCGTCGCGGATGCGCATGCGCCACTGGATGAATTGCGGGCGCTGCGCGACGAATCCCGCCGCGTCATCGCCATGCTGGAAGGCAAGTACAAGAGCGACAGCGGCGTCAGCCAGTTGCGCATCAAGCATAATGGCGTGCTGGGCTATTTCATCGAAGTGGCGCAACAGCACGCTGATCGCCTGATGACCAATAAGGAATTGTTCCGCCATCGCCAGACCATGGCCGGGGCGGTGCGCTTCTCCACCGACGAGCTGGCTGGGCTGGCCTCGCGCATTGCCGAAGCGGCAGAAAGCGCGCTGGCGCTGGAAACCGCGCTGTTCACGGAAATGTGCGACCTGGCTTTGGCCCATGCCGAACCGATTGCCGCCGTCGCCGATGCGTTATCGGTACTGGACGTGGCGTCCGCCCTGGCCGAACTGGCGGTGGCGCAGCGCTATGCGCGGCCACGCGTGGATGACAGTCTTGTCTTCAACGTCACCCGTGGCCGCCACCCGGTGGTGGAAGCGGCGCTGGCCGCCCAGCATGGCGCACCGTTCGTCGCCAATGATTGCGACCTGTCGCCATCGGCGCGTGGCAGGCTGTGGTTCGTCACCGGTCCCAACATGGCCGGTAAATCGACCTTCCTGCGCCAGAACGCGATCATTGCGCTCTTGGCGCAGATGGGCAGCTTCGTGCCCGCCGAAGCGGCGCATATCGGCGTGATTGACCGGTTGTTCTCCCGCGTCGGCGCGGGCGACGATCTGGCGGCGGGGCGCAGCACCTTCATGGTCGAAATGGTCGAGACGGCGGCGATCCTCAACCAGGCGACGCCGCGCTCCCTTGTCATCCTGGATGAGATCGGGCGCGGCACCGCCACCTATGACGGCCTCGCCATCGCCTGGGCGGCGGCAGAACATCTCTACGAGGCCAATAAAAGCCGCGCGCTCTTTGCCACGCATTACCATGAGCTGACTGCGCTTAGCGCGCGGCTGGACAAGAGTGCCTGCGTCACCATGAAGGTGAAGGAGTGGAACGACTCCATCGTCTTCCTGCACGAAGTGGCGCTGGGCGCCGCCGACCGTTCCTATGGCATCCATGTCGCCAAGCTGGCGGGCCTGCCCGCCGCCGTGATCGGCCGTGCGGAAGCGGTGCTGGCGGCATTGGAAGAAGGCCGCGAAGGCCACAAGCCGCTGGCGCGGATCGACGAGTTGCCGCTGTTCTCGACCTCTGCCGTGGCCCCGCCCAAGACCAGCGCGGTGGAAGTGGCCCTGAAGACCATCGAGCCCGACAGCCTCTCCCCCAAGGAGGCGCTCGAACTCCTCTATGACTTGAAGAAGAAGCTGTCGTAACATCGGGTCATGAGCCAGCCCGGCACCGCACGCGCCCCGCGCAAGTTCCTGGTCGTCATCGACAAGACGCCGGAATGTGCCGTCGCCCTGCGCTTTGCCACCCGCCGCGCCCAGCATACCGGCGGGCGCGTCACCCTGCTGTGCGCCGCCCAGCCGCCCGACTTCCAGCAATGGCGCGGGGTGGAAGAGATCATGCGCGACGAAGCCCGCGCCGATGCCGAAGAACTGATCTATGCCGCCGCCAAAACGGTGAACGAGCTGTCGGGCATCCTGCCGGAGCTGGTGCTGCCTTACGGCGAAAGCACCGCCTGCCTGCACAAGCTGCTGAAGGAGGATGCGGATATCTCGATCCTGGTGCTTGCTTCGGCCACGGGCAAGGACGGGCCCGGCCCGCTGGTCGCCCTGTTCGGCAACGCCGTGCAGTCGATCCCTGTCACCATCGTCCCGGGCAATTTTACCGAAGCGCAAATTGACGCTTTGGCCTAGCGCGGGTCTCACCCCACCTGAAAGTGTCATGGCCCGCATTTGCGGGCCATGACATGTGGGATTTGGCGGTCTAAACTCCACCCATGATCAAAGGCCTTGTCGCCATCGCCATCCTGGCTGTCTTCGTGGTCCTGTGCCTGGGCCTGTTTGTCATGATGAAGGGCGGCACCACCGCCGCCAGCTATTCCAACAAGCTGATGCGGCTGCGGGTGGTCGCCCAGTTCGTCGCCATCATCCTGATCATGGTCGCCCTCTGGGTTTCGCAAAGTTGATCCCCCTCCGACTTTCGCTGGCTTAACCGCTTCGCTCGCCAGCTACAGCTACCCCCCTCTGGATGCGCTGCGCGCATGAAAGGGGGAGGCGGGCTGGCGCTTGCTGTCCACAGCCCCGACTTATATGTAAGCGCTCTGCGGCGTTCCCGGCCCTCCGCAAGGGGGAGGGGGGTGTCGATTTTCGTGGTTCGAATTGGAAACAATCGTTTCTCGTCAATGGGTTAGCCAATGGGCAAGACGCTATACGACAAGATCTGGGACGCGCATCTGGTGGAGGAGAAGCCGGGTGAGACCCCCATTCTCTACATCGACCGCCACCTGATCCATGAAGTGACCAGCCCCCAGGCCTTTGAGGGCCTGCGCAATGCCGGCCGCAAGGTCCGCCGCCCGGAACTGACCCTGGCCGTGGCCGACCACAATGTGCCGACCAAGGACCGCGACCAGGGCATCACCGATCCCGAAAGCCGCGAGCAGGTCGCCACCCTGGCCCGCAACACCGCCGAGTTCGGCGTCGAATATTTCACCATGGACGATGTCCGCGCCGGCATCGTGCACATCATCGGGCCGGAACAGGGCTGGACCCTGCCGGGCACCACCATCGTCTGCGGCGACAGCCACACCTCCACCCACGGCGCCTTCGGCGCACTGGCCTTCGGCATCGGCACCTCGGATGTCGAACATGTGCTGGCGACCCAGACCCTCTTGATGCCCAAGTCGAAGAACATGCGCATCACCGTCAGCGGCAAGCTGCCCGACGGCGTGACGGCGAAGGACATCGCGCTGGCCGTGATCGCCCGCATCGGCACCGCCGGCGGCACCGGCTATGTCATCGAATATGCCGGCGACGCCGTGCGCGCCCTGACGATGGAAGGCCGCATGACGCTGTGCAACCTGACCATCGAAGGCGGCGCCCGCGCTGGCCTGGTCGCGGTGGACGACACCACGATCAACTACATCAAGGGCCGCCCGCGCGCCCCCAAGGCGGCGGCGTTCGAGCATGCCGTGCAGTACTGGAAGACGCTGCAATCCGATGCCGATGCAAAATTCGATGTCGAAGTGACGCTGGATGCGCGCGACATCGTGCCGATGGTGACCTGGGGCACCTCGCCGGAACAGGGCCTGCCGATCACCGGCAGTGTGCCGGACCCGGCCAAGATGACCGACGAACATCAGCGCGCCGCCGCCCAGCGCGCCCTCGACTATATGGGCATCACCGCCAACATGAAGCTGACCGACATCAAGGTCGATCATGTCTTCATCGGTTCGTGCACCAATGGCCGCATCGAGGATTTGCGCGCTGCCGCCGAAGTGGCGAAGGGCCGCAAGGTCGCCAGCGGTGTAACCGCCATCGTCGTGCCCGGCTCCGGTCTGGTGAAGAACCAGGCCGAGGAAGAAGGCCTGGACAAGATATTCCTGGAGGCGGGCTTTGAATGGCGCGATCCCGGTTGCTCCATGTGTCTGGCGATGAACGCTGACAAGCTGAAGGAAGGCGAACGCTGCGCCTCCACCTCCAACCGCAACTTCGAAGGCCGTCAGGGCCGTGGCGGCCGCACGCATCTGGTTTCGCCCGCGATGGCGGCGGCAGCGGCGGTCACCGGCCATCTCACCGACGTTCGGACGCTTTAAAAAAAACTCACCGGATCGACATCGACGGCGACGCGCACCGCGCCCGGCACTTTTACGCGCGCCAGCCAGGCGCGCATATAGGCCTGCACATCGACGCCGCGCGCCGCCTGCACCAATAGCCGTTCGCGCGTCTGCCCACGCAGCAGGGCATAGAAGGCGGGCGTCGGGCCCCAGACTTTCACATCCCTGGCAGCGGGCGCGGTTTTTGCCAGTTCGCGTGCCACATCGCGCACCGCTTCGCCGTCGTAACCGGAGACAATGATCGCGGCCAGCCGCCCGAACGGCGGCGCGGCGGCGGCTTCGCGGAACATGCGCTCCTGTTCGTAGAAGCCGTCGCGGTCGCCCGACGCCAGCGCCTGCATCACCGCATCATCGGGATTGCGGGTCTGCAGCAGGACCAAACCCGGCTTCTCGGCGCGGCCAGCGCGTCCCGAAACCTGGTGCAGAAGCTGGAAGGTGCGTTCGCGCGCCCGCACATCGCCATCTGCGCCGCCCAGATCGGCATCGATCACGCCGACCAGCGTCAGGTGCGGAAAGTGATGGCCCTTGGCGACGATCTGGGTGCCGATCAGCACATCGATCTCGCGGCTGGCGAAGGCGCGCAGCGGGCCCTGAATCTCGCCGCGCGTCGCCATCGTGTCGGACGAGGCGATGGCATAGCGCGCATTGGGGAAGAAGGCGGCGAACTCCTCCGCCACCCGCTCCACGCCGGGGCCGCAGGCGATCAGCGCGCCGCTTTCATGGCAGGCGGGACATTCGCTCGGCGCGGCAATCTCGTAGCCGCACTGGTGACAGGCGAGGCGGCGGCGATAGCGATGCTCCACCAGCCAGGTCGAACAACTGGGGCAGGTCAATTTGTGGCCGCAGGCTTCGCACAGCGTCAGCGGGGCATAGCCGCGCCTGTTCAGGAACAGCATCGCCTGTTCGCCCGCCGCCAGTGTCTCTGCGATGGCGGTGCGCAAGGGCGGCGACAGCCATTGCGCTTTCACTGCCGCGTCAACCGGATCACGTTCCTGGCGCAGATCGACCAGCTTGACGCTGGGCAAGCCGGCGACGCCATGCCGCCGCGCCAGAATGTGATGCGCGTAACGCCCGCTGGTGGCGTTGACGAAACTTTCCAGCGACGGCGTGGCGCTGGCCAGCACGACCGGCGCGCCTTCGATCCGTCCCCGCACCACCGCCATGTCGCGGGCGTGATACAGCGCCCCTTCCTGCTGCTTGAAGGCCTGTTCGTGTTCCTCGTCCACCACGATCAGGCCCAGTTCGCTGAAGGGCAGAAACAGGGCCGAGCGCGCGCCCACCACGACGCGGGCTTCGCCGTTCAGCACGGCGCGATAGACGCGGCGGCGTTCCTTCTGCGACAGGTCGCTGTGCCATTCGGCGGGCCGCACCCCGAAGCGGGCGGTGAAGCGTTCCAGGAACTGCGCCGTCAGCGCGATCTCCGGCAACAGGATCAGCGCCTGCCGGTTCTGCCGCAGCGCCTGCGCCACCGCCTCGAAGTAAACCTCGGTCTTGCCCGAACCGGTGACGCCATCCAGCAGGTGCGCCGAGAAATTCTGCGCCGTCACTGCTTCGCATAGCGCCGCTGCGGCACCGGCCTGGTCGCCGCTGAGTGTCACGGTCGTGCAATCCGGATCGGGCACGGCAAACGGCGCGAATTCCGGCAGCGTCGTCGCCACCAGTGCGCCTGCCGCGACCAGCCCGCGCACCACGGCGGCGGAGACATTGGCGTCTTCCGCCAATCCCGCCACCGAGCGCGCCAGGCCGTCGGCGGCAATCTCCAGGGCGCGCTTGCGCGGTTCTGAAAGGCGCGCGGGTACCGTTTCGCCTTTCACATAGGCGGTGCGCCGTGCTTCCGGTTCGAACGCGTCCCGGCTGCGCAGCGCCATTGCCAGGATCGCGCCCGGCGGCGACAGGGTGTAGTCGGCGACCCAGTCGATGAAGTCGCACAGTTTGGCGGGCAGGGCGGGGCCACCTTCCAGCCCCACCGCGACCTTCAGGCGATTGTCGCCGACCGCGCCTTCGGCCGCGCCCCACACCACGCCCAGCATCTCGGTGGAGCCCAGCGGCGCGACCACCAGCGTGCCGCGCGGCAACGCGGTTTCCAGCTTGTAGTCATAGGCGCCCGCCAGCGGACGCGGCAGCAGCACGCCCGCGCGGGGCTTTGCTGGCAACGCGATCTCAGGGGAAGCCGGCTTGGGAAAAGGCCGTCGCATGGGCTACAATTCGTATGGCGGTGCAGCAGGGTCAACGCTTTTCTGGAGGTCGGAACGGAAATGCGCGAATCGCGGGTTGTGCGTGGCTAAGGCGCAGGCGTTCGATGCGTTGCGCAAGCTGTGGCTGGAGCAGCTGGCGCATGAACGCCGCGCCTCGCCGCACACGCTGCGCGCCTATGGCGACGATGCGGCGCGCTTCGGCGGGTTCCTGGTGCATCACCTGGGCGGCACCGTGAACGCCAATGCGCTGCGCACATTGGCCCCCGCCGACATCCGCGCCTTCATCACCCATCGCCGCGCCGAAGGCCTGGGCGCGGGCGGGGTGCAGCGGGCGCTGGCGGCGATCCGCAGCTTCTACCGCTTCCTGGCGCGCGAAGGCATTCTGGAGAATGCCGCGCCGCAAGGCGTGCGTTCGCCGCGCTTGCCCAAGCGATTGCCGCGCCCGCTGTCACAGGATGATGCAGCCCGCGCGCTGACAGTGGCGCGCGACAATGACATTGACTGGATCGGGCGGCGCGACGCTGCGCTGCTGACGCTGCTCTATGGCGCGGGCCTGCGCATCTCCGAAGCGTTGTCGCTGAAGCGCGGCGATGTGCCGTTGGGCGAGACGCTCACCATCCTGGGCAAGGGCCGCAAGGAGCGCAGCGTGCCGGTGCTGTCGCTGCTGCGCGAGGCCATTGCGGATTATGCGCAACAGATTCCCTTCACTGGCGAAGCCGCCGCGCCGCTGTTCCTGTCCCGCCGGGGCCGCGCCATGAGCGCGCGCGAGGCGCAAGCCCTGATGCAGCGGCTGCGCGGGAGCCTGGGCCTGTCGGAAAAGGCGACGCCACATGCGCTGCGCCATTCCTTTGCCACCCACCTGTTGCAGGGCGGCGGCGACCTGCGCAGCGTGCAGGAACTGCTGGGCCACGCCTCGCTCTCCACCACCCAGGTCTATACCGCCATCGAGACCAGCCAGCTCTTGAAGACCTACCAGGCGGCGCATCCGCGGGCGCGCCGATCCTGACGTTTCTGTAATCTTGGCTCGCGTTGCAAACGGTTTTGTCGCCGTTAAGCTGGGCGCAAAGAGAAAAACCTGTCCTGGGGGGACATTCCATGAAGTCGCATTTTCCCGCCGCGCTTGCGGCCCTTTTGGCCTGCGCCATTGCGCCCGCCTTCGCCCAGGAACCCGATGGCCTGAAGCTGCCGCGCGGCTTCCACGCCCAGGTCGTGGCCGAAAGCCTGCCGAACCTGCGCCACCTGGCGGTACGCGACAACAACACGATCTATGCCTCCACCCGGGCGGCGGTGCGTGGCGCCACGGCCAATCCCGGCATTCTCGCCCTGCATCTCGACGCCAATCATAAAGTCGACAAGACCGACCATTTCAGCGAAGTCAGCGGCGGCACCGGCATCCGCATCCAGGGCAACACGCTCTATGGCAGCACCGTCACCGATGTGTACCGCATCGCGCTGAAGCCGGGCGAAAGCGTGCCCAGCGCCACGCCCGAAGTGGTGGTCAGCGGCATGCCGGGCGCCGCCTTCAACAACCGCATGGTGGTGCTGGACGGCAAGGGCAATCTCTTTGTCTCGGTCGGCGGCACCGGCAACATCTGCACCGCCCCTGCCGGACGCGGTGCCAAGCCCAAGGGCCTGCATCCGTGCCCCGGCGTCACTGATCGCGGCGGCGTCTGGAAGTTCAGTGCGTCGAAGCTGAACCAGAAATTCCCCGCCGACGGCGTGCAGGTGGCGACCGGCCTGCGCGACAGCGATGCGATGGATTTTCGCGCTGGTGATGGCCTCTATCTCTACATGCATGACCGCAGCGCCACGCACGAAACCTGGCCTGACCTGGTG
Organism: Alphaproteobacteria bacterium; assembly: GCA_947462105.1. Taxonomy (GTDB): domain Bacteria; phylum Pseudomonadota; class Alphaproteobacteria; order Micropepsales; family Micropepsaceae; genus Rhizomicrobium. Next base: position 101,932 of record CANHNJ010000005.1, read on the forward strand.
AGCGAGCAGGACGAAGAAAACCTGTCGGAGGAATTCCACCGCATCGCCGGCAAGGATGTGGTCAACATGGGCTGGCCCTACACTTATTGGGATGGCGCCAAGAAGATTCGCCTGATGGCGCCGGAATATGGCGGCAACGGCAAGGTCTCGCCGCCCGCCGGCATCTATGCCGACCCGATTGTGACCTTCCCCACCTCGCACTCCGCGCCGCTGGGCCTGGTCTTCTACAATGGCCGCCAGTTCCCGGCCTCCTATCGCGGCGGCGCCTTCGTGGCGCGGCACGGCGGCAATGGTCCGGAGCGGCCGGAAGGCCGTTCGGGGTTCGACGTAATGTTCATTCCCTTCACGGGCAACGGCAAGCCGGGCACGCCGGTGACCTTTGCCGACGGCTTTGCGGGCCCGACCCCAGCCTCCAAGATCGTGGCCAAGGCCACCTATCGCCCGGTGGGCGTGGCGGTGGGCCCGGACGGCTCGCTCTATGTCTCGGAATCCAACAAGGGCCGGATCTGGCGCATTTATTACGACGGCAAGCCCTGAGTCCGGCGGAAATCCAGCTTTCTTAAGGTTTCTCTGTTGCAGTGCCCGGACGGGTGGGATATTTCCCGCCCGTTCCCAGCCTTTTGGGCCAGGGCCGCTTTAGCTCAGTTGGTAGAGCACATCATTCGTAATGATGGGGTCAGGTGTTCGAGTCACCTAAGCGGCACCATTTCTTCTCGCGCTGATGCGCGCAAAGAAATGACAGGCCCCGGCCACCGGGAACTTCTCCCTTTCCGCCGCCCTCCCCCCGCCGTGCCGGGCGCGGTATAACGCCTGCATGTCCCTGCAAACCCGCGTTCTGGGCTCCATCGCTCTGCTGCTGGTGCTGGCGCTGCTGGGCGGCAGCGCCGCGCTGGTGCTGAACGCGCGCGCGGCGGCGCAGACCGAAGTGCACACGGCCTTTCATGGCGCCGCCGAGTCCGTGCGCGACACCATGAAGGGTAATGTCGCCCACACCGTCACGCTGCGCGAAGTCGTGGCCAGCTTCGAAGGCCAGCGCCATGTCCGCGCCGCGCTGGTCAACGAGGATGGCCGTGTCATCGTGCAGTCGCAGATCGCGCAACTGGACAACCCCGCGCCGGGCTGGTTCGCGTGGCTGATCGAACCGGCGCCGCTTTCCATCACCATTCCCATCAACCTGCCGCAATTTCCCTGCGTGCTGCAGCTGTTGACCGATCCGCGCAGCGAGATGGCGCAAAGCTGGGGTCATGTCGTCACTGCCTTTCTCACCATGCTGGCCTTCTGCGCCGGGGCGATGGCGGTGGTGTCGCTGGCGTTCCGCCATGCGCTGCGCCACCTGAAGGACTTGCAGGCCGGCATGCTCGATGTCTCCCGGGGCCATTACCAGACGCGGCTGGAAGCCAGGGGTGCGCCGGAATTCGCGGAGCTGGCGGACGGCTTCAACCACATGGCGGGGCGGCTGGAGCAATTCTCCGACAGCAACCGGCGGCTGGAACAGCAGATCAACCAGGTGCAGGAAGAAGAACGCGCCGGTATCGCGCGCGATTTGCATGATGAAGTGGGACCGTATCTTTTTGCGCTGCAGGTCGATGCCAGCGCGCTGGTGAAATCGACGGAGCCCGAGACGCGCGGCCGCGGTCAGGCCATCCGCGACGCGGTGATGCACATCCAGCAGCAGGTGAAGGACATCTTGCGCCAGTTGCGGCCGGCCAGCGAACTGGAATTCGGACTGGAAGCGGCCATCGCCGACCAGATCCTGTTCTGGTCGCGGCGCTATCCCGCGATTCGCTTCGAGCGCAGCGTGGGCAGCGACCTGGCGCTGGACCGGCGCGGCGAGGATACGGCGCTGCGCATCGTGCAGGAAGGTCTCAGCAACGCGGTGCGCCATGGCAACCCCGGCCTGATCCGCGTGGTGATCGCGGGCCAGCCCGATGGCGTGCGGGTGAGCGTCGAGGATGATGGCGGCGGGCTGAAGCAATCGGCGGCCGGTCTCAGTCAGATGGGCTTGCCCGGGCTGGAGGAGCGCGTGCGCGCCCTGGATGGCCGTTTCATCGTGGAAGACCTGCCGGGCAAGGGCGTGCGCCTGGTGGCGCTGCTGCCAGACCGCCGCGTGCGGGAGGTGGCATGACCCGTATCCTGCTGGTGGATGATCACGCCATCGTGCGTGATGGCATTCGCCGCCTTCTGGCCGAGCGCGGCTTTGCGTTCTTGGAAGTCGCCAGCGGCGAAGCGGCGCTGGAACAATTGGCGGGCGGGGCGTGCGACCTGGTGATCCTCGATCTCAACCTGCCCGGGCTGGGCGGGCTGGAACTGCTGCGCCGCGTGCTCAAGCTGCATCCCGCGCAGAAGGTGCTGGTCTTCTCGCAGCACACCGAGACGATCTACGCCACCCGCGCCATGGAAGCGGGCGCGCGCGGCTTTGTCAGCAAGAACGCGGCGCCGGAAGAATTGCTGGCGGCGGTAGCAACAGTGCTGGCGGGTGGCACGGTGATCGAGCGCGACATCGCCGGCGAAATTGCCCTGCAGGGCATCGGCGAGAACGCCTATCTGCGGCCCCTGACCCAGCGCGACATCGAGATCTTGCGCCTGCTGGCGCAGGGCAACAGCCTGACCCAGATCGGCGATGCGCTGGGCATTGCCTACAAGACGGTGGCCAACACTCTGTCGCGCATCAAGGAGAAGCTGGGCGTCAGCCATACCGCCGACCTGATCCGCATCGCGGTGGGGCGTGGGCTGACGGATCTGGGCTGAGCGTGCTACAACGTGCCATAAGAAAATAATAAGAGGGGACATCATGCTGCGTCCGGTTCTGGCGAGCCTTGCCACCATCAGCCTGACGATGATCGCGGTGCAGGCCCAGGCGCCGCTGGCCGCGCCGCGCTTCCATCACCTCGAACTGAACGCCGTCGATCCCGATGCCGCGATCGCGTTCTATGTGAAGCAATTTCCCGCCACCGCGAAAACCACATGGGAAGGCAAGCCTGCCCTGTCTTCGCCGGACAATGTGCTGATCGTCTTCAACCAAGTGACGCGCCCGCCCCAGGCCGATTCCAATGTCACGGCCTACTGGCATTTCGGCTGGAACGTGGTCGATTCCCGCAAGAGCCTGGAGGCGTGGCGGGCTCAGAATATCCTGGTGCCGTTCTACACCGATGATGCGGGCGGCTTTGTCGGCATCAGCAGCGACACCTATCCCTATCCGCCCGGCGTGCCGGGACGGACGCGGGCGCAACTGGCCGAGGCCAAGGCGCAAAATCTCCAGCCACGCCGCGAAGCGGGCAATGGCTATATCGCCGGTCCCGATGGCGCGGTCATCGAGTTCACCGGCAACGCCCCGGCCGAGCGCGTCGATCATGTGCATATGTGGCAGGACGATCCGGTCTGTGCCCAGCTCTGGTACCAGACGCACCTGCAGGCGACGCCGCGTGGCGCGGGCCGTGGCGCGCCTGCACCTTTGCCCGCGCTCGCAGATTGCAAGCAGGCGCGCAGCCCCGAACCGTCATGGCCCTCGCTGACAAAGGAAGGCACCTATCGCGCCCCCGCGGGCGGCGTCAGTTTCAGCGGCGTGGCGATGAGCTGGTATCCCAACCAGACAGCCAGGCCGTTGGCGCCGACCACGGGCCGCCTGATGGATCATGTTGGCCTGGCCGTCACGGATATCGATGCCTGGGTGGCCAAGCTGCGCGGCGAAGGCGTGACGATCCTGCGACCCGCCTATCAAGTCGGGATGACGCGCGCGGCGATGATCGAAGGCCCCAGCCGCGAAGCCATCGAGCTGGTGGAAGTGAAATAGCTCAACGGCTCATGCTGATGTCACGCACCCGGCCGTTGCGGGCATTGTAGGTGCAGCTGTAATTCCATTGCACCCGCAGCCGGTCCATCTGGCGCAGCTCGCCCTGGCCAGTGACCTGGATATCGATCTGCGATTGCTGGCCATAGCGATTCTGGCTGAGGAAAATCTTGAAGTTGGACGCGGTGGGATTGCGCCGCTGGGCATAATCCAGCACGGCGTCATAACAGGCCTGCGCTGCCGCCTTGCGCGGATCGCCACCCGCAACCGGACGGTTGCCGCCAAAATCAACGTCGCGGCCACCGCGCCCCATATCACCACCGCGATTGCCGCCTTCGGGCGACACCGACACGGCATAGGCCTGTCCATTGCGGCTGTTGTAGGTGCAGCGATAGCTGAAGGGCCGCCCATCGGCCTGGCCGGCACCGGTGACAAGGCTTTCGGCATTGGCCAACTACGCGATGCTGTAGGAGGTGCGTGAAACGCTGCCGGCACTGAGCATGCCGCGCGCCTCGCGCGTCACGGCCCCCCAACAGCCATTGGCCGCGTCATTCTGCGCCTGCACCGGCAGTGCAAACAGCGCGACAACCAGGTCAGCAGCCAAGCTGCCAAAGGAAATTCCAGCCAGAATTTTCATGCGGTGCCCCCACCCTAATGTGTGCCAAGCCTGACATGGCCATCGTGCCTGCTTAAGGGAAGCTGTGAAATGCTGCGTTGCAAAAGATCGCAGCTTGTCTTGCGCGCATCCAGGTTCGCCGTCACACTCTCGCAAAAGCTGCGCGAATGGCGGCTCCTTGGGGGGGGACATGACATTGTCCGGCACGCAGACGCCGACGCGCCATCGCTACTGGATCGCGGTGATGCTCTTCATCACCGTCGTCATCAACTATCTCGACCGCAGCAACATCTCCACCACCGTGGTGGCGATGAAGCAGGAATTCGGGATGGACAATGGCCAGATGGGCCTGGTGCTCAGCGCCTTCGGCTGGACCTATGCGCTGGGGCAGATTCCCGGCGGCTGGCTGGTCGACCGGATGACGCCGCGCGTCTTCTATCCCATCCTGCTGGTGCTGTGGTCGCTGGCGACGCTGTCGATGAGCTTTGTCGGCACCCTGTCGAGCTTCTTCTTCCTGCGGGCGCTGGTGGGCGCACTGGAAGCACCGTCCTATTCGATCAACAACCAGGTGGTCAGTTCCTGGTTTCCCAACAAGGAACGCGCCAGCGCGGTGGGTTTCTTCATTTCCGCCCAGTTCATCGGCCCGGCCTTCCTCACCGGCCTTCTATTCTGGCTGGAAGCCAATTACGGCTGGCGCTCGGTCTTCTATGCCACCGGCGCGCTGGGCCTGGCCTGGGGCATCCTCTGGTATTTCCTCTATCGCGGCCCGCGTGAATCCCGGCTGGCGAACCAGGCCGAGATCGAGGAGATCAAGGCCGGCGGTGCGCTGGTGGATTTCGGCGCCGCAGATCGCAAGATGCCTGCCGTCTTCAAGTGGGACGATATCGCCACCGTCTTCAAGTACAAGAAGCTGTGGGGCGTCTATCTCGGCCAGTTCGCCATCACCTCCAGCCAGTTCTTCTTCCTGACCTGGTTCCCCACCTATCTGATGGAGTACCGGCATCTCAGCAACCTGAAGACCGGCATCTACGCCTCGATTCCCTTCATGGGCGCGTTCTTCGGCGCGCTCTGCTCGGGCTTCGTCTCGGACTTCATGCTGCGCCGGGGTTTCTCGCTCAGCACGGCGCGCAAGACGCCGATCATCACGGGCCTGCTGATCTCCAGCGTCATCATCGTGGCGAACTATGTGGAATCGACCGAGATCGCGGTGCTGTTCTTCACCATCGCCCTGTTCGGCAATGGCTTGGCCTCGATTGGCTGGTCGCTGATCTCGTCGGTGGCGCCGCAACGGCTGATCGGCCTGACCGGCGGCGCCTTCAACGGCGTCAGCAACCTGTCGGGCATTGTCACGCCCACCATCATCGGCTACCTGGCGATCAACGGCAATTTCGCGCCGGGCCTTGCCTACATCGCCGTCGTGGCGCTGCTGGGCGTCTGCTCTTACGTATTCCTCATCGGCAAGCTGGAGCCGGTGGAGAAGTAACAACCAGCGTACAGACTGGAGGCCCGCCGATGCGAACCCGGCGGGCCTTTTCTTTTTAGGCGCGTTCTTTTGCGCCCTGCGTGCGTCGCTCGTCGCTCATGGGCTATCGCGCCCACTTCGCTCCTCGCGCCTGCGCAGATCGCAAAATCGACGCGCCTAAATCTTGGCGCCCGCGCGTTTCAGAAGCGCCGTGGCCGCGCCGACATCTTCCTGCACCGCCTGCCGTGTCTTGCCCAGGTCGATGACGGCGCTGGCGCTGGGCGGATATTCGCCCGGCAGCACCGCGCGCACGGCCCGCACATTGGCGGCGTCGATTTTCACCGCCTGACCGTCGGGCCGCGTCAGTTTCGCGGTGGCGGTCATCGCGCCCGCCACGCCGAAGCTGCCATCGCTGGTCTTGTCGCCCAGCCGGATGCGGATATTGGCGAGATAGGCGATGGTTTCCTGCGGCAGGTTGCGCTTGCCTAGCAGGTTGGCTTCCAGGTTTCCCGGCCCGGTATTGTAGGCGGCGAACAGGGCGGGGTAGCCATACTTGCCATGCAGGAATTTGAGATAGGCGGTGCCTGCCAGCACGCTGTTGCGCGGATCATAGGCGTCGTCGCCCAGCCGATTGTCCAGGCGCATGTCGCGATAGGTTTCCGGCATCACCTGCATCAGGCCCATCGCGCCTTTTTCCGAAGTGATGGGGAGGTCACCCTGCAGCACAGTGCGCCCGCCTGATTCCTGGCGCATCACTTCGATGATCCAGTCGCGCGGCATGCCAAACCGTTTGGACGCCTCGGTGATGAACTTGTCCCAGCGGGCGATGCGGGCGGCGACCGGCATCTCGTTCTCGGCGTCGAAGATCGGTTGCGGCAGGTCCACCAGCGGCGTCGCTTCCACCGGCTTCAGTTCGGCGAAACGGTCGGGCGCCGGCGCTGGCCGGGGTGCGCTGGGCACGGGCCCATGTCCCACGGTCACCACCGCCCAGCCCAACAGGCCAAGACAGGCCAGCGCCAGGGCCGGGCGCAACGCGGGGGCAAATCGGGTCAGGCTCGGCAGCGGCAAGGGCGGAAACTCTCCAGGACGAAGAGGCGCGAAGGAAAGGCTCTCAGGATATGAGGCCGTGATCCCTTTTCTGGGGCCGCAAAGCGATACGAGGGGGCTTCGCGCATTGCAAGGCAGACGCCTCCGTGTAACGGTTGCATGGAAAAGTAAAACAATTACATGCGATTAGATTCGCTGTGCAAATATTTGCACGCTTACTGGTCGGTCGATATATTCTATATGGTGATTACCATGAAACTGCGGACCCTTCTTATCGTGACCGGATTGCTGCTGCCGCTGGTGGCGCAGGCGCAGCCGGCTGCCTGTCCGCAAGCGGTTCCCGCCGCCAAGCTCAGCGCGGCCATGGGCGCGCGCGATGCAGCGCTGCTGACGCCGGGCATGCCGGTGACGGCGCTGCTGCATCCGGCGGAGCAGCTGGCCTTCGCGCTGGCGCCGGCGCGCAAGCCCGCAACCGGTTCGCAGGGCGGCCTTTTCGCCGTCGATGTCGGCCAGGCCGGCGCCTGGCGCGTCAGTATCAACTCCCGCGCCTGGGTGGATGTGGTGCGCGATGGCAAGGCGGTGGCGTCCGCTGCGCACGCGCATCCCGAAGGCTGCGGCTTCTTCAGCAAGCAGGTGGAATTCACGCTGCAGCCCGGCCGCACGCTGATCCAGATTTCCTCGAACCCGGAACCTACCGTGGCGATAATGGTGGAGAAACTCCCATGACCATCCAGGCCGGCGCACCGCTGCCCCGCCGTCCCGCCACCATCAAGGATGTGGCGCGCGAACTCGACATTTCCGTCGCCACCGTCAGCCGCGCTTTGTCCAAGCCGCACATGCTGCGTCCCGCCACGGTGACGCGGGTGCGCGAAGCGGTGGACCGGCTGGGCTATCGTCCCAACCTAGTGGCGCAGAATCTCAAGCTGGGCTCCACCGGCATCGTCTATGTCGTGATCCCGGCGCTGAGCCCTTTCTTCTATGACGTTTTTCGCGGCATCGAGCGGGCGGCGCTGGAACTGGGCTATTCGGCCATCGTCGCCCATACCGGCCGCGATCCGCTGCGCGAAGGCGAATATTTCGATCAAGTCGCCTGCGGTCGCGCCGACGGCGTCTTGCTGGTCTCCACCGCGCAGCTCGAGATCGAACCACCGCACAAGCACACCTTGCCGCCCACCGTGATGGTACTGGAAAGTCATGGTCACAAGAATTTCCCGGCCGTGCGGGTGGACCACGTCGTCGCCGCCACCCAGGCCACCAATCACCTGCTGGAGCTGGGCCATCGCCGCATCGCCCATATCACCGGCAATGTCCGCGCCCCGATGTCGGTGAAGCGCCGCGAGGGTTTCGTGGCCGCGATGGCGGCCGCCGGAATCAAGAATGCCGAGGAGAACTGCGTCCCCGGCGAGTTCACGCCCGAAGCGGGTCAGGCGGCGATGGAGACGCTGCTGCAGCGTCCCGTGCTGCCGACGGCCGTCTTCTGTTCCAGTGACGAGATCGCGGTGGGCGCCATCCGCGCCATCCGCGCGGCCGGGCTGCGCGTGCCGGACGATATTTCCATCATCGGGTACGAAGATCAGCGCCTCAGCCGCATCTATGATCCGCAGATCACCACCGTGCATGTTCCCACTTTTGACATTGGCTACCAGGCGATGGTGAAGCTGCGCCGCATCCTTGCGCGCGAGCAATATGAGCATGACGTTGTGCTGCCGACGCATGTCTTCATTCGGCAGACCACGGCCCCGCCGAAAAAGGCTTAAGTCCCGTCGCCAAAAAAGTCCCGCGTCTTGTGACGCGGGCCTTTCTGCTTCCAGGCGCGAGACGGTTTCGCTGCAGACCATCCGCTACGCACCAGCTTCCTTCCCCCGCGAACGAAGTGACGAGCGGGGGAAGGTGTCGCAACGAGGTGTTTGCTTGCAAACCCAAGTTGCGACGGATGGGGGCATCAATTCAACGGCTATACATCGGCTTCTGGCCCGCGATCGCCAGCGGCAGGCGATAGATGCTGGTCGAACCGGCGAGATAGGCGACCTTGCCGTCGGCGCCGCCGAAGGCGATGTTGGCCGACACTTCCGGCAGGATGATCTGGCCCAGCAGCTTGCCTTCCGGCGTCAGGATGCGGATGCCGCCCTGGCCCGTGGCCCAGACATTGCCGGCGGAATCGACCTTCAGGCCATCGGGCACGCCCGCGCCCTTGTCGGCGGTCCAGTCGGCCAGCAGCTTCTTGTTGGTCACGCTGCCGTCGGCCTTCACGTCATAGCGATAGACCTGCGACTTGGGCTCGGTGTTGGAGACATAGAGATACTTGCCGTCGGGCGAGAAGCCGACGCCGTTGGGGCGCGGCAGGTCGGTGATGACAGCGGTGAGCTTGCCGTCCTTGAAGCGATAGACGTTGTTGGTCTTCTGGGTGCCGACAACCTTGTTGGGATCGGTCTTGCCGGCCACCGGGTCGTTGTAGAAATAGGGCGGGTCGCTGAAATAGAGCGCGCCGTCCTTGGCATAGACCAGATCGTTCGGGCTGTTCAGCGCCTTGCCCTCGAACTTTTCGAGGAAGGAGGTGGCGCGCATCTGGTCGTCCAGCTTGACGATGCGGTGGCCGGAATGCTGCGCCAGCAGCAGGGTGCCATCGGGCGCCGGGACCATCGCATTGGAGCCGCGATAGAAGCGGGAGTCGAAGCTGTCGACGCCACCGGCATGGTCCAGCCGCAGGGTCAGCTTGCCGGTGGGCGACAGGCTGTAGACCTTGTTGGCACGCAGGTCGCTGAACCAGAGTTCGCCCTTGTGCCACACCGTGCCCTCGGTGAACTGGAAGCCCCCGGCCACCTTTTCGATTTTGGCATTGGGCGCGATCACCGCGTCCAGCGCCTTGTCCACCCGCCGGACGCTGGCGCCCTTGGCCGCTTCGACCTTGCCGGTGGGGGCGGGCAGGGCGGCCGTGGAATAATTCTGCGCCAGGGCGGGGGCGGCCAGCACCAGCAGGGCGGCGCCGCACAAGACGGTGAACTTGGTCTTCATGGGAAGTCTCCTCTATCTTTCCGGTCGCTCTGAAGGCGGCCTCGCCCGAAGGGGCGTAAAAGCGGGCGCATACTCCGGGAAAAAGGTGCGACAGACTAGCCCAAAATCGGCATAAGTAATCGATTGCATTTAGCGGCTCTTGCGGGCAGAATTGCTGCAACAGCGAACGGCCCCAAAGCGATAAAGGGACAATAAAAAAAGCCATGACGGAAGCGACCCCCAGCACCAAGGACATCGACGTCCTCACCATCTGCCAGTTGCTGCGTCCCGCCGAGGAGCGCTGGATTGGCAGCCGCTATCGCCTGACCTGCGCCGACAAGGATGCGGTGCCGGACGAGATCGCCGCCAAGGCGCGTGCACTCATCACCTCGGGCCTGGATGGCGCGCCCGCCTCGCTGATCGAACGCATGCCCAAGCTGGAAATCATCACCGTCAACAGCGTCGGCTACGACCTGGTGGACATGAAGAAGGCCCTGTCGCGGCACATTCCCGTCACCCACACGCCCGACGTGCTGACCGACGATGTCGCCGACCTCGCCATCGGCCTCACCATCATGACCTCGCGGCGTCTCGCCCAGGCCGACCGCTTTGTCCGCGCCGGGCGCTGGACGAAGGAGAAGTTTCCCGTCGCCGGCAAGGTCACGGGCAAGCGCATGGGCATCCTGGGGCTGGGCCGCATCGGCCGCGCCATCGCCAAGCGCGCCGAAGGCTTCGGCATGCAGATTCTCTATACCGACCGGGCGAAAATGGACACGCCCTATCGCTTCCTGCCCGATCTGGTCAGCCTGGCGAAGGAAAGCGATTTCCTGATGGTCGCCAGCTCGGCGGGCCCGGATGCCAAGCACCTGGTCAACGCCGCCGTTTTCGAGGCGCTGGGGCCGGACGGCATCCTCATCAATATCGCGCGCGGCAGCGTGGTGGACGAGGCCGTCTTGATCGCCGCCTTGCAGGCGGGCAAGATCGCGGGCGCCGGACTGGACGTTTTCGAGCACGAACCGAACGTGCCGGAAGCCCTGTTTGGCCGCGATGATGTGGTGCTGTTGCCGCACATCGCCTCCTCCACGCGCGAGACTCGCAGCGAGATGGGGCGGCTGGTCATCAAGAACCTGGAAGCCTGGTTCACGGGCAAGCCACTGGTGACCCCGACTCCCGAAACGCTGGCGATGCTCGCCAACCGTTAGAATAGTCATGGCCGATAAGATCGACGTCCTGCTGATTGCCGGGTTGCTGCCTGCGATCGACGAGAAACTTTCCACCACCTACACCGTGCATCGCCACAAGCCCGATGCCGTGCCACCGGATGTAGCTGCCAAGGTGCGCGCCGTGGTCACGACCGGCAACATGCCGCCCTCGCTGTTCGACACCCTGCCGAAGCTGGAAATCATCAGCAGCGTCAGCGTCGGCTATGACGGCATCGATGTGACGAAGGCTGCGGCGAAGAAAATTCCCGTCACCAATACGCCCGATGTGCTGAACGACGATGTCGCTGATCTTGCCATTGCGCTGATGGTGATGGCGTCGCGCCGGCTGGCCGCCGCCGACCGCTATGTCCGCGACGGCAAGTGGCTGGCAGGCGCCATGCCGCTGACCCGCAAGGCAAGCCGGAAAAAGCTGGGCATTGTCGGGCTGGGCCGCATCGGCAAGGACATTGCCCGCCGCGCCGAAGCGATGGGCATGACGATTTCCTACACCAACCGCCGCGCCGTGGCGGATTCGCCCTACAGTTTCATTCCCAGCCTGATCGGCCTGGCGAAGGAGAATGACTTCCTGGTCGTCATCGCCTCCGCCGGTCCCGACGCGACCAAGATGATCAACAAGGACGTGCTGGAAGCGCTGGGCCCCGATGGCATCCTGGTGAACGTGTCGCGTGGCCGGGTTGTCGATGAAGTGGCGCTGGTCGAAGCGCTGCAGTCAGGCAAGCTGGGCGGCGCGGGCCTCGATGTCTTCGAGGACGAGCCGCGCGTGCCTGCCGCCCTGCTGGCGATGGAGAATGTCGCGCTGACGCCGCATATCGGCAGCGCCACCATCGAGACCCGCGCCGCGATGGGCCAGTTGGCGCTGGACAATCTCGCCGCCTGGTTTGCGGGCCAGCCGTTGCTGACCGAAGTATCGGAAACTCAGACTGCGCGCGTCGCCAGATAGAGAAAGCCTGCGCCCGCCATGGTCGCGGCCAGCGTGGCCAGGCCGGGCCGTCCCCGCTGGCTGGCAGGGAAAAGATCGCAGGCGCCGATATAGAGGAAGAATCCGCCGAACGCGGCCAGCGCCAATCCCAACCCTTCCGGCGATGGCGTGATCGTCAGGCTCAGCAACGCACCCAGCACCGGGGCGGTGGCATCCACCGCCAGCCAGGCCAGCGCGGCCCTGGCGGTCGCGCCGTGCCGCCGCACCACATTCACGGTGTTGAGGCCGTCGGCGAAATCATGCGCCAGCACGGCGGCGGCGACGACCAGGCCGGTGGCCTCGCCGACCTGGAACGCCAGGCCCAGGGCGAGGCCGTCAAGCAGGCTGTGAGTGGAGAAGCTGGCGGCGCCGATCAAGCCGCGATGCGGCTGGTCATGGCAATTGTGATCATGCCCGGCGAAACGATCGATCACCGCATACAGGAAAAAGCCCACTCCGGCGGCCAGCACGGTCAGGCTAATGTCGCCGGGGCGCAAGGCGAAGGCTTCGGGCAGCAGGTCGAAAAAGGCGACGCCGATCACCGCGCCCGCCGAAAAGGCCAGCGCCAGCGGCAGGTGCGTCTTCAGCTTCAGCGCCAGCAGGCCGCCAAGCATGGTGCAGGCGGCGGCGCAGAGTGAGAAACCGATAATGACGATGGGCGACATTCCCCGCCCTCCTACTCCGTGGCGGGGATGACGTCCACGCCCACTTCGATGACATGGTCATGTCCGCCCAGGATAATGCCGCCCACCGGCGCGACATCGCCATAGTCGCGGCCCCAGGCGGCGGTGACATGGCCTTCGCCCGCCGGGATGTCATTGGTGGGATCCAGATCGACCCAGCCGAAAGGCGGGGCATAGACGCTGAACCAGGCGTGGCTGGCATCGGCACCCAGCAGGCGCGGCTTGCCCGGCGGCGGCTGTGTCAGCAGGTAGCCGGAGACATAGCGTGCGGGCAGGCCGATGGAGCGCATGGCGGCGATGGCGACATGGGCCAGGTCCTGGCAGACACCGGCGCGGATCTCGAACACCTTGTCCACCGGCGTAGAGGTGTCGGTGACAGTGGTGTCGTAGCGGAACTCCTTGTGGATGCGGCGCATCAGTTCGACCGCGCCTTCCAGTAGCGGGCGTTCCGGCGTGAAGCTTTCCAGCGCATAGGAGGCGATGTCGCTGGTGAAGGCCGTCATGGGAGAATCGAACAGATACTGCACGGCGTCGCGGCTCGCCGCGACGGGCGCCTCTTCCAGTGACCTGACGGATATTTTGTACCACCGGCATAGAGAGACTATTGCATCGCGGCCGCCTGATCCAGAGGTGGTGGGACAGGGCTGAATGCCTGCGGTGCGGGTGGCCGATATCCCA
>CANHNJ010000006.1 GCA_947462105.1 Alphaproteobacteria bacterium
TCGCCGCGCAATACAAGGCCAAGACTGGCAACACCGTCACCCTCAATTCCAGCCATGCGGGTTCGGGGGCGCAGGCGCGCTCGGTGGTCGAAGGTCTGCGGGCCGATATCGTGACGCTGGCATTGGCCGCGGACATCGACGCCATCGCCCGGGCAGGCGTGGTGCCCAGCGACTGGCAGAAACGCCTGCCGCAGAATTCCAGCCCTTACACCTCGACCATCGTGTTCCTGGTGCGCAAGGGCAATCCCAAGGCGATCAAGGACTGGGGTGACCTGGTGAAGCCGGGCGTCGAAGTGATTACGCCCAACCCGAAGACCGGCGGTGCGCCGCGCTGGGCCTATCTGGCGGCCTGGGCCTGGGCCCAGAAAGCGCCAGGCGGCAATGCCCAGAAGGCGCGCGTCTTCGTGGCTGATCTCTACAGGCACGTGCCCGTGCTGGATGCCAGCGGCCGCGCTTCGGCGGTGACTTTCACCAAGCGTGGCCTGGGTGATGTGCTGCTGAACTGGGAGAATGAAGCGCTGCTGGCGCTGAAGCAGCCGGATGGCGGTCAGTACCAGATCGTCTATCCCAGCCGCTCCATCCTGGCCGAGCCGGCCGTCGCTATGGTGCAAAAGAATGCCGACCGCCACGGTGCAGGCAAGGCGGCGCAGGATTTCCTGCAATATCTCTATACGCCCGAGGCGCAGGAGATCGAGGCCAAGCATTTCTACCGTCCGCGTAACCCGCAGGTGCTGGCGAAGTATCGCACTCAGTTCCCCAACATTCCGCTGGCGACGGTCGACGGTGATTTCGGCGGCTGGGAAAAAGCCCAGGCCACACACTTCGCCGACAAGGGTGTCTTCGACCAGATCACCGCAAAATAGCGCGGCCCGGTTTCACGGTTCTTCTCCCACTGTCCGGAATTGGCCAACCCCAGTTCCGGACCTTTTTGAACAGACTGCATGGCGATTCTGTCATCCCGGGTGAGCGTCCGGCCGGATAGTTTCCGTACCCGTCGCGACTGTTCTGCCGCTTCCGTCAACTATGCTGCATTGCAGCAAAATTCCTTGACATGCTTATAAGGCTTACATAAATCCCGCGTGCACTGCGGGGAAATGATCCGGCGCAGGCCAACCCTGCGAGGAAGACATGACCAAGGCAAAGAACAAGACTGCCGAAACCTTCGGCACCTCCTTCACCTTCGGCCCGGAAGCGTTCCAGGCGGGCTTCGAGAAGTCCTCGGCGCTTTTCGACACCATTCAGGAATCCGCCAAGGACAATGCCGAGGCGTGCATCGAATCCGCTCTGACCGCCGGCCAGGGCATCCAGGCCGCGAATGAGCAGTTCCTGGCCTATTCCAAGGACGCCGCTGCCAAGTCGCTGGAGACCACGAAGGCCATCTTCGCCTCCAAGTCCATCAACGAGGCGATCGCGATCCAGACCGGCTTCGCCAAGAGCGCCTTCGAGGCCTATGTCGGCCAGATCAAGAAGGTCAGCGAGCTGTATGGCCGCACCGCCAAGGACAGCATTGAGCCGCTCAAGACCCGCAGCGACGCCTTCATGAGCCTGATCGCCGAAAACACCCGCGCCGTCTAACAGCGCGTGCTGCATGACAAGAAGCCCGCCGGTTGGACCGGCGGGCTTTTTCATGCGCGTCGCCGCCAATCGTTCAGGTCATGATGTTGATGGGCTGGCGCGCGGGTGGTGGCGATGCTGTCTCGCCGCTTTCGGTTTCGCCCGCCGCCAGCATCACGGCGCGCCGCTCCAGTAGTTCGGATACGCCCAGAAAGATCGCTGAACAGTCGCGGAACGCCGCCCGCGCCGCTGCACCCTTCAGCAGCGCCGCCATGTGCAGCATTTCGCGCAGATCCTGAGCGTGATCCATGCAGTTCCCCTACGGCATGATCGCTGGCGATGCGTAGACCGTCTTGTGCGACTGGTGAGCGGAAGCTTAAGGCCTCCGCTCACATCCAAATCAAACCGCTGCCGGATTACTGGCCGGTCCAGACCTGTCCCGCTTGCGGCGCATGCATTTTCGCATTCAGCGCCGCCATGCCCTGCGGCGACCCCGTGAAGTAGGGCGTTGGCAGTTTCCGCATCGCCAGGATTTTCCGGTAGAGCGTATCGGCCATGTTGGAATAGATCGCCCATCCCGCGACATATTGCAGGCGCATGTTGCGGTCGGTGTTGAGCTGCGCGCCCTTCAGCCAATCCTTCATGCTGTCTTGGTCGCCCAGATAGGTGGCGTAGAGGTCGGTGGCATTCTGGAAGCCGATGAAGTTCAGCGACTTCAGCAGCGGCGCATACTTCGCTTGATGCAGGCGCTGTTCCACGACATCGACGTCCACCTTGAGCGGGCCGGGATCCTTCTGGCCCATCAGCACCAGGTCATAGCCATAGCCATTGGCGAGGTTGGCCCACACCGTGGCGTTGGGGAAAACCTCGAAGAAGGTGGCGAACTCGGTGCGGATGGTTTCTTCGCTACTTTCATACAGCGGGACATAGAGGGTGAAATAGCCGCCGGGATTGAGCCGCTCCTTCACCTTGCGGAAATAGTCCGACGAGTAAATGCCCGCCGTGCCCTTGACCCAGACATCGATGGGGTCGGCGGCGATGATGTCGAAGGTCTCCTTCGTGGTCATCATGAAATGCCGGCCATCATCGAAGATGATGCTGGTGCGCGGGTCGGTGCGGACATGGTTGTTGAATTCGCCGAAATACTTGGCGGAGGTCGGCGGCACCTTGGGTTCAAGCTCCACGATGGTGATGCTCTTGACCGAGGGATGGAAGGTGTAGCTGCCTGCCGTCACGCCGGCGCCGAAGCCGATGTTCAGCACCTTTTGCGGGTTGGGATGCAGCACTGATGGCAGATGCGTCATCATTCTCTGCAGGCTCATGTCGAAGGGGATGGTTGTGGCCTCGACATGGCCGCCGACACTGACCTGGATGTTGCCATCCTGCACCCGGCTGATGGCGATGGAGGAGGTGCGACCCTCGACAACGTCGATCACCTTGGCCCAGGGCGACAGCGACGGCACCTGGTGGCCGAAGGCGACCAGTTCACCCGGCTGCTCCGGCAGCGTCCAGGCCATCGCGCCCACGGCGGCAATGGCGGCAGCCAGCGCTGTGCCCGCGATGGCGCCCTGGCGTTTCAGCATGGGCAGTAGCAGCACCAGGCCGCCTAGCGCTACCAGCACCAGCAGCACGCGTTGGGTGTCGCGGGTGCCGATGGTGGCGACCAGCACCAGGCTGGTAACGATTGCACCCAGGATGGCGCCGAAGGTGTTGGCGGCATAGACGCGCGCCACCGGCCCGGCCGGATCGCGGCTGCCGCGACCGGCGGCCGCCAGCGCGAAGGGAAAGCTTGCGCCCCACAGTAGTGCGCCGGGCAGGATCGCCATGGCGGCGCGGCGCAGGTCGGTTAAGGCCATTTCCCAGCCATTGACGGTGCGGATCTCGGCCATGAACGGCAGCACCTGAGTGATCATGTAGGCGGCATAGGCAATGGCGGCCGCCAGGAAGAGTTGCGCCCAGGCCAGCGCGGTGCGCGGATTGATCCAGCGCAGCAGCAGCGAACCGATGGCGCCGCCGATGGCGAGGCCCGCCAGGAACACGGCCAGGATGGCCGAGAAGGCATAGACCGTTTGCCCGAACAGCATGGCGAGGAAGCGGGTCCACACTACCTGCATGCCCAGCGCGGCGGCGCCCGAAATGCCGATGGCCCAATAGACCAGGGCGGTGCTGCCGTCATCCGCGCCGTCATTGGCGGCGATGGGCGCGCTGTTCATTTGCGCATCGTCGATATTGACGCTGATGGCGGGCGAAGCCTGCGCCAGTGCATAGCTGGCGGCGGCGGTGACGAAGTTGATCGCCACGGCGACATAGGTTGCTACGGCCTGGTCATGCAGGCGCAGCAGCACGAAGCCCGCCAGAATGCAGCCGCCCACTGCGCCGACGGTGTTGCCGGCATAGAGCCAGCCCCACCAGGTGATGCCGCGCGGCGTGGCGGCGATGAAGCGCGAGATGGCGGGCAGCGACGCGCCCATCAGGAAGGTGGGCGGCAGCAGCATCAGCGATGCCAGCAGGCCGCGCATCGGCAGGCCGGGCAGGCCGAGCTGCACCGCCGCGACATAGATGCCGTCGATCAGCGGCAGGCACCACAGCACGCCCAGGCCGAATATGCCGATGCCCAGCTCGATCAGGGCATAGACGCGCAGGGGATGCTGGCCGGGGCGGGTGATCCTGGGCAAGAAGTAGCTGCCCAGGCAAAGACCGCCCATGAAGGTCGCCAGCAGGATGCCAAGGGAAATCGCGCTAGAGCCGATCACCAGCGCCAGGAGCTGGTACCACACCACTTCATATATGAGGGCGGCGCAGCCGCTGGCCACGAACAGCAGCAGGATGAGCGGCAGCAGCAGGCGCGCTGGCAGGCTTGCCGGTGCAGAGGCGTTACTGGACATGGCGATTCCCCGAAAACAGTTCTTATGTGAACCTTGACCGGGGCATCCGACCATACTGGCGGGAGGCTGCCAAGCGACCCGGGCGCTGGGATTGTTGTAAAAGCTTGTCTGCTTGCTGCGCTGCGTCAGCCCCGAAGATCAATCCGTGAGAGGAAGCGTTGCGGCGGTCGCTTCCAGATTGGTGGCGGTGGCGGCCAGCATCTCGGCCAGCGGGCGTTCTTCCTTGTTGATGCAATAGGCTGCCTTCAGGCCGACAGCGCGGACATCGTCCGTCGAGGCCGACAGCTTGCCGCACAGCGCCACCACCGGCGTCTTGCCGGCGCGGCCGCTGACACCCTGGATCAGCTTGCCCTGCAGCGACTGGCCGTCGATATGGCCTTCACCGGTTATGACCAGATCGGCGCTGGCCACCGCCGTGTCGAAGCCCACCAAGTCGAGCACCATCTCGATGCCGCGCTTGAGGGTAGCGTTCAGGAACGCCATGGCGCCAAAGCCCAGGCCGCCTGCCGCGCCCGCGCCGGCTACTTCTGCCAGGTCGGGCTTGCCAAGCTGCGCTTCCACAAGCCGCGCGAGATGGCGCAGGCCATCATCGAGCTGGGCGATGCTGTCCCTGGTGCCGCCTTTCTGCGGACCATAGATGCTGGATGCGCCGGTGGGTCCATGGAGCGTATTTGTGACGTCGCACATCACTTCCACACGCTCGAAGGGAAGCTGCACCGGCGGCAAGATCTTCGCGATCTGCTGCAGGTTGCCGCCGTCTGGCTTCACCTGGTTTCCTGCGCTGTCGAGAAACTGCCAGCCCAGAGCCGCCGCCATGCCGATGCCGCCATCATTAGTTGCGCTGCCGCCGATGGCGAGCAGGGCGGTGGTGGCGCCGCGCGCCTTCGCATCGGCTAGCAATTCGCCGGTGCCGTAGGTAGAAGTCAGCAGCGGGTTGCGCTCTGCCAGCGCCAGCAATTGCAGGCCGGATGCCGTTGCCATTTCCACCAGCGCGGTCTTGCCATCCGCAGACAGGCCATAGCAGGCGTTGACCGGGCGGCCCAGCGGATCGCTGACCTGCTTTTCAATGGTCTTGAGCTGCAGCACCTTGCGCAGGATGTCGAGCACACCTTCGCCACCGTCGGACAGCGGCATCTCGGTGACCTTGATGCCGGGATGGGCGCTGGTCAGGCCGGTGGCGATGGCGGTGCAGACACGCTCGGCATCGAGAGCGTCCTTGAAGGAGTCGCAGGCGATCAGGATATGCATGGCGCGGGAAATAGCGCGGCGCTATGTGTCCGACAAGTGGGATGCCAGGCGTTCGGTCAGGGCTTTGGTCTGGAAACGGTGAGGCGAAGTCCACAGAACTGCGGGCGCCTCGGAGCTGCCGCGGAATATTTTTGTGGAAACAATTTGAACAATGCTCGCATAGGTTGTATTTTTTTGTAGAAAACGAGGCGTCTCGACGAACTGTACCCTCGCCGCGCATCGCGCGCACATCGCCATGTCGTGATCTCTCAGTTGCTAGGGAAATTGAATTGCGCGCCGCTGCGGATGCCGGTGGGCCAACGCGACGTCATGGTCTTGAGCTTGGTATAGAAGCCTACCGCTTCGGGGCCATAGAGGCCATGACTGCCGAAGACCGAGCGCTTCCAGCCGCCGAAACTGTGATAGCCGACAGGAACGGGAATCGGCACGTTGATGCCTACCATGCCGGCCTGTACATTATCGGCAAAGTCGCGAGCAGCGTCGCCGTCGCGGGTGAACAGAACCGCGCCATTGCCAAACTCATGCGTGTTTATCAGGTTCAACGCCTCGGAATATTCGTGCGCCCGCACCACCGACAGAACTGGGCCGAAAATCTCTTCCCGGTAAACGGACATAATCGGCGTGACGCGGTCCAGCAGTGTGCCGCCTAGCCAGTAGCCATTCTCGTAGCCTTGCATCTTGAGGCCGCGACCATCGACCACGACTTCAGCACCGTCCTTGGCGCCCTGGTCGATGTAGCTAGAAACCTTGTCGCGATGTGCGCTGGTCACCAGCGGACCCATCTCGGCGGCAGCGTCGGTAGCAGGACCGATCTTCAGCGCCGCGACGCGTGGCTTCAGCTTGGCGACCAGCGCGTCGGCTGTCTTCTCGCCCACCGGTACCGCGACCGAGACCGCCATGCAGCGTTCGCCAGCCGAGCCATAACCTGCGCCCATCAGCGCATCCGCCGCCAGGTCGAGATCGGCATCCGGCATGATGATCATGTGGTTCTTGGACCCGCCCAGCGCCTGCACGCGCTTTGCGGCGGCACAGCCGCGCGCATAGACATATTCGGCGATGGGCGTGGAGCCGACAAAGCTCACCGCCATGATGTCGGGATGATCGAGAATGGCGTCCACCGCGTCCTTGCCGCCATGGACGACATTCATCGCGCCGGCAGGCAGACCGGCTTCCATAAAGATATCGTACAGCAGGTTGGCGGCGGAAGGGTCACGCTCCGACGGCTTAAGAATAAAAGTGTTGCCGCAGGCCAGCGCCATCGGCGCCATCCATAGCGGAACCATGACCGGGAAGTTGAACGGTGTGATACCTGCCGTCACTCCCAGCGGCTGGCGCATGTCGTGCACATCCATGCCTGTGGCGACGAGGGGGCTGAAGCTACCTTTCAGCAGGTGCGGGATCCCGCAGGCGAACTCGACCACTTCCTGGCCGCGCGCCACTTCGCCCAGCGCATCAACATGGGTCTTGCCATGCTCGGCGCTGATGACACGTGCGATCTCGTCCTTGCGCGCTTCCATGATTCGTCGAACCTCGAACATCACCTTGGCGCGCCGCGCCGGCGTGGTCGTGGCCCAGCCGGGAAAGGCGGCCTTGGCGACGGCGACAGCGGCATTGACTTCCGCCTTGCCGCCCGAAAGAACGGTGGCGCTCTGTTCGCCTGTGGCGGGATTGAAGACGGGTGAGCCGCCGCTGCCGCTGAGATTCTTGCCCGCGATTATATGCTGAATAATTTTCATGGTACCTGTTTTAGGACGGTTCTGATGTTGTCAAAGATGATATCGATCTGCGCCTTCTCGATGATGAGCGGTGGCGACAGGGCGATGACGTCGCCGGTGGTGCGGACCAGAAGCCCGGCGGCGAAGCATTTGAGATAGGCGTCGAAGGCGCGGGCGCCGACCTTGCCGTCCAGGGACGTCAGTTCGATGCCCGCGATTAGGCCTAGGGTGCGGATGTCGGCGACGAGGGGGAGGTCGCGCAAGCTGTGTGCCGCATCCGCCCAATAGGCGGCCAGCGAAGCGCCGCGCGTAAGGAGCCCTTCTTCTTCATAAGTGTCGAGCGTGCCCAGTGCGGCGGCGCAGGCCACCGGGTTGGCGGAATTGGTATAGCCATGAAAGAGCTCGATGGCGGCGGGCGGCCCCTTCATGAAGGCATCGTGAATCTTCTTCTGTACGAAGACTGCGCCCATGGGAATTACGCCGTTGGTCAGGCCCTTGGCGGTAGTCACCAGGTCAGGCTCGACCCCAAAATAATCCACCGCGAAAGGGGCACCCAAGCGCCCAAAACCGGTAATAACTTCGTCGAAGATCAGCAGGATGCCGTGCTGGTCGCAGATTTCGCGCAGGCGCTTGAGATAGCCGCGCGGCGGAACGAAAACGCCTGACGATCCCTGCACTGGCTCCACGATCACGGCGGCGATGTTGGATGGATCGTGCAGTGTGCAGAGTCGTTCCAGATCTTCGGCCAGTTCAACGCCATGCTCCGGTTCGCTGCGGCAGAACAGGTTGCGCGGATCGCCATGGGTGTGGCGCATGTGATCGACGCCCGCCACCAGCGTGCCGAACATCTTGCGATTAGCGGGCATGCCGCCCACGCTCATACCGCCGAAATTGGCCCCGTGATAGCCGCGTTCGCGCCCGATCAGGCGCACGCGCTCGGCCTGGCCGTTGATGCGGTGATAGGCGATAGCCATCTTCAGCGCCGTCTCCACCGATTCTGAGCCGGAGTTGGTAAAGAAGATATGGTCAAGCGTTCCGGGCATCAGGCGGGCAAGCCGCGCTGCCAGCTCGAACGCCTTGGGATGGCCCACCTGGAAAGCGGGGGCATAATCCATCTCCCGAACCTGCCTGGAGATCGCCTCGGTGATTTTGGGCCGCGCATGCCCAGCGTTGCAGCACCACAGGCCCGCCGTGCCGTCCAAAATATTGCGGCCGTCATCAGTGGTGTAATGCATGCCTTTGGCTGCCACCATCATGCGCGGCGCTGCCTTGAAGGCACGGTTCGCCGTGAACGGCATCCAGTAGGCGTCGAGATTGTTGGGCCTTTCGGACATGGTATTCCTTTTATGACGTCGTGAGCAGTGGGTTGCCCAGATGCACCGGCCAGGTTATGGGCGGCAGACGGTTGGAAAAGGGTTTCATCTCGGTGCAGCTTTCGACCGACCACACATACATGATCCACATATAAGCGTAGGCTTGGGCTGGTCGCCATCAATATTTTGCTGCTTGTGCGAAGGCGCGGGTCTCGCTTTAACTGCCGTCAAATGAAAGGTCAGCCGATGCAAGGCGTCACCGTCGTCATCCACCCGCTGGTCCAGCACAAGCTCAGCCTGATGCGGGACAAGGAAACCAGCACCCGTAATTTCCGCGCCCTGCTGAACGAGATCGGCATGCTAATCTGCTACGAGATCACCCGCGACCTACCGCTGGAAAATGTCACCATCCAGACGCCCCTGACCCAGATGCAGGCGCCCCGGATCGAAGGCAAGAAACTGGTTTTCGCCCCGATTTTGCGCGCCGGAATGGGATTCCTGGAAGGCATGCTCGATCTGGTGCCCTCGGCCCGCGTCGCCCATATCGGGCTTTACCGCGATCCCAAGACGCTGGAGAGCGTGGAGTATTACTTCAAGGCGCCGGAAGATGCCTGTGACCGGCTGGTGATCGTGATGGACCCGATGCTGGCCACCGGCAATTCCGCTGTCGCGGCGGTGGATAAGCTCAAGGCGCGGGGTGTGAAAAATCTGCGCCTGATGTGCCTGCTGGCGGCGCCGGAGGGTATCAAGACCTTCACCGCCGTCCATCCCGATGTGCCAGTCTGGACCGCGGCCATCGACGAGAAGCTCAACGATCACGGCTATATTGTGCCAGGGCTTGGCGATGCCGGTGATCGGATGTTTGGCACCAAATAACAGGCGGGAACCGGGCTTTCCCGGCCCTTTTCCTTGACTCGCCTATTGGGGGGTGAAAGCGTTCCGCCATGTCCAATGTCCAGCATTTGAACCCCCGTGAAATTTCTTCTGGGTCCGCCGACCCGGCGGACGGAAGAAATCCGATCACGGCCTTCGACGCCGATGTAATCGAAAGCGTGCGCGTCAATCGCAGCGCCGCCGAACGCCGCACCGCCACCCTGCCGGGCCGCCGCACCGTGAAGAAGCAATGGCAGGCCGCCTGGCTGGTGCGCGCCATCCAGTGCATCGATCTCACCACGCTGGCGGGCGACGACACGCCGGGCCGCGTCCGCCGCCTCTGCGCCAAGGCGCGCCATCCCGTGCGGCAGGAAACACTGGAGGCGATGGGCATTGGCGACATCGGCCTCACCACCGGCGCGGTCTGCGTCTATCATGCCATGGTCGAGACGGCGGTGGACGCGCTGCGGGGAACCAACATTCCCGTCGCCGCTGTTTCCACCGGCTTCCCGGCGGGTCTTTCGCCTCTCAATCTGCGCCTCAAGGAAATCGAGGCCTCGGTCGCGGCGGGCGCGATGGAGATCGACATCGTCATCGACCGCAGCCATGCGCTGACCGGCAACTGGCGCGCCGTCTATGACGAGATGAAGGCGTTTCGCGAGGCCTGCGGTCCGGCGCATGTGAAGGCGATCATCGGCGCGGGCGATCTGGGCACGCTGACCAATGTCGGCAAGGCCGCGATGGTCTGCATGATGGCGGGCGCGGACTTCATCAAGACCAGCACCGGCAAGGAAGCCACCAACGCCACGCTGCCCAATTCGCTGGTGATGACGCGCGTGATCCGCCAGTGGCACGAGATGACTGGGCAGAAGGTTGGCTTCAAGCCGGCGGGCGGCATCGCCACTGCCAAGGATGCGATGAACTACGAATTCATCATGAAGGAAGAACTGGGCGATGAATGGCTGCAGCCGCACCTGTTCCGGCTCGGCGCTTCCAGCCTTCTGACCGACATCGAGCGCCAGCTCGATCACTTCGTCACTGGACGGTATTCGTCCAATCACCGTCATCCGATGGCTTAAGGGGCGATGGCCTGATCCATGAGCAGTGTCGCACAAATTTTGAAGACGATGGAGTACGGCCCCGCGCCGGAAAGCGACAGTGCTGCACAAGCCTGGCTCGACAAGCATGGCCGCAGCTTCGGTCTGTTCATCAATGGCGAATGGACGAAGGGCGGCGGCAAGCCGTTTGACAGCATCAGCCCGTCTTCGGGCAAGAAGCTGGCGACGTTGGCCGAAGCCACGCCCGCCGATGTTGATGCAGCGGTGAAGGCCGCCCGCGCCGCGCAGGGCACCTGGGCCAAGAAGGGCGGGCAGGGCCGCGCTCGCTATCTCTATGCCCTGGCGCGGCTGGTGCAGAAACATGCGCGTCTATTCGCCGTGCTGGAGACGCTGGACAATGGCAAGGCCATCCGCGAGACCCGCGACATCGATGTGCCACTAGTGGCGCGCCACTTCTATCACCATGCCGGCTGGGCCCAGTTGCTGGATACCGAGTTTCCCGACCATGTCCCGGTGGGCGTGGCGGGGCAGGTGATCCCGTGGAATTTTCCTCTGCTGATGCTGGCCTGGAAGATCGCGCCGGCGCTGGCCGCCGGCAACACGGTGGTACTGAAGCCCGCCGAGGACACCAGCCTGACCGCGTTGCTGTTCGCCGAGATCTGCCAGGAGGCCAAGCTGCCCAAGGGCGTGGTCAACATCGTCACCGGTGCGGGCGAGACCGGCCGCGCCATTGTCGAGCATGACGGCATCGACAAGATCGCCTTCACCGGTTCCACCGATGTTGGCCGCGCCATTCGCCTCGCCACGGCGGGCACGGGCAAGAAGCTGACCCTGGAACTTGGCGGCAAGTCGCCCTTCGTGGTGTTTGAAGATGCCGACCTCGACGCCGCCGTGGAAGGCGCGGTTGACGCAATCTGGTTCAACCAGGGCCAGGTCTGCTGCGCCGGTTCGCGCCTGCTGGTGCAGGAAAGCGTTTCCGACAGGTTCATCGCCAAGCTGAAAGCCCGGATGGAAAATCTGCGCGTTGGCGATCCGCTCGACAAGGTGACCGACATCGGCGCGATTGTCTCGCCCGCGCAGCGGCAGCAGATCGCCGACAAGGTGGCGCAGGGCGTGGCGGACGGCGCGGTACTGCATCAGCCCCAATCTTATTCAAATGGGGCGGCCTGCCCCGAAGGCTGCTTCTATCCGCCGACGCTGCTGACCAATGTCGAGCCCGCCTCGGTGCTGGCGCAGGAAGAAATCTTCGGCCCGGTGATGGTGGCGATGACGTTCCGTACGCCCGCCGAAGCCATCGCGCTGTCCAACAACACCTGCTACGGCCTGGCTGCCAGCGTCTGGAGCGAGGACATCAATGTCGCGCTCGATCTCGCGCCCAAGATCAAGGCGGGCGTGGTGTGGGTCAATTGCACCAACCAGTTCGATGCCAGCGCCGGTTTCGGCGGCTATCGCGAGTCCGGTTTTGGCCGCGAAGGTGGGCGCGAGGGCATGTTCGAATATCTCAAGCCGAAAGCGCCGAAAGCCGCACCGGCTGCCGCCGTCGCCGCATCCGCCGTCGAGCCGCAGCTTTCGGAAAGCGACGCCATCGACCGCACCGCCAAGCTGTTCGTCGGTGGCAAGCAGGCGCGCCCCGATGGCGGCTATAGCCGCGCCATTCTCTCGCCATCGGGCGAACTAGTCGGGCAGGTGGGCGAAGGCAATCGCAAGGACATCCGCATCGCCGTCGAGGCGGCGCAGAAGGCGGAAAGCTGGTCGGCCACCACCGGCCATGCCCGGGCCCAGATACTTTATTATTGCGCCGAGAACCTGTCGGCCCGCAGTGGCGAGTTCGCCGCGCGCTTGCGCGCCATGACTGGCGCAAGCAAGGCCGCCGCCGCGAAGGAAGTGGATGCCTCGATCCGCCGCCTGTTCACCTATGCCGCCTGGGCCGACAAGTATGATGGCGCCGTGCACAACCCGCCTTTGCGCGGCGTGGTGCTGGCGATGAACGAGCCAATGGGCGTGATAGGCATCGCTGCGCCCGATGAAGCGCCGCTGCTGGCTTTCACTTCGCTCTGGGCTCCTGCCGTGGCGATGGGCAACCGCGTCGTGGTGGTGCCGTCCGAGCGTCATGCGCTGGCGGCAACCGATTTCTACCAGGTGCTGGAAACCAGCGACATGCCGGCGGGCGTCATCAACATTGTCACCGGCGGGCGCGAGGAACTGTCCAAGACCCTGTCCGAGCATCGTGGTGTCGAGGCGATGTGGTATTTCGGCCCGAACGGCAAGACGGTGGAGGCCGCTGCTGCTGACGATCTCAAGCGCACCTGGATCGGCGAGCCGCGCGACTGGCTGGATGGATCGAGCGAAGGCCGCGAGTTCCTGCGCCGCGCGACGCAGGTGAAAAACGTCTGGATACCTTACGGAGCCTGAGTGAAAGCGACCGCGCGCATTGTCGGGACGCTTGTGGCTTTGGCGGCGCTCACAGGCGCGTCACCAAGGCCGGTCGCGCCAGCCTATGTCTACTCGATGGGCGGCAAGTTCGACCGTTCCTTCAGCCAGGCGTTGTATGAAGGCGCGGAAGCCTTCAAGCGGCAGACCGGCATCCCCTATGTCGATTTCGAGATCAGCAACGAAACCCAGTTCGAACAGGTCTATCGCCGCTTCGTGTCGCGCGGGCGCGATCCCATCATCGGTGTGGGCTTTTCTCAGACCGATGCGGTCAAGCGTATCGCGAAGAAGTTTCCGAATACGCGCTTCACCCTGATCGACGGCAATATCGACTTGCCCAACGTCATGTCGGTCGAATTCCGTGAGGAGGAGGGCTCCTTCCTGGTCGGCGTGCTGGCGGCGATGGCGTCGAAGACCGGCAAGATCGGCTTCATCGGCGGCATGGACATTCCCCTGATCCGCCGCTTCGCCTGTGGCTATGCTCAGGGCATGAAGTATGCCGACTCGAAAGCCGTGCTGATCCAGAACATGGCCGGCACCACCCCCGACGCCTGGACCAATCCGGCGCGTGGCGGCGAGATCGCGCAGCAGCAATTCGATCGCGGCGTCGATGTGGTCTATGCGGCGGCCGGTTCCACCGGCAGCGGCGCGCTGCAGGCGGCGGCTGATCGCGGCAAGCTCGCCATCGGCGTGGATTCGAACCAGAACTACATGCACCCCGGCACCATGCTGACCTCGATGGTCAAGCGGGTTGACCTGGTGGGGGCAAAGGCGGCGATGGACGCGAAGAATGGTGGCTGGAAGCCGGGTCATGCTGTGCTGGGCCTTAAGGATGGCGGCGTTGACTGGGCTTATGACCAGTACAACAAGGCGCTGATCACGCCCGCGATGAAGGCGAAGGTGGATCAGGCCAAGGCTGACATCATTTCCGGCAAGCTAAAGGTGCATGATTACCAGAGCGATGGCCGCTGTGGCGTCTGATCCGGCTCTCGAACTTATCGGCATCGAAAAAAGCTTCGGCCCAGTCCATGCCAACCGCGACGTCACTATGGCGATTCCGAAAGGCAGGATTGTGGGCGTGATCGGCGAGAATGGCGCCGGCAAGTCCACCATCATGAAAATCGTCTATGGCCTGCACCGGCCGGATGCGGGCGAGATCCGGGTGGATGGCCTGGTGGTGACGCATGAAAGCCCGCGCGACGCCATCGCCAACGGCATCGGCATGGTGCATCAGCATTTCATGCTGGTGGAAAGCTTCACCGTGCTGGAGAACATCATCCTGGGGGCAGAGCAGGGCGCGCTGCTGAAGCCCAGCCTGGTGGCAGCGCGGGCTGAACTGCTGCGGCTGGCACGGGAATATGGCTTGCAGGTCGATCCCGACGCCCGGGTTGGCGATCTGCCGGTGGGCGACCAGCAACGGGTGGAAATCCTCAAGGCGCTGTATCGCGGCGCGCGCATTCTCATTCTCGACGAACCCACGGCGGTGCTGACGCCACAGGAAACCGACCAGCTCTTCCGCATCCTGGGGGCGCTGAAGGACAAGGGCGCGACCATCCTGCTGATCACCCACAAGCTGCGCGAGGTGATGGCGGCAACCGACCTCGTTTATGTCATGCGGGCAGGGCAAGTGGTGGCCGAGCGTGCCACCATAGCCACCAATCGCGAGGAGCTGGCCGAGCTGATGGTGGGCCGCAAGGTGCGCCTGAAGCTGGACAAGGCGCCGGCGCAGCCCGGTGCGGCCGTGCTGTACGCCGAGCATGTCGGGCTGACCGGCGCGGGCGGCGTGGCGCTGCTGAAGGATATCAGTCTCACCCTGCGCGCCGGCGAGATTGTCGGCGTGGCGGGCGTTTCCGGCAATGGCCAGACCGAGTTGCTGGAAGTGCTGTCGGGCATCCGCGCGCCATCATCGGGCAACATTGCTTTTGGTGGTGCAAGCATCACGGCCGGTCATCCGGTTGATGCCGGGAAAATGCGGGCGCTGGGCCTTTCCCACGTGCCGGAAGACCGTCACCGCTATGCCATGTGCACGGCGTTCAACGCCGCCGAGACAAGTGTGCTTGGCCGCCATCGCGATGCCCCCTTCGCCGCCAGTGGCGTGCTGGATTATCCCGCCATGCGCGAACACTGCGCCGCGCTGATGGAGCGCTATGACGTGCGTCCGCGCCGCCCGGAACAGCGCGCCGTCCGCTTCTCCGGTGGCAACCAGCAGAAGCTGGTGATCGCGCGCGAGACCGCCGTGCCGCCCAAGGTGCTGCTGGTGGGCCAGCCCACGCGCGGTGTTGATATCGGCGCCATTGAATTCATCCACCGCCAATTGATCGCATTGCGTGACGCCGGCTGTGCCATCCTGGTCGTTTCCGTCGAACTGGACGAGGTGATGGCGCTGTCGGATCGCATCCTGGTGATTTGCGCCGGTCGCATCGTGGGCGAAGTGCCCGCCGCCGAAGCCGACGAAAAGACGCTGGGCCTGATGATGGCCAATATCGGCCAGGGAGACGCCGCATGATGTACGAGGCGGCATGAACCAGTCGCTGCCGCGCTGGGTCGATATCGGCCTGATCCCGCTGGCCAATGTGTTGCTGGCTTTCTGTGCCGCCGGGCTGATCGTGCTGGCCATCGGTGCGGATCCCTTCGCGGCGGTAAAGTTCATGCTGGCGGGCGCGCTGGGAAACAGCGAGGCCATCGGCTACACGCTCTATTACGCCACCAACTACATCTTCACCGGGCTGGCCGTGGCGGTGGCCTTTCATGCCGGGCTGTTCAACATTGGCGGCGAAGGCCAGGCCACGCTCGGTGGACTGGGTGCAGGTCTGGCAGTGCTGGCGCTGGACCATACCGGCAGCGCGCTGGTGATCGTGCCCACCGCCATCCTTGCTGCGGCGATCTTCGGCGCGGCCTGGGCCGCCATTCCCGCCTACCTGCAGGCCTATCGTGGCAGCCATATCGTCATCACCACCATCATGTTCAATTTTCTGGCGTCGGCGCTGATGG
Source organism: Alphaproteobacteria bacterium (assembly GCA_947462105.1). Classification (GTDB taxonomy): domain Bacteria; phylum Pseudomonadota; class Alphaproteobacteria; order Micropepsales; family Micropepsaceae; genus Rhizomicrobium. The sequence continues at coordinate 16,068 of CANHNJ010000006.1, forward strand.
TCTATCTGATGGTCAATGTGCTGATGGCGCCGGGTGCGGTTGCGCCGGAAAGCCGCGACTTCGCCGATACCGCTGCGCTGCCGCTGATTTCCGACTGGCTGAATGCGCTGGGCTTCCATGTCATGGAATCGCCGCTCAATCTGTCGCTGGTCTTCGCATTGGTTGCATGCGCCCTGGTCTGGTTCCTGGTCTGGCACACGCCCTGGGGTTACGAATTGCGGCTGATGGGTTTCAACGCCACCGCCGCGCTCTATGCGGGCGCGAACCCGCGCCGTATTATCCTGCTGGCGATGATGCTGTCCGGGGCGCTGGCGGGCTTTGTCGGGGTCAACGAGATCCTGGGCGTGCATCACCGCCTGCTGCTGGATTTCGCGCTGGGCTATGGCTTTGGCGGCATCGCCGTGGCGCTGATGGGCCGCAACCACCCTGTCGGCATCGTGTTCGCGGGCCTGCTGTTTGGTGTGCTGCAGCAGGGCGGCACCGAACTGACTTTCGAGATGCCGCAGGTGACGCGCGAGATGGTGGTGGCGATCCAGGGCCTGGTGATCTTGTTCTCCGGTGCGCTCGCGCTGATGTCGCGGCCCTGGTTCGAATGGTCTTACTGGTTTGTTGGCCGCAAGCTGGCGGTGCGCAAGGCGGCAAGCGCATGAACGAGCTGTTCGCCATCCTCCTGCCGACGCTGTCTGGCACGCTGCGTCTCGCCACGCCCTTGATGCTCTGCGCTATGGGCGGGCTGTTTTCCGAGCGCGCCGGCGTGATTGATGTCGGTCTCGAAGGCAAGATGCTGGCGGCGGCCTTTGCATCCGCCACCATCGCCTGGGCAACGCAATCAGGCTGGCTCGGGCTGGCGGGCGGCATTGGCGTCGCCTGCGTCATGGCGCTGTTGCATAGCCTGGCCTGCATTACTTATCGGGGTAACCAGGTCGTCTCCGGCGTCGCCATCAACATTCTTGCCTCCGGTCTCACTATGGTCTTCGCCGTTGCCTGGTTCCATCGCGGCGGCCAGACGCCGGGCCTCGACACGGCGTTGCGCTTCATGCCGGTGCTGTTCGGCCAGAGCCTGCTGGTCTATGTCGCGCTTGCGGGCGTGGGCGCAACCTGGTGGCTGGTCGGCCGCACCCGTTTCGGCCTGCGCCTGCGCGCGGCGGGCGAGGAACCGGCGGCGCTCGATGCAGCGGGCCTGTCGGTCGCCTGGGTGCGCTACCGGGCGCTGCTGATCACGGGCGTCTTCACCGGCATTGCGGGCGCCTATCTTTCCATCGCCGCTAACGCCAATTTCAGCCGTGAGATGACGGCGGGGCAGGGCTATATCGCGCTGGCCGCGCTGATCTTCGGCAAGTGGCGTCCGCTGTCGGCCTTCGCCGCCTGCCTGCTGTTTGGCCTGCTGGACACGCTGGCGATCCGGTTGCAGGGCGTCAGCATCGGTGGCGTTCTGGTTCCCGTGCAGTTGATTCAGGCCCTGCCTTACATCTTGACCATCACGCTGCTGGCAGGGTTTATCGGCCGGGCCGTCGCGCCCAAGGCGATCGGACAGCCCTATGAGAAGGCCCACTGAATGAGCGCACCTGCCGACATGAGCAAACTCGCCCTCGAGATGATGGCGCGCGCCTATGCGCCCTATTCCAATTTCTCCGTCGGCGCGGCGCTGCGTAGCGGCAGCGGCAAGCTTTATGGTGGTTGCAATGTCGAGAACGCGGCCTATCCGCAGGGCACCTGCGCCGAAGCGTCTGCGATCTCCGCCCTGATCGCAGGCGGCGACCGCAAGATCACCGAGATACTGGTCATGGCCAAAGCCAACGATCCGGTGACGCCCTGCGGCGGCTGTCGCCAGAAGCTGCGCGAATTCGCAGGCGATGATGCGAAAATTCACCTCTGCGATCCCGAAGGGCACATCAAGACGGTGACGCTGGGCGAATTGCTGCCCATGTCCTTCAGGCCGTCGCATCTGGGCAAGTGATGCTGCCGCAAGAAATCATCCGGAAAAAGCGCGATGGCGGTGGCCTCAGCACCGCCGAGCTGCAATTCATCGTCAAGGGTATTGCCGACAACACGCTGAGCGAAGGCCAGGTGGCGGCCTTTGCTATGGCGGTGTTCTTTCGCGGCCTGAATGGCGATGAGCGCGTGGCGCTGACGCTGGCGATGCGCGATTCCGGCACGGTGCTGCGCTGGCACGATATCGGCATCGACGGTCCTGTCCTGGACAAGCATTCCACCGGCGGCGTCGGCGACAAGGTCTCGATCATGCTGGCGCCGATGGTGGCGGCTTGTGGCGGTTTCGTACCAATGATCTCCGGCCGCGGGTTGGGCCATACCGGCGGCACCCTGGACAAGATGGGCGTCATTCCCGCCTATCGCGTCGATCCCGATATCGCCACCTTTCGCAAGGTGGTGAAGGAAGAGGGCTGCGCCATCATCGGCCAGACCGCCGATCTCGCCCCCGCCGACCGCCGCCTCTATGCCGTGCGGGATGTCACCGCCACGGTGGAATCCATTCCACTGATTTCTGCCTCCATTCTTTCCAAGAAGCTGGCCGCCGGGCTGGAAGGCCTGGCGATGGATGTGAAGACCGGCAGCGGCGCCTTCATGGACGATCCCGCCAATGCGCGCATTCTGGCCAAGACATTGGTGGGCATCGGTCATGGCGCGGGTCTGCCAATCACAGCGCTGCTGACTGACATGGACGAGGTGCTGGGCACCACGGTCGGTCATGCCCTGGAGATGGACGAGGCGGTGGCCTATTTGACTGGTGGTGGCCCGCGCGACCCGCGCCTGCACGAAGTCACCATCGCGCTGGCGGCGGAAATGCTCTGCCTGGGCAAGCTGGCCACCTCGGTGGAAGAGGGCCGGGCGAAGGCGCAAGGCGTCCTCGATAATGGCCGCGCCGCCGAATATTTCAGCCGCATGGTCACGGCGCTGGGCGGGCCATCCGACTACCTCGCCGCCTATTACGACAAGTATCGCTTGCCCGCGCAGGTGGTGAAGCCGTTCGCTGCGCCGCGTGGCGGCTTCATCGCGGGCATGGATTGCCGCGATGTCGGGGTGGCCGCCATCGGGCTGGGCGGTGGCCGCCGCAAGGCTAGCGACACCATCGACCTGACGGTGGGCTTTTCGCAGTTCCGGCCCGTTGGCGCGCAATTGCAGGAAGGCGACCTGATCTGCCTGGTGCATGCCAGCGATGACGCCAAAGCTGACGCCGCCATCGCCGCGCTGACCGAGGCGGTGCGGATCGGCGACGAGGCCCCGGCGCCTTCGCGCCCGGTCTCGGCCCGCATCACCGATCACCTCTAGATTACGTCACGCGGCCAAAGGCCCGCAGCCGGGCAATGCCGCCATCCGGCATTATGTTGAGCCGCAGGTAGCGCACCGGTTCGTGCGGCACAATCTCCTGCTCGAAGACATGCTCATGGTCGGCGGATAGTTTCTGCTGCGGCAGGATCACCGGCCAGCTTTCGGCGCTGTCGGGATCGGCATTTTCCGGCGCGCCCTGGATATAGCAGCGATCGGGGAAGTTGCCCTTGAAATGGTTGGTATCGACCAGAAAGCGGTCGATCACGCCGGTCGCCGCCAGCTTGATGATGGCCCAGTCATGGCCGGGCTCGCGCCGCCGCCGCGTTTCCCAGCCATCGCCCATGTTCACCGACTTGCCCGGCTGCAGCATGAAGCTGACTTTTCCAAAATGCTCGTTGTTGGCAAGCACGGGCAGGGCGCCATTGATCATGGCGGCGAGATCGGCCTCTTCGCCCTTTTTGAAGTCGCGCACGATCTGGCCATAGATGCGCAGGCGCGCCACGCCGCCATCGGGAAAGATATTCAGGCGCACATGCGTCACGGGTTCGCCGGACTGGGCGGGCACCGCCAGCCGGCTGTCGCCGTTCAGTGCCAGCTTCGGCACCAGTTCGCGCCACGCGGTATTTTCCGGCGGAATTTTCGCCTTGGAAACGCAGACGTCGATGGAAGCGCCGGGCGGGTAGTTGCCGGTGAAGAAGCGGGTGTCGGTGGAAACGGGTTGGGGCAGGGGCCGCATGGACAAAACGCTAGTGGATACAAATGGGTCTGACAATGCGGCGGCTTTCTTGCTAGGCACGCGGCGGCGGCGTTAGGCTGATTCATGGATATCAATACGTTTATTGCCGGGCTTCCCAAGGCTGAGCTCCATCTTCATCTGGAAGGCAGCTTCGAACCGGAGCAGATGTTCGCCATCGCCCAGCGCAACAAGGTCGCGATCCCGTATCGCAGCGTGGAAGAGGTGACGGCGGCCTATGCCTTCTCCAACCTGCAGGACTTCCTCGATATCTATTATGCCGGGGCTCAGGTGCTGCTGGACGAGCAGGATTTTTACGACCTCACCCTGGCCTATCTGGTGCGGGTGGCGGCCGATTGCGTGGCCCATGTCGAGGTCTTCTTCGATCCCCAGACCCATACCGATCGCGGCGTGGCGTTCGACACGGTGATGAAGGGCATCACGGCGGCATTGGACGAGGGCGCGCGGCGTTTTGGCATCACGTCGAAGCTGATCCTGTGTTTCCTGCGGCATCTTCCGGAATCTGAAGCGCTCAAGACCTTCGCGCAGGCGGAGCCCTGGCTGCCGCGCATCGCGGGCGTGGGGCTGGATTCGTCCGAGAAAGGCCATCCGCCGTCCAAGTTTGTGCGCGTCTATGATGCGGCGCGGGCTACCGGGCTGAAGCTTGTGGCCCATGCCGGCGAGGAAGGCCCCGCCCCCTATGTCTGGGAGGCGCTGGACCTGCTGCAGGTCGACCGCATCGATCATGGGAACAATGCATTGCAGGACCCGAAGCTGGTCGAACGGCTGGCGGCGGAAAAGATGACGCTGACGGTCTGCCCGCTGTCCAACCTGAAGCTTTGCGTGGTGAAAGACCTGAAGCGGCACCCGCTGCGCACCATGCTGCAGCATGGCCTGCGCGCCACGGTGAACTCCGACGACCCGGCCTATTTCGGCGGCTATGTGAACGATAATTTCCGTGCCGTCACCGCCGCGCTGGATCTGACGAAAGACGAACTGGTGACACTGGCCAGGAACAGCTTCCTGGGTTCGTTCCTCTCCGACGCGGAGAAAGCAGCGCACCTGGTGAAAATCGACGCTTACGCTGCGAAATCTATCGGAACGCCGGCTCGGTAAAGCTGCGCAGCTTGCGCGAATGCAGCGTGCCGTTGTCAGCTTCCTTGCGCAGCAATTCCAGCGCCCGGATGCCGATCTCCAGATGCTGACTGACGCGTTCCTCATAAAAGGCGTCGGCCATGCCCGGCAGCTTGATCTCGCCATGCAGCGGGCGGTCGGAGACGCAGAGCAGGGTGCCGTAGGGTACGCGGAAGCGATAGCCGTTGGCGGCGATGGTGGCCGACTCCATGTCGATGGCGATGGCGCGGCTCTGGTTGAAACGCATCGACAACTGGTCGAAGCGCAGTTCCCAGTTGCGGTCCGCCGTCGTCACCACGGTGCCGGTGCGCAGACGTTCCTTCAGCGTCTGGCCCTTCACATGTGTGACCTCGGCCACCGCCTGCGCCAGCGCCACCTGCACTTCGGCCAGCGGCGGGATCGGGATGGCGGTTGGCAGCATTTCGTCCAGCACCTGGTCGTCGCGCAGATAGCCATGCGCCAGCACATAGTCGCCAAGCTGCTGCGAGGCGCGCAGACCGCCGCAATGGCCGATCATCAGCCAGACATGCGGGCGCAGCACGGCCAGATGGTCGGTCAGGGTCTTGGCGTTCGATGGACCGACGCCGATATTGATCAGCGTGATGCCCTGGCCGTTTTCCTGCACCAAGTGATAGGCGGGCATCTGCGGCAGCTTCGCCAGCGGCGGGCGCGACGGCTCCTTGCCTTTCTCGGTGATACGGTTGCCGGGCTCGACAAAGCGCGTGGCGCGGCCGGCTTCGACTTCCTTGTTGGCGTAAACCTGGAACTCGTCGATATAGCGCTGGTAGTTGGTGAACAGCACGAAACTCTGGAAGTGCGGCGCCTCGGTGCCGGTGTAATGGCGCAACCGGTGCAGCGAGAAATCGATGCGCTCGGCAGAGAAGAGCGACAGCGGGGCAGGGCCCGGGCCTTCCCACCGCGCACCATCGACGATGGAGTCATGCGCCTTGTCCAGCCGCGGCATGGGAAAGCGTTCGGCCAGGCGGCGGCGGCTTTCCGCGTCCATCGCGGCGGCGGCGCGTTCCACCGCGAAGGTCAGCGGAATGGTGTCGCGGCTTTTGCCGACATAGATGCTGGCCTTGTAGTTGTTGGACAGCAGGCTGAGCTGCTCAATGAGGTAGTTCCGGAACAGGCGCGGCGCGGTGATGGTGGTGCCATAGCGGCCCGCCTTGGTCACTTTTCCAAAAGCCAGCGTGCTCATGGCGATGGCGCCGCGCGGCACCTCGATGCTGAGATAGGGGTAGACCGAATGTTCGGCGGCGGGCGGCTTCTCGCCCCTGGAGAAGGCGTTGAACGCCGTCTCGATGGCGGCGATGGCTTCGTCGTAAAGCTGCGACAGCCGTTCCACCGCCGCTTCCGGTGTGGCGCACAGTTCCATTTCTGTCGCCGTGATGTTGCCGTAGCCTGAGGTCTTGTCCATCGGGCTCACAGGAATGACGTGCCGTGCGCCAGCTTCGGCAGGCCCAGATGCCCGGCGATGGACTGGCCGATATCGGCAAAGCTGCCGCGCTTGCCGATCGGGCCGGGCGCGATGCCGGGGCCGAAGGCGATGACGGGGATATATTCGCGGGTGTGGTCGCTGCCCGGCATGGTGGGATCGCAGCCATGATCGGCGGAGAACACCACCAGGTCGCCGGGCTTCAGGGCCGCCAGCAGCGACGGGATGCGGGTGTCGAAATCCTCGAGCGCCTTGGCATAGCCGGGAATGTCGCGGCGATGACCGAAGGACTGGTCGAAATCCATGAAGTTGGCAAAGGTGATCGAGCCTTCGGGCGCGCTGCCGGCACATTCCAGCATGCGGTCGAAGGTATCGTCATTGCCCTCGGTCTTGATGCTCTGGGTGATGCCGGAGCCTGCGAAGATGTCGGAGATCTTGCCGATGCCGATCACGGCGCGGCCATGATCCTTGGCGATGTCCAGCAGCGTCGCCGCGCGCGGCGGCATGGCATAGTCGTGGCGGTTGTAGGTGCGCTTGAAGGTGGCGCGGTTCTCGCCGACGAAAGGCCGGGCGATGACGCGGCCGACATTGTATGCATCGACCAGTTCGCGGGCGATGTGGGAAATCTCGTAGAGCCGCTCCAGCCCGAAATGGGCTTCGTGCGCCGCGATCTGGAAGACGGAATCGGCGCTGGTATAGACGATGGGCTTTCCGGTGCGGACATGCTCTTCGCCCAGCGCGTCGATGACGGTGGTGCCGGACGCGCGGCAGTTTCCCAGGATGCCGGGCACGCCGGTGCGGGCAATGAAATCCGCGATCAGTTTTTCCGGGAAGGTCGGAATGGTTTCGGGGAAATAGCCCCAGTTGTAATCGACCGGCAGGCCCATCATTTCCCAATGGCCGGATGGCGTATCCTTGCCCAGCGAGAGTTCCGCCGCCGCGCCATAGCGCCCGGTGATGGCGCCATGCGCCATCGCGGGCACGCGCGGGTCGGCTTCGCGCGCCGCCAGGCCCAGGCCCAGCGCCATCAGGTTGGGCAGGTTGAGGGGGCCCTTGCGCTTGTCGTTGTCGCAGCGCCCCTCGGCGCAGGCTTGGGCGATATGGCCGAACGTGTTGGCGCCGGCATCCCCGAACCGCGCCGCGTCGGGCGCGGCGCCGATGCCAAAGGAATCCAGAACTCCGATGATGGCGCGCAAGTCTTGAAACTCCAGACGCTAAGCGTCTTTCGCAAATGGGTTCTCTTTGTCATTGTTCCAAGAAAGCGGCCCCTTGTCCATTCACGGCCGCTTTATCCCAAAGGGTCGATCATGAGCCAAGCTGCGAGAAATGTTATCGAAAATGGCGCGAACGCCATCAAAGCCCATTTCGGCGGCAGCTTCCCCAAAACCGTGCTGGTGCTGGGCAGCGGCATCGGCCGTTTCACCGAGCGGCTGGAAGAGGGCGAAAGCCTTTCCTATGCCGACATTCCCGGCTTCTCGCCGTCCACCGTTGCCGGGCATGCCGGCAAGCTGATGGTGGGCAAGGTGGCGGGCAAGCCACTGGCGCTGATGGCAGGACGAATCCATGTCTATGAGGGCCACCCGGCGCAATCCATCGCCACGCTGGTGCGCATCCTGCGCGCGGTGGGCGTTGAGCGGCTGATCCTCACCAACGCGTCGGGCGGGCTGTCGCATGACATGGTGGCGGGCACCATCATGATCGTGGACGACCACATCAATTTCGGCGGCGTCAATCCGCTGATCGGGCCCAATGATGACAGCGTCGGTCCGCGCTTTCCCGACATGACGGATGCCTATGATCCGCACTTGCGGGCACTGCTGGCGCAGGCGGCAAACGAGGCGGGCGTGCCGGTGAAGCGCGGCGTCTATCTCTTCTGCACCGGGCCCAATTTCGAAACGCCCAGCGAAGTGCGGTTGTTCGCACAGTGGGGCGCCAACGCGGTCGGCATGTCCACCGTTCCGGAATGTCTGGCGGCGCGGCACTGCGGCATGACGGTGGCGGCGGTGTCGCTGGTGACCAATCTCGCCGCCGGACTTTCAACGAATCCCCTGACCCATGAAGAGACGCTTCTGGAGGCCCAGAAGGCCTATGGGGCGATGGAAAAGCTTTTGCTGCGCTTTTTTGACCTAGCGTAAACTTTTAAAAGTGCTGCAGACTCTGAAAAATGGGGGTCCTGACATTTCTTATCGCTTGCAACATTTCAAGCGGCATTGCTGGAAAAACCAGGCGGCCCGACTTTTTTTGGAGCCAAAGCGTGGCTCTTTTCTGTTCGCAGTGACGCACAAATTCCCGTTAGAATTGCGGCTTTCTCGCCACCGTGCCAAAATCAACACACCCGCTGTCACAAATATGATTGGCAAGCAGACTAGATTGACGCTGTCCTTCCAGCGGTGACAAAATTGCTGCACAAGCGAACGCTTGATTAGCCCTCTGGTAGGGCGGAGCGAGCTGCATAATCTGGGGTTTGCGGGGGGCCCCTGCAGACCGGTTTTTGAACATTTCTGTCCACGCGCTGGGCGCGTGGCACTCAGGGGGTATGAATGACCAATCGGCTTAACAAGGTTCTTCTTGCGAGCGCGAGCCCGGCTCTGATGCTGCTGGCGAGCGTGGTGATTGCCAACGCACAGTCCACCGCGACGTCAGAAATGGAGACCGTGGTCTCCACGGGCATGAACTCGGCCGTCAACGGCATCATGCGCCCGATCACTGTGCCGAAGCAGCGCTCGACCATCGACACCAACTACCTGGTGACGCAGACCGCTGGCCAGACGGTGATGGAATCACTGAACAAGGTTCCCGGTTTCAACTTCACCAACAACGATCCCTATGGTTCGTCGGGCGGCAACATCCGCATCCACGGCTTTGACGGCAACCACATCTCGCTGACCCTGGATGGCATGCCGCTGAACGACACCGGCAACTATGCCGTCTACACCAACCAGCTGATGGATCCCGAGAATATTGGTCAGATCAGCGTCAACCAGGGCGCTACCGACGTGGACAGCCCCTCGGCCGCAGCCTCCGGCGGCGTGGTCGCCATCCGCACCTCACGCCCGTCCGACAGCTTCGCCATCATGCTGCAGCCCAGCGCCGGTTCGTTCAACTATCAGCGCTATTTTGGCCGCATCGACACTGGCGCATTCGGTCCCTGGAACACGCTGGCCTTTGCCTCCGTCTCGATGGCGTCCAACGACAAGTGGAAGGGGCCGGGCAAGATCCAGAAGCGCCAGTTCAACGTCGGCTTCTACCAGGACATGGGCGATCTGGGCTTTGTCACGCTCGGCGCTCACTGGAACAGAAACCGCAACAACAACTACGCGTCTCTCTCCTTCCTGCCTGTCGGCCCGTCTGCTTTCGTGAGCGCTGGCCTGGGCGGTACCTACACGGTGGCCCGTCCCAATGCGCTGCTAGACCCCAACACTGGCGAGATCTTCGGCGCGCTGGGCGTCACCACCCGTTTCGGCAACAGCGCCGGCTTTGGTCTGGAAACGGACTATGATGCGACCTGTGCTCGCATTTCCGGCGACGCCGCCGGTGCGACGGCCACCGCCAACAGCGACACACTCTGCGCCAACTATTACAGCCGCCAGATCAACCCCTCCGACACCGGCAATGTCCGCCTGTCGTCGCTGTGGCGCCTGTCGGATGACGTCACTTTCACCCTCGACCCCAGCATTAATTACACGCTGGCCAATGGCGGCAGCCAGTACACCCAGCTCAACGAGCGCGACCCGCGCCTGATCGGCACCTCCACTGCCTCGGGCGTCGATCTCAATGGTGACAGCAATTTTGGCGCCATGACCGGAGCTGAGCTGGGCCGGGCCTCGGACGTCACTGGCGTGTTCGGTCCGTCCAACACCAACACGGTGCGCTACGGCATCAACACTTCGCTGCTGTGGACCATGACCGACGAGCACGCCATTCAGCTCGCCTATACCCTCGACTATGGCATCCACAAGCAGACGGGCCAGGCCGCGTACCTGAAACCCGATGGCTCGCCCTATGACTGGTTCGGAGGCTATGACGATGCGGCTCATCGCGTTCTCGCGGCGGACGGCTCGACCTACCGCACACGTGATCGCAAGAGCCACGCCATCCTCAACCAGGGCGCTTTCACCTATGAAGGTGATTTCCTGGACAAAAAGCTGCACGCCAGCATTGGCGCCCGCCTGCCGTTCCTGACCCGCGACCTCAACCAGTATTGCTACCTGCAGGTCGTGACCGGCACGACTGCGCCGAACAACAGTGTCGGCCAGCCGGGCGTGGGCTTCCCCTTCTGCACCACTGCGGCGCCCACCTCCGTCAACGCCACCAACAACACGGTGACGCTGGCCGGCATGGGCAATGCCCTGTTCACGGCGCCGGCCTCGACCTCGGTCACCTACACAAGGTTCCTGCCGAATGTCGGTCTGAGCTACAAGGTGACGGACGAGATCATGGTCTACGGCGCCTGGGCCGCCAGCCTTTCGGCCCCGCGTACCGACAACCTGTATAACGGGGGCAACAACGGCCTCTGCGCCATTGCCGGCGTAGGCGTCAGCCTAACCTCTGCCAACCAGACGGGTTGCCGCTTCTCCAGCTTTAACACTTCGGTGAAGCTCGAAACGTCGAACAATTATGCGGTCGGCATTCGCTACAACACCGACCTGCTGAACCTGACGCTGGACGCCTACAACAACCAGTTCAAGAACCGAATCGTCTCGACCTATGACCCGGAGCAGGGCATCAGCCTGGACCGCAGCATCGGAAACGTGAACGTGAACGGCGTCGACTTCGAAGCCGGTCTGTTCCCGTTCGAGGGCTTCTCGAGCTACTCGTCGGCCTCCTACTATCACAGCCGCGTCTCCGACACGCCCGCTGCGCGCATCTGCGCCAACGCGGCCTGTGCGGCCACGACGGTCATCAACCTGGTCGGCAAGGAGCAGGCGGAATCGCCGAACTGGACGCTGTCGCAGCGCTTCCAGTACAAGATTGCCGGCTTCAACCTCGGCCTGGGCGGCAAGTATACCGGACGCCGCTATGCCGACGACCGCAACGACATCCGCATGCCGACCTATGTGGTGGTGGATGCCGACATCTCCTACGATCTGGGCCAGATCGGCTGGGCCGGCTCCTTCATCAAGTTCAACGCTTCTAACCTTTTCGACGAAAAGTATCTGGGTTCGATCTCGAGCCAGCGATGCTTCTCGCCGACCGGCGGCACGGGCTGCACGAGCTACCCGTTCGCCTATGCCGGTTCGCCGCAGACCTTCTCGGTTACGCTGCGCAGCGTGTTCTAAGGGTTGACGCAAACCTCGTTACGGAAAAGGCTGGCCGCGAGGCCGGCCTTTTTCTTTGACCGCATGGAGTTCGACATGACACGCATCCCCGCTATTGCCTTGACCGGCCTGTTGATCCTTGCCGGCAGTGGCCCCGCCCTGGCCTGGGGCGCCAAGGGCCACAGCATGATCGGCGAGCTGGCGATGCGCAGCCTGCCCACGAACCTGCCAGCCTTTCTGCGCACCTCCGCCGCCGCGCGCGAGGTGGGCTGGCTGGCGCCCGAGCCCGACCGCATCCGCGGGGCGGGCAATGTGCAGGACAAGGAGAATGACCCGGCCCATTTCGCCGATGTGGCGGACGACGGCACGGTCTTCGGTGGCCCGCTGCTGAAGGCGTTTCCGCCGACGCGCGAGGAGTTCGACAACGCCATGCGTGCCGCGAAGCAGAGCCAGTACAAGGCGGGGTATCTGCCTTACGAGATGATCGGCGGCTATGAACTGGTGCGCAAGAACATGGCGCTGTGGCGGCTGGCCGTGGTTGGCGCACGTTTCGCGCCCACCGCTGCGGAGCGCGCCCGCTATGCTGCCGACCGGCCCCGGCGCGAGGTACGGCTGCTGACCGCCATCGGCATCTGGTCGCATTTCGTGGGCGATGGCAGCCAGCCGCTGCATGCCACGCTGCACTATAATGGCTGGGGCGATTTCCCCAATCCGCAGGGTTTCACCGCCGATCGCATCCACACGCCGTTCGAGACGGGCTACGTCAACGCCAACATCTCCCAGTCGATGGTGCGCGCCGCCATTCCCGCGCTGCAGGATTGCGCCTGCGCCATCCAAGAGCGCGTGAGTGGCTATCTCACCGGCACCTTCGAGCAGGTGGTGCCGCTCTATGCCCTGGAAAAGGGCGGCGCCTTCCGTGCCCCCACGGGTGAGGGCATCCGCTTCGCCACCGCTGCCCTGGCCCGTGGCACCGCCGAGCTGCGCGACCTGATCGTGATGGCTTGGAAGGACAGCGACAATGCGGGCGTCGGCTACCCGGCGATAAAGATCACCGACCTGGAAAAGGGCGGTGCCGCTGCCTTCAAGACCTTCAACGAATAGGATTTACCTGGCCGGACTTGTTCGGGCAGGCGCGCTCCGCTAGCAATGCATCCCATCAGGGAGGCATTGAATGACGCATGACCGCATGGCGGTGCTGGGCGCGATGGTGACGCAGGGCGTGGTGCCCGTCTTCTACCACCCCGACACCGAAGTCTGCCTCAAGGTGATCCAGGCCTGCGCCGATGGCGGGGCCAAGTGCGTCGAGTTCACCAATCGCGGCGATTTCGCGTCGCAGACTTTCCTGGAGGTCTCGCGCCACTTCGCGGCGGCTGACAAGAGCGTCATCCTGGGCGTGGGTTCGATCATCGACGCGCCCACCGCCGGTCTCTACATCGCCTATGGCGCGAAGTTCGTGGTTGGGCCGGGTTTCAATGTCGATGTCGCCAAGATCTGCAACCGGCGTAAGATTTCCTACCATCCGGGCTGCGGCTCGGCGACCGAGATCTCCTACGCCGAGGAATGGGGCTGCGAAATCGTCAAGGTCTTCCCCGGCGGCAGTGTCGGCGGCCCGGACTTCGTCAAGAATGTGCTGGGGCCGATGCCCTGGAGCAAGATCATGCCCACCGGTGGCGTCGACACGTCCGAAGAGTCGCTGAAGAAATGGTTCGGCGCGGGCATCGTCGCCTGCGGCATTGGCTCGAACCTGATCACCAAGGAACTGCTTGCGGCAAAGGATTATGCCGGCATCGAGAAGAAGGTGCGCGAAACCGTGGCGCTGATCGCGCGCCTGCGCGGGGCGTGATGGCGGACATTCTCAACATCCGTCCGGCGTCCGGCGCGAAATGGGATTGCGTCGCACTGGGCGAGGTGATGTTGCGGCTGGACCCCGGGGCGGGCCGCGTGCGTACCGCCCGCAGCTTCCAGGTCTGGGAAGGCGGCGGCGAATACAATGTCGCCCGCGCCATCCACAAATGCTTTGGCCTGCGCGCCAGTGTGGTGACGGCGCTGCCGAAAAACGACCTGGGCTGGCTGGTGGAAGATTTCATCGGCCAGGGCGGCGTCGATGCCAGCCACATTGTCTGGCGCGATTTCGACGGGCTGGGCCGCAACACCCGCGTCGGCCTCAATTTCACCGAGCGCGGCTTCGGCCTGCGCCCGCCCCTGGGCTGCGTTGATCGCGCCAACAGCGCCGCCTCGCAGATACGTCCCGGCGACGTGAACTGGGACAGGCTGTTCGGCGAGGAAGGCGTGCGCTGGTTCCATACCGGCGGCATCTTCGCGGCGCTGTCTTCCAGCACCGCCGAGACGGTGATCGAGGCGGTGGAAGCCGCGCGCCGTCACGGCACCATCGTCTCCTACGACGTCAATTACCGCGCCTCGCTGTGGAACGCCTTGGGTGACCGGGCGGCAGTCCAGAAGATCACGCGCGCCATTGCGCAGAAGGTCGATGTGATGATCGGCCATGCCGCCGATTTCGCGCCCTGCTTCGGCGTCGAAGGCATCGATCTGGGCGATGCGCCCAATTCCGCCGAAGCGTTCAAACAGGCGATGCCCGCCATTCTCAAGGCGTTCCCGAATTTCAAGGTGGTGGCGACGCCCTTGCGCGAGGCCGAAAGCGCCACGCGCAACGACTGGTCGGCGATTCTGCATGCCGGCGGCGCCTTCCACCAGCCGCCGCTGCGCGAGAATCTGGAAATCTATGACCGCGTCGGCGGCGGTGATGGCTTTGCCTCCGGCGTCATCTACGGCTTCCTGGCGGGCAAGGGTGCACAAGCCGCCGTGGGCTATGGCGCGGCGCATGGCGCGCTGGCCATGACCACGCCCGGCGACACCTCGATGGCGAACCTGTCTGAGGTCGAAGCCGTGATGAAGGGTGCGGGCGCCCGCGCAATCCGTTGAAACGTTTCGCACCCCTGTTGCTGCTGCTATTCGTCTGCGGCGCACAGGCCCAGGAACAGAAGACGCGCGAATTCCGCGAATGTCCGGAATGCCCCATCATGGTGGGCATGCCGGCCGGCCGTTTTGCGATGGGCAGTCCGGTCGCGGAAGCCAGCCGCTTTGAAAGCGAAGGCCCGCAACGCGTCGTCAGCGTGAAGGCCTTCGCCCTGGCGAAATACCCCGTCAGTAGCGGTGAATTTCTCGTCTTCCTGCGCGCCACCGGCTATCGCCCCGCGCCCTGCAACGCCTTGCTGGGCTTTGGCTGGAAGGTCGCAGGACGGGGACTGGTCTATGCGCCCCAGGACCAGGAGCCCAGCGATTGGCCTGCGGTATGCCTCGACCACAAGGATGCGCGCGCCTATGCCGCCTGGGTCAATGCCCGCGCCCGCGCCGCCAATCCTGCTCTGACCCGTGATCCCTATCGCCTGCCATCCGAGGCGGAGTGGGAGTATGCCGCGCGCGGCGGTACCGCCACCGCCCGCTGGTGGGGCAACGAGATCGGGGACGGCAAGGCCAACTGCAATGGCTGCGGCAGCGCCTATGATCGCAGCCTGCTGGCGCCGGTGCATGCGTTCCAGCCCAATGCCTTCGGGCTCTACACGATGCTGGGTAATGCCTGGCAATGGGTGGATGATTGCTGGCATCCCAACTATCAGGGCGCGCCCGCCGATGGCGGGGTCTGGGCCGGCGGCGATTGCAGCCGCCATGTGCTGCGCGGCGGGTCGTGGAGCAATATTCCCGCCTTTGTCCGCGCGGCGGCGCGCAATGGTGCCCCCAACAACAGCGACGATCCGAAATCGATCTCAGACTATTCCAGCCTGGCGACGTTCCGGCTGGCGCGCGATCTGCCTTAACAGTCAGGGCGACCCGAGTTGCGACGGATGGGGGTTCATTGAACTAGCGCGCCGCATCGCGCGGACTAAGCGCGATGGTCAGCACCGTCGTCTTGGGCCAATTTCCGGGCGGCATGGCAATCGGCGACGACAGCATCGCGGCATTGCGGGCGCCGATTGCCATGCTGCGGAATAGCAGATTGCCGTCGAATTCCTGGCGGTCGAGGATGGTGATGTCCGTGATCTCGCCCTTGTTGCTCACGGTCAGCCGCAGCAGCACGGCCTGTTCGCGCCGCTGCCGGTTGGTCAGCACCGGCATCCAGCGCCGCATGATCTGCATACGGATGAAATCGGCCAGCGCCACGCCGCCGCCGCCCGTGCCGGTGCCACCCGTGCCATTGCCCAGGGTGAGCGGCCCGTCCGCAGCCCGCAACCGCGACAGCGCCTGCAGCTTGGCGGTGAGGGCGTCTTCCTCGGGCTGCACGCTCTCCTGTGGCGGCACCGCCGCTGCGCGGGGCGCGCGGGCGGGCGGCGCCGGGCTGCCAAGGCGCGGCTGGGGCGGCGTGGCCGGGGTGAGCTGCACCGCCACCAGTTCCACTGGCAGGAAAGGCGGTGGCGCGGTCAGCAAGGGCTGTTGCGTCACATACCAGAGCGCCGCCAGCATGAGCGCCAGGTGCAGCCCGACCGACAGCATCCATCCGGCGGGATGGCGCGGGTCGGGCGGCTGGAAGGGCAGGGGGCGCTCCATCGCGCCATTCTAGCCAAGTCGAATGGTATTTGCCCCTTAACTCTCCTTGGGTTATGCAGCTTTTTGTGTGGTCGCGGTCCCGGACGGAAAACCGCTACACACGTTTCCTGGGACCGCTGCTGTGAAGATCAAGCTCCACCAGAACGACCTGCCGGACGGGCTCGACCTCGGCCCGCTGGTCGCCATCGACACCGAGACGCTGGGCCTGAACCCCTTCCGCGACCGGCTCTGCCTGGCGCAGATGTCGTCGGGCGACGGCGTCTGCCATGCCGTGCAGTTCGCGGCGGGCGCCTATGCTGCGCCCAATCTCAAGCGCATGCTGGCCGACCCCAAGGTCACCAAGCTGTTCCACTTCGCCCGCTTCGACGTGGCGATGTTCCAGCGCCATCTCGGCGTGACGGTGTCGCCGGTCTATTGCACCAAGATCGCCTCCAAACTGGTGCGGACCTATACCGACAAGCATGGCCTGAAGGACCTGGTGCGCGAACTGCTGGGCGTGGACCTGTCAAAGGAGCAGCAAAGCTCCGACTGGGGTGCGGCGGCGCTGAGCGACAAGCAGCTCGCCTATGCCGCCAATGATGTCGCCCATCTGCACGAACTGAAGAAGGCGCTGGACATCATGCTGGCGCGCGAAGGCCGCACCCATCTGGCGCAGGCCTGCTTCGATTTCCTGCCCACCCGCGCTGGACTGGATCTGGCGGGCTGGGGCGAAACCGACATCTTCGCGCACTAGGCGCGGTCCTTTTGCATCGTGGGTTCGTCGCGCGTGCTCACGGGCTACAAGCCCGCTGCGCGCGACGCTCCTGCCCACGCCGCAAAATTCCTCGCGCCGGGGTCAGCCGCCCCTAGCCGTCTCTTGCGGTACGAAAGCGGATGGTCCAAACTTGGCATGAAATTCGCGTGTCCGGGCGTCGACGCCGCGTGGTTAAAATATTATAACGATACCAAAGGCATAGATGAACGCCGCCAAACCCGCGCTCAAGTCTGTGGGATGCCCCCTGGAGGCCGATCTGGCCGCTGCCCGGCGCGTGCTGGGTCTGGCCAGCGAAGCCCTGTCGGCCCTGTCTGGCGGGCTGGACGGGTCTTTCAGCAAGGCGGTCGACACCATCCTGGCGGCAAAAGGCCGTGTCATTGTCTCGGGCATGGGCAAGTCGGGCCATGTCGGGCGCAAGGTTGCCGCTACGCTCTCATCCACCGGCACGCCCGCCCATTTCGTTCATCCCGCCGAAGCCGCGCATGGCGACATGGGCGCGATCACGCCGGATGATGTGCTGCTGCTGCTGTCCAAGGGTGGCGAGACCGAGGAGCTGGCGCATCTCATCACCTATGCCAAGCGCTTCCACATCCCGGTGATTGCCATCGCCTGCCGGGATGACTCCACCCTGATGCGCGCCGCCGATGTGGCGCTGCTGCTGCCCGATGCGCCGGAAAGCTGCGCCATCGGCATGGCGCCCACCACCTCCACCACCATGATGATGGCGCTGGGCGATGCGCTGGCGGTGGCGCTGATGGAACGGCGCGGCTTCGACGCCGACCGCTATCGTGATTTCCATCCCGGCGGTTCACTGGGCCGGGCCTTGATCCGTGTTTCCGACCTGATGCACACGGGCAGCGAAGTCCCGCTCTGTGGCCAGGATGCGCCGATGCAGGAAGTTCTGCTGGCGATGGCGTCCGGGCGGCTGGGCTGTGTCGGTATCGTCGATGGTGCGGGCGCGCTGGCCGGCATCGTCACCGATGGTGATATCCGCCGCCATGCCACCAAGGGGCTTGAGGGCCGCGCCGCCCGCGATGTCATGACCCGCGATCCCAAGGTCGCCGCGCCCGGGAAGCTGGCCGCCGAAGCGCTGGCGCTGATGACCGAGAAGAATATCACCCAGCTTTTCGTGCTGGAGGATGCCCGGCCCATCGGCGTGCTGCATATCCATGATTGCCTGCGCGCGGGGCTGGCATGATGGCGAGCGAGCCCGTGTCACCCGTTCACAAGGCGCCGCGCTACGACTGGACGGCGCGGGCCCGCACCACCATCCTCGACGCCAAGCGCTACACCCGTTTCGTCACGCGCATGAAGCGGGTGCTGTCGCTTTCCGCCTTCGCCATCATCTTTGCGGTGCTGGCCTTCTTCTTCGTCCAGCGCGCCCCGCATGAACTGGGCCTGAGCTATGAGCGCATGGGCACGATCGAGAACGATCTCGCCATGATCAATCCGCGCCTCACCGGCGCCGATGCCAAGGGCCACCCCTTTGTTATCACCGCCAAGCAGGCGGTGCAGGATGCCAGCAATCCCAAGCGCGCCACGCTCAAGACCATCGAGGCCGACATGACCACGCCCCAGGGCTGGGTCAACGCCAGGGCCGGGCAGGGCGTGGTGGACATGGCGGCGCACTCGCTGGAGCTGGCAGGCGGCCTCGATCTCTACACCGATACCGGCTTCACCCTGCATACCCAGAGCGCTTCGGTCGATCTCAAGGGCAATGTGGTGCGCGGTTCGCAGCCCATGACCGGGCAGGGCCCGATGGGCACGATGCGCGCCGATACCTTTCACTTTGACCGCAATGCCGGGCTGCTGACGCTGGCGGGCCGGGTGGGCATGACCATGTCGGGGAAAAGCCGATGAGACTATTCGTGGTAACGCTGTTTCTGCTGGGCTCGGCCACCGCCGCGCTGGCGCAGGGCGGCAAATGCGAAGTGCAGGTCAATTCCGACAAGTTCATCGCTGACCTCAACGGCAAGAGCGGCCAGTTCGTCGGCAATGTCGTGGTCAGCCAGTGCGACACGAAAATCCGCGCCGACCAGGTGCGCATCACCACTGTCAATGGCGGGGCCGACAAGGTGACGGCGACCGGCAATGTGGTGGTGGATTCGCCCAAGTCCGGCATCGTCACCGGCGGCAACGGCGTCTATGACGTCACCCGCCGTGTCGTGACCATGGCCGGCAATGTCGTGCTCAAGCGCGGCAAGGATGTGATGCGCGGGCCGCAGCTCACGGTGAACCTCGTCACGGGCCAGGCGACGGTCGGCGGCGCGGCGGCGACGGTGGCAGGCGGCCAGCCGCAGCAGCCGCCACAGCGTGTTCAGGCCATCTTCTCCCAGTCATCCCAGGGGCAATAACCGCTTTCATGGTTCCTTAAGCACAAACGGGCATGATTTTTGCCATGACATTCGATGACGCCGCCAACACCAGTGATACTGCCGAAAACGGCATGGGATCGCGCCTGCATGCCGTCGAAGGCGGCAAGGGCCTGGTGGTCAGCCGCATCGGCAAGAGCTTCAACAAACGTCCCGTGGTGCGTGGCGTCTCGCTCACCCTCAAGCGCGGCGAGGCTGTGGGCCTGCTGGGTCCCAACGGCGCGGGCAAGACCACCTGCTTCTACATGATCTCCGGCCTGATCGCCGCTGACACCGGCAGCATCGAAGTGGATGGCCATGACGTCACCCGCCTGCCCATGTATCGCCGCGCCCGTCTGGGCATCGGCTACCTGCCGCAGGAAGCCTCGATCTTCCGCGGCCTCACTGCCGAACAGAATATCCGCGCCACCGCCGAACTGATGGAGCCCGATCCGGCCCGCCTGGATGCGATGGTCGAGGAATTGCTGGCCGAGTTCGGCATCACCCATATCCGCAACACGCCCTCCATCGCCCTGTCGGGCGGCGAGCGCCGCCGCGTCGAGATCGCGCGCGCGCTGGCGACGCATCCTTCCTACATCCTGCTCGACGAACCCTTTGCGGGCATCGATCCCATCGCGGTGGGTGAGATACGCGCCCTGGTCAAGCATCTCAAGGATCGCGGCATCGGCGTCCTGATCACCGACCACAATGTCCGGGATGCGTTGGACGTCATCGACCGCGCCTACATCCTACATGACGGCCAGGTGCTGAAGGAAGGCACCCCGGCGGAGATCGTCAGCGACCGGGATGTGCGGCGCGTCTACCTGGGAGAGAAATTCTCCCTCTAGCCATGGCAGCAATCGGTCAAAGAATGGAAATGCGCCAGGGCCAGTCCCTGGTCATGACGCCCCAGCTGCAGCAGGCCATCAAGCTGCTGCAACTGTCGAACGTCGAGCTTGCGGATTATTGCGAGCAGGAGCTGGAAAAGAACCCGATCCTGGATCGCGATGATGCCGGTCCCGGCCCAATCGAGGCCGATGTCCCGCGCGAAGCCGCCACCGTCAATGAACGCGCCGACGAGGCGCTGTCGCGCGATGATTTCTCCAAGACCTCCGACCTCGACCAGTCGGCACATGACAACATGTATGACTCGGGCGAGGCGCCGGCCACGGCCAGTATGCCCGCGCCCGGCGGCGAAGCCTCGCTGACCGACTGGACTCAGGCCAAGTCCGGCGGCGGCTTCGACGAGGAGGGCATGGAGTCCTCCATTGCCGCCGAGTTGTCGCTGAAGGATCACCTGGAAGCACAGCTCGCCATCGCGGCCCTGACGCCGGAAGACCGCCTGATCTGCCTGGCGCTGATCGACGGCATCGACGAGGCCGGTTACCTGCGCGCCGAATTGGGCGATATCGTCGAAAAGCTGGGCTGCGAGATCGAGGATGTCGATGCCGTGCTGGGCGTGCTGAAGGGTTTCGATCCCGTCGGCGTCGCCGCCCGCGATCTTTCCGAATGTCTCGCCATCCAGCTCAAGGCGCAGGACCGTCTTGATCCCGCGATGGCGGTACTGCTGACGCGGCTCGACCTTTTGGCCCGCCGCGACATTGCCCAGCTTTGCGCGCTTTGCAGCGTCGATGCCGAAGACATTGCCGACATGCTGGCGGAAATCCGCGGCCTCAATCCCAAGCCCGGCCTGGCCTTCGGTTCGGAGCGGGTCGCGCCGGTGGTGCCCGACGTCTTTGTCCGGGTGGGCCCCGATGGTGGCTGGCATGTCGAACTTAACACCGACACGCTGCCGCGCCTGCTGGTCAACAACCGCTATTACACCCAGGTTTCCAAGACGGCGCGCGGCAAGGACGACAAATCCTACCTCGCAGATTGCCTCAACAACGCCAACTGGCTGGTCAAGAGCCTGGACCAGCGCGCCAAGACCATCCTGAAGGTCGCCACCGAGATCGTGCGCCAGCAGGATGCCTTCCTCACCTATGGCGTGCGCCACCTGCGGCCGCTGAATTTGCGCATGATCGCCGACGCCATCTCGATGCATGAATCGACGGTCAGCCGCGTCACCTCGAACAAGTATGTCGCCACGCCGCGCGGGCTGTTCGAACTGAAATACTTCTTCACCGCCTCGATCCAGTCGGTGAACGGCGCCGAATCACACAGCGCCGAAGCGGTGCGCGACCGCATCAAGGAAATGATCGACAAGGAAGAGGCCAAGGATATCCTCTCCGACGACCGCATCGTTTCCCTGCTGACCGCAGACGGCGTCAATATCGCCCGCCGCACGGTGGCGAAATACCGCGAAGCGATGCGGATTCCCTCCTCGGTCGAGCGCCGCCGCCTCAAGACCGGCTGAGCCAGAACCAGTGATTCTTGCTGTAAAATCAGCAGGGCTGGCGCAAGATTGACTTTAAGAAATGTCCGGCCTATTCAACCGCCGCTTTTCGGGGCGGGCGCGGAACCTTAAGATGCAGGCCGCGTTCCCGCGCACACAGATTCCCCACCGTGGGGCCCGCAGTCGGCAGTCTTTTCAAGGCGCATGATGAACATCTCCGACCTGCTCGCCCCGGACGCCATTCTTCCCGCGCTCAAAGTGCAGAGCAAGAAGCAGTTGCTGCAGGAACTCGCCGCGCGGGCGCACATGGTCGCCCGCCTGCCGGAACGCCGTATCTTCGACACGCTGATGGAACGCGAGAAGCTGGGCACCACCGGCGTCGGCGCCGGCATCGCCATTCCGCATGGCCGCCTGGCCGAAGCCAAGACCATCACCGGCATCTTCGCGCGTCTGGAACCGCCGATCGAGTATGAAGCGGTGGACAGCCAGCCCGTCAATCTCGTCTTCATGCTGCTGGCGCCGGAAAATGCGGGCGCCGACCATCTCAAGGCGCTGGCGCGGGTCTCGCGCCTGCTGCGCAGCGCCGCCACCTGCGAAAAGCTGCGCGCGGCCGGTACGCCCGAAGCGCTCTACGCGATTCTGATCTCGCAGAACGGCGACGCCAGCCAAGCCGCTTAAGGCGCGCCTTATTTTGGCTTGGCTGGCGCAGGCTTCGTCTGTGCTGCGGGCTTGGCCGTTGCCGCTGCAGGGCGTGATGCCGGCGCGCCGACCACCGCAATGCGCCGGATCAGCACGGGCTTTGCCGGGGCCGAGGGGCCGAACGGGCCATACCCACCATTCACGGGCGCGTCATTGATCGCCTGCAGGACAGCGCGGCTGGCCGCTGTCACTTCGCCAAAAACGGCAAAGCCGCTGCGCGGGTCACCGGGCTTCTGGTCCAGTCCCAGATTGTCCCGCATGTTGATGTAAAAGTCGGGCCCGGCGCTGGTGGGGCTGTCGCCGCGCGGCAAGGCGACCGCGAATTTCAGGTTCTTCAGCCCGTTTCCGGCTTCCAGCTTGACGGGGCGCGCCACCCAGCCCTTGCCTTTGCCTTGTGCACTCCAGCTTCCCATCTGGATGACGAAATCCTTTTCGACGCGATAGATGGCGCTGCCGTCATAATGGCCCGCGCGCGCCATGCGCAGGATGTGGGCCACGCTTTCGGGCGCGCGCACACTATCGAGCTGAACCACGATGTCGCCCAGGCTTGTGGCGATCAGAAGTTGCGGCCCGGTCATGGGCGGATTGCTCGGCGGCGGCGGCGGGGGGGGATCGCCCACCACCGAGATCCTGGTGATGACGATGGGTGTTACCGGCTCCACTGCCGCGAAGGGGCCCTTGCCGCCACCCACGGGCGTGTCGTTGATCGTCAACAGCACGGGCAGGCTGGCATCCGTCACCTGGCCGAAGACGGCGAAGCCGCTTTGCGGATTGTCGGCCCTCTGGTCCAGCGCCAGATTGTCCCGCATGTTGATGTAGAAGTCGGGCCCGGCCCCATTGGGATCGGTGCCCGCGCGCGGCAGGCCAAGCGTGTACTTGTAATTCTTCAGCCCGTTGCCCGATTCCAGCGGCACGGGCTCGGGGTTCCAGCCGCGGCCCTTGCCCTGCGCATCCCAACTGCCCATCTGGACCACGAAATTCTTTTCCACCCGGTAGATGGCGGTGCCGTTGTAGAAGCCGGCGCGCACCAGTTTCAGGATATGGGCCACGCTCCGTGGCGCGCGCACGTCATCAAGCTGCAGTGTGATGTCGCCCGCGCTCGTCTGCAGCAGCAGTTGCGGCCCGGTCATGGTGGGATTGCCTGGCGCGGGTGCTGACGCGTCCTGCGCCAGCACGGCGCTGGCGGTCATCACGATAAAGGCGGCAGCAAGGGCGATCAGGCGCATGACTTTTGTTCTCCTGCCGCCAGTCTAGCCAAAAACCAAAAAGCCGGAAGACCTTCGTCTCCCGGCTTTTCCTGTCTGCTTGTGGGATGGCCTAGTGCACGCTCACGGGTGTCAGCTCGTTCTGCACTGCAGCGCCATAGGCCGTGTCATAGGCATCGGTATAGCCCAGAACGCTGCCGTCAAAGGCATGGAGGACGTAGAGCTTGGCGCCATCGGGGAGGTCGATATCCTCCGGCAGCAGGCCGAGGCGGCGGGCCTCTTCGCTGTCCGTGGGCTTGATGTAGGCGATGCGGGCCTTTTCCAGTTCCGCACCCAGTTCGTGTTCCGTCATCATGTCAGGCCTCCAGTCTTGATCTCTATCGTCCGCAGCCGTTGGCACTGACCTGTCAAAAGCGCCGGATAGAACAAAGATGGGGTGCAAGTTTCACCTTTCAAGCCGGGAACCGGTTGAAGCCGGACGCGGCGGCAGGCACAAAGACCCCATGCGGGTCATTCTCGATTTTCCAGGCGGACGCCGGGCCTTCCAGGCGCCGTTGCGGATCATCGCCGCCGACAGCCCCGCCGAGGTGCCGGGCGCGCTGGCGGCCGTAACGGCCGCGCTGGCCGGGGGCCACCATGTTGCGGGCTGGCTGGGCTATGAGCTGGGCTATGTGCTGGAGCCGCGCCTGCTGCCCCTGCTGCCCGATGGCGTGCCGCTGCTGCGGCTGGGCGTGTTCGATGCGCCCAGCGAAGCGCCCGCGCCCAGTGGCCGCGCCTATGCCGGGCCGCTGCGGCATGACTGGGACGAGGCGGCCTATCTCGCGCGCTTCGACCAGGTGAAGGCGTTGATCGCGGCGGGCGACATCTACCAGGCCAATCTCAGCTATCGCGCCCGCTTCACCTTCGCGGGCGATGCCCTGGCGCTGTATGAGCGGCTGCGGGCGGCCAGCCTTGCGCCCTGGTGCGGCTTTGTCGATGACAATGAACGCCAGATCGCCAGCCTGTCGCCAGAACTGTTCTTCGAATTGTCGGCGGATGGCCACATCGCAGCGCGGCCCATGAAAGGCACCGCGCCCCGGCTAGGCGACGACGCGCACGAAAGCGCCGCGCTGGCGGCGTCGGCCAAGAACCGCGCGGAGAATCTGATGATCGTGGACCTGATCCGCAACGATCTGGGCCGCATTGCGCAGACCGGCAGCGTCGAAGTGAAGGCGCTGTTCGCGGTGGAAACCTATCCGACGCTGCACACCCTGGTTTCGGCCGTGGCGGCGCGCAAGCGCGCCGGCGCCACGGTTGCGGACATGCTGCGGGCGCTGTTTCCCTGTGGCTCGATCACGGGCGCACCCAAGATCCGCGCCATGGAAGTGCTGCGCGACCTGGAAGACGCGCCGCGCGGACCCTATTGCGGCGCGCTGGGCTGTTTCGCGCCCGATGGCAGCGCCAGATTCAACGTCGCCATCCGTACCCTGTCCATTTGCGGCGGCGAAGGCGTGCTGGGCCTCGGCGGCGGCGTGGTGCAGGATTCCGCTGGCCCGTCGGAATATGCCGAGTGCCGTCTCAAGGCGCGCTTCTTCGAGGATGCGCGCCCACCGCTATTCCTGATCGAAACGCTGAAATGGGATGGCGGGTTCGTGCGGCTGTCTTCGCACCTGGCGCGGCTGGCGTCGTCGGCACAGGCGTTCGGCCTGCGCTTCGATGCGGTGCTGGCCCAGGCCGCCTTGAACGGCGCGGTGGCCGGGCGCACCGGCGCACAGCGGGTGCGGCTGACGCTGGATGAAGCGGGCCGCCACGAGGCCAGTGCTGCGCCGCTGGAGCCCAACCCGCAGCAGTGGACCTATGCCATCGCCAGCGGGCGGGTGCAGAGCCGCGATCCGCTGCAGCGTCACAAGACCAGTTGGCGCACGCTGTACGAGGAAACTGGCCTTGCCGACGAGATGCTGTTCCTGAACGAGCGCGGCGAACTGGCCGAAGGCGCGCGCAGCAACATCTTCATTGCCCGTGATGGCGTTCTGCTGACGCCACCCTTGTCATCAGGCGCGCTGGATGGGCGGTTGCGGGCGGAGCTGATCGCGTCCGGCAAGGCGCGCGAAGCGGTGTTGACGCCGGATGATCTGAAGAACGCCGAAGTTTACTTCGGCAATTCCCTGCGCGGGCTTATTAAAGCGATCCCCCTCTGACGCAGCTCGCATCCGCACGGCGGCTTTCGCCGCCATCGCGGACAGCTCGCTGCGCCATCTCCCCCTTCCTGTGCGCTGCGCGCACGATGGGGGAGGAAGCCAGATGCTATTTTGTGGAGGCCGCCAGCATCGCCATCTGCGCTACGCTTTCGGGCACCAGCCATTTGGCGGCCTCGACCACGCGGCCTTCCTGCGTGTCGCGCAGGGCGGCGCTTTCCAGGTCGCCGTTGCCCAGCAACTGCCGCAACCGCGCAGCGGCGGCATCGGCGCGGAAATTCGGCGTCAACGCCTGGGCCCCGAATTTCTGCGCCCAGTCGCGGTCGCGCAGGCGGCCCAGCACATCGTCATACGGTGTCGGCGGGTAATGCTTGCCGAACAGGTTCCACTGCCACGCCGCGCCACCGGCTGCCGCCAGCACCAGCGCGCTGCCGCCCAGAAGGAGCCCGCGCCGCGTCATGCCAGCACCGTCTTGAGGTGGTCGCCCAGCCGCAGCGTCAGGGCCAGCAGGTTCAGCGTCGGGTTCGACGACCCATAGGTGGGAAGCACCGAACTGCCCGCGACGAAGAGATTGGCGACGCCATGCACCTTGCTGTTGGCATCGACCACGCCTTGTTTCGCATCGGCATGCATGCGGGTGGTGCCCATGTGATGGCTGCCCCACCAGGGCAGCGCCTTGGGCTGGTACATGCCCGCCAGCCAGTCGGGACGGCTGGCGCGGTTGAGCCGCAGCAGTCCGGCCTTGGAGGCCAGCAATTGCCGTCCCAGTTCGCGCAGGGTGGTGCGGTACAGGCGAAAATCGGTGTCGGGCACGGTGACGTGCAGCTTCAGGCGCGGCATGCCCAAGCCGTCGCGTTCGCCGCCCAGCGTCACGCGGCGCTCCGGATCGGGGATCGGCTCAAGCCCGCAGCCCAGCGAATAGGCGCGCGCCATGCTGGCATCGACGCCCAGCATCTGGGTAGTCGCCGCCACCGCTTCGCCCATCGGCGCCGTCATCGGCACCGGATATTCGACGGTGGTGAGCGAGCCGATGACTTTTTCCTTGCGGATAAAAGCCATCGTCGGCGAGAACACGGCGCGCACCGGCGTGCCGTCGGGCAGGATCAGGGCGTTGTTGACGCCCTGGCCAGAGAAATAGCCTTTTGGAAGCTGGCCGTTGAACAGCACCAGCGTCGCCACATCGCGCGGAATGGGATGGTCGGCGAAGAAGCGGCCGACCAGGTCGTTCTGGTTGCCGATTCCGGGCTTCATCACATCGTTCGACGCCAGCAGCAGCCGCGCATTTTCCAGCGCCCCGCCCGCCAGCACGGTGAAGCGCGGCTTCACCGTCAGGCGCTTGCCTTCGGCCTGCACCTCCAGCCGCGCGATGCTGCGCGCATCCGGCGCCTGGCGCAGGCCGGTGACGGCGGCATGGAGCCAGGTGGTGACGCGGGGTGCGGCTTTGAGCTCGGCCTCATAGCGCTTGCCGAACGGCGTCGGCAGCCCGCCGTCCTGGGTCTTCGAGAACTGGAACCAGCTTGTGTAAACGCCGCCATCGCCCAGCTTGAGGGTGGCGTCGCCCGTGGGGATGCGGCGCGGCGTCTGGTCGTACAGCCAGGGGCCCGCCTCGCACAGCGCCTGGGCCTTGGCGAAATAGGGCTGCAGCGCTTCGATGCCGAAGGGCCAGCCGGAATGGGCGATCCAGTCGCGCTGCTCGAAATCCACCGCGTCCAGCGGCCGGTTCCAGCCGCCCCAGTGATTGGAACTGCCGCCGAAATAGCGCAACCGGCTTTCGTCCAGCGTCAGGTATGGCGTTTCGCCGTCCGCAGCGCCCTTGTAGGCATCCTGCACCTTGGCATCGAATTCGTTGCCGCCGGCTTCCAGCAGCAGGATGGTGAAGGCTGTGCTCTGCAGCGCCAGCGCCAGCGCGATCCCCGCCGGTCCGCCGCCGATGATGGCAAGGTCGGGCGTCACGGTTTCGCCATCAGGCAGGGTGCGGGCGTCGAGGATCGCGGCCATCAGAAATCGTCCGCGTGACCGGCGTTGAAACCGCCATCGACGCCGATGGCCTGGCCGGTGATCCAGCGGCCATCGTCGCACAGCAGCAGCAGCGCCATCGGCACGATGTCGCCGGGCGTGCCCAGGCGGCCCAGCGGATGCGCCGCCGCCAGCTTCGCCTTGCGCTCCGGCGGCAGCTTGGCCAGCAGCGGCGTTTCGACAAAGCCGGGGCAGAGGCAGTTCACACGGATATTCTGCGCCGCATAATCCAGCGCCATGTTGCGGGTCAGGGCGATGATCGCGCCCTTGCTGGCGCTGTAGGCGGCGCGATTGCGCGTGCCGGTGGTGCCGACCACCGAGGCGATGTGCAGGATGGCGCCGCCATGCGCACCCATCTTGGGCAGGGCGTATTTGGAAGCCAGGAAGCTGCCGCGCAGATTGACCGCCATCACCCGGTCATATTCGGCCATGTCGGTATCGGCGACGGCTGTGCGCAGGGCAATACCGGCGCTGTTCACCACCGCGTCGATGCGGCTCAGGCCGGACAGCGCGGTCTTGACCTGGTCCTCGTCGGCGATGTCGAGGCGATGGGCCTGGGCGAAGGGCGCTGCATCGCGGTCCAGCGCAATGATGACAGCGCCTTCGGCTTCGGCGGCGCGCGCGATGGCCAGCCCCAGCCCCGAGGCCGCGCCCGTCACCACCACCTGTTTTCCGGAAAACCGCATGCCCCGTCATAAGCGAAGGAGCGGAACGGCGGCAAGAGCGGTCTAGATGCGCGAAAGTTGCGCCAGATAGGCGTCCAGCACCGGCCGGTTGAGGGTCAGTTTCAGGAATTTGCCTTTGCGCGTGATTTCCACCAGCCCGGCATTCTCCAGCTCCTTGATGTGGTGGGAGAGGGTGGCGGCGGTGACTTTCTGTTTTTCGTTCAATTCGCTGCAGGCGGCATGGCCGCTGCACTTGCCGATCTGCTTCAGGATATCGACCCGGCGCGGTTCCGCCAGCGCCTTGGCGATCAGCGCGAACTGGCGGGGGGTGAGCTTGACGGCGGCCATGATGGGAAAGTGGCGTGGGGCGGGGAGCGATACAAGGGTGGGGTGGTGGCCCGCCTGCGCCCCTTTGCGACGTCCGGGCGGCGACGCTACGCTGCCGCTAGGCGTCGCCTGACGCCGCTGCGGGCGCTTGGCTCCACCAATTCCCGCATGCTGTTCTGGTGAAAGGTGAGTTCCGCCGGTTGGGCGGGAATTGGTGGAGCCAAGCGGGATCGAACCGCTGACCTCCTGCATGCCATGCAGGCGCTCTCCCAGCTGAGCTATGGCCCCGAACCAATTGGGACCGGTCTGGTAGCCGATCCCACGTAGCATTGCCAGCAAAAGTGTACTTACGGTTTTGCGTCCGGCAATGCGACAAACAAAAACGTCAATGTAAAGGCTTAGCCTTCGTCCTTGGTGATGTCGGCATCGATGATGCCCGAGACATCGTCTTCCTCGTCTTCGACTTCGCCGAGAAGATCGTTGTCTTCCTCGTCTTCGTCGTCTTCGATATCCTCGATCTCGACGCCTTCTTCGTCACTTTCGACCACCTGCATGCCTTCGGCGGTCTCGGGCTCTTCGGCCTCTTCTTCCTCTTCGTCCTCGCCGGTGGCGGCAACGTTCAGGGGCGCTTCGACGACGGCTTCTTCTTCCTCGTCCTCTTCGGATTCGGCTTCGCCGTCTTCTTCGTCCTCGTCGTCTTCCTCGTCATCGGTTTCGGCGGCGCGAACGACACCGGCGGGCTCGGGCTGGCGGCGGCGCTGCTTGAACAGCGCTTCCGGCTCGTACGAGAAACCGCACTTGGGGCACTCGATCGGACGCTTCTCCAGATCGTAAAAACGGGCGTTGCACGCAGGGCAACCCCGTTTGGTTCCAAGATCTGCCTTGACCAAGAGTGATGTTCCCATAAAGAAGGGGTTATTCGGAGGGGCGCGTTTGCCACGGCTTGCCCCCGCTGTAAAGGTCCATCTCCCCGCCATGCAAAACCCCGATCCCAGCCCCCGCCGCGCCCGCCAAAAAGGCCCATTGCGGGGCACGGCCACGATCCCCGGCGACAAGTCGATTTCCCAGCGGGCCATCATCCTGGGCGGCCTGGCGACTGGAGAAACCCGCATTACCGGCCTGCTGGAGTCCGGCGACGTCCAGTCCACCGCCGGGGCGATCCGGGCCCTGGGCGCCACCGTGACCCGCGACGGGCCGGGCGCCTGGCGGGTGACGGGGGCCAAGTGGGCCAGCCCGGCGGAACCTCTGGATTTCGGCAATTCGGGCACCGGCTCGCGGCTGGTGATGGGCGCGGTGGCCGGGCAGGGCATCTCGGCCACCTTCACCGGCGACGCCTCCCTGCGCTCGCGCCCGATGGCGCGGGTGCTGGACCCGCTCAAGGCCTTTGGCGCGACCTATGCGGGCCAGGGCGCCAAGGCGCTGATGCCGGTGACGGTGCAGGGAGCAAAAACCATTCCGGCGGCGGATGTCACCGTCGCCACCGCCTCGGCGCAGGTGAAATCGGCGCTGCTGCTGGCGGCGCTGGGTGCAACCGGCACCAGCCGCATCGCGCAGGCCACGCTGACCCGCGATCACAGCGAGAAGATGCTGGCCGGGTTCGGCGCGAACATCACCGTGACGCCGGACGGCGCAGGCGAAGTCATCGCCATCGCAGGTCCGGTGCAGCTCAAGGCCTGCGCCGTGGAAGTGCCGCGCGATCCGTCTTCGGCGGCGTTCCCGCTGGTGGCGGCGCTGATCGTCCCGGGCTCGGAAATCACGCTGCCCAACATCATGCTCAATCCCCGCCGCGCCGGGCTGATCGAGACCCTGATCGAGATGGGCGGCGACATCACCATCAGCAATCGCCGCACCAGCGGCGGCGAGGCGATTGGCGATCTCATCGTGCGCGCTTCAAAGCTCAAGGGCATCGAGGTGCCGCACGACCGCGCGCCGTCGATGATCGACGAATATCCCATCCTGGCGGTGGCGGCGGCCTTCGCCACCGGCACCACCGCCATGCGCGGGCTGGAGGAATTGCGGGTCAAGGAAAGCGACCGCCTCGAAGCGGTGGCGCGGGGGCTGACGCTGAACGGCGTGCCGCACACCATCGCAGGTGACGACCTGCTGGTGCACGGCATGGGGCAGGATGGCGTGCCCGGCGGTGGCACCGTGCCCACCCACATGGATCACCGCATCGCGATGGCGTTCCTCACGATGGGCATGGCCGCGCAAAATCCCGTCACCGTCGATGATGTCACCATGATCGCCACCAGCTTCCCCGAATATGAGGGCCTGATGCTGAATTTGGGCGCGGACCTCGCATGACCGTGGTGATTGCCGTCGATGGCCCCGCCGCCTCCGGCAAGGGCACGATCTCGCGGCGGCTGGCGAAGCATTTCCATTTCGCCCACATGGATTCCGGCGCGCTCTATCGCCTGACGGCGCTGGCGGTGCTGGAGGCGAACGGCGACCCCACCCTCGAGGCCGATGCGCTCTGCGGTGCCGCCACCATCGATTTGAGCCGCGCGGGCGATCCCGCCATCCGCACGGCGGAAGTCGGCACGGCGGCGTCCCGGGTCTCGGCTATCGCGGCGGTGCGGGCGGCGCTGCATGATTTCCAGATCAGCTTCCTCACCAGCCCGCCGGGGGAAAGCCTGGGCGCGGTGATGGACGGGCGCGACATCGGCACCGTCATCGCCCCCCACGCCCAGGCCAAGCTCTATATCGAGGCCAGCCCGGAAGTCCGGGCCCACCGCCGCTGGCTGGAACTCGCCGGCATGGGGCTGGAACGGGACAAGACCCTGTTGCTGGCCGAAATCCTGGCCCGGGACGAGGCCGACCGCACCCGGCCGATCTCGCCCCTGCGCCGGGCCGAGGACGCCGCCTTGCTCGACACCACCAATTTGGATATAGACGCGGCGTTCGCGGCCGCTCTGGCCTTGGTTTCTCCAAGGGTTGAGGGCGCGCTCAAGGAACGCCACAGGGGCTAAGGAGGCCCGGCGTCCTTTCGGGCAACCCGCTTACTTCATTGCAAACCCATCGCCCTCAAAAAGGGAAGTCCAGCGGCATCTTCATTGGGAAGACGCCCGTTCGGCATGACGCACGTACAGGAAATAAACCGCATGGCTCGCGCCGCTACCGTCCTCAAGAACCCGCCGTCCATTTCCACGCCGTCGCGCGACGATTTCGCCGCGATGCTGGAGCAGAGCTTCACGACCCAGTCGCCGCAGGAAGGCGCCGTCATCAAGGGCACCATCGTCTCGATCGAGAATGATTTTGCCATGGTCGATGTCGGTCTGAAGACCGAGGGCCGCATCGCCCTCAAGGAATTCGCCATGCCGGGCGTGCCCGCCGACATCAAGGTCGGCGACACGGTCGAAGTTTACCTGGAGCGCGTCGAGAATGCGCTGGGCGAAGCCGTGCTGTCGCGCGACAAGGCCCGCCGCGAGGAAAGCTGGATCAAGCTGGAACGCGCCTTCAACGACCAGACCCGCGTCACCGGCGTGATCTTCGGCCGCGTCAAGGGCGGCTTCACCGTCGATCTCGACGGCGCCGTCGCGTTCCTGCCCGGCAGCCAGGTTGACGTCCGCCCGATGCGCGATGTCGGCCCGCTGATGAACCAGCCGCAGTTGTTCCAGATCCTCAAGATGGATCGCCGCCGCGGCAACATCGTCGTCTCGCGCCGCGCCGTGCTCGAAGAGCGCCGCGCCGAGGAGCGCACCTCGCTGGTCGCCAGCCTGGTCGAGAAGCAGGTGGTCGAAGGCGTGGTCAAGAACATCACCGACTATGGCGCCTTCGTGGATCTGGGCGGCGTGGACGGCCTGCTGCATGTCACCGACATCGCCTGGCGCCGCGTTTCGCACCCGACCGAAGTCCTGACCGTCGGCCAGACCGTCACCGTGCAGATCATCAAGATCAACCATGAGACGCAGCGCATCAGCCTGGGCATGAAGCAGCTCCAGACCGATCCGTGGGAAGGCGTTTCGGCCAAGTACCCGGTCGGCGCCAAGTTCACCGGCAAGGTCACCAATGTCACCGATTACGGCGCCTTCGTGGAGCTGGAGCCGGGCGTCGAAGGCCTGGTCCATGTCAGCGAGATGAGCTGGGTCAAGAAGAACCTGGCCCCGTCCAAGCTGGTCGCGCCGGGCACCGATGTCGATGTGCAGGTGCTGGAAGTCGATTCCAACAAGCGCCGCATCAGCCTCGGCCTCAAGCAGACCCAGGAAAACCCGTGGAACGCCGTGGCCGCCGAACATCCGGTGGGCAGCGTGATCGAGGGCGAGATCAAGTCCATCACCGAGTTCGGCCTGTTTGTCGGTATCGACAGCGAGATCGACGGCATGGTCCATCTCTCCGACCTGAGCTGGACCGAAGCCGGCGAAGACGCCATAAAGGCCTATGAGAAGGGTCAGACCGTCAAGGCCAAGATCCTCGACATCGATATCGAGAAGGAGCGCGTCTCCCTCGGCATCAAGCAGCTGGAAGAAGGTCCGGCCCGTTCCTCTGGCGCGGCGGCGTCTGCCGGTTCCACCGGCGGTGGCCTGCGCAAGAACCAGGTCGTCACCGGCTCGGTGACCGAGGTCAATGACGGTGGCATCGAGGTGGAACTGGAAGGCGGCGTTCGCGCCTTCATCCGCCGCGCCGACCTGGCCCGCGACCGCAACGACCAGCGTCCCGAGCGTTTCGGCAAGGGCGACAAGGTCGATGCCCTGGTCACCTCGGTGGACAAGGCCAGCCGCAAGGTCAGCCTGTCGATCAAGGCCAAGGAAATCTCGGAAGAGCGCGACGCCGTCGAGCAGTTCGGTTCGTCCGACTCGGGCGCCAGCCTTGGCGACATCCTGGGTGCGGCCCTGAAGAAGAAGACGAAAAAGGGCGAGGCGGAATAACGAAAGGTCCAGTGGACCTTTCGTCCGCCGAGCGCCAAGCCCCTCACTTGTGAGGGGCGCGGCAGTCCAGAAGTAAGAGGGCGCGGGTTCATCCCGCGCCCTTTTGCTTTGTGGTCTGCCGGGCGTAGGCTCCCCGCATAACAAGACAAGGGGGAGCCTCATGAAGAAGACCGTATTTGCGCTGCTGGCGGCGGGTTTGCTGGCCGCGCCAGTTCTGGCCCAGACGCCGTTCCAGAACCCGGAAGGCGTGCTGCACATGGGTGGGGCAGAGGCCAACACGCGGATGACCGCCAACCTGACCGATCACCTGGGCACCTATTTCATCTACCGCAAGGACAGCTACCAGCAGGAGCTGGTCTATCGCGATGGCTCGGGCGTGCCCGAGGTCCATGCCAACTGGGCCGACCATTTCATCGTCACCGAAGGCGAGGCCACCTTGGTGGTGGGCGGCACGGTGGTGAACCCGAAGGAAACCGGCCCCGGCGAGACCCGTGGCACCGCCATCACCGGCGGCAAGGAATATGCGCTGACCCCGGGCACCAACCTCACCGTGCCGCGCGGCGTGCCGCACTGGACGGTGCTGAAGCCCGGCGCCCATATGCGCGCGGTGGTGTTCAAGCTGCGGGATTGATCATCGCGCGTGGAACTTCGTCGCGTGCTTGCCGGACGATTGGCGGATTTTCCAGAATCGCTCTAGATTTAAGTATTCAAAACTCTAGAGGGATTGTTTCACATGGCTAAGAAGAAGGGCGCGCTCGCCAAGCGGGCGACCGAACTGAAGTCTGCGGTCGCCGATCTGGTTGCCGCCGTGGTGCCTGGCGCGGCGCCGAAGAAGAAGAAAAAGAAGGCGAAGAAGGCCAAGGTCGTGAAGGCTGCGAAGGCCGTCGTGAAGAAGGCCAAGAAGGCCGCCAAGAAGGTCGCCAAGAAGGCCCCGAAGAAGAAGGCCAAGAAGAAAAAGTAACGACCGCCTGGCTAGGCATTGACTGGCACGGCACGCATAAAGCGAAAAGGCGCGTCCCGCATGACCGGGACGCGCCTTTTTATTTGCTGGGCCGAGCCCGGCAAAGGTCGAATCGGGCAGTCCGGGCGGGCGCTTAGGGCCCACAGGACGGCCCGGACCGCCCAAAATGCGGCTAACGGGGCATTTCTGCGCCGGAATCAGCGACCACAGGCCGAAAAATTCTGACTTTTCAGTTGGTTCCCGTTGACGCACTGCAATCGCTCTGACACTTTACCCACAGGCCGGGTTTAACCGGCGTGGGGCACTCATGATCAAGTCCGAACTGGTCGCGCGTCTTACCGCTCGCTATCCGCACCTCTATCACCGGGATGTGGAACGCATCGTCACCACCGTGCTGGATTCGATCAGCAAGGCGCTGGCCGCCGGCCATCGCGTCGAGCTGCGCGGCTTTGGTGCGTTTTCGGTCAAGGTCCGTCCCAGCCGCATGGGCCGCAATCCCCGCACGGGCGAACCGGTCTCGGTCGGCCAGAAGCGCGCGCCCTTCTTCCGTACCGGCAAGGAATTGCGGGAACGCCTCAATGGTGGAAAATCCGACGGACAGGACTGAGCCTGCCGTGATACGGCTCGCGCCATGACTTCGATTCCGGCTGCCAATCCCATCTACGTCGCTCTCGATACCCCCGACCTCGCATACGCCCTCAGCCTCGCCGCGCGCGTGGCGCCGCATGTTGGCGGCCTGAAGCTGGGCAAGGAATTCCTCGCCGCCAACGGGCCGCAGGGCATTCGCGCCTTCGAGCAGTTCGGCCTGCCGATCTTCGCCGACACCAAGTTTCACGACATTCCCAACACCGTGGCGGGTGCTGTGCGCGCCACCGCCGCGCTGGGCGTGCACATCGTCAACGTTCATGCCAGTGGCGGCGCGGCGATGATGCAGGCCGCGCACGATGCGGCCAAGGCGGTCAGTCCAAAGACCAGGGTGATCGCCGTCACCGTGCTCACCAGCCTGTCGGACGCCGATCTGGCGGCGGTGGGGCAGGCGATCCCGGCCCGCGACCAGGTGCTGCGCCTCGCAACGCTGACCAAGGAATGCGGCCTGGATGGCGTGGTCTGTTCGGCGCACGAGATCGCGCCCATCCGGGCCGCGCTGGGCGACGACTTCCTGCTGGTGGTGCCGGGCATCCGGCCGGCCGGAGCGGCGCTGGGCGACCAGAGCCGCGTCATGGACCCGAAAGCGGCGCGGGATGCGGGTGCTTCAATCCTGGTGATTGGCCGCCCGATCACTGCTGCAGCCGACCCGGCTGAGGCCGCCCGCGCCATTGCCGAAAGCCTAGCGACCTGAATGGTTTAGCCGGGTTTGCTTGATTTTGGGGTTGCCAGAGCCCATACACCCGGTTCCATGCCCGCTTTTCCTGAAAAAGTTGCCGTCAAAATCTGTGGCCTGACCAGCGTCGAAGCGGCGGCCGCCGCCGTGCGCGCGGGGGCCGATTTCGGCGGGCTGGTCTTCCATCCGGCGTCTCCGCGCAACCTGTCGCTGGACGCGGCCTGGAGCATCGCCAGCGCCCTGCGCGGCAAGCTGAAATTTGCCGCCCTGGTGGCCGATGCCGACGACGCCCTGCTGGCCGCGATCATCGAAGCGGTGCGGCCCGACTATCTGCAGCTGCATGGCAAGGAAAGCGTCGCCCGCACCCAGGATATCCGCGTGCGCTTCGGCGCGGTGATCAAGGCGTTGCCCATCGCGGACGCGGCGGACGTTGCCGCCGCCGCGCCTTACGACGCCGTCGCCGACATGCTGCTGTTCGACGCCAAGCCGCCCAAGGGTGCCGACCGCGCCGGTGGTCATGGCAACGCCTTCGACTGGACGCTGCTGCAAGGCCGCCGCTTCGACAAGCCCTGGTTCCTAGCCGGCGGCCTGGATGTGGACAATGTCGCGCGCGCCATCGCCTTGTCGGGCGCCGCGATGGTGGATGTTTCCTCCGGCGTCGAGAGCACGCCCGGCGTGAAGAGCGCCGAACGCATTTCCCAGTTCATCGCCGCCACGCGGCATCCGGTGCAGGCATGACGATAGCGAATTCCCTCCGCAGCGGCCCCGATCTGACGGGCCATTTTGGCGCCTATGGCGGCCGCTTCGTCGCCGAGACGCTGATGCCGCTCATCCTCGAACTGGAAGCCGCTTATGAGGCCTCGAAGAAGGACCCGGAATTCCAGGCCGAACTCGATGACCTCCTGAAGCATTATGTCGGCCGCGAGAGCCCGCTCTATTTCGCCGAGCGGCTGACGAAACATTTCGGCGGCGCCAAGATCTATCTCAAGCGCGAGGACCTCAACCACACCGGCGCGCACAAGATCAACAATTGCCTTGGGCAAATTCTTCTCGCCCGCCGCATGGGCAAGACCCGCATCATCGCCGAGACCGGTGCGGGCCAGCATGGCGTCGCCACCGCCACTGTGGCGGCGCGCTTCGGCTATCCCTGCACCGTCTATATGGGCGAGGTCGATACCCAGCGCCAGAAGCCGAACGTCTTCCGCATGCACCTGCTGGGCGCCGAAGTCCGCCCCGTCACCTCTGGCTCGCGCACCTTGAAAGACGCGATGAACGAGGCGCTGCGCGATTGGGTCGCCAATGTCTCCGACACCTTCTACATCATCGGTTCGGCGGCGGGCCCGCATCCCTATCCGGCGATGGTGCGCGATTTCCAGACCGTGATCGGCAAGGAAGCCCGCGCCCAGATGCTGGAACGCGAGGGCCGGCTGCCCGACCTGGTGATCGCCTGTGTCGGCGGCGGGTCCAACGCCATCGGCATGTTCCATCCCTTTCTTGATGACGCGAATGTGGAAATCCACGGCGTCGAAGCGGCGGGCGACGGCGTCGATACGCCCCGTCATGCCGCGACCCTGTCCAAGGGGTCGCCCGGCGTGCTGCATGGCGCGCGCTCCTACCTGCTGCAGGACAGCGACGGCCAGATCGATGAAGCCCATTCGATCTCGGCGGGTCTCGACTATCCCGGCGTCGGCCCCGAGCATAGCTGGCTGAAGGATAATGGCCGGGTGAAGTATCACTCGGTAACCGACAGGCAGGCGCTGGAAGCGTTCCAGTTGCTGTCGAAGCTGGAAGGCATCATCCCGGCGCTGGAAACGGCGCATGCCATTGCCCATGTCGGCCGCGTCGCGGGCCAGATGCGCCCCGACCAGACAATCGCCATCTGCCTGTCGGGCCGCGGCGACAAGGACATCTTCTCCGTGGCTGATGCGCTGGGAGCCAAGCTGTGAGCCGTCTGGCCGCGAAATTCGCCGAGCTGAAGAAGGAAGGACGCAGCGCCTTCATTCCCTTCATCAGCGCGGGTGATCCCAACATGGAGATCTGTGCCGCCATTCTCGATGCGCTGCCCGGCTGCGGCGCCGACATCATCGAGCTGGGCATGCCCTTCTCCGATCCGATGGCCGACGGCCCGGCGGTGCAGATGTCGTCCACCCGCGCCATCGCGGCGGGCGCGACCATGCCCAGGGTGATCGAGCTGGTGCGGAAATTCCGCAAAAAGGACAACAAGACCCCCATCGTGCTGATGGGTTATTTCAATCCCATCCACGCCTATGGCACCGCCAAGTTCGCCCGCGACGTGGCGGCGGCGGGGGTCGATGGCCTGATCGCGGTCGATCTTCCCATCGAGGAAGACGAAGTGCTGCGCCTGCCGGCGGCGGCGCAGGGCGTTGACCTGGTCCGCTTCGTCACCCCGACCACGGACGCGGCGCGCCTGGGGCGCATCCTCGAAGCCGCCAGCGGTTATCTCTATTACGTCTCGGTGGCGGGCGTGACCGGCACCAAGAGTTTCACCGAAGCCGACGTTGCCGCCGCCATTGCGCGGGTGCGCGCCGCCACCACGCTGCCCGTGGCAGTAGGCTTCGGCATCAAGACCCCGGAACAGGCCGCCACCATCGCCCGGCTGGCCGATGGCGTGGTGGTGGGTTCGGCCATCGTCACCAAAATCGCGGAAACCCTGGGCCAGAATCCGGAAGTGGTGGTCAAGGCCGTGACCGACCTCTGCACTTCGCTGGCGCAGGCGACCCATGCCGCGCGACCCGCAAAAGTGGAGACCGGTTTTGCGTAAGGTCGCGCGCCAATCAAAAACTTCTGCTAAGGTGCAGGCATGAACTGGATCACCAATCTCGTTCGCCCTAAGATCAAGGGGCTGATGGCGGGCAAGTCCGTGCCGGGCAGCAGCACGCCGGAGAATCTCTGGCGCAAATGCCCGTCCTGCGCGGAAATGATCTTTCACCGCGACCTGATCGCCAACCAGTATGTCTGCACCAAGTGCGGCCATCACATGCGCATCGGCCCGGCGGAGCGTTTCGCCTATACCTTCGATGCCCACAGCTTCACCGAGCTGCCGCCGGTCACCGTCAAGGCCGATCCGCTGGCCTTCAAGGCCGACAAGAAATATGCCGACGAGATGAAGGCGGCCAAGGCCAAGACCGGCCGCTCCGAAGCCTTCAGCGCCGCTAAGGGCACCATTGACGGCCTGCCGGTCATGGTCGCGGTGCAGGCGTTCGATTTCCTGGGCGGTTCGCTGGGCATGGCGGTGGGCGAGGGCTTCGTCGCCGCCGCCGAGGCTGCCGTGGCCGACAAGCGCCCCTTCCTGCTCTTTGTCGCGTCCGGCGGCGCGCGCATGCAGGAAAGCATGCTGTCGCTGATGCAGATGCCGCGCACGACCATCGCGGTGCAACTGCTGAAGGAAGCGGGCCTGCCCTATGTCATCGTGCTGACCGATCCCACCTTCGGCGGCGTCTCGGCCTCCTATGCCATGCTGGGCGACATCCAGATCGCCGAGCCCGGGGCGCAGATCGGCTTTGCCGGGGCGCGCGTCATCGCCCAGACCATCCGCGAGAAGCTGCCGGAAGGCTTCCAGCGCGCCGAATATCTGCTCAAGCACGGCATGCTGGACATGGTGGTGCATCGCCACGAGATGCGCGAGACGCTATCGCGGGTGCTGCACCTGCTGATGAAGCAGCCGCGCCCCAAGGCCAAGAAGCTGCCGCCGCCGCCGGCAAACGGCAATGGCAACGGGCACGCCAAAACGGCGCCATGACGCTCGCAACGCGCAGCGACGTCATTCTCGAACGCCTGCTGGCGCTGCATCCCAAGAAAATCGACCTGGCGCTGGACCGCATCCGCCGCCTGCTGGCCGCGCTGGGCGACCCGCAGGACCGGCTGCCGCCGGTCATCCATGTCGCGGGCACCAACGGCAAGGGCAGCGTCTGCGCCTTCTCGCGCGCCATGCTGGAAGCCCAGGGCCTGCGCGTGCACATGCACATCTCGCCCCATCTGGTGCGCTTCCATGAGCGCATCAGGCTGGCGGGCGACCTGATCGGCGAAGAAGAACTCTGCGACACGCTGATCGAAGTGGAGCGCGTCAATGACGGCGCCCCCATCACCTTCTTCGAGATCACGGCGGCTGCGATGTTCCTGTCCTTTGCGCGCCATCCCGCCGATGCGGTGGTGCTGGAAGTCGGGCTGGGCGGCACCTTCGACGCCACCAATGTTGTCAAACACCCGGCCATGACGGTGATCCAGCCGGTCGGGCTGGACC
Source organism: Alphaproteobacteria bacterium (assembly GCA_947462105.1). GTDB lineage: Bacteria > Pseudomonadota > Alphaproteobacteria > Micropepsales > Micropepsaceae > Rhizomicrobium. Next base: position 56,413 of record CANHNJ010000006.1, read on the forward strand.
ATCTCGAATTCCTCGGCAACGACCTGGCCGGCATCGCGCGCGAAAAGGCGGGCATCATCAAGAAGGGTTCGCGGCTGGTGGTGGGGCCACAAGACGATGCGGCGCTGAACGAGATCCTGTCGCGCGCCGACCGGCTTAGCGTGTCGGCCTTCGTCTTCAACCAGGATTTCGCGGCGCGGCAGGAACATGGCCGCATGGTCTATGAGGATGGCGACGGCCTGCTCGATCTGCCGCTGCCGAAACTGATCGGCCGCCACCAGATCGAGAATGCCGGTGTCGCCATCGCCGCCCTGCGCCATGCCCGCAAGAGCTGGGGCCATGACGCCGCCATCGAACGCGGTCTTGCCACCGTGGACTGGCCGGGGCGGCTGCAGCGCCTGCATCAGGGGCCGCTGGTGGAAGCCGCGCCCAAGGGCGCCGAAATCTGGCTCGATGGCGGTCACAATCCCCACTGCGCCGCCGCCGTCAGCCGCGCCATTGCCGACCTGGAGGAGCGGGGCGAACGCCCGCTCTACCTGATCTGCGGCATGCTGCGGACCAAGGATGCGGTGGGCTTCCTCAATGCCTTTCGCGGCCTGGCGCGGCATGTCGTGACGGTGGAGATTCCCGGCGAACCAGCCAGCCTGGGCGCGGGCGCGCTGTATGACGCCGCGCGCGAGGCGGGACTGGACGCCGCGCCGGGCGAGGACCTGGAAGACGCCATGCTGCAGATTGCCGCCCGCACCCACATGGACCGGGGCGAAGCGCCGCCACGCGTCCTGATCTGCGGTTCCCTTTACCTTGCGGGCCGGGTTCTGGCGGAAAACCGCTAGCTGCCATGTCCGGGACTGGCCGTTTCCCTGATGTGTCCGGGGGCGGTTTGCGTTACAGAGACGCGCGCGGCGCTGAAGTCGCCCTGAAAGGTTACCTTGTCCTTCTCTACGCTGCCTGCCTCCATCGCCCGCGCCCTGCGCGAGCGCGACTATAATGAAGCCACGCCGGTCCAGGCGGCGGTGCTGGAAGAAGAGGCGCAAGAACGCGACCTGCTGGTCTCGGCCCAGACCGGCTCGGGCAAGACCGTCGCTTATGGCCTGGCGCTGGCCGAGACCCTGCTCGAAGGCGCCGACACGCTGGGCTCGGCCGGATCGCCGCTGGCGCTGATCATCGCGCCGACCCGCGAGCTGGCGCTGCAGGTGCAGCGCGAACTGGACTGGCTCTACAAATTCGCCGGCGCGCGCGTTGTCTCCTGCGTTGGCGGCATGGACCCCGGCGCCGAGCGCCGCCAGCTTTCCAATGGCGCGCATATCGTGGTCGGCACGCCGGGCCGCCTGCGCGATCATCTCGAGCGCCGCGCCCTGAAAGTCGAGGGCCTGCGCGCCGTGGTGCTGGATGAAGCCGACGAGATGCTCGATCTCGGCTTCCGCGAAGACCTGCAATTCATCCTGGAAACCACGCCGGCGGAACGCCGCACGCTGCTGTTCTCGGCGACCCTGCCCAAGGCGATCGTCACTCTGGCGCAGAATTACCAGACCGACGCCTTCCGCATCGCCACCCGCAACGACAGCAGCGGCCATGCCGACATCGAATACCGCGCTATCCGCACGCCGCAGAGCGGTGTCGAGCGCACCGTGGTCAATCTGTTGCGCTTTCTCGATCCGCCCGGCGCGCTGGTGTTCTGCAACACCCGCCAGTCGGTCCGGCACATGGAGGCGATGCTGACCGAGCGCGGCTTTGCCGCCGTCTCGCTGTCGGGCGAACTCAGCCAGCATGAACGCAACCATGCGCTGCAGGCGCTGCGCGATGGCCGCGCCCGCGTCTGCGTCGCCACCGACGTGGCGGCGCGCGGCATCGACCTGCCGGGCCTGGCGCTAGTGATCCATGCCGAGCTGCCCAACGACGCGCAGGTGCTGCAGCACCGCAGCGGCCGTACCGGCCGCGCCGGCAAGAAGGGCGTCAGCATCCTGCTGGTGCCGCCGTCGCGCCGCCGACGCGCCGAAGAAATGCTGGGCCGTGCCCGCGTCGCCTTCACCTGGAGCGATCCGCCTTCGGCCGAAGAAATCCGCAGGCTCGATACCGAACGCCTGCTGCAGAACCCGTTGCTGACCGAAGCGGCGGCGGAAGAAGATGTGCCGATGGTCGACGCATTGCTGGCCGCGCATGATGCGCGCGCGCTCGCCTCGGCCTTCGTCAAGCTCTACAAGACGCAGTTGCCCGCGCCCGAAGAGATCGAGCCGGAACAGCATGCGCCGCGTTCCCACAAGGGTCCGCGCGAAGAGGGTCCGCGCAACGACAAGCCACGCCATGACAAGCCGCGCCACGACAATGCCGGCCCGCGCGCCGAAATGGATTTTGGCAAGGGCCCGCGCAAGGAGCGGGGCCCCCAGGCCAGCATCGGCGTGCAGGCCAATGGCCCCTGGTTCCTGCTGAATGTGGGCCGCGAGCGCAATGCGGACCCCAAATGGCTGCTGCCGGAAATCTGCCGCCAGGGCGACGTCACCAAGGCCGATATCGGCGCCATTCGCGTCTATGACCGCGAGACCCGCTTCCAGATTTCGCAAGAGGTGGCCGAGAAGTTTGCCGGCCTGGTCGCCAACCGCCAGAAGGGCGGCGTCCGCATCTTCCCGGCGCCCGGCAATCATGGTGACGAGTCACCGCTGCGCGGCGAGCGTGCGCCGCCGGACGAGGCTGCCCCGTCAAAGCCGCAGACCACGGCGCATCAGCAGTTGCAGGGCGAAGGCGCCCCGGCGAAGCCCGCCTACAACCCGCACGGCAAGCTACCTTATGAAAAGCCAAAAGGCGGCAAGCCGCCCTATGGCAAGCCACCCCACGGAAAACCAAAAGGGGGCAAGCCTTTCGGCAAGCCCCCCTTTGGGAAAAACAAGAAGCCGTTCAAGGGCCCGCCAAAGGCAGGCTGACGTTTAGATCGAGCTTTCGATCCATTCCTTGATCTTGGACTTCGGCAGCGCCCCCACCTTGGTGGCGGCGACCTGGCCCTGGCTGAAGATCATCATGGTCGGGATGCCGCGCACGCCATACTTGGTCGGCACATGCGGGTTCTCGTCGATGTTGATCTTGGCGATGGTGACCTTGCCGCCCAGCTCGGTGCTGAGTTCATCCAGCGCCGGGGCGATCATGCGGCACGGGCCACACCATTCGGCCCAGAAATCCACCAGCACCGGGGTCTTGGAATCCAGCACATCGGCCTGGAAGGAGGCGTCGGTGACTTTCACAGTGTCGGACATGGTATTTCCTCGCAAAACTGGACCCAATATCTAGGTATGAAGCCTGTCTGGATCAAGCCGGACCCCAAAGGGGGCCGCTCTACTCTGTCAAAGAGGCCGCCAAATCGGCCCATTGCCGGTCCAGGATGGCGTCGCTCAGCCGCAGCAGGCGGGGGCCGTCCGTGAAGAGCAGGCCGCAGACGATTCGCCGGCCCGGGAAGACCTTGGCGACCGCCGCGCGGTAGAGCGCCATCTGGCCCAGCGTGACCGGCGACACCTGCGCCTCGGCCAATGGCGGCGGGCGGTTGGTCTTGAAGTCCAGGATCAACACTTCTGTTGCGGTGACGGCCAGCCGGTCAACGCGGCCATTGACCCGCACAATTGTTGAAGAAGAGGTGGTACCCAGCTCCGGCAGTTCCGCCACCAGCCCGGCCTCGGCGCGGCTGTGCGGTCCGAAGGCGGCGGCGAAATCCGGATGATCGAGCACGGCAATCGTCTCCGCCGCCAGCGCCTCAGCATAGGCATCGGCAAAGCCGTGCGCCCGGGCAAAGCGGCAAGCGACCTCGACGCGGCGCGATGGCGCGATCTGCGGCAGCCGCGCCAGCAACGCATGGATGACATTGCCGCGCCGGAAGCGTTCTGCCCCGCGCCCCAGCGGCGACAAGGCGGGCGCGCCATCCACCGCATCGGATGGCCGTATCAGGCGCGGGCGTGCCGGTTCCGGCGGCGCGGGCCGCAAGGTCCAGCCGGGCAGGGCGGCCTGCGCCTGCGGTGCAGCCTGTGCTGTGCTGGTGGTCAGCGCCAGCGTGCCGAAGCCCAGCCCGTCTTCGCCGGGCTGCATGTTCAGCTTGCGCGCGGCTCCCGCCGCCAGCGCATACCAGGAACCATCCTTGGTGCCGTGGCGGTTCTCGAAGCCGCACACCACCAGCCGGTCGCGCGCCCGCGTCAGCGCCACATACAGAAGACGGCGCTGCTCCCGCCGCCAGGCGGCCTTCGCAGCATCCTGCGCCACCTTGACCGCGCTTGGCGCACGGGCGGACGGCACCGGAAACAGCACGCCATCCTCGGGATAGAGCAGGTGGCCTTCGCGGGCGCCCGGTTCGCGCAGCGTGGTGGTGTCGGGCAGGATGACGATATCGGCTTCAAGCCCCTTGGCGCCGTGCACGGTCATCACCCGCACCTCGTCGCGGCCGCGTTCCATGTCGCGCTTGATCTCGGTGCCGCCGCAGCTGAGCCAGTCCAGAAAGCCCTCCAGCGATGGCGTCTGGCCACGCTCATAGGACAAAGCCAGGGCCAGGAATTCGTCGATGGCGTCGGCCGCTTCCGCCCCCAGCCGCGCCAGCAGCTTCTCGCGGCCGCCGCGCGCCGACAGGGCATGGGAATAGAACTCAAAGGGCGGGGCATAATCGGCCAGCGCCAGCATCTGTGACAGGAAGGCATGGGCGGCAGAAAAATCCGGCTTGCCCTGCGCCGCCACCAAGGCGTTCCACAATCCGTCCGGGCGCGGCTGCGCCAGGGCGTAAAGCGCCTCTTCCGAAAGCCCGCACAGGGGCGAGCGCAGCAGCGCCGCCAGGGTGAGATCATCGTCCCGCTGCAGCAAAAAGCGGCCCAGCGCCATCAGGTCCATGACGGCGATCTGCTCGGTCAGCACGACGCGGTCGGCACCGGCCACCGGCACCTTGCGCAGCTTCAACTGGCGTATCACTTCGCCGCCGAACGGTTCGCGCCGCGGCAGCAGGATCATGATGTCCCGGGGCGCGATGGGCGCGGCATGACCGGGCAGGGTGGCGCCACTGTCCAGCCAATGCCGGATGCGCGCCGCGATCTTCGCGGCCAGCACCACCACCGGGCTGTCGCTGGCGGGCGCATCCACCGGCTTGTAGGGATCGGGATCGTCGCGCGCTCCGGGCGACAGCACCGGCCAGACTTCAATTCCGCCGGCCTCGGTCTCGCGATGGGCACGGTGCGCCAGCGGCGCGTCATCGCTGGTCAGGCCCTCGCGCGCCGCCGGATCGGCGAAGACCGCATCGACAAAGGCGAGGATTTCCGGGGTCGAACGGCGCGAGACGGTGAGCGGCTGGTCGAGGAAATCCAGCCCCGCACCCTGGGCCAGGGCCGCGAAATGCTGCCGGTTGATGGCGAACTGGGCGGGATCGGCGCCCTGGAAACTGAAGATGGACTGCTTCTCGTCGCCCACCGCGAACAAGGTTCGCGTGCGCGCTGCAGAGGGTGCAGCACCATCTCCGTTGAAGAACTCCTCGGTCAGTTTCCGCAGGATCGCCCACTGCTCCGGGCTGGTATCCTGCGCTTCGTCCACCAGCACATGATCGATACCGGCATCGAGCTTGTAGAGCACCCAGGCGGCCGCGCCCGGCTTCTCCAGCAGGTCGCGGGTGGCGGCGATCAAATCGTCATAATCCAGCACGCCCCGCGCCCGCTTGGCGGCGGCATAGTCGCGGCGCACGGCGCGCAGCAGCACCAGTGCGGCCTCTGCCAGCGCGGCGGCGCGGGCGGCGCGCCAGCGGTCATGCGCGGCGCAGAAGCGGCGCTGCAGGTCGTCCAGAATGTTCGCCAGGCCAGCGCGCGCATCCACCAGCGGCTTGGTCGCCATTTTCTTGAACGGCTCGCCCGTGCCGGTGAGAAAAAGCTCTTCGAGATGGAGAAAGGACGGCGCCGCGATGAAGGCCGACAGTGATGCGGCGCGCGCCTTGTCGGTCTTGCCACCGCTGGCGAGCCAGTCTGCGATTTCGCGCAATTGCGGGATGTCCGCCGCCAGCGTGGCGCAAAAATCCTGCGCGACAATATCCGCCGGTTCGTCCGGTGCGCCATGCGCGGCGCGGACCGCTCCGGCCAGCGCGTTCTCTCCCAGCGCGGCGAAGAAGCGGTCCAGCTTGCGCCGGTCGGTGGCCAGGCCCGCATCCAGCAGCGCCGTCAGCGTCGCTTCGCCCGCCTCGCTGACCAGATGGGTGACGGCTGCGGCCAGCAGCGCATCGCCATCACCGGCCCGTTCCAGCATCGCCTGCCGCGCCGCCGCCGCCAGGGCGCGGGCCGATTGTTCGTCCAGCACCTCGAAGGCGGGCGCGATGCCCGCTTCCAGCGGAAAGCGCGACAGCACTGCCTGGCAGAAGGCATGAATGGTCAGCACCTTCAGGCCGCCCGGGGTTTCCAGCGCCAGCGCGAACAGGCGGCGCGCCTTGGCCAGATCGCCCGAAGCGCCGCCAATGCCTGCGATCCTGCCTGCCAGGGCCGCGTCGTCCAGCATCGCCCAAGCGCCCAGTTGGCGGAACAGGCGGTCCTGCATCTCCGCCGCCGCCGCCTTGGTGAAGGTCAGGCAGAGAATGCGTTCCGGCGGCGTACCGGTCAGCAGCAGCCGCGCCACGCGGTTGGCCAGCGTATAGGTCTTGCCCGCACCGGCATGGGCCGCGACCCAGACCGAGCGCGACGGATCGGACGCCAGGGTGGAAGGATCGGGCGCGGAAGAACTCATTCTTCCGCCTCCCAGCCCGACGGTGCCCATTCGCGGACCCGGGCGAGATGGTCATAGTCGCCATCACTGTCGAGCGTGCGCGGGATCAGGCGTGGCGGATAAGCCGTGCTGGCCTGATCGAAACGGTTGATCTGCTCTTTCAGTTTTTCCAAAGCCTGGTCCGGCAGACGCGGTGAAACTTCCAGCAGGCGTTCTTCGCCCGGCGTCCCGCCACCGCTGAGCTTCACATAGAGCAGCTCTGCCGCCGCCAGCGCGGGGACATCATCAAAGCCGCCCGCCTGCAGGATCGCGCCTTCCAGCGCCAGTTGCGGCATCAGGAAGGTGGCGGTGTCCTTCTTCTTCGGCAATGCGCCGGTCTTGTAGTCGAGCACGGCCGCGCCGCCGCCCTGCAGGCGGTCGATGCGGTCCGCCCGCGCCACCAGCGTGAAGTCCTCGCCCTGCGTCTTGATGACGAGCGTGCCTTTTTTCTCAAGCCAGCTTTCCGCGATGCCGGCCCGGCGTGCCTGCTCGAAGGCGACGAACCAGACGGCGGCGGAACGCAAACGCGGCCGCCACAGCGCCAGCACCGCCTTGGGTATGCCCATCGCGGCAAAGACTTCGTCGGCGATCCGGGTCAGCGCCAGCACGGCGTCGGGCGGCAACGTCTCCGGATAGCGGGTGACAAAGATTTCCAGCGCCTTGTGCAGGGCGTTGCCGCGCTCCAGCGGGCCGACAGCTTCGTCCAGCGGCCTTAGCGGCGTCAGCCGCAGCACATGCCGGGCATAGATGGCATAGGGATCGCGCAGCCAGACTTCGATCTGGGTGACGGACAGGCGGCGTGGGCGTACCGCGACCGGCGGCCTTGGGGCGGGGCGCGGCAGTTTTTCGCCCGGCGGGGCCGAAGCCAGCCGCGCCGCCAGCGCGTCATAGGAGGTTGCGGGCGCGAGCATGGCTTCAAGCGCCTGCGCCTTTTTGTCGAGCCCGGGATGCAGGCCGATCAGCAATTGCTCCAGCCGCTGCAGCCAGCGCGACGGCACGGTGGGCGCACCGTCAGTCTTGGCGGCGCGGGTCAGCAGCACCTCTGGCCCGGCGGCCAGCATGGCGAAGTCGTGCGCCGACAGGCCGATGGCGCGCTCCGGCTGTTCCAGCCCCAGGGTTGCGCGCATCGGGCGCGAGAACCAGGGATCGGCGGCAGCACCGCGCGGCCAGCCATTCTCGTTCAGGCCGCCCAGAATGGTGAGGTCAAAGCTTTGCAGCCGCGCTTCCAGTGGGCCCAGGATGGAAAGGCGCGCCTGCTGTCCGAAGCTGCGGCGCACCGGCTGGCCCAGCGCCAGGCGCCGGAACAAAGGCGCATAGGATGACGGCTCGATGGCGGGCAGCTCTTGTGCGGCGTCCTGCAACTGCGCCGTGAAGGCCTGCGCGGTCTCGCCATCGCTGTTCGCCCATAGCAGGCAGTTTTTCGCATCATCGCAAGCCAGTGCTTCTGCCGCCGCCAGATGCGCAGCAAGAAGATCGGCCAGTGCCGTGTCGCCGCCGCCGAACAACGCCTCCAGTGGTGCGAGGATGTCCGCAATGCCGCGCCACCAGTCTTTCAGCGCGGCATCCTGCATCACCATCGTGATGCCGGCCAGGCCCGGATCGGGGCGCGGTCCGCGCAGCGCCAGGTCGAGCGCGCGGGCATGGGCGCGGAATTCCGCCGGGCCGTGGCCGCGCCGCGCAAAGGGATGCTTCAGCAGCGCCAGCAGCGGCACCGGCGCAAAGCGCGCCTCGGCGGCTTCGGCGACAAGGCAGAGGAACGCGCCCGCGCTGGTATGGGCGAGGGGGCGGCCGGCGCTGTCGTCGATGGCGATGTCCCAGCGCCGCAGTTCCGCCGCGACACGGCGCGCCAGGCCGCGATCCGGCGTCACCAGCGCGGCGCGCCGGCCTGGACTCTCCAGCGCATGGCGCAGCGCCAGCGCGATGGTCAGTGCTTCACCCGCCGGATCGTTGGCCGCGATGACGGACAATCCCTTGCTGCCTTGCTTGAGGTCGCCGCCACCGCCCACCACCAGTGCCCGCCACGCATCGGTGGTGGGGGCGGGGCGCAAGGTTTCGCTCAGCAGGTGTTCGCGCGCGGGATTTGGCGAAGCCGCAGCCCAATCAATAACGTCGCGCCGCGCCGCGCCGATGCGATCCAGCAACTGCTTGATGCCATATTGCGGATGACCGGGGTCGAGCGTCTCCCAACTGGCATCGTCAAGCTGGCGATCCAGCCCCGGCAGTATCACCGCGCCATTGGGCAGGCAGGCGATCACTTTCAGCAGTTCGGCGGTGGCCGGCATCGAGCCGGTGGAACCTGCCGCGATCACCAGCCCGGATGGCGGCGCGGCGGCCAGCCCTTGTGCCAGCGCCCGCAGCCCCGCATTGCGATGCGCCGCCACGTCCAGGCGGCCCTCAGCGGCCAGGATCGCGGGCCATTGCTGGTAAAGCCAGTCGAGAAAACCGCCGACATCCTGCCAGTGCGCCGCCAGCGGCAAGGGCGCCAGCGCGGCAAGCCGCGAAGGGTCAGCGCCCTGGCGCTCGAACTCGTCCATCACCAGCGCCAGTTGCGCCGCCAGTGCCGCCGCCTGAGCAAACCCGATGGGGCCGCGCGCCTGGGCATGCCAGCGCCGCACCAGATGCGCCAGCAGCAATTGCCGCCGCAGCGGATCAAGCGCCGGCGTCAGTTCGACATCACCCGGCGCATCGAACAGCAGGTCCTCGTCATCGGCATCGCCCAGCGCCCGGAATTGCGGCAGCAGCGCCGCGCCGCCCAGTTCCCTGGCGAAGGCATCACCAAAACCGCGCGCGGCGCGGCGGGTGGGCAGGTAGATGGTGACGCCGCTGAGCGCCAGCGGATCGGTACCCACGCCGTTCGCGTGAGCGAGAGGCGCACTTTTAAGCCGTTCGGCCAGGCCCCGCGCCAGCGTGGCGGCGAAAGGCGCACTGGCGCCGATGGTGAAGACCTTCGGCGAAGTCCCGCTCACGTCTGGCCCGCTCAATGGGGCAGCTTGGCGAGATAGGCCTCGGCTTCGTCGCGCGCCTGTGGCGTGCCGACATGGATCCAGACGCCATCCAGCCGCGTGCCGAACAGGCGCTTGGCCGCGATGGCGCGGTCCCACAGGATGTTGGTGGAAAATTCTCCGGCCGGCGCATCCTGGAACAGGCGCGGATGCACGATCTGCACCCCAGGATAGGCAAAGGGCGTGGTCGCATGTTCGCCGGGCGGGCGGCTGACATGGCCCTGCGCATCCATCACGAAATCGCCACGGCCTTCATAGCCCATCGCGGTCACCATCGTGGCCATCAGCAGCAGCCCGTCCATGCTGGCTGCGTCCCAGGTCTCGATCATGCGGGTGAGGGCGGGCGCGATGCCTTCCACCCAGATGGAATCCGAATTGAGCACGAAGAAAGGCTCATCGCCGAACTGGTGCAGCGCCTTGACGATGCCGCCGCCGGTGCCCAGCAATTCGGTGCTTTCGTCGGAATAGACGATCTCGATATCGCGGCGCTTGGCCAGATGGGCGCGCAGCATATCGGCCTTGTAGTGCAGATTGACCACGGCGGTGGTGACGCCCGCCGCCACCAGCTTGTCCAGGTCGTGATCGATCAACGCCTTGCCTGCCACCGGCACCAGCGGCTTGGGCCGGTCGTTGGTGAGAGGGCGCATGCGGGTGCCAAGCCCCGCCGCCATGATCATCGCTTTCCTGACGCTCACTGCCGGATCTCTGGTGGAATCGTCCGATCATACCATGCCCGCAGGGGCGCGAGCGACGGATGGGCGAGGTCGCCCGCCAGATGGCCCCAGACGCGCGGCAACAGGCCAAGATAGCGCGGCTTGCCGTCGCGCCGGGACAGGCGGGCGAAAATGCCCACGATCTTGGCGTTGCGCTGGGCGGCGATGGCCGCCATCTCGGCGCGGAAGCTGGCCTCATCGACCGGCGTGCCCTGCCTTGTCATCCTATCGAGATAATGCGCCACGGCGGCTTGCGCCACGGCGGGATCGACATCGCGGCGGGCATCTTCCAGCAGCGAAACCAGGTCGTAGGCGCGGCTTCCCGCCACCGCGTCCTGGAAATCGATCAGGCCAGTGCGGCCCGCGCCCGAACGCTGCGGCAGCCAGAGTAAATTCTGCGCATGGTAATCGCGATGCACGAAGACGCGTGGCGCGGCCAGCACGGGCGCCAGCACCGCGCGCCACAGGGCGCGATGCTCGGCCACTTCATCCGCCGTAGCCGCGCGCCCCAGCGCATGGGGAAAATACCATTCGGTCAGCAGGTCGGCTTCCGCCAGCAGCGCCGTCTCGTCATAGGCGAAGAGCGGCGGGTTGGTCTTTTCCTCCCCTGCGCGCGCGCCAGCGAAGGCCGGAGGGGGCAAAAAAGCGGGTGCGGCTTGCGCATGCAGCTTCGCCAGCACTTCCATCGCGTTCAGATACAGTGCGCGTTCATCGCCGCCGCCCGCCACGACATCGGCGAACAACCCGTCGCCCAGGTCTTCCAGAACCATGAAACCGGTCACAGGATCGCAGGCCGCGATGTGCGGCGCAGACAGGCCCACATCGCGCAGGTGCTGCGCCACGGCAGCGAAGCGGCCGATATCGGCGCCCGCCAGCCGCGCCACGGCGTTGTAGCCCAGGGCGCGGCGTTCATCAGCGCTGGCGCCCGGCGGCGCCACCGGCGTTTCGGCGCCCTGTGGCTGGTTCATCAATAGCGCCTGCCGCGCGCCATCGCGCAAACGCGCATAGCTGCGTGTCGAGGCGTCGCCGGGAATGGGCGTCACCACCGCATCGCCCCAGCCCGACGCGGCCAGGAAATCGCACATCTGTTCTTCGCGTGTCATGCGGCAATATCCGCCCAGCGTTGCGGCCCGGTGATCTTCACGGCGCGGCCATCATCCGCGATGCGCAGCCGCAGATGCAGGGTTGTGTCCGGCAGATGTTCCGGAGCGCGGTCCGGCCATTCCACCAGCGCCGCGCCATCCTCCAGCGCTTCGGCAAAGCCCAGCTCGAACAGCTCGCGCGCGGATTTGAGACGATAGAGATCGTAATGCGCCACGATCAGGCCCGGCGTGTCATAGGTTTGAACGATGGTAAAGCTGGGACTGGGCACATCCTCGGTCACGCCCAGGCTGCGCAGGATGTCGCGCGCCAGCGTGGTCTTGCCTGCACCCAGATCGCCCCACAGCGCCACAGCGTCGCCCGCCTTCAGCCTGGACGCGATCCGCCCCGCCAGCAGGGCCGTGGCGGCAAGATCGGGCAACGTCAGTTCGGCGCGGAAGACATCGGAAATTTGGGCCATCGCCGCCTGTTCTAACGTGCGTTGGCGGATAGGGAAAAGCCCTATTTGCAATGCCGTGCCGGGCCATGCTACCGCCGCCCTCGCAATCCACAGCCATGCGGAAATGTCCGAAAATATCGTCATCATCGGCGCCGGCCAGGCCGCCATCCAGGCCATCCAGTCGCTGCGCGCCGAAGGCTTCACCGGCCCCATCACCCTGGTGGGCGAGGAAGCCTATCCGCCCTACCAGCGCCCGCCACTGTCCAAGGCCTACCTGCTGGGCCAGTTGGAACGGCCGCGCCTGTTCCTGAAAGCGGGTGCCTATTATGGCGAGGCGGGCGTCACGCTGTTGCTGAACACCACCGCCAGGGCGATCGACCGCGCGGCCAAGACGGTCGAACTGACTGACGGCCGCAAGCTGCCTTACGGCAAGCTGTTGCTGACCACCGGCGCGCGGGTGCGCAAGCTGCGCTGCCCCGGCGCCGACCTGGACAACATCTTCTATCTCAAGAGCATCGCTGATGTGGATGCGCTGCAGGCCGCATTCCTGCCGGGGGCGCGCATTGCCATTGTCGGCGCGGGCTATATCGGTCTGGAAGTCGCGGCCGTCGGCGCCAAGCGCGGCCTGGACGTGACGGTGTTCGAGGCGATGGACCGGGTGATGGCCCGCGCCGTCTCGCCCTCGCTCTCCGCCTTCTTCATGGCCGAACATCTGAAGGCGGGCGTCAACCTCAAGCTCAACACCGGCGTCGAAGGCTTTGAAGGCAACTGCAAGGTCGAACGTATCCTGGCGGGCGGAAAATCCTATGATGTTGATCTGGTGCTGGTCGGCATCGGCGTCATCGCCAATGACGAACTGGCCCGCGAGGCGGGCTTGGCCGCCACCGACGGCATCGTGGTGGACCGCAACGCCATGACATCGGATCCCGCCATCTTCGCGGCGGGCGACTGCACCCGCCATTATGGCCGCGAGGGTCTCGAATTGCGGCTGGAGTGTGTGCAGAACGCCATCGACCAGGCCAAGCATGCCGCGCTGGCCATGACCGGCAAGCCGAAGGACTATAGCGAAGTGCCGTGGTTCTGGTCCGACCAGTATGACCTCAAGCTGCAGATCGCCGGTCTGGCGCGCCCCACCGATACGCTGGTGCTGCGCGGTGATCCCGCTGCGCGCAAATTCTCGGTCTTCCATCTGCGCGACGGCAAGGTCGCGGCGGTGGAAGTGGTGAACGCACCGCAGGATTACATGATCGGCAAGAAGCTGATCGCCGAAGGCCGCGCCGTGGCGGCGGCGACATTGGCCGACACCGCCATACCCATGAAGCAGATCGGGGCCTGAGCGAGATGAAGCGCGCCTTCAAGGCCACCTTCATCGCAGACAATAGCATTGCCCATGCCATTGCGGTGCCCGAAGGCTGGTCGCTGATGGAAGGCGCGGTCAAGCATCTGGTGCCGGGCATCGACGCCGATTGCGGCGGCGCCTGCGCCTGCGCCACCTGTCACGTTTACATCGAGCCCGACTGGCTGGCGAAACTGCCGGCCAAGAAAGACACGGAAGAGGCGATGCTGGATTTCGCGCCCGGCGTGAAATCGAACTCGCGGCTGTCGTGCCAGATCACCATGACCGAAGCGCTGGACGGCATCGTCATGCGCGTGCCCAAGAGCCAGCAGTAACCGCTACTGACGCGCAGGCTTTTGGTTGCTGGCTAGGAGCGCCGAGCGATGTGGACATGACGTCCATGAGCGAGTTCTTAGCGGCAGCGTAAGAACGCGACGACGTCCAGCGGCCAAAAGCCAAGTGTCAAAGATACGCTGTCTTGCGATCTTCGCTCTGCGTCGGCGGCTCGTCGCCCGGCTGAATGCGGCGCGGCAGGTGGCAGCGCACGACGGTGCCGCCGCTGGCGCCATCCTCGATCTCGACCCAGCCGTCATGCAGTTCCAGGAAGCGGTTGACCAGCGCCAGCCCCAGGCCCGCACCGGCGCGCGCACCGGCGCGGCTCTTGGCCGAGAAGCGCTCGAACGCCGTGGCCTTCACATCCGGCGCCATGCCGGGGCCATTGTCTTCCACCGTGATCTGCACATCCTCGCCGACGATGCGGCCCGTCAGCGTCACGTCGCCGCCGCGCGGGGTGAACTTGAAGGCGTTGGAAAGCAGGTTGAAGACGATCTGGCGCAGGCGGCGCGCATCGGCCAGGAACGGACCGGCATCCTCGTCCACCACCACGGTCAAGGTCAGCCCCAGCTTGCCGCCCCATTCGCGAGCGTGGGAGGCGACGTCTTCCAGCACCTCGAACAGGTCGATGCGCTCCAGCTCCAGCCGCAGCGCGCCCGATTCCACCAGCGCCAGGTCTAGAATGTCGTTCACCAGGCTCTTGAGCGTGTTGGAGCCCGACACGATGGCATCGACATATTCGCGCTGCTGGTCGTTGAGCGCGCCCGGCGTGCCCGTCGCCAGGTGCTCGGAGAAACCCAGGATGGTGTTGAGCGGCGTGCGCAGCTCGTAACTGACATGCTTGATGAAGTCGCTCTTGAGCCGGTCGGCGGCCTCCAGCGCGTCGCCCCGGTCGCGCAGCGCCTGCTCGATGCGGAAGCGGTCGGTGACATCAGTGAAGGTGATCAGGCTGGCGCCGTCGGGCAGCGGCGACTGCGCCACCGCCAGGATGGTGCGGTCGTTGCGCTCGATCTCGCCCAGGTCGCGCTTCGGGCCCATGCCGGACACGATGCCGCTGGTCAGCTTATCCCAGACGCCCGCCTCGCCAAAGCGTTCGGCGACCAGCGAAGCGATCTCGCGCACATGCGGCTCGCGCTTGAGTTCTTCCTCGGTGAAGTCCCACACTTTGCTGAAGGCGCTGTTGTGGAACTTGAGGCGGCCATCGGGCCCGAACACCGCCACGCCTTCCTTCAGGATATCCAGCGTCGCCGACTGCACTTTCTGCGCCGTCTGGTAGCTCGACTCCAGCGCCAGGCGCTCGGAGACATCTTCGTAGAGATAGGTCAGGCCGCCCGAGGGATGCGGCTGGGTGATGACCTGGATGGTCTGGCCGTGCGGCAGGTGCCACTGCTCCTCGCCATTGGCGCCGCGCCCGGCGTCATAGCGCGCCAGCCGCTCGCGCTTCCAGCCCTGCCAGTCGCGCTGTTCCGGCAGCTTGCGGTTTTCGCGCAGGCGGTCGAGGATTTCACTGTCGCTGGGATGCTTGTCGAGGAAGCTTTCGGGCAGGCCCCACAGCCGCACAAAGGCGCTATTGTGGAAGGCCAGCTTCTGGTCCTTGCTGAAGATCGCCACGGCGGTTTGCAGCTTGTCCAGCGTGTCGGCATGGGCATCGACATGGGTCTGCAACCGCGCTTCGGCCGACGCCAGTTCGGTGACATCCACCGCCGTGCCGATGACACCGGCATCGCCCAGCGGAATCTCGGTAAACGACAAAGCGCGGCGCTGGCCGTTCACCACCGTGAAGCGCTTGGTCTCGACGATGGTGTTCTGGCCGCGCGCCCCGGCGGCAAGATCGCGCTCGCTCTTGTCCAGCGCCGCCTGGTTGATGCGCAGATCGTCGAGATCCGAAGCGCCCGCACCCTTGAGAAAGGCGTGATTGCCCCAGGTCAGCGCCAGGCCCTTGTCGCGCAGCCAGACCGGCGTCGGCAGGGCGTTGAGGATGGCCTTGTAGTCGGCGGCTTCGGCGCTGACCGTCGGCTCTTCCAGCCACACCGCTGCCATGCCGCCCACGGCGCGGCCGCGCGCGATCAGCTTGCGGCCGTGGCTGTCGTTCACCGGAATCTGGAACGCGGCGCCGCGATCCGAAAGGCTGTCGATGGCGGTGGACAGCGCCAGGGCGTCGGGGCCCTTGAGGCAGGACTGCAACTGCTGTTCGCCGCCGCCATAGGAGTAGGGGCCCGCGCCGTCACGGCCCCACACCACCAGCGGCTCGCGGCCCGCGCCCAGCAGGGCGTCACGTTCGCCCACGGCGGCCTTGGTGCGCGCACCCGTCAGGCGCAGCGAGCGGCGCAGGCGGCGGGCGATGCGCTGTTCCGCCAGTGCCCACAGGCCCGCCGCAATGGCCAGGGCGACGCCACCCGCCGCCAGGGCGGACAGGACGACGATCTGGCTGGAGGAGGCGCTGAGCAGGTCCGGAATCGCGGCAAGGGCCGGCTGGGGTGCAGACATGATCAGTCCGGCTGCCGCCAGCCCCGTCCCCGCGTACCCCAGTCCCTTGCGGTGTCCCATTCTGGGACGGCCCCCGTTAACACACCCGCCCGACGGCGAATCACTGTTGAATCAATAAGATACCGGCGAGACTCGGGTCCGCATAGGTATTGTGGTTAATAAATTATGAAAAACGAAATGCAGGTCTGGGGGCCATATTTTGCGGCCTGTGGACAAATTCCCGAGTCTGTTCAAGGCGTTAAGAATTGCTGAATTGGCCGATGCGATGGCCGCCTGGCCAGTCAGCCGGGGGCTGCCGCCGGCTGGAACAGCCGGGGCGTCGTCCTGCGCCATCTGGGGCGGTTCGACGAGGCCGTAGCCAGTTTCACCAGGGCCGTGTCGCTGAGCCCGGGCTATGCCGGCGCCTTCTTCAACCGCGCCGTCGTCACGGGGCTGGAACAGTTCAACCCGCTGGTGGCGGTCTGGGACCTGGAGCGGGTGGTGGCGCTCGAGACGGGCTTTCCCTTTGCGCTGGGCCTGCTGCTGCACCTGAAGATGCTGATCTGTGACTGGCAGGGTTTTGAGGCGCTGCAGGCGCAGGTCGATGCCGCCGTGCGCAGCGGCAGGCGGGTGATCGAGCCTTTCGCTTACCAGGTGCTGTCACAATCCCCGGCTGACCTGCGGACCTGCGCCGAAACCTATGTGCGCCAACAGTTTCCCGCCATCGCGCCGCCACCCGCAACACCGTGCCGCCCGGGCGGCAAGATCCGGCTGGGCTACCTGTCGGGCGAATTCCACGCCCAGGCCACCGCCTACCTGATGGCCGGGGTCTACGAGGCGCATGACCGCGCGCGCTTCGAGCTGGTCGCGTTCGACAATGGCCCTGACGATGCCAGCCCGATGCGGCGGCGGCTGGAAGCCGCGTTCGGGCGCATGGTGGATATAAAGGGGCTGCCCGATGCCGATGCCGCCGCGCGCATCCGTGCCGAAGGCATCGACATACTGGTCAACCTCAACGGCCATTTCGGCAATCACCGCATGGGCGTCTTTGTCCGCCGTGCCGCTGCAGGTCAATTATCTCGGTTTTCCCGGCACGCTTGGCGCGCCCTGCATGGACTATCTCATCGCCGACGCGGTGGTGATCCCGCCGGGCGAGGACGAACACTATGCCGAGCGGATCGTGCGGCTGCCCGGCAGCTACCAGGCCAATGACGACCGGCGCGCCATCGCGGCGCAAGCATCATCACGCGCGGATTGCGGCCTGCCTGCCGAAGGCTTCGTCTTCTGCAGTTTCAACGGCAGCTACAAATTCGTGCCGGACATGATGGCGTTGTGGCTGCGGCTGCTGGGACAGGTGGATGGCAGCGTGCTGTGGCTGCTGGCAACCAATCCGCAGGCCATGACGAATTTGCGCCGCGCGGCGCAGGCGGCGGGGATCGCGCCGGAGCGGCTGGTCTTCGCGTCGCACATGCCGCTGGAACAGCATCTGGCGCGGCTGAAACTGGCCGACATCTTCCTGGATTCGCTGCCGTGCAATGCGCACACCACCGGTAGCGACGCGCTGTGGGCGGGCGTGCCGCTGCTGACCTGCCGGGGCACGGCATTCTCGGGCCGCGTTGGCGCCAGCCTGTTGCAGGCGATGAACCTGCCGGAGCTGATCACGGAAAATCCGGCCGCCTATGAAGCGCTGGCCCTGGCGCTGGCGCGCGATCCGGCGCGGCTGCGCGGAATGCGGGAAAATCTGGAGGCCAGCCGGGCCACCGCGCCGCTGTTCGACACCGCGCGGTTCACCCGCCATCTGGAAAATGCCTTCGCCGCAATGTGGGAACGCCATCAGCGCGGCGAAGCACCCGCAGCTTTCGACGTGCCATAAAAAAAAGCCCCGGTTTCCCGGGACTTTTTCATTTTGCATCGCCAGTTTTAGTAGCGATAGGTATCGGGCTTGTACGGACCAGCCTGCGGGATGGTGATGTAATCGGACTGCTTCTTGGACAGAACGGTCAGGTCGGCGCCGACCTTGCCCAGATGCAGGCGGGCAACCTTTTCGTCCAGCACCTTGGGCAGCACATAGACCTTCTTCTCGTACTTGCCGGTGTTCTGCCACAGCTCGATCTGCGCCAGGGTCTGGTTGGTGAAGGAGGCGCTCATCACGAAGGACGGATGGCCCATCGCGTTGCCCAAATTCACCAGGCGGCCTTCCGACAGCATGATGATGCGCTTGCCGTCGGGGAACTCGATCTCGTCCACCTGCGGCTTGATGTTGTGCCACTTGTAGTTCTTGGTCGCCTGGATCTGAATTTCGCTGTCGAAATGACCGATATTGCAGACGATGGCGCGGTCCTTCATGGCCCGCATGTGGTCGACGGTGATGATGTCGACATTGCCGGTGGCGGTGACGAAGATGTCGGCCTTCGGCGCCGCGGTTTCCATGGTGACGACTTCATAGCCTTCCATCGCCGCCTGCAGGGCGCAGATCGGGTCGATTTCCGAGATCATGACGCGGCAGCCGGCATTGCGCAGCGACGCGGCCGAACCCTTGCCCACGTCACCGAAGCCGGCGACCATGGCGACCTTGCCGGCCATCATCACGTCAGTGCCGCGGCGGATGCCGTCGACCAGCGATTCCTTGCAGCCATAAAGGTTGTCGAACTTCGACTTGGTGACGCTGTCGTTCACATTGATGGCGGGGAACAGCAGCTTGCCTTCCTTTTCCATCAGGTAGAGGCGATGCACGCCGGTGGTGGTCTCTTCCGAGACGCCCTTGATGCTGGCGGCGATCTCGGCGAACCAGCCCTTGGGCTTTTCCTTCAGGAGGCGCTTGATCAGGGCGTAGAAGACTTCTTCTTCTTCATTCTCCGGCTTTTCCAGGAACGCCACGTCGCCTTTCTCGGCGCGCAGGCCGTGATGGACCAGCATGGTGGCGTCGCCGCCATCGTCTAGGATCATGTTGGGATAGCCGCCGCCATGCCATTCGAACAGCTTGGCGGTGTAATCCCAGTAATCCTTCAGGCTCTCGCCCTTGATCGCGAAGACCGGGATGCCGGCGGCGGCGATGGCGGCGGCGGCATGGTCCTGGGTCGAATAGATGTTGCACGACACCCAGCGGATGTCGGCGCCCAGCGCCTTCAGCGTCTCGATCAGCACGGCGGTCTGGATGGTCATGTGCAGCGAGCCGGCGATGCGCGCGCCCTTCAGCGGCTGGCTGGCGCCATATTCTTCGCGGGTCGCCATCAGGCCGGGCATCTCGATCTCGGCGATGTTGAGTTCCTTGCGGCCCCATTCGGCCAGGGCGATGTCCTTGACGATGTAGTCGGTGAATTCGGCCATTTGGGACGATTTCCTTAAAGTTGGCCCGGCTTGGTGGCGGGCGGGGGAATTGCGGCCCGGCTATAGCAGGGGATTCCGGGACCGGGCAAGGAGGATATAAAGGAATACGCATATCCTTATGTCGCAGGAGCGGCACGCTCCCGTAAATCCAGCAATTCCAGTCCCTTGCCCGGATCAGGCCCGGGGTTTGCCTGTCCCGGCGCGACGTGATTGCCTGCAAGCGAGCCGCGAACATGCGCGGCCAAAAAAGAAATCAGGTGGGGAACATGCGCGACAAACGCTGGCTGGTGCTGCTGCCGGTCATCTTCATCACCTACAGCCTGGCCTATCTCGACCGCGCCAATTATTCCTTCGGCGCCGCCGCCGGCATGGCGGAAGACCTTGCGATTTCGCCCAATGCCTCGTCGCTGCTGGGGGCGTTGTTCTTCCTGGGCTATTTCTTCTTCCAGGTGCCGGGCGCGCTCTATGCGCAAAATCACAGCGTCAGGCGGCTGATTTTCGCCGGGTTGATCGGCTGGGGCGCGCTGGCCACCGCGATGGGCCTGCTCTCCGACATCACGCATCTCTATGCCGCGCGCTTCGCGCTGGGCGTGGTGGAAAGCGCGGTGCTGCCGGCGCTGCTGATCCTGCTGGCGCGCTGGTTCACGCGCGCAGAGCGGGCGCGGGTGTCGTCCATCCTCATTCTGGGCAACCCCGTGACGCTGATCTGGATGTCGGTGCTGTCGGGCTATCTCGCCAATGCGCTGGGCTGGCGCCTGATGTTCATCCTGGAAGGCCTTCCCGCCATCCTGTGGGCGTTCGTCTGGTGGAAGCTGGTGGCGGACCGGCCGTCCGAATCCACGCTGTTGTCGCCAGCACAGCAGACGACGCTGACCGCGACGCTGGCGGAAGAGCAGCGCGGCATACCGCCGGTGCCGAACCTGCGCGCGGCGCTGACCTCACCCCGGGCGGTGGCCCTGTCGCTGCAATATTTCTGCTGGAGCGCCGGGCTCTATGGCTTTGTTCTGTGGCTGCCGTCGATCCTGCGCAACTATGGCAGCGGGCTGGTGGCGGTGGGCTGGCTCTCCGCCGCACCCTATGCGGTGGCGGCGCTGGTGATGGTGGCGGTGTCGGCGCTGTCCGACCGCATCCTGAAACGCAAGATCGCGATCTGGCCGCCGCTGCTGCTGGGCGCATTCTGCTTTGTTGCCTCCTGGTGGGTGGGCGGCAGCAATTTCTGGCTCAGCTTCGCGCTGCTGGTGGCGGCGGGCGGCTGCATGTATGCGCCCTATGGGCCGTTCTTCGCCTGGCTGAGCGAGACTTTCCCGCGCAACGTGGCGGGCGGCGCGACGGCGCTTATCAACAGCATGGGCGCGCTGGGCAGCTTTGCCGGAACCTATGTGGTGAAGTTCCTCAACGACTGGAACGGCTCGCCCGACGTCTCCTACCTGACGATGGCGGGAGCGCTGGCCTTGTCGGCAGTGATCACGGCGTGTCTGGCAGAAAAGGTGAGCGCAAGCCCGGCAGCGTAGCCGCCGGGCGACCCGCAGCATCTACCGGCTTCCTTCCCCCTTTTGCGCGAAGCGCACCCAAAGGGGGAAGGTGTCGCAACGAGGTGTTTGCTTGCAAACCCGAGTTGCGACGGATGGGGGTTCAATTAAAAAACTACTCCTCGCCAAACTTGGCATCGACCAGCGCCAGCATCGCCGTCATCGCCTCGGCGGCGTCCGGCCCTTCGGTGGTGATCTCGATTTCCGTGCCGATGGAAGCGGCGAGCATCATCAGGCCCATGATGGAGCAGCCATGCACTTCGTTGCCGTCCTTGATGACATGGATCTCGGACTGGAAGCGGGCCGAGGCCTCCACGATCTTGGCGCTGGCGCGGGCATGCAGGCCGCGCTTGTTCTGGATGATGGCGGTAGCGCGTAATTTCTCGCCCACGGCTAGTTGCCCAGGTCCGCGCTGCCGGCGCGCATGTATTTGCGGCCCGCATCGATTGCTTCCTTCACGGCCTGGTCCAGCGGCAGCTTGTTGCGGATGTCGATCAGCTTGATCAGCGAGGGCAGGTTGGCGCCCGCCAGCACTTCGATCTTGCCGCGCTCCAGCAGGGTCAGCGCCAGGTTGCAGGGTGTGCCGCCGAACATGTCGGTGGCGATGACGACGCCGTTGCCGACGTCGACGGACTTCGCCGCCGCCGCGATCTCGCGCTGGCGCCGTTCGATGTCATCTTCCGGTCCGATGCAGACGGCGCGCAGGTGAGTCTGCGGGCCCACCATGTGTTCCACCGCCGCGATGAATTCCTGGGCGAGGCGACCATGCGTGACGATGACAAGACCGATCATGAAAGTTCCATCTGAGGCGGCGGACAGTAGCAAAAGCCCTACGTCGCGGCAGTGTTATTTGGTGACAAAAGTGTCGCGGAACAAGCCCTTGGAAAAGGCCTTGAGGGCGAGCGCGATCTTGGCGGGATCGGAGGCGTGACGGCCATCGAGCCGCAATAAAGGCAGGCCGGGCGCGCCTTTTAGGCCTACCGGCGTCCAGCGATCCTCGTCGGGCAGGCGCGGGCCTTCATCCCCCAGTTGTACCGCCAGCGCCAGCGTGGCGGCGCGGGCGGGCAACTTGATGATCCCCAGGCCCCGCACCTCGATCAGGCCCGCGATGGTGGTGGGTGCGCTGGCAGCGAGCTTGTCCCCCTTTACACTCAGCACGACGCGGTCATCGGCCACCAGCGTCGCGCCGTCGTGAATGAGGCGCAACGCAAGGTCGGATTTGCCGCTGCCGCTGCTGCCCAGCAGCAGCACGCCTTTCGTGCCCAGCGCGACGCAGGTGCCATGAACCAGAATATGCTTGCTCATGTGCGTGGCACCGGAAGATCCACGATCAGTCTTGCCCCGCCTGCGCTGCCATTCTCCGCCCAGATCCGGCCGCCGGTATTCTGGGTGATCTGGCGCGCGATCGACAGGCCAAGGCCCGAATTCTTGCCGAAGGTCTCGCCGGGCCGCTCGGTGTAAAAGCGCTCGAAGATGGATTCCAGATTGTCGGGCGGAATGCCCGGCCCTTCATCCTCCACCGTCACCCGCGCCGCCAGGTCGTGCGGCACCGCGCTGATGGTGACCGCGCCGCCGTCCGGGCTGAAGGAAATGGCGTTGTCGATCAGGTTGCGGAAGACCTGGCCCAGCCGCTCGTCGCGGCCCTTGATAATGGTGCCGGGCGGCAGTTCGTCCTTCAGCACGAAGCGCACGCCACGCGGATTTTCCGTCATGCCGTAGATTTCCAGGATGGTGGAAAGCAGCCGCGACAAATCCACCGGCTCGGGCGCTTCGCGCGCCAGTTCGGCGTCCAGGCGCGAGGCGTCGGAAATGTCGGTGATCAGGCGGTCGATGCGCTTGATGTCGCCGCGCGCGATGTCCATCAGCCGGGTGCGGCTTTCCTCGTCAGGGGCGCGGCGCATCATTTCCATGGCGCTGGAAAGCGAGGTGAGGGGGTTCTTCAATTCGTGCGCCACGTCGGCGGCGAAGCTCTCGATGGCGTCGATACGGTCATAAAGCCCCGCCGTCATGGATTTGAGGCTGTCCGCCAGATCGCCGATTTCATCGGTGCGTTCGGGGAAGTTGGGAATCTCGCCGCGCCCACCCTGGCCAAAACGCACCCGGTCCGCCGCCGCCGCCAGCTTGCGCACCGGCTCGCCGATGGTGCCGGCCAGATAGAGCGACGAGGCCAGCATCACCGCGAAGGCGACCAGCACGACCTCGAACAGGCGGCGGCGTTCCTGCCGGATGATGTCATCAATGTCGCCGCTTTCGGTCGAGACCAGCAGCACGCCATAGATGGTGCGGAAGGGCTTCTGCTGCAGCGGAATCGCTACCGACAGGACCAGCTTGTTCTGTTCGTCCACCCGCTCGGCATTGCCGACCTGGCCCTTGAGCGCGGCTTCGACCTCTTCATAGACGCGGCCATTGGTGCCGCCTTCATAATAGGATTCGGGCCGGGTGAAGGGCCGCACGCCCATCATGCCGTCATAGACGCGGGTCAGCCAGGATTTGAACTTGCTGAAGGTATCGAGCGGCGGCAGTTCGTCCCGCTGCACCATGTTGCGGGCCAGGAACTGGCGCGAATCCACCGCCAGCAGGCCGTCCGGCTGATAGACGCGGGCGCGCAGCCGCGTCGGTGCGATCAGCGGCGGCAGCAGCAGTTCGGCCTGGCGCGGGCGCAGGCGGCGCGTTTCCGGATCGGTGGCGTAGTTGGCCAGCGTGTCGGCCACCACGGCGGCCTGTTCCTGGATGCCGGTGAGGCGTTCCTCGACCAGGCCCCGGCCGCTGGCCTCGACAAAGACCACGCCGCCCGCCAGCACGATCAGCGCCAGGGCGTTGAAGCCGATGATGCGCCAGGTCAGCGCGGAGAAGCGCGGGAAAATCGGGAGCTACTCCTTGTAGCGGTAGCCCACGCCATACAGCGTCTCAATGGCGTCGAAATCGTCGGCTACGACCTTGAACTTCTTGCGCAGGCGCTTGATGTGGCTGTCGATGGTGCGGTCATCGACATAGACCTGATCGTCATAGGCCGCGTCCATCAGGCTGTCGCGGCTCTTCACGAAGCCGGGGCGCTGGGCCAGCGCCTGCAGGATCAGGAACTCGGTGACGGTCAGGCGCACCGGCTTGCCTTCCCAGGTGCATTCATGGCGCTGCGGATCGAGCGCCAGCTTGCCGCGCACCAGCGATTCCTTCTTGGCTTCCGCGCTGCCGCCGGCGGGCTTGCCTTCGGCGCGGCGCAGCACGGCGCGCACCCGCTCCAGCAGCAGGCGCTGCGAGAAGGGCTTGCGGATGTAATCGTCGGCGCCCGCATTCAGGCCCATCAGCTCGTCGATCTCTTCGTCCTTGGAAGTGAGGAAGATCACCGGCAGGCTTTCATTGGCCTGGCGCAGGCGGCGCAACAGCTCCAGCCCGTCCATGCGCGGCATCTTGATGTCGAGAATGGCCAGATCGGGCGCCGCCGCCGTCAGCGCGGTCAGCGCCGCCGCCGGATCAGTGAAGGTGCTGATCTGGTAGCCTTCCTGCTCCAGCAACATGCTCACCGACGCCAGGATATTTTTATCGTCATCAACCAGCGCAATGTTTGCCATGAGACCTGTCGAATTGTGGGCAGAAACCAGTATAAGCCACTGAGAGACAAAGCAAAGCACCCATGACAGGCTTCCAGGGCACCATCGCGGACTATCAGGCATACCGGCTGGATTATCCCGCCCGCCTGATCGCGCGGCTGGCGGCACTTGCGGGCCTCAAGCCGGGGGATGCGGTGCTCGATCTGGGCTGCGGTCCCGGCAACCTGGCGATTCCCCTGGCCCGGATGGGCATGGCGGTGACGGCGATGGACCCTGAGCCGGAAATGCTGGCGGCGGCAATCAGCGCTGCAGGCGATCTGCCGATTCGCTTCGTGCGCGGCGGTTCTGCTGACCTGACGGCGGCAGATGGCCCCTTCCGGCTTGTCACCATCGGGCGCGCCTTTCACTGGATGGACCGCAGCGCGACGCTGGCGATGCTGGATCGCATCGTCACGCCCGATGGCGGCGTGGCGCTGCTGCACGATGGCCATCCGCTGGTCGAAGAGAATAACTGGTTTACGGCGCTGCGCCGCGTCAGCGGCAAGTATGGCCGCGCCCAGGCGGCGCATGTGAAGACGCGGAGTGCGGGTGGTCATCGCCGCTATGAACCCTATCTCTTCGCCTCGGCCTTCACCCGGCTGGATGGGTTGTCCGTCACCACCCGCACGGCCATCACGGCGGACGCCATTGTCGGGCGCGCCTTTTCCACCTCGGTCTGCGCCCGTCAGGCGCTGGGCGAACGGTCGGCGTCGTTCGAAGCCGACCTGCGCGCGGCCTTGCGCGAAATCGCGCCGGATGGGAGTTTCATCGAAATCGCCGAAATGGTGGCGCTGCTGGCGCGCCGGGCGGAATAAAGGGGAATGGATATGTCGGGACCGAGCCCGGAAGGCCAACTGCTTGGCGTCATCGTGGTGGCGTTTCTTTTCTTCACGCCCGCGATCCTGGCCTTCATGCGCGGTCATCGCCGGTTCTGGGTGATCCTGGCGCTGAACCTGGTGGGCCCCTGGATTCAAAGCATTGTCCTGCAACTTCTGGGATGGTTGCCGCTGCAGCCTGCCACGCTGTCGCAAGCCCTGTACACGCTATCGCTGCTGCTGGGCCCCGTCTGGCTGGGGCTGCTGGCCTGGGCGCTGGTGCCGCAATCCGATCCCGACCCGAAGCTGAAAGCGTGGCGCGAAACCAAGCTGTTCGATTTCTTCGCGGCGCTGCCGCTGATCATCTGGTTTGCCTACAATGTCGTGGTCATGCGCCCGCGCCTGGCCGTCCTGGGCAACAGCATGCTGGCGGGCGAGGCAGACCTCCTGTCCTGGCTGCTGTTCTTCTCGCTGCTCTTCTCGGCGCTGTTCTGCCTGGTGTCGGTCTATCTGCTGGTGATCCGCGACAAGCCGGTGCTGCGGGTGCAGGGCGCCTTGCCGCGCATCGCCGCCGTCACCGGCACCTTCCTGGGCGTGGGCATGCTGCAGTTGCAGGTAGCGGCCCTCGGCCTGCCGCTGCAGGCCGCCGCCTTCCTGCTCACCGGCATCGGCAGCGCCGCGTCGGCGGCAGTGCTGTGGCGTCTGGGCAAGTCCTTCTCCATCATGCCCGAGGCGCGCACGCTGGTGACGCAAGGTCCCTACAATTACATTCGCCATCCGCTCTATGCGGCGGAGATCATCACCGTGTTCGGCATGATCCTGCAGTATCAGCAGCCCTGGGCGCTGCTGATGGGCGGCGGCGTGATCGTCTTCCAGGTGATCCGCAGCCTGTATGAGGAGCGGGTGCTGACCCGGGCCTTCCCCGAATATGTGGCGTACCGGGCCCGCACGAAGCGCTTCATTCCCGGCGTGATCTGAAACGCAAAAGGCGCCGCCCGCGAAGGCGGCGCCTTTTTCATTTGTAGCGTGGTGGCCTAGACGAATTCGACTTTCAGAATCTCATACGACCGCGCGCCGCCCGGGGCCGCGACTTCCACCGTGTCGCCCTTGGACTTTCCGATCAGGGCGCGCGCGATGGGGGAGGAGAGCGAGATGCGCCCCTTCTTGGCATCGGATTCAACGTCGCCAACGATCTGGTACTTGCGCTTTTCGTCGGTGTCTTCATCGACCAGCGTGACGGTGGCGCCGAACTTGACGCTGGTGCCCGACAGCTTGGAGATGTCGATCACGTCGGCGCGGCCAATCTGGTCTTCCAGTTCCATGACGCGGCCTTCGATGAAGCTCTGCTTCTCCTTGGCGGCGTGATACTCGGCATTTTCCGACAGGTCGCCATGCGCGCGCGCTTCGGCAATCGCCTTGATGATCTCATGGCGGTCGACGTTCTTGAGCTGGTTCAGCTCTTCTTCCAGGCCCCTGAAGCCCGAAGCGGTCATCGGAATCTTTTCCATCGGTCTATCCATCGGCAAAAAAGCCTTCCCTCCGGCGGGACCGCCGGATGCGGGAAGGCCAAATCATTGATAAAGCGCGCTTTTTCGTATTCTGGCGCGGCTACGCTTCAGGAAGAGTAAGACTGCAGGGGGGCGACTTCAAGGGAGCCTCCCTTAAGGGCCGTGATCGCCTGCGCCGCCGCCTTCGCCCCCGCCATGGTGGTGTAATAGGGAACCTTCATGGTCAGGGCTGCCCGGCGGATCGAGGAACTGTCGGCCAGCGCCTGCGCCCCGTCGGTGGTGTTGAAGATCAACTGGATCTCGCCATTCTTCATCGCGTCCACGACATGGGGGCGGCCTTCGCGCACCTTGTTGATGGTGGTGACGGGCAGGTTCAATTCTTCCAGCACCTTCGCGGTGCCGCGCGTGGCGACCAGGGTGAAGCCCAGGCCCACCAGCTCGCGCGCCGGGGCCTCGACCAGGTCCTTGTCGCCATCCTTCACCGAGATGAAGACCGCGCCTGCGGTCGGCAGCTTGGTGCCGGCGCCGATCTGGCTCTTGGCGAAAGCGCGGGCGAAATTCTCGTCGATGCCCATGACTTCGCCGGTGCTGCGCATCTCCGGT
This sequence comes from Alphaproteobacteria bacterium, assembly GCA_947462105.1. Taxonomy (GTDB): domain Bacteria; phylum Pseudomonadota; class Alphaproteobacteria; order Micropepsales; family Micropepsaceae; genus Rhizomicrobium. Next base: position 83,877 of record CANHNJ010000006.1, read on the forward strand.
CCCAGGATGGTGTCGACGCCGGGGAAGCGCGCGAACGGCAGCACCGCTTCCTTGACCGAGATGTGCCCACCTTCTTTCAAGGCGTGGTTCGGCTTTTTGAGGTTCATCGACTTCAGCGTCTCGCCCGCCATGACGCGCGATGCGATGGCCGCCACCGGCAGGCCAACGGCCTTGGCGACGAAGGGCACGGTGCGGCTGGCGCGCGGATTGACTTCCAGCACATAGATATCCTCGCCCTGGATGGCGAACTGCACGTTCATCAGGCCCTGCACCTTCAGCGCCACGGCCATGGCGATGGTCTGGCGTTCGATCTCGGCGATGACATTGGGCTTGAGCGAATAGGGCGGCAGTGAACAGGCGCTGTCGCCCGAATGTACGCCCGCTTCCTCGATATGTTCCATGATGCCGGCGATGAAGACCTCGCCGTCCTTGTCGCAGATCGCATCCACGTCCACCTCGGTGGCGCGGTTGAGGAAGCCGTCGATCAGCACCGGGTTGTCGCCCGAGATGCGGAAGAGCTCGCCGGACGCGACCTGTTCCTGCGTTTCCTTCTCGCTCGACACCACCACCATGCCGCGCCCGCCCAGCACATAGGAAGGGCGCAGGATGACGGGATAGCCGATGGCGTTGGCCGCCTTGATGGTGTCTTCCGCCGTCATGGCGGTGGCGTTCTTGGGCTGCTTCAGGCCCAGTTCGTTCAGCAGCGCCTGGAAGCGCTTGCGGTCCTCGGCCAGGTCGATGGCGTCAGCCGAGGTGCCCAGGATCGGCACGCCGGCATCGCGCAGCGTGTTGGCCAGCTTCAGCGGCGTCTGGCCGCCAAACTGCACGATCACGCCGGCCAGGCTGCCCTTGCTCTGCTCCTTGGCGACGATCTCCAGCACGTCTTCCGCCGTCAGCGGCTCGAAATAGAGCCGGTCGGAGGTGTCGTAATCGGTGGAGACGGTTTCGGGATTGCAGTTGACCATGATGGTCTCATAGCCCGCCGCCGACAGCGAATAGGCGGCATGACAGCAGCAATAGTCGAACTCGATGCCCTGGCCGATGCGGTTGGGACCGCCGCCCAGGATGATGATCTTCTTCTTGTCCGACGGATCGGCTTCGCAAGAAGGGTTCGCCCCGATCTCGTAGCTGGCATACATGTAGGGCGTCAGCGCCTTGAACTCGGCGGCGCAGGTGTCGATGCGCTTGTAGACCGGGCGCACGTTCAGCGCCTGGCGGGCGGAACGCACCGCCGCTTCCTTCTGGCCGCTCAGCTTCGCCAGCCGCGCGTCCGAGAAGCCCATGCTCTTGAGCATACGGAAACCCTTGGCGTCCTTCGGCAGGCCGTCGCTGCGCACGCGCGCTTCCACGTCAAGGATGCCTTCGATCTCGCCCAGGAACCACGGGTCATAGCCGGTGATGCGCTGGATCTCGTCGGTGGGAAAGCCGTGGCGCATCGCCTGCGCCGCGACACGCAGCCGGTCGGGCGTGGCGCGCGCCAGTTCGGCGCGGATCGCGGCATGGTCTTCCGACAAGGCAATCTCGTCCAGGCCGCTCAGGCCGGTCTCAAGGCTGCGCAGCGCCTTTTGCAGCGATTCCTGGAAGGTGCGGCCGATGGCCATCGCTTCGCCGACCGACTTCATGGCGGTGGTCAAGAGCGGCTCGGCGCCGGGGAATTTCTCGAAGGCGAAACGCGGGATCTTGGTGACGACGTAATCGATGGTCGGCTCGAACGAGGCCGGTGTCACCTTGGTGATGTCGTTCTGCAGTTCGTCCAGCGTGTAGCCGATCGCCAGCTTGGCGGCGATCTTGGCGATGGGGAAGCCGGTGGCCTTGGACGCCAGAGCCGAAGAACGCGACACCCGCGGGTTCATCTCGATCACCACCATGCGCCCGTCCTTCGGGTTGACGGCGAACTGCACGTTGGAGCCGCCGGTCTCGACCCCGATCTCGCGCAGCACGGCGATGCTCGCCGAACGCATGCGCTGATATTCCTTGTCGGTCAGGGTCAGGGCCGGGGCGATGGTGATGGAATCGCCCGTATGCACGCCCATGGCGTCGATATTCTCGATGCTGCAGATGATGATGGCGTTGTCGGCCTTGTCGCGCACCACCTCCATCTCGAATTCCTTCCAGCCCAGCACCGATTCTTCGATCAGCACTTCGTTGGTCGGGCTGGCTTCCATGCCGCTTTCGACGATGGCGAAGAATTCCTCGCGGTTGTAGGCGATGCCGCCGCCGGTGCCGCCCATGGTGAAGCTGGGGCGGATGACGGTGGGCAGGCCGACTTCATCGAGCACCGCCAGCGCCTTGGACAGCGTGTCGGGCGCCAGCTCGGTGACGGGATTGTTGTTGCCGTCATAGAGCAGGTTGCCCTGGCTATCCTTCTTGTGGCGCAGCGAGCCCTTCAGGGTGATGCCCTTGGGTGTCTCCAGCCCGATGGCTGCCATCGCCTGCTTGAAACGCTCGCGGTCCTCAGCCTTGTCGATGGCGTCGGCGGTGGCGCCGATCAGCTCGACATTGTGGCGCTCCAGCGCGCCGATCTTGCGCAAGGACAGGGCCGTGTTCAGCGCTGTCTGCCCACCCATGGTCGGCAGCAGGGCGAAGACCATGCCGTCGGGCACGTTGGGCCGCTCGCGGGCGATGATCTTCTCGACGAATTCGGGCGTGATCGGCTCGATATAGGTCGCGTCCGCCATGTTGGGGTCGGTCATGATGGTGGCGGGGTTCGAATTGACCAGCACGACGCGATAGCCTTCCTCGCGCAGGGCCTTGCAGGCCTGGGCGCCGGAATAGTCGAACTCGCAGGCCTGGCCGATAACGATGGGCCCGGCGCCGATGATCAGGACGGTATGGATATCTGTACGTTTCGGCATCGGTGCTCACGCGCGATGGCCCAGCGCCGGTTAGGGCGCTGTGGGCCGGTCAAACTGTAGGTTAAGGGGACCGTCTAGAGGGTCCGGCGGGCCGCCGCAACCCCGAAAAGTGCGGGGCGGTCAGGACCGCCAGCGCAGCAGCTTTTCCTGCACAGGATTGACGAATTCCGTGCCGTTTTCGACCGATTCGGCCCAGGCTTTCTTGACCCGGTGGTACCAGATGGCGGGCTGGTCGGCGTCCTGGATCAGCATCAGGCTGGGTTCGAATTTCAGCCCCTCCTTCTGCAACTCCACGATCTTGCGGTCGTCGGCGATGAAGGTCGGCCCCAAGAGCTGGAAAAACGGCTTGATAAAGAACAGCCAGCCCGGCCAGTAGAACATCTGGATGGTGTCGGTGGTCTGGGCATCGCGCGGGGTGCAGACCGTCAGCCCCACCACCTTGAAGGGCCGCCCGAACAGCGCGCCCTCGATGATCTCGAAGCGGGTCGAGGGCAGTTCGAAGGTGATCTCGGTGGAGACTTCTCCCAACAGGGAATAGGCGGGCTTGACCGGCTTGTGCCGGGTCATGGTGAAGCCGCGCTCCAGCGGCGCGTAATGCTTTTCCTTCACCTTCGGCCTGGTCTTCCACCACCAATGGTCGTGCACGAAGGCGGCATGGCACGGGTCCATCAGGCCGATCACGGCATGGTCGATGTTGCAGGCGAAGGTCTGGGTCTCGGTCCAGCGAATCCTGGCATCGATCATCGGGACTTTCGGTGCCGCCATCTTCGGCGTCGTCCCTGGCTTCGCCGCCATGTAGACCCAGATCAGCCCGTCCTGTTCGATCACCGGATAGGTGCGCACCCTGATCTTGCCGGCATCGAGGTCCTGCCCCTCCACCAGCGAGGGGATGGCGCTGCAGACGCCGTCCTTCTTGAAGCGCCAGCCATGATAGGGGCACTCGACACTGTCATCCGCCTTGATCTTGCCCGCCGACAGCGGCACGCCGCGATGGGGGCAGATATCGCGCAGGGCAAAAAGCTCGCCGCTGCGGTTGCGGCCCAGCGCGATGGGTTCGCCCAGCAACATCACCCGCTGCAGGACGCCGGGCCGGAACGGGGCCGCCAGCGCGGCCATGTACCAGAGGTCGCGCAGGTGCATCCCGCTTTCCGCCCGCGTCTGGATTCCGGCCTCGCTCATGCGAAATTACCTAGAGAAGTCGGGGGATCGCTGCAAGTTGGGGTGTTCACTTATCCGTTGAAGAGGCTAACTTAAGCCCATGATTGATCTGAAAATCCTTCGCCGGGCGGTACTGATAGGCATCGCCTTCGAGCTGGCCCTGGTGATAGGCGGCACTTACTACCCGCGCTCGCGGCCCGGCCTGCTCTTTGTCTGCATGCTGGTGGCGGCGGTGGCGGGCATGCTCTACGGCCGCGACCTGGCGCGTGGCTTTGGCGCGGCCATGCTAGGCGGCACCCTGGCGGGCGCCGCCTGCGGCCTGACTGCCGTAACGGCGGCGCATTTCGCCGGCATCAGCCCCGAAGTCTATATTCCCTATGGCGTGCTGGTGACGATGCTCACCGGCGCGGTGGGCGGTTTTTTCGGCGAGATGGATGCACGTTTGCGCGCCTACATCGTGCGCAAGCTGATGCCAGACCATTCTGGTGGCAATTCCGGGCAATAGGTTTTGGGGAAGATGTCGGTTGGCTCGCTGGGCCGTCCCGGATAGGGGCTGGGGGGCTTGTTCTCCGAACCGTCCCGCGCCGCCAACCGACAGTGACAATCTCGACCTTGAAAACGGCCCCCGCATGTTTCAATCGTGACCTTTTCTAGGCACACAACAAAAGAAAGTTCATGACATGGGCCGCATGGTCGCCCCGACACCGCAAGTTGTTGATTATCTGGCCCGAATCGGCGGGCGGGAACTTCCGGTGCAAAAGCGCCTGCGCGACAGGACCGAAGAACGTCCGGACGGTCACATGCAGGTGACGGCGGAGCAAGCCGCGACGCTGCAGGTGCTGGTGAAGCTGACGGGCGCGAAGACATGCCTGGAGATCGGCACGTTCACCGGCACCAGCGCGCTGGCCGTGGCGCTGGCGCTGCCGGAAGGCGGCAAGCTGGTGGCGCTGGACGTCTCGCGAGAGTTCACCGACATCGGCAAGCCCTTCTGGACGGAGGCGGGCGTGGACGGGAAGATCGATCTGCGCCTCGGCCCGGCGGCGCACGCGATGGACGACATGATCGCGGCGGGCGAGGGGCCTTTCGACTTCGCCTTCATCGACGCCGACAAGCCCGGCTATGACGCCTATTACGAGCGTGCCCTCAAACTGGTGAAGACGGGCGGCCTGATCGTGCTGGACAACATGCTGCTGTCGGGCAAGGTCGCCGACCCGGACGACCAGAATGTCTCGGCGGCGGCGCTGCGGGCGCTGAACGAGAAGATTTTCGCGGACACGCGGGTGGATATGGCGCTCACCACGATTGGCGACGGCATGACGCTCTGCATCAAGACGTAACGTCAGTCGTTTCGACAAGAAAAAAGGCCCGGTGTTTCCACCGGGCCTTTTGCGTTTCAGGTCTGCTGCCGTTAACGGCGATCGCCCATGAAGCGCAGCAGGAAGAGGAAGATGTTCAGGAAGTCGAGATAGAGCGACAGCGCGCCCATGATCGCGGCCTTGCCCGCCACGGCAACGTCGCCGCCGATGGCATAATAGGTCTGCTTGATCTTCTGGGTGTCCCAGGCGGTCAGGCCGGTGAAGATCAGCACGCCCAGGATGCTCACCACGAAGGTGACCATCGCCGACTGGAAGAAGATGTTGGCCAGCGAGGCGATCAGGATGCCGATCAGGCCCATGAACAGGAAGTTGCCGAAGCCCGTCAGGTCGCGCTTGGTGGTGAAGCCATAGAGCGACATCGTGCCGAAGGTGGCGGCGGTGACGAAGAAGGTCAGCGCGATGCTGGCGCCCGTGTAGAGCAGGAACAGCGAGGCGAGCGAAGCGCCGACCAGCGCCGCATAGCCCCAGAAGGTGAGCTGGGCGGTGGCCTGGCTCATCTGCTGGATGCGGAACGACAGAAAGAACACCAGCGCCAGCGGCGCCAGCATCACGACCCAGCCCAGCATGGTGGGGGCGAGCGCGCCCTGCGCGTTCACCTGGTAAATGGCGTTCAGCAGCACCGGCGTGTTGGCAACGGCGTAAGCCGTGACGCCCGTCAGCGCCAGCGCACCGGCCATGAGATTGTAGACGCGCAGCATGTGGGCGCGCAGACCGGCGTCATAGCTCGCTGTCGCCGTGGTGGCGCCGCGTGCGATCCGGTTGTCGTAGTCGGCCATTGTTTGGGTACTCCCTTTGACTTGTATTATATCGGCGTTACTTGTGGCGGTATCAAGACCGGTAAAAGACTATATTTGACAAGGGTTAAGCCGATCTCAGGATGCCGGCGGGCTTTACCCCCAGCGCCGCCACCGCTCCCAGCAGCCCGAACAGCAGCACCGCCGCCGCCCCGCCCGCTATGGTTGCAGCCGCCGCGCCGACATCGAAGACAAAGCCGATATGCAGGATGAAGCGGCAGATCGCCCAGGCGCCTGCCGTGCCCGCCACCAGCGCCATGACGCCCGTGACCAGCCCTAGCACGGTGAACTCGATGGCATGGACCGCCGCGATCCGGGCCCGGGTCGCGCCCTGCACCTTCAGGATGGTGGCGTCATAGACCCGCGCCCGGGTGCCCGCCGTGATCGCGCCCGCCAGCACCAGCAGGCCCGCCAGGATGGTGAGCAGGCTGGCGGCGCTGATGCCTTCCGAGATCTGGCCGATAAAGACCTCGAGCTGGGCGATGGAATCGCGCACCCGCACGGTGGAGACGGAGGGGAACTGGTCGGTGATCGCCCGGTACATGGCGTTCTCCTGGCCCGGATCGACCCGCACGGTGGCGAGGAAGGCGTGGGGGGCCTTGTCGATCACGCCCGGCGACAGGATCAGCACGAAGTTCTGCCGCCCGTTCTGGAAGTTCACCTTGCGCAGATTGTAGATCGTGCCTTCGATCTCGCGCCCCAGCACGTTGAGAGTCATCTTGTCGCCGATCTCCAGCTCCGCACCCTGGGCGATGCTTTCGTCCAGCGAGATGAGCGTGGTGCCGTCATAATCCTTTGCCCACCATTTGCCCTTGGTGACTTCGTTGCCGGGCGGCGGTGCAGACGCATAGGTGATGCCGCGATCGCCATTCAGGGCCCAGCGGGCGCTGTCGGCGACGCGGGCGCGGCCAGCGGAGACGCCGCCCAGGCCAACGATCCGTCCACGGATCATCGGGGTGCGTAGATATTCGCTCTGGCTGGAGAAGGCATGGATGACCTTGTCGAAGGCCTCGCCCTCGGATTTCTGGATGTCGACGAAATAGAAGCTGGGGGCGCGGCCGGGCAATTCGTCCTGGATTCCCGCCTTCACCGCCGAACCCAGCAGCGTCACGGTCGCCAGCAGGGTCAGGCCCAGTCCCAGCGCCGTGATGGTGCCGCCGGTGGCGGCGCCGGGGCGCACCAGGTTGGCCAGCGCCAGCCGCAGCAGGGCCTGCCTAGGGCGCGGAATGGCATTCAGACCGCGCATCAGACCGGCGGCGGCCAGCCGCAGCGCCACGATCACGGCGATGCCGCCGCCCAGGAATTGCGCCGCAAAGACAGGGCGCGGCGCGGTGATGAGGGCCAGCGCCACGATGCCGAGCACTGCGCCACCGGCCAGCAGCCAGTCGCGCTGGCGTGCTTTGGCGGCGTCGGCATCTTCCTCGCCGCCTTCGGACGGGGCGACCATGTCGCGCAGCAGGCTGGCCGGGCGGATGCCACGCGAGCGGCCCAGCGGCGGAATGGCGAAGGCCAGCGCCGTCAACAGGCCAAAGGCGAGTGCGAGAAACACGGCAGAGGGATAAAGCCCGAACTCCGGCGGCACCGGCAGACTGTCGCCATAGCGCCAGACCACCAGGAACGGCACGGAGGTACCGATCGCCGCGCCCAGCAAGGTGGCGGCCAGCGCCACGCCCATCACCTGCGCCACGAAGATGCGGAAAACGAGCTCGCCCGTGGCGCCCAGGCTTTTCAGGATGGCGATGTCGAAGCGCTTGCGGTCGAGGAAGGCGAGAATGGCTTGCCCTGCGCCCGCGCCGCCCACGGCCAGCGCCGTCAGCCCGATCAGGGTCAGGAACATCGCCACCTGTTCGACGAAGCGGCGGATGCCCGGCGCGGCGTCGCTGGAATCGCGGATGCGCCAGCCCGGGTCCGGCCTCACCGCATCGGCGGCATCGCGGAAACCCTGGATGGTCTGGTCCGGGTTCAGCTTCACCCGGTAGGTGAAGTTGACCAGGCTTTCCGGGGTGATCAGGCCGGTGCGGGGCAGGGACGCGGTATGCACCAGCAGGCGCGGCCCCAATGAGAATCCGGTGGAGATGCGGTCGGGCTCCGTCACCATCGCGCCCATCAGGCGGAAGGTGGCGTTGCCGACACGAAACAGGTCGCCGCGCTGGATACGCAGCCGGTCGATGAAGGCCTGCTCGGCCACCGCGCCACAAACATGATCCTCTTCACAGGCGATGGCGTCGGAAATTGTCTGCTCGGGCGCCAGCTTCGCGGCACCAAACAGCGGCCAGCCTCCATCCACCGCCTTCAGTTCGACAAGCTGGCGTTCGCCGATCTGGCCGTCCTTAAGGGCATAGGCCATGGCCCGCATGGTGGCGGATTCCGAAACCAGACCGCGCGCATCGAGGAATTTGCGCTCGCTGGCGCTGATCGGCTTGTGCACCGTGCTGAGCGAGACGTCGCCGCCCAAAATGGTCTGGCCCTGGTCGCGCAGGCTGCCAAGGAAGGCCGAACTCAGCGTTTCGACGCCGCTGATCGCGCCCGCGCCCAGCAACAGGCAAAGGAAGAAGACGCGAAAGCCCTTCAACCCGCCGCGCAGTTCGCGGCGCGCGAATGTCAGGGCCAGGCGGAATTCGCTCACGCGTCCACCTGTTCCGCCGTTCCCTTGGCGGTGTCGGAAACGATCTTGCCATCGGCCATGCGGGCGATGCGGTCGCAGCGTTGCGCCAGCCGTTCTTCATGGGTGACGAGGAAAAGCGTGCTACCGCGTTCGCGGTTCAGCGCGAAGATCAGGTCGGCGATGGCCTGGCCGTTGGCGCCGTCCAGGTTGCCGGTGGGCTCATCGGCAAAGAGAATGCGCGGGTGGGGGGCCATTGCGCGGGCCAGCGCCACGCGCTGCTGCTCGCCGCCCGACAACTGGCCGGGATAATGCTCGATGCGCTTGATCAGGCCGACATTGCGCAGCTCGGCCTCGGCGCGGTCAAAGGCATCGGCCACGCCCATCAGTTCCAGCGGCACGGCGACATTTTCCAGCGCCGTCATGGTGGGGATGAGGTGGAAGGACTGGAAGACGATGCCCACCGCGCCACGGCGGAAGCGGGCGGCGGCATCCTCGCCCAGCCGCGTGATGTCGGTGCCGGCCACGATGACCTGACCGCCGCTGGGCCGTTCCAGCCCGGCCGCCACCATCAGCAGCGACGACTTGCCGGAGCCGGACGGCCCGACCAGGGCGATGCTGGTGCCCGCCCCGACGCTGAGCGACACCCCCAGCAGGATATCGACCGGCCCGGCGGCGCTTTTCAGCGTCAGCGAGACGTCGTTCAACTGGATGGCTGGCAAATCGGAAGTGGACGGGGGAGTGTGCATTTGCGATTCTAGGACGGACATTCGGGCGATCTTATGATGACGCGGCGTTTCCAGCTCCTGTTTAGCATGATGCTCGTCGCTTTTGTGTGTCCGGCGCTGGCCCAGAATTCCAATGGGGCCCCAAAGCCCGCCGCCCCGGTGAAGATTCTCGCCCTGGGCACCAGCCTGACCCAGGGCTATGGCCTGCCGCCGGGCACCGAATTCCCTGTCCAGCTTCAGGCCGCGCTGCGGGCAGCGGGAATCAATGCCGTGGTGACCAATGCCGGCGTTTCCGGCGACACCAGCGCCGACGGCCTGTCGCGGCTGGACTGGGCGCTGGCCGACAAGCCGAACGCCGCCATTCTTGAACTGGGCTCCAACGACATGCTGCGCGGGCTGCCGCCGGAAATGACCGAGAAGAATCTGCGCGGCATCCTGACGAAGCTGAAGGCGGCGAAGATTCCCGTGCTGCTCACCGGCATGGGCGCGCAGCGCAACCTCGGCCCCGAATATGTGAAGAATTTCGACTCGATCTATCCGCGGCTGGCCAAGGATTATGGCGTGCTGTTCTATCCCTTCATCCTGGACGGCGTCGCCATGAAGCGCGAACTGAACCAGAATGACGGCATGCATCCCAATCCTGCTGGCGTAAAGGTGATCGTGAACCGCATCCTGCCGCTGGTGAAGCAGTTGGTGATGCAGGTGCCCACTTCAAAAGCAAAGAAAACATAATGTACCGCAAGCTGCTTTCCGTCGGCGGCTTCACGCTCCTGTCGCGCATCACCGGTTTCGCGCGCGACATCCTGATGGCATGGACGCTGGGGCATGGCTTCCTGTCGGACGCCTTCATCGTGGCGTTCCTGTTCCCCAACTATTTCCGCGCCGTGTTCGGTGAAGGCACGCTGAACCCCGCCTTCCTGCCGCGCTATGCGGCGCTGCATGCCAAGGGCGAAACGGCCGAGGCGGCGGCCTTCGCCAACCAGATTTTCTCCTGGCAGATGGCGGCGCAGATCGTGCTGCTGGTGGTGGCGCTGGCGGCAATGCCGCTGATCGTGAATTTCCTGGCTCCCGGCTGGACCGCCGATCAGCTTGCCATGACGGCGGAGCTGGCGCGCATCAGTTTCCCCTACCTGATCCTGACGCTGGTGGCGGTGCAGCTTTCGGCCATGCTGAACGCCATCCAGAAATTCTGGGCGGCGGCGGCTTGGTCGAACTTCCTCAATGTCTCCATCATCGGCTGCCTGCTGGCGGCGGATCATTTTCCCAACGCGGCCTATGCCGCCGTCTTGGGTGTGCTGGGCGCGGGCCTGTTGCAGCTTGTCTTCATGCTGTGGGCGGCGGGGCAGGGTGGCATCGGCCTGAAGATCGTCATGCCGCGCTGGACGCCGCAGGTGAAGGAGTTCTTTGTCGCTTTCGGTCTTGTGACTTTTGGCGCGGCCAGCGTGGTGGTGGCGCCGCTGGTCGATACCTGGCTGGCATCGTATCTCGCGCAGGGCAGCCGCACGGCACTTTATTATGCCGACCGCATCAACCAGTTGCCGCTGGGCGTCTTGGGCATCGCGCTGGGCACGGTGCTGCTGCCGGAAATGTCGGCGCTGCTGGCCAAGGGCCGCAAATCGGACTCGGATGCGGCGCAGAACCGCTCCGCCGTCATGGTGCTGTTGCTGACGTTGCCTTTCGCCGCAGTGTTCATCGCCATTCCGGGCACCATCATGCGCGCCTTCTTCGCCTGGGGCGCCTACAGCCGCGACGCCGCCGACCTTTCCGCCGTGGCGCTGGCGGCCTATGGCGTTGGCCTGCCCGCGATGGCGATGGTGCGGATCGTCTCCTCCACCTTCTATGCGCGGCACGACACCGCCACGCCCGCGCGCGCCACCGTCACGGCCATCGTCTGCAACATTCTGCTGAAAGTGGCGCTGGTGTGGAGCGCGGGGCTGGGTCTGGCCGGGCTGGCGCTGGGCACCTCGCTGGGTGCGTGGATCAATGTCGCGCTGCTGACCTGGTATGGCCATAGCCGCGACCTGCTGGCGATCGAGAAGGCGTTCGTGCGTGCCATGCCGCCGGTGCTGCTGGCGGCGGCGGTGACCGGCGGCGGAGCGTGGTTCGGCGCTGCCTTCGGCACGCAGATGATGCCGGGCCGCTATGCCGACCTGTTCGGCCTCTTCGGCGCCCTGCTGTGTGGCGGCACCGGCTTCTTCGCCGTGGTGGCCTTGTTCCGGGGCCGCCTGCCGCTGGGGCGGCTTAGCCGATGATCCGGCTTTTTGTTGCGCTAACTGTGCCCAACGCTGTGGCGCAGTCGCTGCTGCCGGTACAGGCGGGCGTGCCGGGGGCGCATTGGCAGGAGCGCGACAAGCTGCACCTGACGCTTTCCTTCATCGGCGAAGTGGAAGGCAGCGCCATGGCCATGATCGACGACGCGCTGGCAGGGATCGATGCGCCCGGCTTCACGCTGCAACTGCATGGCGTCGGCCAGTTCGGCGAAGGCAAGCGCGCCAGAGCCCATGCACTATGGGCCGGCGTGCGGCCCAATCCGGCGCTGGAGTATCTGCAGCACAAGGTGGCGAACGCCATCCGCCGCGTCGGCACGCTTTCGGACGGGCACAAATACACGCCGCATTTGACGCTGGCCCGTATGCGTCATCCCGAACCCGGCAAGGTGGTGGAATGGCTGACGCATCATGCGCTTTATACCAGCCCCGAATTCGAAGCTGGTGCGTTCCATCTCTATTCCAGCCGGCTGACCAGCGATGGCAGTCTCTATCGCCTAGAACAGAGCTACTCGCTGCAAGGGTTCGGCGATTGGGAGGATGAAGATGGCGAAGCTTACGATTGAGAAGTTGGCAATTGACGAACTGCGCGCCGCCCTGAAGCGGCTGCCCGACTGGTCGCTGGCCAAGGACCGCGAGGCGATCCAGCGCCGTTTCACCTTCATCGACTTCGATGCCGCCTTCGCCTTCATGGCGCGCACGGCGCTGCTGGCGGCGAAGCTGGATCATCACCCCGAATGGACCAATGTCTGGAGCAAGGTGGATGTGACGCTGGCGACCCACGATGCCGGCGGCGTCACCCAGAAGGACATCGAGCTGGCGATGGCGATGGACGGCTATGCCGCCATGTCCGGCGGAAAATAGTTACCGCGGCCTGAGCCAGCCCGTGCGGTTGGCCACGTATAGCGCGACGCTGCCGCCAATCGGCGTCAGCACCATGCCGACGATGAACCACGGGAACGGCGCGCGCCCCGCCTGCTTGCCCATCCAGGCGACGCCGATGGCGCCCAGGATCCAGAGAAACGCGATCACTTCTTGGCGGCGTTCTTGATGAGATCGTCCACCACCGAAGGGTCGGCCAGGGTTGACGTATCTCCCAGCGATCCCAGTTCGCCTTCCGCGATCTTGCGCAGGATGCGGCGCATGATCTTGCCGGAGCGGGTCTTGGGCAGACCCGGCGCGAACTGGATCACGTCGGGCCGCGCAATGGGACCGATCTCGGTGCCGACGAACTTCTTCAGCTCCGTGTTCAGCGCATCGCTCGCCGTGACGCCCGTCTTCAGCGTGACATAGGCATAGATGCCCTGGCCCTTGATGTCGTGCGGGAAGCCGACCACGGCCGCCTCGGCCACAGCGGGGTGCAGCACCAGCGCGCTTTCCACTTCGGCGGTGCCCATGCGGTGGCCGGAGACGTTAATGACGTCATCGACCCGGCCGGTGATCCAGTAATAGCCATCCTCGTCGCGGCGGCAGCCATCGCCGGTGAAATACTTGCCCTTGTAGGTCATGAAATAGGTGTCGATGAAACGCTGGTGATCGCCATAGACGCTGCGCATCTGGCCGGGCCAGCTTGTCGTCAGCACCAGGTTGCCGCTGACCGCGCCTTCCAGCACCGTGCCCTCGGCATCGACCAGTTCCGGCACGATGCCGGGCAGGGGCTTTGTCGCCGAGCCGGGCTTGAGGTCGGTCGCGCCCGGCGTCGGCGAGATCAGCGCGCCGCCGGTCTCGGTCTGCCACCAGGTATCAACGATGGGGCAGCGGCTGTCGCCGACGACGCGGTGATACCACAGCCATGCTTCCGGATTGATCGGCTCGCCGACGCTACCAAGCAGGCGCAAGGACGCGCGGCTGGTCTTCTTCACCGGCGCGTCGCCATCGCGCATCAGGGCGCGGATGGCGGTGGGGGCGGTGTAGAAGATGTTGACCTTGTGCTTGTCGATCACTTCCCAGAAGCGCGACACGGTCGGATAGTTGGGCACGCCTTCGAACATCAGCGTCGTGGCGCCGTTGGCCAGCGGGCCATAGACAATATAGCTGTGGCCGGTGACCCAGCCGACATCGGCGGTGCACCAGTAGATGTCGCCCTCGTGATAATCGAAGACATAGTGATGGGTGTAGGCGGCATAGAGCAGGTAGCCGCCACTGGTATGCAGCACGCCCTTGGGCTTTCCCGTCGAGCCTGAGGTGTAAAGAATGAACAGCGGGTCTTCCGCGTTCATCGGCTCGGCCGGGCAGTCGGCGCTGACCGCCGCCATCTCGTCATGGTACCAGTAGTCGCGGCCGGGCTTCATGCTGACCTTGCCGCCGGTGCGGCGGATCACGATCACGTCGGTGACGCCGGGGGCCTTTTCCAGCGCCGCGTCGGTGTTGGCCTTGAGCGGAATGGCCTTGCCGCCGCGCACGCCTTCATCGGCGGTGATGACGATGCGGGAATCGCAATCGACGATGCGCCCGGCCAGCGAATCTGGCGAAAAGCCGCCGAAAACCACCGAATGCACCGCGCCGATGCGGGCGCAGGCCAGCATGGCATAGGCGGCCTCGGGGATCATCGGCATGTAGATGGTGACACGGTCGCCCTTCTTGACGCCGCGCGCCTTCAGCACATTGCCCAGGTGGCAGACGGCTTCATGCAGTTCGCGATAGGTGATGCGCTGGCTCTCGGCCGGGTTGTCGCCTTCCCAGATGATCGCGACCTGGTCGCCGCGCGTCGCCAGATGCCGGTCGACGCAGTTGGCGGCAACGTTCAGGGCGCCATCCTCGAACCACTTGATCGACAGCCTGTCGGCATCATAGCTCCAGTTGCCTGCCTTGGTGGGCTGGGTGGCCCAGTCCAGCCGCTGCGCCTCGCCCAGCCAGAAAGCATCCGGATTGGTCAGCGCCTGCGCATAGGCGGCCTCGTACTTCGCCTTGTCCCAATAGGCGCGGGCGCGCCACGCATCCGGCACGGGAATGAGGCTGTCGGACATGTTCGGTGATCTCGGAAATTGCCGCCCGTATGCTGCAATTTCCGCCTGTGGATCGCAAGACGGCGGATTGTCCAAGGGCCTGAAACAGTTTGCGGCGGGGATGGAGAGGGCGGTATAAGAGCGCTTCCCAGGGGCGGCCTCCTCTCTTAAGGAAGATGGGCGGCCTGAGATCGCAATCCCGCGTGTCCCTTCGTACCTGATCCGGGTAATGCCGGCGTAGGGAGAGGTCCAGACGATGAACAAGCCCATTCTCGACAAGTCCATGGCGATCACCCGTGGTGCGCTGCCCGGCTCGAACAAGCTGATGGTCGATGGCGTGCCCTTCCGCGAAGTGAAGCTGTCGGGCGGTGAGCCGCCGGTCCGCCTATACGACACATCCGGTCCGTACACGGACGAAACCGCCGTCATCGATATCGAGAAGGGCCTAGCCCAGCGCCGCCGCGACTGGATCTTGGCGCGCGGCGATGTCGAGGAATATGAGGGCCGCGCCCGCAAGCCCGAAGATGATGGCCTCAAGCCCGGCGAAAAGCTGTCGGTGCAGCAATTCAACCGTTCCGGCCTCAAGCTGCTGCGCGCCAAGCCGGGCCGCAACGTCACCCAGCTTTACTACGCGCGCCAGGGCATCATCACCGAGGAAATGAAGTTCATCGCCGCCCGCGAGAATCTGGGCCGCTCGCCCTTTGCGCGCGACGGCAACAGCTTTGGCGCGTCGATCCCCGACGAGATCACGCCGGAATTCGTCCGTGACGAGATCGCGCGCGGCCGCGCCATCATCCCCTCCAACATCAACCATCCCGAAACCGAGCCGATGATCATCGGCCGCAACTTCCTCACCAAGGTCAACGCCAATATCGGCAACAGCGCTGTCACGTCGGGCGTGGCCGAGGAAGTGGACAAACTGGTCTGGTCGATCCGCTGGGGCGCCGACAATGTGATGGACCTTTCGACCGGCCGCCACATCCACACCATCCGCGAATGGATCATCCGCAACAGCCCGGTGCCGATCGGCACCGTGCCCATCTACCAGGCGCTAGAAAAGGTCGGCGGCGTCGCCGAAGACCTGACCTGGGAAATCTACCGCGACACGCTGGTGGAACAGTGCGAGCAGGGCGTGGATTACTTCACCGTCCATGCCGGCGTGCGCCTGGCGCATGTCCCGCTCACCGCCGACCGCGTCACCGGCATCGTCAGCCGCGGCGGCTCGATCCTGGCCAAGTGGTGCCTGGCGCATCACAAGGAGAATTTCCTCTACACCCATTTCGAGGACATCTGCGAGCTGCTGAAGCAGTATGACGTTTCCTTCAGCCTGGGCGACGGCCTGCGCCCCGGTTCCACCGCCGACGCCAACGACGCGGCCCAGTTCGCCGAGCTCGATACGCTGGGCGAACTGAACAAGATCGCGCAGCGCCATGACGTCCAGGTGATGATCGAAGGCCCCGGCCACGTGCCGATGCACAAGATCAAGGAGAATATGGACCGTCAGCTCAAGACCTGCGACGAGGCCCCGTTCTACACGCTGGGGCCGCTGACCACCGATGTCGCGCCCGGCTATGACCACATCACCAGCGCGATTGGCGCGGCGATGATCGGCTGGTTCGGCACCGCGATGCTCTGCTATGTCACGCCCAAGGAGCATCTGGGCCTGCCGGATCGCGACGACGTCAAGGCGGGCGTGATCGCCTATCGCATCGCCGCCCATGCCGCCGACCTGGCCAAGGGCCATCCGGCGGCGCGCATCTGGGACGACGCCATGTCAAAGGCGCGGTTTGAATTCCGCTGGCGCGACCAGTTCGCCCTGGCGCTCGATCCGGAAACGGCGCAGCTCTACCACGACGAAACGCTGCCGGCAGACGGCGCCAAGGTGGCGCATTTCTGCTCCATGTGCGGGCCGAAATTCTGCTCGATGAAGATTTCGCAGGAAGTGCGCGACGCGGCGAAGGGCACCAATGACACGCTGTCCTCGGCCGAAATCCGTGCCGCGATGGCGAAGAAGTCGGAAGAGTTCAAGCAGACCGGCGGCGAGATCTATCTCAACACGCCTGCAGGGTAGACGTCAGCCCAGCAGGTAGAGGTAGCGGCTGAGGAAGACCACCAGCCCGAAGGCGCCGCCAACGCCACCGGCGCACAGCAGCAGCGCGCGGCGTTCTTCGCCGGTCAGCTTTTCGGGTCTGGTATCCGGAAAGTCATTGATGCTTGCCATCGGCAGTTCCCCCCTGCAGCGCAATGCGCGAAGCATCGCGACAAAAAGATACAAATCCGATAACGCAGGGGGCAAGTGCGAGAAGACGCTCGCTACTGCAGCAGAATGTTCCGCAATCCTTCCGTATACGGCGGGATTGCTTGCCGCTTAAGGCACGAATAGCAGGAATATGACGGCCATCGCGGCCAGGCTCACACCGGTCAGCACCAGGCCTGTGCGCAGCTTGAAACGCATGGTGAAGAACAGGACGTATCCCAACAGGGACAACACCAGCACCAGTGCTCCCGAGGCATCGATCACGGCGCTCCAGACCCGGCCGACATTCTTGCCGCGATGCAGGTCGTCGATCACCGTGAGGAGATCGGCTTGCCGGACCTTGCCGTGCGCCGCGCCGGTCTTCAGGTCGATGGTGATATCGGATGATCCCTTGACGCTTTCAAAGCGCAGAAAGGCTTCGCCCGTGCTGATATCGGCGCTGCTGTATGCTCCCAGCAGCTTCATCCGCCCGGCGGCCAGCAATCCCAGTGCCGCGCCGGGGTCGGCGCTGGCACCTGCCGCCTGCAGCGCGGCAACGGGCAGTGTGGCGGTGACGCTGGCCGCCTCCGGCTCCGCGTCGCCCAGCCATTCGGGATGGTTGAGCAGGATGCCGGTTGCGCTGAAGAAGATCAGGGCCAGGAAGGCAAAGGCCGACAGATAGCCATGCCAGTTGCGGCACTGGGTATAGAAGGCGATGGCGGTGGCCGAACGGCGCCGGGGCAGCAGCGGACTGGATTGCGACATCGCTATTTGCCGTAGGTCACCTTGGCGGCGCCGATTTCCGCCTGCGCCGGCGCGGAAGCCGTGGCGGGATTGGTGCCAAGCTGAATTTCAATCCGCTCGATGTTGTGGCCGCCATGCTCGCGCGACGCCTCGATATTCACCGTGTAGCGTCCCTGCGGCACAGGCTTTCCGGAATCGTCGTGCCCGTCCCAGGTGAGGGAATAGGCGCCCGGCGGCCGCGTGGGCCGCGTCACGGACGCCACCAGCGCTGGATTTGCGCCGCCGATCTGCTCCCAGAAAACATAATTTTCGCGCATGAAGCGCTGCTTGTCTGCGTAATAGGCCAACGTCCGCACTGCGTCGCCGGCCTCGTTGCTCACCCAGATGGTGACATAGGGCACACGCGCCCGCCGCCCACCCGTGATCACGGGAACCTCATAATCGATTTTCACCGCGAAGCCTGGCGGCCAGGCGGGCGCGGCCAGCACCGGGCGCGCCGGTCCGTTCTGCGCCAACCGGACCCAGCCGTCCGAGACATGTTCCGTGCCGCTGGCATCCACCACATGCGCGGCGACGCCGGGCAGGCTGTCGGCCAGCAACAGGCTCTGCGCCGGGGAAAGCACATGGAATATGCTGGCAAGCGCATCCGCATCGGCGGCGGTCGGCGCCATAGCGGTCGCCATCAGGATATCGTTGCGCGTTTCGCCGGTCGCCGGATCGAGAATGGCATGACCGCGCGCGCCCATGCCGCTGCTTGCCATGGCGCTGTTGTTGAGGGCGATCATCGCCAGCGGCGGTGCATTGTCGGCCAGGTTGCGCGGATCGGCGACGCCGACCTGCCAGGACAGGCCATTGGGCGCTGCGCCCCGGCAGCATAGGTCGCCCCCGATATCGAGCATCACGCCCTGGATCGCGGGCAGGCGCAGCGCGGCGGCGACGGCGCGGTCGATGACATAGCCCTTGGCGATGCCGTCTACGGCGAACTGCAGTCCGGCAGGACGGCGAATTTCGCGCGTTTCGGGATCGAGCGTGAGAGCTGCCTGCTGCAGGCCGGTGGCCAGGCCTGCACGCGCCGGGGGCGGTGCCGCCAGAAGCGTACCCAGTCGCAGGCTGAAGGCGCCGCCGCTGCTTTCGCGCCAGCTTTCACCGGCTGCGATCACCTGGAACAGGTCGGGCGAGGCGAGGTGGCGCGATGCGGTGTTCAGCAACGCCAGCTCGCTGTCGCTGCGCCATCCACTCAGGATCGCGTCCAGGCGGGCGATTTCGGATTGCATGACCTGCAGCGCCACTTCGGCCATTTCCCGGCTGGCTGAGACGATGACGGCGTCCAGCGAGGTGCCCAGCACATGGTCAGCATGGAAGACATGGGCGGCGGCGGCGTTGGGCGCCACCAGGGCGGCAGTGCCAAGCAGCGCGGCGGCGATATGGTCAAGATTCATTCTGGTTTCCTCAGTGCGATGGCATGCCGATGACGCCGTTTTTCGGATGCCGTGTGCAAACGAGGGCCGGGCTGTGGGTAAAGCTGACTAGCGCGTCCAACCTGAACCCAGGCTGAACGGGCGCGCTCAATGAAAAAACCAGGTGGCGGCCACGAGCACGGCAAGCCAGAAAATCGCCGCTGCGATCACCTCGGCGCGTGTGAATCTGGGACCGGGCAAATTACAGGCCGCGGAAAAGACCGTGCTCGCCGGTCAGGTCGCTGATCAGCATCAGCTTGATCGCGAACTGGTCCGATGCTGGCGTCAGGCCTGCACCGACGCCAAACTCCACCGACACGCGCTCGCCGGTATAATCGGCCACGGCCCAGAGCTGGTGCGATTGCTGGTCGCCGGGCAGGAAATTGCGCAACTCGCCAAACTCCGAATAGCTTTCCACCGCCACGGTCCAGGTCTCGTTCAGCGCCTTGTCCAGCCGCATCGATGGCGCGAAGGTCAGGCGGTTAAAGCCCTTGTAGGTGTTGTCGAGGATGGGGTTGGCGGTGAAGCTCCAGCTATCGCCGAAGCGCCAGCCGATGATGGGGCGAATCTCGCCGGTGTTGGTTTGGGCATCCCAGCGGGGTTCGTTCCAGCTGAACTCGAAATTCACGCCGTAATAGAAATCTTTTTCCTCGTTACCGGGCTGCACGAACAGCGCCCGCAGCTTGAAGCCGTCGAACTGCAGGCCCTCGGCAGGCGTGTGCGAATAGAGCGGCAGGTACAGTCCCGCCTCGAACCAGTCGGTGACGCCGAGCGCGAATTCGGTGACCGAGGCATAGGCATGGTGGTTGGCCAGCGCGCCGGGAAAGTCCGGCGTCTTCTCGCCGTTCAGGGTGAAATTGTTGTGCCAGGTCAGGCCGACTTCGCCCACCGGCATGACGCCGCCGGTATAGACCTGGATCTCGTCGCCGGGCGTCGCCAGCGCGGGCAGGGGTAGCAGCGTGGCGGCAAGTGTAAGCAGAAGGCGGCGCATGACGAATTCCCCAATCGCGATTCGCTGAATCGCTTAGGATGGATTCGCTGTTGCAAGTGCTGCTGCGAACCATTCGCTGGTCGCTGGGGGCCCCAATCTCTCAAGTTCCGGAACCCTTTCGCGGCACCGCACGTTATTGGGGCGTCGGGGTATAAATTTATTTTCAGGAGACCCAGCCATGCGTGGGAACAGGATTCTATTGGCTTTCGCCGCCGTTGCGGCTCTTTGCGTGGCCGGTTGCGGCACCAATCCGGGTGACCGCGCCGCCAGCGGCGCTCTGATCGGCGCGGCGGGTGGCGCCATCATCGGTGCGGCAGCGGGCAATCCCGGTCTGGGCGCGGCGGCCGGTGCGGTTGCCGGTGGCGTGGTCGGTGCGGCCACCGATCCCTGCGACCTCAACCTGGGCGACCCGGTGTGGAGCAATGATCGCGGTTCGTATGAGCGCCGCTGCGGCCGCTCCTATCGCGACCGCCGCTAAATTCGCCTGAATGGACAAAGGCCGTGGGAGAAATCTCACGGCCTTTTTCTGTGCGTCAAACCAGCAGGAACCAGATCATGGCGCTGGCCGCCGCCGCCATCACGGCGGTGGAAAGCCAGCCCAATCCCGTCAGCACGGGCCCGGGGCGGAAAGCGCCCATGCAATCGTGGCGCGCCACGAACATCATCGCCGCCATCATCGGCACTGCGATCAGGCCGTTCAGCACCGCGCTCCAGTACAGCGCCTGGAAAGGGTCGATGGGCGAGAAGTCGATGCCGATACCCAGCAGCATCGCCGCGCCGATCACGGCATAGAAGCCGCGCGCCTGGCTGGCCGTATTGTCCAGCCCCGTGCGCCAGCCTTGCGTCTCGCCCACGGCATAGGCCACCGATCCGGCCAGGACGGGAACCGCCAGAAGCCCGGTGCCGATGATGCCCAGCGCGAACAGGGCGAAGGCGAAATCACCCGCCACGGGCCGCAGCGCCGCCGCCGCCTGCGCCGCGGTGTCGATGTGGGTCACGCCGGCCTGGTGCAGCGTGGCGGCGGTGGCGATCATAATCGCCACGGCGATGGCGTTGGAGACGAACATGCCCGCAATGGTATCGAGCCGGATGCCGGCCAGCGCGGCGGGCGCCTCGCTCGGCGCCTCGCGCAAAGCGTGCTGGGCGTCGTCATGGTCGATCTCCTCGACCTCCTGCGCGCTCTGCCAGAAGAAAAGATAAGGACTGATGGTGGTGCCGAACACCGCCACGATCACCGTGGCCGCCGCCGGGGTCAGCGCCGCATCGACACCGATCAGGCCCAGGCCTATTGCCGCCCAGTCCAGCGTCAGCAGGAACAGCACCCCGACATAGGCCAGCAGGCTGAAGGTCAGCACCGTCAGGATGCGGGCATAGCGGCGATAGGGCACCAGCACCTGCAGCGTCAGCGAGAAGAGGGCAAAGAACACGGTGAAGCCATGCCCGGCCCAGGGGTTGCGGCTGCCCAGCACCA
>CANHNJ010000007.1 GCA_947462105.1 Alphaproteobacteria bacterium
CGGAGACTTGCCCTGCGATATCAAAACCTCAATCTGGCGCAGCAAAATCACAATCTGCTCCGCGCTAAAACGCTTCTTCGGCATAGCCAGGTTCCTTTCCAAGTCAGTTTCTCTCAAACCGCTTGGTACAAAAAGACCCGGTCAGGTCAATGCCTTACGGCGACATAGAAGAGTATGGCGCGTATGCGCCGCCGATGCCCTATGCGCCGCAGGGCATGGCGACGAACTACGCCAATCCCCCCTATCCCGATGGCTGGGCCTACAGCTATCAGCGCCCCGGCATCGAGGTTGACCAGCAGGGCTGGTTCGGCGGCGTCGGCTACAATGCCGGCGGCGTCGGCTACAATGCCGGCGGCGAAGGCGGTGGCGGCGGCGGTGGCGGCATGACGCTGACCATGGCGCAGCCCGATGCCGCCAATGGTTACCCCCCGGGTTCGGGCGGCTCCTATGGTGCGTCCAACCAGTTGCGGCAGTGGCGTGCGGATGCGCTTGCGCCAAAGGCTTCTAAGTAACCCCCATCCGTCGCAGCTCGGGTTTGCGAAGACGCAAACACCTCGCTGCAACACCTTCCCCCGCTCGACACTTCGTTCGCGGGGGAAGGAAGCTGGTGGCGAGCAGAAGGTCGCCCAGCGGAATGCCGGGCTCGAGACTGTCATTGAAACAAGGCCGGTGTGTTCGTTGCGCCAGGCGCGGATAGACCGGCGATAGTTTGCCCTAGCGCGCTGCGTGGCCGGAAGGCCGCGTGGCGCGTGAGGCTTTGCGCTCAGACCTTTGCAGTGCGGCACGGCCGATGCGTGAAGATCGCCAGCGGAATGGTGGCGATATAGATCGCCAGCAGGGCGGTCAGCGTCGCCCAGGGCCAGGTGACCAGGCAGGCAAGCAGCCCGGCGGCGGCAAGCCAGGTCAGCCAGCGATAGCGGCGCGGCAGCCGCAGATATTTGAGCGAGGGCATGGGCAGGGTGCTGACCATCAGGCCCGAAATAACCACCAGGATCACGGCGGCAATCACCGGGTTCTGGAGGCGCGGATCGTCCCACTGGAACGAGAGCAGCAGCGGCGACAGCACCATGAAAGCGGCGGCAGGGGTCGGCAAGCCGGTGAAATAGGGATGGACGTTGGTGGCGCCTTCGTCGCGTGCCGCCTGCACATTGAAGCGGGCCAGGCGCGTAGCGGATGCGGCGCAGAAGACCAGGGCGGCGATCCAGCCTGGCGTGCCCATATCCTTCAGGCACCAGTTGAACATGATGATGGTGGGGGCGACACCGAAGCTCACGATATCGGCCAGGGAATCAAGCTGCGCGCCAAAGCGGCTGTCGGCGCCCAGGATGCGGGCGGCGCGGCCATCCAGCATGTCGAAGATACCGGCGCAGACGATGGCGGCGACCGCCAGCGGCCAGTCGCCCACAATGGCGAAGCGAATGGCGGTAAGGCCGCTGCACATGCCCAGCAAGGTCAGGAAGGATGGCACCAGCTTGGAGACGGAAATCTCTTCCAGCTTCTCCAGCCGCGCCTTCACGATGGCGCGGGCGCGGGCGCGGCGTGACTTGCGTTCGGCGTGCCGTGGCATCGCGCTCAATAGCCCATCTGCGCCAGCACGGTTTCACCGGCCACGGTTGTCATGCCCGGCGTGGCGACCACGCGCGCGCCCGGCGGCAGGTAGACGTCCAGCCTGCTGCCGAAGCGGATCATGCCAAAGCGTTCGCCCCGCTTCACCGGCTGGCCCTGCACCAGATCCCAGACGATGCGGCGGGCCACCAGGCCCGCGATCTGCACCACGACCAGGTCGCCGCTCTCGTCCGTCGCGCCTTCGGGGCGCAGGCGGATCGCATTGCGCTCGTTATGGACCGAGGCCTTGTCGAAGGAGGCATTGAAGAATTTGCCCGGGCGATAGGCCAGCGCGATCACCGTGCCGCCGATCGGATTGCGGTTCACATGCACGTTGAAGACGTTCATGAAGATGGAAAGCCGCTGGCGCGGCGCATCGCCCAGCCCCAGCTCCGGCGGCGGCACCGCCTCCACGATGGGCAGCAGCTTGCCGTCGGCGGGCGAAATGATCAGCCCCGCACCCACAGGCGTCACCCGCTCGGGATCGCGGAAGAAGGCGACGCACCAGATGGTGAGCGGCAGCAGCAGCAGCCCCAGCACGGGCGACATCAGGAAGGCGAGCAGGTTGACGCCCGCGAAGAGGGCGATGAAGGGAAAGCCTTCCTTGTGAACAGCGAAGCGCAACGGGGTCAGGCCGTCCGCGTGCCGTTGAAGGGGAAGGAACCGAACGAGCCCGCCTTGACGGTACCGCTCAGCGTGTCGCCATCGATGGCGCCGTTGAAATCCAGCGTCATCGGCATGGGCGAGGAAATCTTTGCCGACCAGGAGACGGTATTACCATCCACCTTGCCATTCTCCAGCGGGCCGGAGCCCTGTGCTGCGGACTGCATGCCGGTCAGGTTGGCGCCATCGGCCTTGAGATCCAGCGTCGCCTTCACCGCGCCCATGGGCGAGTTGATGACGATTTCCCATTTTCCATCGGCGGCCATGACAAATCTCCCTGATTTGCCGGGCATCTAAGAGCGCCATAGACCCCGGCGCAAGGCCCCTGTAAGGAATTGGCATGTCTAGAAAAACCATCATCCTGCCCAAGGGCCGCCGCGCCCGCATCGGCAGCCCCTGGATATTCTCCAACGAGATCCGCATGGACGCGGCGGCCAAGGCGATTGCGCCCGGCAGCGTCGTCAATGTCCGGGGCGAGGATGGCCGCGCCTTCGGCACCGGCTATTTCAATCCCAAGAGCCTGATCGCGGTGCGACTGCTGTCATCGGAGTGTGACGTTCCCATCGACCGGGATTTCTTCGGCGCGCGCATCGCCCGCGCCCTGGCCCTGCGCGATGCGCTGTATGACAAGCCTTACTACCGGCTGCTGCATGCCGAAGGCGATGGCGTGCCCGGCCTGGTGATCGACCGCTTCGATGATGTCGTCACCGTGCAGATGGGCACCGCCGGCATGGAGAAGCAGGCCGATACCATCATCGCCGCGCTGGAGGCGCAGTTGAAGCCGCGCACCATCATCCTGCGCAACGATGCCCCCAGCCGCGCGCTGGAAGGGCTGGAGAGTTATGTCCGCACCGCCAAGGGCGAAGGCGCCCGCATTGCGGTGCAGGAGAATGGCGTGCGCTACATCGCCGACCTCGCCGCCGGCCAGAAGACCGGCTGGTATTACGACCAGCGCGACAACCGCGCCTTCATCGCCGCGCTGGCCAAGGGCAAGACGGTGCTGGACGCCTACAGCTATTCCGGCGGCTTCGGCGTGCTGGCGGCCAAGGCGGGCGCCAAGGAAGTGATCTGCCTGGATTCGTCGGCGCCCGCGCTGGCGCTGGCCGAGGAAAGCGCCAAGGCCAATGGCGTGAAGATCACGCCGGTAAAGGCCGATGCCTTCGAGGAGCTGGAGCGCCTGGGCGCAGCGGGCGAGACCTTCGACATCGTGCTGGCCGATCCGCCGCCCTTCGTGAAATCGAAAAAGGATCTGGAACCGGGCGCCAAGGCCTATCGCAAGCTGGCGAAGCTGGGCGCGCAAGTCACGGCACCGCGCGGCATCCTTAAGATCGCCTCCTGCTCGCACAATATTCCGCTGGACCGCTTCATGGCGGAATGCTCGGCGGGCATCGCCCGCACGGGGCGGCCCGCGACGCTGATCCGGCAGGCGGGTGCGGCGCCTGATCATCCCGTTCACCCGCTCTTGCCGGAAAGCGCCTATCTGAAGGCGCTGGTTTACGCGCTGGATTAGCAGCGACGATTTTCTCGGGCCCGGCAGCGAAACCGCCGGGCGACCATCCGCTTGGGCAACGCCCCGCCTCCCCTTCGCGTGCCAAGCACGCAGGAAGGGGAGGGGCCCGTAGCTGGCGAGGCGAAGCTAGTTAAGCCAGCGAAGGGCGGAGGGGGTTATTAAATTGATACCTGCGTACCCAGCTCGACCACGCGCCCCGGCGGCAGTTGATAGAACTTGCCGGGACTGAGCGCATTGCCCACCAGCCACATGTAAAGTCCCGTCCGCCAGTGCGTCAGGTGCGGGTGTTCGCCCGCCACCAGCGTCTCGCGTCCCAGGAAGAATGTGGTGGCGTTGTCTTCCAGCGCCAGGCCTTGTGCCCGCGCCAGGCGCAATGCCTCGGGCACATCCGGCGTCTCGAAGAAGCCGAAGGTGATGCGGGCCTCGAAGAAGCCCTTGCCCAGCTTCTCGACCGTGATGCGCCGTTCCGACGGCACGATGGGCACATCGCTGACGGCGATGGAACAGATCACCACCCGCTCATGCAGCACATGGTAATGCTTCAGGCTGTGCAGCATGGCGTTGGGCGCGATGTCCGTGCGGGGCGACAGGAAGACCGCCGTGCCCTGCACGCGATGGCTGATGCGGTCGGCACGCTCCAGGAACAGGTCCAGCGCCAGCGCATTGTCGCGCAGCTTGTCCAGGTGCACCCGCCGGCCGCGCCGCCAGGTGTCCATCACCATGAAGATCACTGCGGCGGCGGCCAGCGGCAGCCAGCCGCCCTCGGCGATCTTGAGCGCGTTGGAACCGAGGAACAACAGGTCGATCACGCCCAGCGTGCCGAACAGGGCATAGACGGCGGCGGGCTTCCACTGCCAGCGATGCACCGCCACCACGCCCACCAGCAGGGTGGAGATCACCATCACGCCGGTCACCGCGATGCCATAGGCGGTGGCCAGCGCATCCGAGGACTTGAAGATCAGCACGATCAGCACCACGCCGATGCAGAGCATGGCGTTGATACGCGGGACATAGATCTGTCCCTGCTCGGTGGCGCTGGTGTGCAGCACGGCCATGCGCGGCAACTGTCCCAGCTGCACCGCCTGCCGCGTGATGGAATAGACGCCGCTGATCACGGCCTGGCTGGCGATGATGGTGGCCATGGTCGCCAGGATCACCATCGGCCAGTGCGCCCAGTCCGGCACCAGCGCATAGAAGAGGATGGAGACATCCTGCGGCCGCATCAGCAGATGCGCGCCCTGGCCGAAATAGTTCAGCATCAGCGCGGGCAGGGCGACGAATAGCCAGCCCCAGCGGATCGCGGGGGCGCCGAAATGGCCCATGTCGGCATAGAGCGCCTCGCAGCCCGTCACCGCCAGCACCACCGCGCCCAGGGTGACGAAGGCAATCCAGGGTTCGGCGGCGAACAGTTGCACACTATAGACCGGGTTGACGGCCTGCAGGATTTGCGGCGCCTTCAGGATTGCCATGACGCCCAGCACCGCCAGCGCCGCGAACCACACCAGGATGATGGGTCCGAACAACCGCCCTATGCGGTTGGTGCCGTGCCTTTGCACCACGAATAGTCCGACCAGGATGCCCAGCGTCAGCGGCAGGATGAAGGGCTTGAAGCTTTCATTCTGCACCGCGATGCCTTCCAGTGCCGACAGCACCGAGATGGCGGGTGTGAGCATGCCGTCGCCATAGAACAGCGCCAGGCCCAGCAGTGCGGCCAGGCCGATGGCGGTCTTGGCGCGGCGGGAAACAGGTGCGCGATGCGCCAGCGCCGCCAGCGCCATGACGCCGCCTTCGCCATTGTTGTCGGCGCGCAGGATGAAGACCACGTATTTCAGCGTCACCACCACGACCAGCGACCAGAAGATCAGTGACAATGCGCCATAGACGGCCATGGGCGGCGGTGCCGCGCCGCCTGCGGCCATCGCTGCGGCACGCATGGCGTAAAGGGGGCTGGTGCCGATATCGCCATAGACGACGCCGAGTGCGCCCAGGGTAAGCGCAAGGGTCCGGCCGAGTGACGGTTTGGAATCCGGTACTGACATTGGGAAAGTGCCTCGCTGAAATCAGCGGCCAGGCGGGCGCGACAATCGTGCCGTCGGTCTTTGGAAATGGGCGCGAAAACCCCACGCCCGGGGACCCTGATCTATTTGGTTTAGATCGCGATCTGTGTTCCCAGTTCGACCACCCGGTTGGGTGGTAGGTGATAGAATTTTGCCGGTGACAGCGCGCCCTTGGAAAGTTGGCGATAGAGCCAGTTGCGCCAGCTCGGCAGTTCGGAATGATCGGCCTGCACCAGCGTCTCGCGGCCGATGAAGAAGGTGGCGGTGGGCACGTCCAGCGCCAGGCCAAAGCGGCGGGCATCTTCCAGCGCCTGCGGCACGTCCGGCGTCTCGTAGAAGCCGTGATGGATGCGCACGGTGTAGAAGCCCTTGCCCAGCTTTTCCACTTCCAGACGGTTTTCGGGGCGCACCATCGGCGTGTCCTGGACGATGACTTTGGCGATCACCACCCGCTCATGCAGGACCTTGTTGTGCTTGAGGTTGTGCAGCAGCGCGCCGGGCACGACATCGATACGCGAGGACAGGAATACGCCTACACCCGCGACGCGGGTGGTGTTCTTGTCGGCCCGGTCCAGGAACAGGCTCAGCGGCAGCGATTCGCTGCGCACTTTTTCCAGGTGCACGCGGCGGCCGCGCCGCCAGGTGTCCATCACGATCACGATCGCGGCGGCCATCAGCAGTGGCAGCCAGCCGCCCTGCGGGATCTTCAGGGCGTTGGAAACGAAGAACATGAAGTCGAAAAAGCCCATGGCGCAGAACAGGAAGAAGGTGAACAGGAAAGGCCAGCGCCACTGCTTGTTGGCCACCAGGCCGGCGTTGAAGGTGTCGATCACCATCACACCCGTCACCGCGATGCCATAGGCGGCCAGCAGCGAATCGGAATTCTTGAAGATCAGCACGATCAGCACCACGCCGATCGCCAGCAGGACATTCAAGCGCGGCACATAGATCTGGCCGTAATCGGTGGCGCTGGTATGGCGGATTTCCATGCGCGGCAACTGGCCCAACTGCACCGCCTGCTGCGTCATCGAGAAGACGCCGGTGATGACAGCCTGGCTGGCAATGATGGCCGCCAGCGTCGCCAGCCCGACCATGGGCCAGTGCGCCCAGTCGGGAATCGGCGCGAAGAAGGCCACCGAGGCGAGCTCGGGATTGCGCAGCAGCGCCGCGCCCTGGCCAAAATAGTTCAGCAGCAGCGCGGGCAGGGCGATGAACAGCCAGGCATACTGGATGGGCTTGCGGCCGAAATGGCCCATGTCGGCATAGAGCGCCTCGCAACCGGTCACGGCCAGCACGACGGCGCCCAGCGACACGAACGCCACCCAGGGCTCGGCGAGGAACATGTCCAGCGCATAGATCGGATTGACCGAAGCCAGGATCACCGGATTGTGGATCAGCGAGATCAGGCCGAAGCCGCCCAGCGCCAGGAACCAGATCAGCATGATCGGGCCGAACATCACGCCCAGCTTGTGGCTGCCGCGATTCTGCAGCACGAACAGTCCCAGCAGGATGATGAGCGACAGCGGCACCACCCACGGTTCCAGCGCGTGGTTCTCCACCTTCAGGCCTTCGATGGCCGACATCACGGTGATGGCGGGCGTCAGGATGCCGTCGCCATAGAACAGCGCCAGGCCGACAATGGCGCCGATGCCGATGGTGCCCTTCAGCCGCCGCGACAGGCCGGGCGAACGGTGCGCCAGCGCCGCCAGCGCCAGGGTGCCGCCTTCGCCGTCATTGTCGGCGCGCATGATGATGAGAACGTATTTGAGCGTCACCACCAGGATCAGCGCCCAGAAGATCATCGAGAGCGAACCCATCACCGCCGCATGCGGATGCAGGCCGCCGCCTTCGGTGGCCAGCACGGTGGCCTTGAGCGCATAGAGCGGGCTGGTGCCGATATCGCCGAACACCACGCCCATCGCGCCCAGCATCAGGGCAGAGGTGCTGCGCCGGTCATTGGTAGGCCGGCTGGGATCGCCCGGTGCGCCCGCTGACGGCGCAGCCGCGTGCGCGGCATCCGCAAGCGGATCGCCGGGCGTCAGGGGAACTTCGGAAGCTGCAGGAGTCACAGGGCGGTGGAGCTTTTCATGCCGTCAGGAAAACGCACCAGTCAGAGCGCGGGTTTGGTCTGCGAAGGGCGGGGACATTAGTCCCAATGCCCGGTCCACCAAAGGTGGGCGCGGCAGCATGGCGCAGGTTGAGTGTAAGCACATGATAATCAAGGATTCTCGAGCCCGGCAGCATAGCCGCCGGGCGTCCCGCAGCATCCGATGGCTTCCTTCCCCCGCTTGGCGAAGCGATGAGCGGGGCCCCGCCCGCCATGCGGGCGTTCGGCCGCGCGAAAGGTCCGCAGGACCTTTCGCTTAGGCGGCCTCACGGTGTCGCAGCGAGGTGTTTGCTTGCAAACCCGAGTTGCGACGGATGGGGGCATAAAATTACGGCAACGCCAGATCGTCTGCCGTGAGGGCAAAAGGAGAGCCTGCGGGCGGGTTGAAATCCGACGTGCTGGCCGAAACCGGCATCACGCCGGCGGCGCGGGCGGGCGGCAACGCTGTGGCGCGCACCGGGGTGGGCCGTGCCAGCGCGGCCACGGGACGGGGCGCGGGTTCCGGTTCGCTCTGCGCAATCAGCGCATCGTCATCGGGCAGGCTTTCGTCCAGCGGCGCGTCTTCGCTGCGCGGCGTTGGCGCGGGCGTGCGCGGTGCGCTGGGCTTGGGTACCGGCGGCGCACTTGCGCTGCCGGACCCGATGAAGCCCTGCACCGGATAGATCCTGGCACCCCAGCCACCGGTTTGGATGTTGTAGACGCGCACCTGGCTCCAGTCGTTGGCGGCGCTGACATCCATCACCGGATTGTTGACATAGATCGAGCCGTCATTGAGCCAGTTGGCGTGGTCGATGCGGATCTCGCGCGGGGACACCACGCGCTTCACCACTGCGACATGGCCATGCTGGGGCCCGGCATAATTGTGCAGCACCAGCACCGCGCCGATGGCGGGCGAACCGCCGCGCTCATACTTGCCGGATGCCTGGTCCCACCAGGTCCAGGCATCGCCGAAAATCTTGATGGTGGAATGTTCGCGCGCATAGGGCACGCACTGCAGCGGTTTCTGACCGGCGATGCTGTCGACGCGGCTGGTGCCGCTCATGGTTGGCAGGCTGCCGGTCATCATCTGCGGACGCGGCGGCGGCGCCATCGGCGCATCGTCATCGTCATACGAAGAACTGGCGCAGCCCGTCAGGCCCATCGCCAGCAGCAACACACACCCGATCCCGTACGCCCGCATGACCCAGCCATCCCAATTCCCGGGATCGACCATACGCAGCGCACTTCAAGGCGCAGTTAGACGAAAAGTTCGATTTTTATTGGTTCAAACACGATTCAAATTTGAATCAAGTTTGTTTGGCGCACGGCGCCTGCATTTACAAAGTTAAGCGGAATAAACCTTACTCGGCGGGGGTCGAGATAGAGCGGCGCACGGGCGCGCGCGTCAGCGCGTTGGTCGCGCCCATGGTGCCGATGGAGACAAGTCCCGACACCGCAAAAACAAAGAACAGGGCGGCCCAGTTGCTCTCCGAAACCGCCAGCACAGCGACGAAGGTGCCGACCACCAGTTCGGGGACGCCGCGCCAGCCGCCGGCGTGAATTTCGCCCGCGCGCAGGGTGCGGGTGAAGTCCATGCGGGTGGAGAAAAAGGCTTCCAGCGTGGCGCGGGTGTTGGCCAGGATCAGGCCAGAGGGGAACACCACCGCCAGCACCAGGGTGCGATACAGCTTGCTGTCCTTCTCATGGCCCAGCATGCGCTGGCCCAGCCAGAGATAGCCGATGGAGCAGGACAGGCCCAGGAAAGTAACGATCAGGCCCAGCGCGGCGACGGCGGGATAGGGCGGCAGGCCGACCGACAGCATGAACAGCGAGATCGCGGCGCTGGTGAAGGCCAGGGTGTAAAAGGCGAACTGGCACATCTGCGCCGTCATCGCGAGTTTCAGGTACACGGGCAGGGCGCTGGCCCAGACCAGCGGCACCAGCTTGCGGGCGCATTGCGCATGGCCTTTGGTCCAGCGGGCCTGCTGTGAGCGCCACGCAGCCGCGTTGGGCGGCAGTTCGCCGGGCACTTCGATGTCGGGCAGCATGGCGCTGCGCCAGCCCTGCAGCACGCAGCGCATGGAAAGATCGAGGTCTTCGGTCAGCGTATCGCCGGTCCAGCCGCCGGACTGTTCGACGGCAAGCCGGTTCCACACGCCCGCCGTGCCGTTGAACGACATGGGCAGGGCGGCGCGGAAGCGCGCTTCCTGTTCCACCGCGAAATGCGAATCCAGCAGCACGCCCTGCACGCGCGTCAGCCAGTTGGCGTCGCGGTTGTTGTGGCCCCAGCGCGCCTGCACGAAGCACAGGCCGCTATCGGCGACCAGCGCCGGCACGGTGCGGCGCAGGAAATCGAGGGCGGGAACGAAGTCGGCGTCGAAGATGGCGACGAAGGGCGCGTCGCAATGGGCCAGGCCATAGGCGAGGTTGCCGGCCTTGAAGCCCTTGCGGTCGCCACGGCGCAGCAGCGTCAGATTGATGCCCGGCGGAATGATCGCGGGCAGGCGCGACGCCAGCACGGCATGGTTCTCTTCGGTGCCGTCATCGAGCAGCTGGATGGTGAGGCGATCCTTGGGCCAGTCCAGCGCGCAGGCGGCGGCGGCGACGCGCAGCGCCAGGTCGCCTTCATTGCAGACGGGAAGCTGCACCAGCACGTGCGGCAGCTCGGCATCGTTCATCTTGGCCAGCGTTAGCCTGGGCGCGGGACGGGTCAGCCGGACCCATGCCAGCATGATGAGCTGGACGGACAGGAAGCTGACAGCGATCAGGATCAGGGCCAGGACGAAGGACAGGACGTAACCGAGCGTAATCATCGTCCCCCAACGGTCAGTGACTGTTGCACCGAAACCGGTCCTAAAGCCTTGTGTCTGGCCCGGTATTTGGGGCCCGCGCCGGGAACCCAAGCCCGGCGTCCCGGACAGGGGCGAACTTGCTGCGGCGCGAGAGGATTGGCAAGGGGGCAGATGCCGCGCCCAGCCGAACATAAAGTGAATGGACCGGGGGAACTGGTCCGGCCAGGCCTGAATTTGGTATAAGTCAGTATAGGGATACGGCGGGGCAGGAAGGAACTTCACGTATGCGTACGCTGTTCGCCAAGCTCGCCGCCGGCCTGGGTCTGGTCATGGTCCTGGCCGGGTGCGCCCAGCCTACCCCCTATGCCCCCCGCCAGCAGGGCCAGACCACCGGCTATACCGACCGCGCGCTGGCCCCTGGCCGCTGGCGCGTCACCTTCACCGGCAATGCCGTGACCCCGCGCGAGACGGTGGAGGATTTCCTGCTGCTGCGCGCCGCCGAGGTGACGCTGGCCAATGGCGGCACCCACTTCGTCTTCGACAATCGCGATACAAGTTCCCAGACCCGGATTTTTGCCGACCCGCTGGGGCCCAGCGGCTTCGGCTATGGCGGTTATGGCGGCGGCTTCTGGGGCGGCTATTGGGGCTATCGCCCGCGCTGGGGCTACAGCGCCTTCGGCCCGCCGGTGATGATTTCTTCCACCACCCAGTACCAGGCCTTTGCCGAGATTGTGGTGCTGAAGTCCGGCCAGGACGAAGCCCGCGCCGTCGATGCGCGCGCCGTGGTGGCTAACCTGCGCCCGCCGCCGCGGTCGTCTCCGCCCGCCTGATCCGGAAGCGATGCTGGCCGTCGGTGGTGGTAACGTCTTCCACCGCGTGACCTTCGCTATGGCACATGTGCGGAATGTCCACGACCGCCAGCGGATCGTCGGCCAGCACAACCAGCAAGGCGCCAGGCGCAGCCTTCGCAAGCGCCTTCTTTGCCAGCAGCGCGGGCAGCGGACACTTCAGGTTGCGCAGGTCCAGTGGTTCATCCATGCCGCCATCTTGCGTCAGGGACCGGCGCGGCTCAATCTTCGCGTCAGGGAAGGAACGTGACGGGATCGTAGCCCGCACCACAGGATACTAATGGGATTGGCCGCCGCCATCCGGCGCGAATACATTTACATCAGCAGCATCCTGCGCACGCTGTGGCTCCTGCGCGCCGTAAAGCCCACATCCACCCGCACCATCGCCAGCATTGTGGCGGCGCAGGCGAAAAAGACGCCCGACGCGCCCGCGATCCTCTTCCAGGACGAGGTCGTCACCTATGCCGCGCTGGATGCGCGTGCCAACCGCTATGCCCACTGGGCAGTGGCGCAGGGCATCCGGCGCGGCGACGCCGTGGCGCTGCTGATGGAAAACCGGCCCGACTACATCGCCGCCTGGCTGGGCCTGTTCAAGGCGGGCGCCAGCGTGGCGTTGATCAACACCAACCTCACCGGCGCTGGTCTGGCGCACTCCATCGCCATCGCCAATGCGGCGCACGCCATCGTCGGTGACGAGATGAAAGTGGCATTTGAAGGCGCGATGCCGTTCCTGGAAAAGCCGCCCCGCCTTTGGAGCCAGGGCGCGGTGACACAGGCGCAGGACGATCTCGATGCCGCACTGGCCACCTTGCCCGCCACCGATCCCGGCCCCTCGGCGCGCGCCGGCCAAACGCTGAAGGACCGCGCCTTCTTCATCTACACCTCCGGCACCACCGGCCTGCCCAAGGCGGCGAATTTCAGCCATATGCGCATGCTGTTCATGATGACGGGCTTTGCCGGGGCGCTGCGGCCCACGCGGCACGACCGTATCTATGATCCGCTGCCGCTCTATCATTCCACCGGCGGTGTCTGCGCCGTGGGGCTCGCCTTCCTGTCGGGCGGGGCGCTGATCATCAAGCGCAAATTCTCGGTGCATGAATTCTGGAGCGACATCCATGCCACCAACGCCACCATGTTCCAGTATGTCGGCGAGCTTTGCCGTTACCTGCTCAATGCGCCGCCCTCGGCACTGGACCGGGGGCACAAGATCCGCGCTATCACCGGCAACGGCCTGAACAGCGCGATTTGGCGCGAATTCCAAGACCGCTTCGCCATTTCCCGCATCGTGGAATTCTATGGCGCGACGGAAGGCAATGTCTCGATTCTGAACTATGATGGCACGGTCGGCGCGGTGGGCCGGGTGCCGGAATATTCCGAAAATCTGCTGCCCGCCCGTGTCATCCGTTTCGATGTCGAGACCGAGACGCCGGTGCGGGGCGCAGACGGTCTCTGCATCGAATGTGGCCCCAGCGAAGTGGGCGAGGCCATCGGCGGCATGTCCAAGCGTGCGGGCCGCGAGTTCGAGGGCTATACCAACCGCGCCGACAGCGACAGGAAGATGCTGCGTGATGTCTTCGGACACGGCGACATCTGGTTTCGCACCGGCGACCTGATGCGGCGCGACGAACATGGCTATTTCTATTTTGTCGATCGCATCGGCGACACCTTCCGCTGGAAGGGCGAGAATGTCGCCACCGGCGAAGTCTCTGCTGCGCTGGCGCGGCAGAAGGGCATCCGCGAGGCGAGCGTCTATGGCGTCGCGGTGCCGGGCGCAGAAGGCCGCGCCGGCATGGCTTCGCTGGTGGTGGATGGCGATTTCGACATCAATGCGCTGCCCGCCGCACTGAAGGCGCGTCTGCCCGCCTATGCCCGGCCGATATTTCTGCGCCTGTCGCCCAGCATCGAAGTCACCGGCACCTTCAAGCAGCGCAAGCTCGATCTGGTACGCGAGGGCTTCGATCCGGCGGGCATCGCCGATCCGGTGTTCTGGCTCGATCCCGCCACGAATGCATATGAACGCCTGACGCCGCAGCGCCATGCGGATATCGTGGAAGGTCGCGTGAAGCTCTAGGCGAAATCCCCCGCCAGCGCCGCCTTGGTCTCTGCCGGCAGCACCGCCATGTGGCCGTAAATGCGGTGCGACAGTCCCAGCACCACCTTCTCCGTCCGGAAACGCGCGATCTGTTCCGGCGTCAGCGCGAAGCGCAGCCAGTGCACCGATGAGGTCTTGCCGTCGGCGGTGGTGCGGTCGTCATATTCGGTCGGTGTCGCCTTGATCGTCTCGCCGCCGATTTCGAGGAAGACAGTTTCCTCGATGCCGCCCAGCCCCAGCAGCACGGTGTTGCGGCGGTTGCCGTCCTCGATCTCCAGCATCAGGGTGGCAATCAGTTCGGACCCTTGCGGGATCAGCGGATTATAGGCCGCCAGTTCGCCCGGAATTTGTTCGTCGCCGCCCTTTTCAATGCGCAGCATCTCCATCACCTGCAGCCACATGGTGGCGTAATTCTCGAAGTAAAAGGTGGCGAAGGGCCCGACCTCGACCCGGCGCAGCTTCTTCATCGGGATCAGGTTCTGTTTCAACGCCTTGCGTTGCTGCTCATATTCCTTCAGCGGCAGCAGGTCGGGGGCGGCGATCTTGCGGTCCTGCTCACTCATCGCGGCTCAATCCAAAGGCCCTGGCCATGATCTGGATGGGATGTTCGGGTTCGGTGACGCCGGTATCGGTGTTGGCGACGATGTGCTGCGCCGCCAGCGGGCAATCCGACACGATATGGCCGCGCTTCTGGGTATTGGCGGCGCGATAGACCGGGCGGCCCACCTTCACCGCCACGTCATGCGTCGGCTTGACCACGCCAAAGGTGCCGCCATGGCCGCTGCAGCGCTCGATCACATCGACCGGCGTATCGGGGATCAGCTTCAGCATCTGCGCCGCCACCGGCCCCATATTCTGGGCGCGGGCGTGGCAGGCCAGGTGCACGGTGACGCCTTCGGGCAGCGGCGTCATCGGCATGACGCCATCCTTCTTCATCACATCGACGACATATTCATCGATGTCCCAGGTGTGTTCGGCGACACGCTTCACAGCTTCATTGCCTGGTACGATCAGTGCCCATTCGGATTTCAGCATCAGGCCGCAGGAAGCGGTCAGCGCCACGATGTCGTAGCCATCGTCGATCAGCTTCACCAGTTCCGCCGAGACCTTGGCGGCGCTGGCGGCGACCTTCGACAGCTCCGCCTGCTCCAGGAAGGGCATGCCGCAGCAACCGGGATAGCTCACCACCGTTTCGACGCCCAGATGATTGAGCACATCGCGCGCCGCCATGCCGGTGGCGGGCTTGTTGTAGTTGACGAAGCAGGTGGCATAGAGCGCCACCTTGCGCTTGCCGAAGGCGGGACCGTTCGGGTTGGGCTGCATCGGCTCCTGTTTGTCTGTCAGGACAAAAGTGCGGCCGGAAAATTTCGGCAACGCCGCATCGCGGTCGATCCCGGCGGTCTTTTCCATCACCGCCCGCACCGGCTTGCTTGTCCCAGCCCAGTTGATGACCGGCGCAGCCGCGCGCGCCAGGGTGCCGTTGCGGTCCATCTGCGCCAATTGGCGCTGCACGAAATCGGTGTTGCCCTTTTTCGCCTCGACAAAGCGGTGGCGCAGCATCAGGTGCGGAAAATCCAGCATGAAAGGATGCGGCGGCACATAGGGGCACTTGGTCATGAAGCACATGTCGCAGAGCGTGCAGGCTTCGACGACCGGCGTGAAGTCTTCGGATTTCAGGCTCTCGACATCCTCATTGGCGCTGCCGTCGATCAGGTCGAACAGGCGCGGAAAGGAATCGCAGAGATTGAAGCAGCGGCGGCAGCCATGACAGATGTCGAAGACCCGCCGCATCTCCTCGTCCAGCTTCACCGCATCGGCAAAGTCGGGATTTTGCCAATCGATGATCTGGCGGGTCGGTGCTTGGAGACTGCCTTCGCCGGTCACAGCACACTCCACGAAAACTCCAGCCCACCCTCCCCCTCGTTGCGAAGCAACCAAGAGGGGGAGGTGGCCGTAGCTGGCCAGCGTAGCGGTTAAGCCAGCGAAGGCCGGAGGGGGTTACTTAAAAAAAACCGGAGGGGTTTACTGACCTAAAGAATCCAGCGCCTTCTGGAAGCGTCCGGCGTGCGACTTCTCGGCTTTCGCCAGCGTCTCGAACCAGTCGGCGATCTCGTCAAAGCCTTCTTCGCGCGCGGTCTTGGCCATGCCCGGATACATGTCGGTGTATTCGTGGGTCTCGCCCGCAATCGAGGCCTTGAGGTTGGCGTCGGTGGCGCCGATCGGCTCGCCGGTGGCCGGGTCACCCACTTCTTCCAGATATTCCAGGTGACCGTGGGCGTGGCCGGTCTCGCCCTCGGCGGTGGAACGGAAGACGGCGGCGACATCGTTATGGCCTTCGACATCGGCCTTCTGCGCGAAATAGAGGTAGCGGCGATTCGCCTGGCTCTCGCCGGCAAAAGCCTCCTTCAAGTTTTCCCAGGTCTTGGTGTCTTTCAGTCCGGGCATGCGCGCCTCCTATGCAATCTGGAGACAAGACTGGCTGCACGCGCGCAAGCCGTCAACGCGCTTAGAACAATTCTAATCTATGAGAATAAGTCGCAACTGCGCCTTAGTTACGTCCTCCCCCTTGGCGCGTAGCGCCTGAAAGGGGAGGTGCCGTAGCAGCGTCAGCTGCGTAGGCGGAGGGGTTACTGACGACGCACGCGCACCACGACATCGACCCGGTCCACCGACATGCCCAGGGGGGCGGCGGGAACGCCGGAAATCGAGATTTCCTCGCCGGGGATGTCGATCAGAAGCCCTTCATTTTCCAAGAAAAAATGCTGGTGATCGCCCACATTCGTGTCGAAATAGGTGCGGCTGGCATCGACCACCACCTGGCGCAGCAGGCCGGCGGCCTGGAACTGGTGCAGGGTGTTATAGACGGTGGCGAGGCTGACCTTGACCCCGGCACGGGCGCCTTCCTCGGCCAGGCTCTCGGCCGTGACGTGGCGGTCATGCGCGGCAAACAGCAGGCGGGCCAGCTCCAGCCGCTGGCGGGTGGGCCGCAGCCCGGCCGCCTTGAGGCGGGCCGCCGCAGCGTCGAGCCGGATTTCACGCTCCATCTTGGCCATCGAACCGTTACACCTTCATGCCCTATTCCCTGTGTTCAGGGCGGCGGGAGAACTGCTAGAGTTGCATCAGTTTACTGGTTAGAACGCTTCTAAGCAAGAAACGTCATTATTACAGGGTTTCCGGCTGGAACCCCGGACATTCAGGGACAAAAACGTGGACAAGCCCGTACCCCAGTCGAGTTTTACGCTTGAAGAGCTTCTGACCTGCGCCCGTGGCGAGATGTTTGGCCCCGGCAATCCGCAGTTGCCGCTGCCCCCCATGCTGATGTTCGACCGCATCACCAAGATTTCCGATGTCGGCGGCACCGACGGCAAGGGCGAGATCGAGGCCGAATTCGAGATCAATCCCGACCTCTGGTTCTTCAAGTGCCATTTCCAGGGCGATCCGGTGATGCCGGGCTGCCTGGGCCTGGACGCATTGTGGCAGTTGGTGGGCTTTTTCCTGGGCTGGGCGGGCGGCAAGGGCAAGGGCCGCGCCCTGGGCGTCGGCGAAGTGAAGTTCACCGGCATGGTGCTGCCCACCGCCAAGAAGATCACCTATGTCATCAACCTCAAGCGCGTCATCATGCGCAAGCTGATCATCGGCGTCGCCGACGGCATCATGAAGGTGGACGGCAAGGTCATCTACGAAGCCAAGGACCTCAAGGTCGGCCTCTTCATGGAAGACTCTGCGGCCGCGCCCGCTTGACGCGGCCCCGTTCGCGCCATATCCGCCTGTCGGCAACAGTTTAAGGACCCGCCATGAGACGCGTCGTCGTCACCGGCATCGGCATCGTCTCCTCCATCGGCAACAATGCCCAGGAGGTGGTCGCCAGCCTGCATGATGCCCGCTCGGGCATCGTCGCCGCCGAGGATTACATCCGCCTGGGCTTCCGCAGCCAGGTGCATGGCTCGCTCAAGATCAACCTCGACGAAGTGGTGGACCGCCGCGCCCGCCGCTTCCAGGGCGATGGTGCCGGTTACTGCTGGGTGGCGATGAGCCAGGCCGTCGCCGATGCCGGGCTGGAAGAGAGCGATGTTTCCAATCCGCGCACCGGCCTTATTGCCGGTTCGGGTGGCCCCAGCACGAAAGCCATCGTGCAGGCCGCCGACATCACGCGCCAGAACAACAATCCCAAGCGCATCGGCCCGTTCGCGGTGCCCAAGGCGATGTCGTCCACGATCAGCGCCAACCTTTCCACCTGGTTCAAGACCAAGGGCTACAATTACTCGATCTCCTCGGCCTGTTCGACCAGCGCCAACTGCATCGGCAATGCCTTCGAGCTGATCCAGTGGGGCAAGCAGGACATCATGTTCGCCGGCGGCGGCGAGGAGCTGGACTGGACCCTGTCCGAACTGTTCGACGCGATGGGCGCGATGTCGTCCAAGTATAACGCCTCGCCGGAGAACGCTTCGCGCGCCTATGACAAGGACCGCGACGGCTTCGTCATCTCGGGCGGCGGCGGCATCCTGGTGCTGGAAGAACTCGAACACGCCAAGGCGCGCGGCGCCAAGATCTATGCCGAGCTGGTGGGCTATGGCGCTTCGGCCGATGGCGCCGACATGGTCGCCCCCAGCGGCGAAGGCGCGGTGCGCTGCATGAAGATGGCGATCGAAAAGGTCGGCGCGCCCATCGACTATATCAATCCGCACGCCACCTCGACGCCGGTGGGCGACATTCCCGAGATCAACGCCATCCGCGAGGTCTTTGGCTCCAAGATGCCCCCGATCAGCGCCACCAAGTCGCTGACCGGCCATAGCCAGGGCGCGGCGGGCGTGCATGAGGCGATCTATACCCTCTTGATGATGCAGTCCGGCTTCATCTGCGAGAGCGCCAACATCATGGAACTCGATCCCGCCATCACCGACGCGAACATCGTGCGCAAGCGCATCGACAACACCCCGATCAACACCGCGCTTTCCAATTCCTTCGGCTTTGGCGGCACCAACGCCTCGCTGGTCTTCCAGCGTTACAACGGCTGAGGCGTATCAATATGGAACAGAAGGCCCCCATCGCCGACATGGCCAGCGCCCCCAAGACGGGACTCATGGCGGGCAAGCGCGGCCTGGTCATGGGTGTCGCCAACGACCATTCCATTGCCTGGGGCATCGCCCAGGTGCTGGCAGCGCAGGGCGCCGAGCTGGCGTTTACCTATCAGGGCGACGCCCAGAAGAAGCGGCTAACGCCGCTGGCCGAGAGCGTCGGCTCGAAGATCGTGATGGCGGCAGATGTCGAAAGCGACGAGCAGCTCGACGCCGTCTTCGCCGCCCTGGAAGCGCAGTGGGGCACGCTGGACTTCCTGGTGCACAGCCTTGCTTTCTCCGATGCCAAGGAATTGAAGGGCCGCTATGTCGATACGTCGCGGGCCAATTTCCTCAAAAGTCTCGATATTTCCTGCTTTTCCTTCACAGCCGTGGCGCAACGCGCCGCCCGCCTGATGGGCCCCAATGGCGGCGCGATGGTGACGCTGTCCTATCTGGGCGCCCAGCGCGTCATGCCCAACTACAACGTCATGGGCGTGGCCAAGGCGGCGCTGGAAGCGTCCGTGCGCTATCTCGCCTCCGACCTCGGCCAGGACGGCATCCGCGTCAACGCCATCTCGGCGGGCCCGATGCGCACCCTGGCGGGCAGCGCCGTGGGCGATGCGCGCATGGTCTTCAAGTGGAACAAGCACAACTCTCCCCTCAAGCGCTCCGTCGACCTTAACCATGTCGGTGGCGCGGCACTGTATTTGCTTTCTGAACTCTCAGGCGGTGTCACCGGCGAAATCCATTTCGTCGATGCCGGCTTCAACGTGATCGGCATGCCGCCGACTGCGGATCTGAAGGGGTGGATGCCGCCGCAAGAAGGATCAGAGCAAACCAATGGGAGCTCCAGCCAAGGTTAAGATCGCCGCCGCGCTCATCGGCGCGGCCATCCTCATGCCGTCCCTCGCCTTTGCCGGCTGGCGCGACCAGGCATCCGATTTCGACATCCAGCGATTGCAGATCCTGGAACAGTGGCGCGACAAGGCCATCTGGGAAGCGCAGCATTATTCCGACGGCACCGGCGACTTCAACGCGCTCAAGAGCACGCTGGAACAGCAGGGCCGCGCCGTGCCGGGCCATGCCCTGATCGGCAACTGACGTTGCCGCAACATGAAGATGGGCGGCATGAACGCCTATATCGTCTATCAGTGGTTCGACTGCCGCATCGTGCCG
This sequence comes from Alphaproteobacteria bacterium, assembly GCA_947462105.1. GTDB lineage: Bacteria > Pseudomonadota > Alphaproteobacteria > Micropepsales > Micropepsaceae > Rhizomicrobium. The sequence continues at coordinate 19,887 of CANHNJ010000007.1, forward strand.
ATGAATGGCGGCCTGCTGCTGCAAAAGACCACTGGGTCCTTGCGCACGCAGGGCTGGCTCTATCCCGAAAACGGCGCCTGGATTTACCTGGGTTCGCAGTCGGCGCGCGGCGAAAGGCTGGGCAACTATTCCGGGCGCACCCCCAGCGCCGGCGCGCCCGCCACGCCCGACGACCAGATCGGCCTGCTCACCGGCATCGGCAACAACCGCCTGCGGCTGGAAATTCCCGGCCCGGTGGAAGAATCCACCTACGACATCATCGAGTTCGCACGCTAAGCGGCGTTGACACCCGCACAGCAAAAAGCCCTCGCTCTGCGGCGAGGGCTTTTTATTTGCGTCCTTGTCATGCCCACTTGCGCGGGCATGATAATGCAATCAGGTGCGCTTGGCTTTTGCCGCCGCCGCAAAGCGCTCGAACAGATAGTGCGAATCCATCGGTCCGGGTGACGCCTCGGGATGGTACTGCACGCTGAAGACATCCTTGCCGTCCAGCGCGATGCCGCAATTGGTGCCGTCGAACAGCGAGACATGCGTCTGCTTCACATTGGCCGGCAGCGTGTCGGGATCCACCGTGAAGCCGTGGTTCATCGAGACGATCTCGACCTTGCCGGTGGTGACGTCCTTCACCGGATGGTTGGCGCCGTGATGGCCCTGCGCCATCTTCTTGGTCTTTCCACCCAATGCGAGTCCCAGCATCTGGTGGCCCAGGCAGATGCCGAAAACCGGCGTGCCGGTGGCGATCACGCCCTGGATGGTGGGAATGGCATAGACGCCCGTCGCCGCCGGATCACCGGGGCCGTTCGACAGCAGCACGCCGTCGGGCTTGTGGCGCATCACCTCTTCGGTGCTGGCGCTGGCCGGCACCACGGTGATGTCCGCGCCCATGCTGGCGAGAATACGCAGGATGTTGCGCTTGACGCCGTAATCGATGACCACGGCCTTCCAGCTCGGCGTGGGCAACGCGCCATAGCCCTTGTCCCAGACCCACTTCGTCTCGTTCCACTTGTAGGTCTGGCGCGAGGTCACGTCCTTGGCGAGGTCGAGGCCTTCCAGGCCGGGAAAGCCCTGGGCCGCCTTCAGCAGCGCGTCATTGTCGGGCGCGCCATTGACGATGGCGCCATGCGGCATGCCCTTTTCGCGGATCAGGCTGGTGAGGGCGCGGGTATCGACACCGGCGATGGCGGGAATGTTGTGCTTCTTCAGCCAGCGGTCGAGCGTGGCGATGGCGCGGTAGTTCGACGGATGCTCGGCATCCGCACGCACGATCAGGCTGCGCACCACCGGCGTCAGGGTCTCGATATCCTCGTCATTGGTGCCGACAATGCCGATATGCGGGAAGGTGAAGGCCACAATCTGCCCGGCATAGCTGGGATCGCTCAGGATCTCCTGGTAGCCGGTCATGGCGGTGTTGAAGCAGACCTCGCCCACCGCGATGCCTTCCGCGCCGAAGCCGGTGCCGTCAAAGAAGGTGCCGTCCGCCAGCATCAAACCACCGTGCGCAAATGACGCCTCCGCGACGGCGGAGGGGGCGGAAGTTTTGTCGGTCATGGGAAGCCTCGAATTTGCGCGAAAATAGGGATGTGACAGCAGCGCGTCAACCTGAACTAATCGAGCAAAATCAAGTCGTTGGAATTATCCACGGTTTCCCGGTAACGTCCGCGCGCATTTCCAAGCGAGTCTCTTATGTCCCTGCGCCAGACCCTGACCGACGCCATGAAGGACGCGATGAAGGCCAAGCAGCCCGCGCGCCTCGCCACTATCCGCATGATTCTGGCGGCACTGAAGGACCGCGACATCGCCGCCCGTAGCGAAGACAATCGCGACCTGGTGCCGGATGACGACATCCTCACCCTCCTGGCCAAGATGGTGAAGCAGCGCGAGGAATCCGCCGCCGTCTATGTCCAGGGCGGCCGCCCCGAACTGGCCCAGAACGAACAGGACGAGATCGCCATCATCCGGGACTTCATGCCCAAGCAGATGGAAGAGGCCGAGGCCCGCGCCGCCATCGCCGCCGTGGTCACGGAACTGGGCGCGACCAGCGTCAAGGACATGGGCAAGGTGATGGCCGCGCTGAAAGAGCGCTTCGCCGGCCAGATGGATTTCGGCAAGGCCTCCGGTCAGGTGAAAGAAGCCCTGACGCCGAAATAGGCGCGGTTCTTTTGCGCCGCGGCTTCGCCGAACAGGCTCGCCTCAGGCCATTTTCCAGGAAAAGACTGGATTTTCTGGCTTCATGCACAGGGGAATAGCCAAGAAACCGCCCCCCGGGCGCTGATTTCAGCGTAGGGTCCGGGCCATGCGCTATGGCGAAGGATTGCTGGAGGAAGTCCGGCGGCGGACCGATCTGGTCGCGCTGTTAGGCCGCCGCGTCAAGCTGGTGCGCAAGGGCCGGGTGATGTGGGGCTGCTGCCCTTTCCATCCGGAAAAATCGCCCAGCTTCAAGGTCGAGAATGAGCGCCGCCTCTACAAATGCTTTGGCTGCGGCCAGGGCGGCGACTGCTTCAAGTGGCTGATGGAAACCGAAGGCATGGCCTTCCCCGAAGCGGTGGAAAAGCTGGCGGCGGAAGCGGGCGTCGAACTGCCGAAATGGTCGCCGGAAGACGAGGCGCGCGAAAGCCGCAAGAAGTCGCTCTACGAGATCATCGAGCTGGCGGCGCAATTCTATCACGACCAGCTCTTCGCCGATGGTGGGCGGCCTGCGCGCGATTACCTGAAGGGGCGCGGTCTGGATGGCACGGCGGCGAAACAGTTTCGCCTCGGCTATGCGCCGCCTGGTAACAACGCGCTGATCGATCATCTCACCGCGCACAACATCACCCAGGACGACATGATCGAGGCGGGCCTGGCGCGGCCCGCACAGGATGGCCGCCCGATGCGCGACTTCTTCTTCGACCGCATCATGTTTCCCATCACCGACGGGCGTGGCCGCACCATTGCCTTTGGCGGCCGCGGCATGGCCCCCGATGCCAAGCCCAAATACATCAACACGGGCGAAACACCCTTATTTTCCAAGGGTTCCCAGCTCTACAATTTCCAGACGGCGCGCGCCGCCGCGATCAAGGCCGGCACCATCATCCTGGCCGAAGGCTATATGGATGTGATCGCACTGGTGCGCGCGGGCTTCGCCCATGCCGTCGCGCCGCTGGGCACCGCCTTCACCGAAGACCAGTTGCAGATGCTGTGGCGCAGCGCGCCCGAACCGGTGCTGGCCTTTGATGGCGACGATGCGGGCCGCAAGGCGGCGCTGCGGGCGGCACACATGGCGCTGCCGCATCTCAAGGCCGGACACAGCCTGCGCTTCGCCTTCCTGCCGCAGGGCGAAGACCCCGATACGCTGATCGCGCATCAGGGTGCGGGCGCGATGGCGGGGCTGATCGACCTGGCGATGCCGTTGTCCGAGCTGCTGTGGCGCAACGAGACCGAGGGCAAGGATTTCTCCACCCCCGAACGCCTGGCCGGGCTGGAACATGCGCTGCGCGAGATCGCGCAACAGGTTGGTGATCCGCAGATCGGCGCCTATTACCGCGACGCCTTCAAGGAGAAGGTCTTTGCCACCTACAAGCGCCGCGCCGCGCCGGTGCCGGGCCGCAGCCCCCGGGGCGAACCCAGCCGGGGTGGCTATGGCCGCACCCGGTTTACACCCCGCCCCCTGCCGGGGACGCCCGAAGCCCTCTCTGCGGCCGTGCGCCAGTCCCGCCTGGTCCAGGCCGGGGGGGCCGCTGCCCGCCAGGTCAAGGAGGCGGAACTGGCCGGTTTGCTGTGGGAAGACCCCCAGATCGCCCTGAATCACGCCGAAATGCTGGCCGAGCTGCCTGTCGCCGACCCATCGCTTGACAGGCTGCGCGCCGAACTTCTAAACCTCGCCGCCTCCGGCTCCAGCCTTGAAAAAGCTGGGGTTCATACCCATTTCGCCCGTCTGGGACTGGCTGAATTCGTGGCGCGCCTTGCGCCCCGAACCCACCTCCCGGACGGCGGACCGCAAGAGGCTGGTACCGCCGAGGATGATCCTGAAGCCCGGTTCCTGCGCGCCGCACAAGACTTGCGCGAACTGGCGGATGGACCATCCGAACATAATCGCCTGCTCGGCAGCCGCAAGGCGCGCCATGACGGCGATCTTCGGCGTTGAACGTAATGACTGGGCCGCCCTTGGGCAGCCGCATGGGATTTGAGTAGTGGTCACCAAGCCTTCCAAGAAATCCGTCAAGAAGCCCGCGCCCGCCAAGAAGCCGGCGGCGAAAGCGGCTGCGTCGAAGGCTGCCGCCGTGAAAAAGGCGCCCGCCAAGGCGGCCAAGAAGCCCGAGCCGACCAAGCTCGAAAAATTCAAGGCCGCCGAAAAGGCCCGGATCGAAGCCGCCAAGAAGGCCGCCGCCGACAAGGCGAAAGCCGAAGCCGCGAAGAAAGCCGCCAAGCCGGACCCGAAGGCGGCAAAGGCCGCCGCCAAGGCCGAGGCCGCCAAGAAGGCCGCGCCGGAAAAGCCCAAAAAGGGCGCCGCCGCTGCCGCGCAGCCTGTTCCGGTCAAGCCCGTCAAGCCGGGCACGGTAAAGCCCACGCCCAAGAAGCCGGGCGAAGAAACTCCGGGCGATGCGGACTCGCCGCTGCTGGACATGTCCGATGTCGGCGTCCGCAAGATGATCGCCAAGGCGAAGGCGCGCGGCTACGTCACCTATGACGAACTGAACAAGGTGCTGCCGTCCGACAAGACCTCGTCGGAGCAGATCGAAGACACGATGGCGATGCTCAACGAGATGGGCATCAACGTCATCGAGAGCGAAGAGGCCGAGGAAGGCGAAGAGGGCGGCGCCCTTGTCGCCGAAGGCGCCGGCAGCAAGGCGCTGGCCACCGCCCAGAAGGCCGGCGAGCAGTATGACCGCACCGATGATCCGGTGCGCATGTATCTGCGCGAGATGGGCAGCGTCGAGCTGCTCAGCCGCGAAGGCGAAATCGCTATTGCCAAGCGCATCGAGGCCGGCCGCGAGCTGATGATCGGCGCGCTGTGCGAAAGCCCGCTGACCTTTGAAGCGCTGACCGTTTGGCGCGACGAGCTCAACGAAGGCAAGGTGCTGCTGCGCGACATCATCGACCTGGAAGCCATGTATGGCGGCGGTCCCGATGCCGCTGCGGCCCAGCCGGCCGAAGGCGCCGATGGTGAACCGGGCGTCGCCGCCCCCATCGTCTTCAAGCCGGTCGAGTTCAAGAAGCCCGAACCGCCGCCGGAAAAGCCCAAGCCTGCGCCCGCCCCCCAATCTTCCAAAGTGGGGGCGGAAGGCGCGGAAGGCGAGAGCACCGAAGGCGCGGCCCCCGCCGCCGATGATTTCGACGACGATGAAGGCAACCTGCCGCTCTCGGCGATGGAAGCCGCGCTGAAGCCGCAGGTGCTGGCGGCGCTGGACAGCATCGCCGGCCTCTACAAGAAGCTGGGCAAGCTGCAGGACGCCTCGGTCGAAGCCGCCCTGGCCTCGGACGAGCTTTCCACCGGCCAGGAACGCCGCTTCAAGAAGCTGCGCAACGAGACCATGGACCTGGTCAAGTCGCTCAAGCTCAACAACAACCGCATCGAAGCGCTTGTCGACCAGATGTATGGCATCAACAAGCGCCTGGTGTCGCTGGAAGGCCGCCTGTTGCGACTGGCCGAAGCGCATGGCGTCGACCGTGCCGACTTCCTCAAGCAGTATTTCGGCAACGAGCTCGACCCCAACTGGGCCCGCCGCGTCAGCCGCCTGTCCGGCATTGGCTGGCACGATTTCGTCACCGACGAGCGCGACAAGATCAAGGCGCTGCGCGACGACATCCAGGCGATGGCGTCGGAAACCCGCCAATCGGTTTCGGAATTCCGCCGCAACGTCCAGACGGTGCAGAAGGGCGAGCGCGAATCCGGCGTCGCCAAGAAGGAAATGATCGAGGCCAATCTGCGCCTCGTCATCTCCATCGCCAAGAAATACACCAACCGTGGCCTGCAGTTCCTGGATCTGATCCAGGAAGGCAATATCGGCCTGATGAAGGCGGTCGATAAGTTCGAGTATCGCCGCGGCTATAAATTCTCAACCTACGCCACCTGGTGGATTCGCCAGGCCATCACCCGCTCCATCGCCGATCAGGCGCGCACCATCCGTATCCCGGTGCACATGATCGAGACCATCAACAAGCTGGTGCGCACCTCCCGCCAGATGCTGCACGAGATCGGCCGCGAACCGACGCCCGAAGAGCTGGCCGAACGCCTGGCCATGCCGCTGGAAAAGGTCCGCAAGGTCCTGAAGATCGCCAAGGAGCCGATCAGCCTTGAAACGCCCATCGGCGACGAGGAAGACAGCCATCTAGGCGACTTCATCCAGGACCCCAATGTGGTGCTGCCGATTGATGCCGCCATCCAGGCCAATTTGCGCGAGACCACCACCCGCGTGCTGGCGACCCTGACGCCGCGCGAAGAGCGCGTGCTGCGCATGCGCTTCGGCATCGGCATGAACACCGATCACACGCTGGAAGAAGTCGGCCAGCAATTCTCCGTCACGCGCGAGCGTATCCGCCAGATCGAGGCCAAGGCGCTGCGCAAGCTCAAGCACCCGTCGCGGTCGCGCAAGCTTCGTTCGTTCCTCGACAATTAATCCACCACGACACCCAAGAAGACGAACCTAGAAGACCCATGGCCCAACGCGACGACTCGAAATATTCCAACCGTCTTGAAGATGCCCAGAAGGCGCGTGCCGCCATGCTGGAAAAGGCCAAGCTCCGCGCCGAAGAAGCCCGCAAGAAGCTGCAGGATACCGCCGGCGAGCGCGCCGCCATCGCCGCCGCCCGCGACGAGCGCCAGAAGCAGAAGGCCGAGGAAAAGCGCCTCGCCGCCGAACGCGCCATCGCCGACGCTAAGGCCGCCGAGGAAGCACGCATCAAGGCCGAGGAAGAGGCCAAGATCGAAGCCGAGCGCAAGAAAGAGCAGGATCTGCTCGATCACATGGCGCGCGAGGCCGAGCAGAAGGCGGCGCGCGATGCTCGCTATGCTGCCCGCAAAGAGCGCGGCAAGAAGAAGCGCTGATCTTTCCTCCCCCGTTTAAGGGGGAGGGGGCCCTCTTCGCCTCACTTCGCTCATAAGAAAAGCCAGGCGTGCTCACGCCAAAAAATCTCTAGCGCTTCACAACAGCCCCGGTGTCACGGCCCGCTTCGCGTGGGCCATCCAGGGTCACAAGCACCGGCTCATCCACCTGTCATTCCCGCGCAAGCGGGAATCCAGCAACACAAGCCATTAAAGTGTTGGTTGGCCCTATCCCCACTCCCTATGCACACCAGACCGCACCACATTCATCCCCGCAACGATGGTGGAAGCGGAAAGTGGGTAGGCGCGATGGCAGGGGGAGGGGTGGCGCGAAAAACGCAAAACAAAGATCAAGCGCTGGCGCTTTCGCGCCTGTCACCGGGCCGCATCTTGTGATGTTCCGCCGGGCGTGGAGGCCGCGCTGGTGGATAGGCTAGGAGACGGTCTGCGCGATGATCGACGCCAGCCCCGCGTCATCGCAACGAAATACAACGGGTGCGCTGGGAAAAAGTTCCATACCCAGGATTAGCCGGTATTCCTCAAATAGATAGCCGTTTTTGCTTCCCCCCGCCGTGGCGCTTGTCTAGGGTCGCCCGCGAAGGTCGAGCGGGGAACGCTCCCTTCCCTGACGCGGTGGCCGTCCCGGGTGCCCCAGGTCATTGCCCAACTCATTCCCAAGGAACAGCCGCATGGCCATCGTGGAAGACCGCGCTTTCAAATATCCCGCCGAGGAAGAGTGCCTCGTGCGCCGCCTGGGCTCCGGCGTCATCGCCGCCTGGGCGTCACTGCCGGAAGAAGCGCGTGACCGCATCCTGGCCGAGGCGCGCGCTGCCTGGGACCGCGAATTCCATGTGCCGCGCCTGAATGACCGGCTGGAAGCGATCATCCGCCGCCGCAAGATTTAAGGACCAAGATCAGGGCGAAGGCTGGATGATGGCGCGGCGATAGGTCGGCTGGGAATCCCAGGACAGCGCCTTTTCCGTGCCGTCGAACAGCGACGCGAACTTGCCACCGCCCACCTTGAAACTGAATTCGCTCACCCGGTCCGGCGGCGTGGTGGTGACGTTGCGGGCAATGTCGGTTTCCTGCTCGGTGCGGGCGACCACCAGCTGCGCCGGATTGGTGGGATTGTAGAAGCGCACTTCGGACGCGGCGCGGTTGGCGGGGCCGCGCACATACTTCACATGCAGCGTGGCGCTTTCGCCGCCAGTGCCGGTCAGCGACCAATCCTCGGTCACGGTGGTGCTGCCATTGGCGGTGGCGATGCTGCGGCTGGCGGCGCTGCGCGTCGCCTTGACCAGCGTGCCGAAGGTGGCGGCAGTGGCGCTGTTGTTCTCGCTGATGCCGGCGATCACCATGCGTCCGGTGGCGGTGCCGCCGGTCTGGCGCACCGGCGCCTCCAGATAGACGGCGATATCCTTGCCCGGCGGCAGCACGCGGGCCGCACCATCCAGCAGGTTAATGCGGTCAATGAAGATCATGCGCAGGTTGCAGTCCTTGGCCGGACCCTGCGCCGCAACGGCAGGCTCCCATCCGGCGGGCAGCAGTTTCGCCAGCGCCTGTGCATTCACGGCTACGTCAAGCTGGAAGCGATACTCGTTGGACTGTTCCAGCACCGTGCCGGTGACGGGCGCGGGTGCAGGTGGCGGCGTCTGCGCCTGCGCGGTGGTGGTGAGCAAAAGCGCCGTCAGCAAAGCCAGTTTCTTCATGATGTCCCCCAATTGCGCTCAGCCTTTCAGGCCGAGCAGATTGTGTGTGTTGGTCCAGGCGATCTTGCGGAAGACCGCCGGCGTGGCAGCCCCCGCCAGCACGGTCAGCGTCTCGCGCGCCACGCATTTGCCGCGAATGCGCGGCGCGACGGTGGGATTATCCCGGCCCGCGCCACGTCCGTCGGCGCAACTGCAATCACTGCCAAAATGCAACTTGTCCTGGTACTTGATCAGGAATTCCCTGGTGAAGGCGGCATTGCGCGACAGGGCATTGTTGCCCGAATTGGCGGACAGGTCGGCATGCATGTTGGGATAATCCGACAGCAGCTTCAGGATCACGCCGCCTGGCGCGATCGGACCTTCGGGATAGACATCCTTTTCCGCATAGTCGCCGCTGATATTGGCCCAGAAGGCGTCGCCATGGCCGATGAATTTGGTGCGCGGGAAGGCCTTCAGCATGCCTTCGAAGCGCTTGACGCCCATATTGTAGCCGCCGGGCGCGGCGGGCTGGCCGATCTCCTGGAAATGCAGCAGCACCGGCACATCCAGTTCGGCGGCGACAGCATAGACGCGGCGCATTTCCGGCCCGCCGGCTTCCACCTGGTATTTGAGCTCACCAAAGCCCCTGGCGCCGGCTTTTGCCGCGTCGGTCAGGCGCTTCTCGATGTCGGGTGCGGCGACATTATACGCGCCGAACCAGCTGGGGAACATGGCTGGGTTGCTGGCCTGTACCGCTGCGGTCTGGGCAACGCCATCGGCGCGGGTCAGAAGGTTGGCGGCGGTGATGCCCGCGCCCACCTGGTGCGCGATGCTTTGTTCCGGTGAGCGCATGTGGAAATGCAGATCGATGACGGGCGAGGGCCAGTGCGGCGCATCTGCAGACGAAGAAACCTGCGCCTGTGCAGACAACAGGCCCGTCGCTGGAATCGCGCCAAGGCCCGCCAGTACGGAACGCCTGTCCATCGCCGTTGCCCCCGCAGATATTATTGTTGGAAGAAGCCTAGCGCCTCGTCAGTCCAGGCGAAAGTTAAAGCTTACGCTGATCCGCCGGCCCCGGGCCCGATTGGGCTGCACGCCGTGGCGCAGCCAGCTTTCCCACAGCAGCAGCAGGCCCGGCCTGGGCTGCACATCGACAAAGCTGCGGTTTTCCAGCCGCGCCGTCGGCTTGCGTGGTGGCGCCGACATCATCAGGCCAAGGCGCGGGTCTTCGAAGCGGATCGCGCCGCTGCCCGGCGGCGCCGTCACATAATAGGTGCCGCTGATGACGGAATGCGGATGGATGTGCGGGGCGTGGATGGCATCCTTTTCCATCACGTTCACCCAGAGCGAATCCAGTTTCAGTTTGCGCCGCCCCAGCTCGAATTGCGCCTTGCGCGCGAACAGCTGCACTTCGCGGTCGATACGCTGGGCCAGGTCGGCGAAAGGCGGCGCGCGCCGGGTCAGGTCGTCGAGCGAGGCATAGGACGTGTAGCCCTTGTAGCCATGTGCTTTCGACCAGCGCTGGCCCGCCCGGTCTTCCGCCGCGATCAGCAGGGCGGCAGCCTCCAGCTCGGGATTGCGCCCGGTTCCAAGGTTGGCGCCCAGCAGCGGCGTGGCGAAAAGCGTGTCGAAAGCGGCCATTTCCGGGGTTTCCGAGTCGGTCTGTCGGAGAAGTTAGTGGTTATTTGACCATTTGCGTAGGAAGATAGTGCTGCCTTCGAAGGGTCCCGCCCATGCGTCTTACCGCCGCCGCCGTCATTGCTGTCGCCGCTTTCACCCTGTCGGGCTGCATCGCCTATGACGTTGCGTCCACCGCCGTGGGCGTGGCCACCACCGTGGTCAGCACAGGCGTCAGTGTTGCCGGTGGCGCGATCTGTAGCGTCGCCTGCTCGTCGGACGACGACAAGAAGTAATCAGTGGCGCGTCGCTACGCTGCTGCGAGCGACCATCAAAAAACATCTTTCCGACTGCGGATTTCGGCGAAGACGCTGACATCGTCTGCCGTCTCCATGCCCAGCGTCTTGCGAATCTCGCGTGAACCCGTGCGCAGGAAGGGGTTGGTCGCTTTCTCTTCCGCAAGCGTCGATGGCACGCTGGGCGTCTGCAGGTTTTTCACCCGCGCCTGCAGTGCCGGATTGCCTGGCTCCAACGTAAGCGCGAAGCGGCTATTGCTGGCGGCATATTCATGGCCGCACCAGATCTTCGTGTCATCCGGCAGCGCCTTCAGCTTAGCCAGGCTGGCCGACATCATCGCCGCATCGCCTTCGAACAGGCGGCCACAGCCCAGCACGAACAGCGTGTCGCCGGTGAAGGCGTTGCCGTCGATCACGAAGGTGATGGCGCCGCGCGTGTGCGCCGGAACTTCCAGCACCTGCACCTTGTGACCGGCAAATTCCCAGCCATCCTTTTCGGTGACGCCGATATCCAGACCAGGAATGCGGTGGCGGTCATTTTCCGGTCCCACCACCAGCGCGCCGGTGGCCGCCTGCAACGCCAGATTGCCGCCGGTATGGTCGCCATGATGATGGGTGTTGAGGATGTGGGTCAGGCGCAAGCCTTCGCGGCTCAGCGCCGCCAGCACCGGTTCCGGCTCCGACGGGTCCACCACGGCGCAGGAATCCCCCGTGGCGATAAAATAGGCGTAATTGTCCTTCAGGCAGGGCACGGTCATAATGCGCATGGCCTCATCCTAACAGCAGAGCATGGCCCGTGTTAGAGCGTCGTGTGCAGGAGCCGGACGCGCCGCTGGTCGCCGATTTCTATGGCACCCGCGCCGGCATGATCGCGCGCCGTGCCATTCTCGCCCGGCTGAAGGCGATGTGGCCGGGCCTGTTCGGCTATCGCCTGCTGGGCTTCGGCTTCACCACGCCCTATCTCACCGCCTTCGGAGCCGAGCGCGCCATCGCCGCCGGTCCCGTCTCGCTGGGCGGGGCGCACCTGATCTGCGAGGAAGAGTCGCTGCCTTTCGCCGACGCGCTGTTCGACCGGGTGCTGCTGGTGCATGCGCTGGAGCATGCCGAGAGCCTGCGCCCGCTGCTGCGCCAGTTGTGGCGGGTGCTGGCACCGGAAGGCAGGCTGCTGGTGGTGGCGCCCAATCGCGCCAGCCTGTGGGCGCAGATCGATCGCATCCCCTTCGGCCAGGGCCGTCCTTTCTCGCGCCCGGAACTGGACCGCATTCTGCGTGAGGCCTTGTTCGAACCGGAACGCTGGGAGCGGGCGCTCTATGCGCCGCCGCTGGGCACGCGCTTCCTGGCGAATAACGGCGTGGGCTGGGAAAAGGCGGGGGCGCTGCTATTTCCGGCGCTGGGCGGCGTTCATCTTGTGGAAGCAAGGAAATCGATCTACGCGATGACACCGCTGCCGGTGGAAACGGCTTCGGTGACGCCGCTGCTGCAGCCGGATTTCTCTAGCTCTTCTTCAGCAAGAAAATAGCACCCGGGGCCCACAGGTTGGGGCCGAGATAGCCGCGATTGACCGCATCCGGCCGCATGCGGCGGGTGTTGCCATTGGCGTCGAGCGCATGCGCCTCGACGATGGTCGCCCCAACCGTCTGGGTCAGGTCGACGAAATCGGCCAGGCTGCAAAGATGGATGTTGGGCGTGTCGTACCAGTTGTAATCCAGCGTGCGGGTGCGCGGCATCTTGCCGAACGCGACGAGCGAGGCACGCACTTTCCAGTAGCCAAAATTGGGCAACGACACCGCCACGCGCCGCCCGATGCGCAGCATGTCGGTGAGAACCTTGGCGGGCTTTTCCGTCGCCTGGATGGTCTGGGACAGGATCACCGCATCGAAGACGCCACCGGGATATTCGGCCAGGTCGGTATCGGCATCGCCTTGCACCACCGACAGGCCGCGCGCGACGCAGGCATTGACGTTCTGCTGCGAGATCTCGATGCCGCGCCCATCGACGCACTTGGCGCGCACCAGATGGTCGAGCAGTTCGCCGTCGCCGCAGCCAACATCCAGCACCCGCGTGCCGGGGCGGATCATGTCGGCGATGGCGGCCAGTTCGGGGCGCAGGCTCATGCGATGCCGACCTCGCGCGCCACGGCGTCAACGAAGCCGTCCACGGCCGCATACATTTCCGGTTCGTCCAGCAGGAAGGCGTCATGGCCCTTGTCGCTGTCGATCACGACGAAGGAGACATTGCCCGCCACGGCATTCAGCGCATGCGCCACATGCTTGTTCTCGGCGGGCGGGAACAGCCAGTCGCTGGTAAAGGCGATGATGCAAAAGCGGGTGGGCGAATTGCGAAACACTTCTGCCAGCTTGCCGCCATGCTCCTCGGCCATGTCGAAATAGTCCATGGCGCGGGTGATGTAGAGATAGGAGTTGGCGTCGAAGCGATCCACGAAGGCCGCGCCCTGATAGTGCAGGTAGCTTTCGATCTGGAAGTCTGGCGCGAACTGAAACGAAAGGCTGGCGCGGTTCTGCAGGTTGCGGCCAAACTTGCGCTGCAGTGCCGCCTCCGACAGGTAGGTGATGTGCGCGGCCATGCGCGCCACCGCCAGGCCCTTGGAGGGGAAGGTGCCGGCAATGGCGTATTCGCCATTCTTCCATTCGGGATCGGCCATGATCGCCTGGCGTCCCACTTCATGCAGGGCGATGTTCTGCGCCGAATGGCGCGCGGCGCAGGCGATGGGAATGCAGGCGCGCACGCTGTCGGGATAGGACGCGGCCCATTGCAGCACCTGCATGCCGCCCATCGAGCCGCCGATCACGGCGAAGAGTTTCTCGATCCCCAGCGCATCGACCAGCATCTTCTGCGACCGCACCATGTCGCGGATGGTGATGAGCGGAAAGGTGAGGCCATAGGGCTTGCCCGTCGCCAGATCGATGTCGGCCGGGCCGGTGGACCCCATGCAGCCGCCGATCACGTTGGCGCAGATGACAAAGAAACGGTCGGTGTCGATGGGCTTGCCCGGACCTACAAGCGAAATCCACCAGCCCGGCTTGCCGGTGACGGGATTGTTGGAGGCGACGAACTGGTCGCCGGTCAGGGCGTGGCAGATCAGGATGGCGTTGCTCTTGTCGGCGTTGAGCGTGCCGTGGCTAATATAGGCGACCGTGACAGGCGACAGGCTGCGGCCGCAATCCAGCGGCAGGGGCTGATCAAAGGTGATCGCCTGGCCCTTGTCGGCTTCATGCGCCGTTATGGGGCGCGTAAAACGGGGGTGTTCTGCCATGGTAGCGTTAGCTAAGACCCCCTTGCCCCCCTGTCAACGAAGAGCAGCCCTGCTTTGCTTTTGCGGGGGGCTGCCACTATCAATACCGCCGTTTTCGAGCCTGACCGCCACATGACAGAACCCACGCCCAAGCCCGGCATCCTGGACATCGAACTCTATGTCGGTGGCCGCTCCACCGTGCCCGGCGTCGAGAAGATCACCAAACTCTCCTCCAACGAGAGCCCGCTGGGCCCGTCGCCGGCCGCCGTCGCGGCGCTGGCCGCCGCCGCCCGGGAACTGCAGCTTTATCCCGATGGCTCCTCGCGCCTGCTGCGGGAGGCCATCGCCAGGGCCGAAGGCATCGACCCGGCGCGCATCGTGGCGGGCGGCGAAGGCTCCGGCCCGCTCCTCACCCTGATCGCCAATGCTTATTTGCAGCCGGGCGACGAGGTCATCTTCAGCCGCCACGCCTTCCTGATCTACGAGATCGCCACCCGCGCCAACAGCGCCCGGCCGGTGATCGTGGACGAGAAGACCACCAATGGCGGCATCAAGATCGATGTGACGGCGATGCTGGCGGCGGTGACGGACAAGACCCGCATTGTCTACATCGCCAATCCCAACAATCCGACGGGATCGTATCTCACCCGCGACGAGATGAAGGCGCTGCATGCGGGGTTGCCCCCGAACGTGCTGCTGGTGATCGACGCCGCCTATGGCGAGTTCGTCGATGCGCCCGATTACGATATCGGGCTGGAACTGGCGCAGACGCATGGCAACGTCGTGATGACCCGTACCTTCTCCAAGATTCACGGGCTGGCGGCGCTGCGGCTGGGCTGGGCCTATGTGCCGCAAGCGGTGGCCGATGTGCTCAACCGCATTCGCGGGCCGTTCCCGACCTCGCCGCTGCAGCAGCAGGCAGGCGCCGCCGCCATTGCCGATATGGCGCATCTTGAAAAGGCGGCGGCCCATAACGCCAGGTGGCGCAGCTGGCTGACGGCTGAGATTCGGGCCACCGGCCTGAAGGTGGATGATAGCGCGGCGAACTTTGTGCTGATCCATTTTCCGCCCGGCCCCAAGGACGCGAAAGCAGCCGATGCCTTCCTGCTGGCGCGCGGCATCATCCTGCGCGGTGTCGGCGCCTATGGCCTGCCCGATTGCCTGCGCCTGACGGTGGGCACGGAAGAGGCCAACCGCCTGGTGGCGGCGGCGCTGCGCGATTTCGTGCAAAGCTAGTAAAGCGCTTCCATCAGCGCGACGATGGCGCCCGCCTGCTCTGGCCGCATGCCATTTTCCACGCCATTGAGCTCGGTGCGGGTGACATTGGCGGCGCCGCCGGCATCATGCCAGGCCGCATGTGCCGCAGCGGGCGCGATTTCGCCCTTCAGCAGTGCGGCATAGGCCTTGGCGCGCACGACGGTGTTGTAGACGCCCAGCGTCTTTACGCTCTGGCCGAACGGGCCCAGCGCGCCTTTGACGCCGTCAGCCGCCGCCACCATGTCGATGCCGTCATTGTCGCCGCGGCGCAGATGAAACTGCACGCGCGCGGCATTGAGGGTTGCCGAGGTGAACTGCGCGATGTCGATATCCAGCCGCGCCACGCCGGCCGCGTCGCGGATCACGCTGGCATGCAGCGCACCGGGCAGGAAGCTGGCACTGTGTGGGCGATCCGCCGCATCCACCCAGGCGAGCTTCTGCTGGCCTGCCGCTTCGAACACGATGCGGGTGTCCAGATATGTCAGGCGATGCAGGGCGAAGTTCGGGCTCTCCCAGCGGAAAGGCCCGTGCGGGCCCTGGCCATGCGCCACCAGATTTTCGAATACCGCATCGATGCGGAAGGGAAAGCCCGCCATTTCGACCTTCGACCAGTCCAGCGTCACGCCGGGCACGGCCTCGCGGCCCTTGATGGTCGCCAGCTTCTGTTCGAACGCGCTGGTCGCATGCCACCAGAACAGGGTGACGCCCAGTGCCAGGGCCAGGAACAGGACGATGGGGGCGTAGAGGAAGAAGCGGCTGGAGTATTTCATCAGGAGTGTCGGCCCAGCATAGCGAAGCGCAGCGTCAGGCCGCGCGACCAAAAGACAAAGCTAGTTACACTTCGAATGGCCGCAGGACAAACAGGAATCGCAGCCTTCCCGCGCCACAAAGGCGGCATCGCCGCAACGCGGGCAGAACCGCGTCCGTGCGCCTTCCTGGGGCAGGGAATGGGCCTGTGACAGGCCGTGGGCGAGCGGCTGCACGCCGGACAAGCTGCGGTTGCGCTGGCCCATGAAGCCGATCTCGATCATGTGACGTTCGATCACCTCGCCGATGGCTGCCAGCAGGGATGGAACATAGCGCCCACCCATCCACTGGCCGCCGCGCGGGTCGAAGATCGCCTTCAGCTCGTCCACCACGAAGGCGACGTCGCCGCCGCGCCGGAACACCGCCGAGATCATGCGGGTGAGCGCCAGCGCCCAGGCATAGGCTTCCATGTTCTTGGAATTGATGAAGACCTCGAAGGGCCGCCGCCGCCCATCGCGCTCCAGGTCGTTGATGGTGATGTAGAAGGCGTGGTCGCTTTCGCCCCACTTGATCTTGTAGGTGCGGCCGACCAGCTCTTCCGGCCGGTCCAGCGGACGGGTCATGTAGACGACGCTGTTGCGCGGCTCCGGTTCGGGCAGCGGCAGTTCGGGTTCGCCGCTTCTCTCCTTCAGGTCGCGCGCGATGATGCTCTCGGCGGGAATGGCATCGGCCGGCTCCTCGAACGACAGGACCGAACCCGTCACGTCATTGGGGCGATAGGTGGTGCAGCCCTTGCAGCCCTGCTCGTAGCCCGACAGGTAAACCTCGGCGAAATCGTCAAAGGCGATGCCGCGCGGCACGTTGATGGTCTTGGAAATGGCGCTGTCGATGAAGGGCTGCGCCGCCGCCTGCACCGCCAGGTGATCGGCGGGCGCGAGGGTCTGGGCGCTGACGAAATAGTCGGGCAGCGGCGCATCCGCGCCATGCTTCGCCCGGAAGGCGCGCACGGCGTAGTCCTCGACCTTCTCCTGGGTACGTGTGCCGTCGGGCTGCAGCACCTTGCGGGTGTAGTCGAACGCAAAGACCGGCTCGATGCCGCTGGAGACATTGTCGGCGAAGAGCGATATCGTGCCGGTGGGCGCGATCGATGTGAGCAAGGCGTTGCGGATGCCATGCGCCGCGATGGCGTTGTAGATGTCGGGCGGCAACCCCTGGATATGCGGGCGCGCCAGATAGGCATTGGCATCGTAAAGCGGGAAGGTGCCCTTTTCCCGGGCCAGTTCGACGGAAGCGCGATAGGCGGCGTTGGACAGCGTCGCCAACCAGGTCTTGATCAGGATCAGGCTGTCCAGCGAACCATACTTGACCTTGCAGAAGATCAGGGCGTCGGCGAGCCCGGTTACGCCCAGCCCGATGCGGCGCTTGGCGGCGGCCTCGCGCGCCTGCGCTTCCAGCGGGAAGCGCGACACATCGATGGCGTTGTCCAGCAAGCGCACCGCAGTGGCGGTGAGCTTCTCCAGCGCTTCAAGATCCAGCTGCGCGCCGTCTTCGAACGGGTTCTTCACCAATTTTGCCAGGTTGATCGAACCCAGCAGGCAGGCCCCATAGGGCGGCAGGGGCTGCTCGCCGCAGGGGTTGGTGGCGGCGATGGTCTCGGCATAGGCCAGGTTGTTCAGCGCATTGATGCGGTCGATGAAGATCACGCCCGGCTCGGCATAGTCGTAGGTCGAGCGCATGATGCGCGCCCACAGGTCCCGCGCCTTCACCGTGCGCGCGATCTCGCCGCCGAACGCCAGCGGCCAGTCGGCATCGGCCTTCACCGCCGCCATGAAGGCATCGGTCACCAGCACCGACAGGTTGAAGTTGGAAAGACGCCCTGGCGTGCGCTTGGCGTCAATGAAATCCTCGATGTCGGGATGATCGACCCGCAGCGTCGCCATCATGGCGCCGCGCCGCGAACCGGCGCTCATGATGGTGCGGCACATCGAATCCCACACCTCCATGAAGGAGACGGGGCCGGAGGCATCCGCCCCCACACCCTTTACGCCCGCACCCTTGGGCCGCAGGGTGGAGAAGTCGTAGCCGATGCCGCCGCCCTGCTGCAGCGTCAGCGCCGCTTCGCGCAGGGCGCAGAAGATGCCGTCCATCGAATCCTCGATGGTGCCCATCACGAAACAGTTGAACAGCGTCACACTGCGGCCGGTGCCGGCCCCGGCCAGAATGCGCCCGGCCGGCAGGAATTTGTGCCCGGCCAGAGCCGTGCCGAATTCCTGCGCCCGCGCGCTCTTTGTCTCAGGCTTCTCGGCCTGCGCCAGGGCCAGCGCGACGCGGGCCCAGCTTTCCGCCATGTCGCCATCCACGGGGGTGCCGTCCGGCTGCTTGAAGCGGTACTTCATGTCCCAGATCTGGCGGGAGATAGGGGTCATACGGGTACCAATCACAAAGGCGGCGGGGCTTCCACCGCAGTCCGCGTGTTCACTTAACGTTCTGCGGCAGGTTTAGCCCAAAAGCGCCCGGGTGGCACTCTCGATCCGCTCTTCCAAGATGGGCATGAAAGCGGCCCTTTTCAGCCCCGGCGGGATGGGTTCCAGGAAGGCCAGGGTTATCGTCCCGGGCCGCTTCCAGAAGCCCTGCCAGTGGGCGCCCGAATTGTGGGCCACCGGCACGCACGCCACGCCCAGCTGGCCATAAAGGCCGGCCACGCCCGGCTTGTAGGCGGGCGGTGCCCCCGGTTTCTGGCGGGTGCCTTCCGGAAAGATCACCACCGGGCGGCCTTGCGCCAGCACCTGTTCTGCGGCCTTGGCCATGAAGCGCAGGGCCGAGGCCCCGGCGGCGCGGTCGATGGGAATGGCGGCGGTCTTGCCGACAAACCAGCCGAAGAATGGGATCAGCAGCAGCGAACGCTTCAGCACGATGGCCGGATCGCCCAGCACGAGATAGATCGCCAGCGTGTCCCAGGTGCTCATGTGCTTGGACGCGACCAGGAATGGGCCCTTGGGTACCGGGCCGGTGACGCGCATGTCGATGCCGGCAAACAGCTTCAGCCCCCACAGCACGATGCGCGCCCACAGGCCGGAAAAGGCCGCCGCCAGCTTGCGCGGGCCCACTAGCAGCGGCAACGCGATCACACCCATCGCCAGCGTGACGGCGGCGAACCACAGCGTGAAGAGAACAGAACGCAGGAATAGCATCAGCTGATCGCAGTCATCGCCAGGCTGCCCAGATACTTGATGTATTCGCGTTGCAGCAGCACGGCGGTATCACGATGCTTCCACCAGCTGGCCATGTCGACGCTGCCATTCTCCACCGGATAGGCGGTGAAGACGATGCCGGGCATCACCTCTGCGAATTCGCGCAGCGCGCGCGGCATGTGATAGCGCGCGGTGACGATGATCAGGCTTTTGAAATTGTGCGCGTGCGCCCAGTCGGCGGTTTCCTCGGCATTGCCATGCGTGTCTTCCGCCACATAGCCGACATCGGCGCAGCAGGCGAAGCGCGGCCCGCCTTCGGCGATGCGGCCCAGCGTTTCCTTTTCCGTTTCCATGTCCACGCCGCTGATCAGCAGGCGCTGCCCCGCGCCCCGTTCCAGCAGTGCCACGGCGGTATCGAGCCGCGCATGGCCGCCGGTCAGCGCCACGATGGCATCGGCATGCGGGTTGGCAGGCTGGACCGGCATCCGCGCCAGGAAAATGAGGAAGCCCGCCAGATAGACGAGGAGGGCTCCCAGGATGACGCCAAAAAAAGTGCGCATGGTGTGCAGGATAGCAGTCGTGCGCGAGGATGCTCAAGCGCAGCGGAAAGCCTAGTAAATCGCGCGCACCACGGACAGGACCGACAATCTTGCCGTGGTCCAGGCAATGCCCGCGATCACCGCCGGCACGGCGGCAAGCCAGGCCAGCTCTGAAAGCGTCAGCGACAAGGGCGGCAGGAACGGCACGGCATCGACGCCGACGATCGCAAGACTGCCGATTCCCGTGAACAGAAGGGCCGCCGCGACCGTGCCTGCCAGCGACGCCAGCAGGGCTGAGCTGAAATAATGCCATTCGATGTTGCGGGCGATGAAGCCGGCGCGTGCGCCCATCTGGTGCAGCAGCGCCACCATGTCGTGATGCGCATCAAGGCCGGCACGCGTCGACAGCATCACCACCGCCGCCGTGGCGCCCGCGATCAGCAGCAGGATGCCATAGGCGGCATAGCGCACCGTGTCGGCCAGGCCCTGCAGCCGCGACATCCAGCGGCGGTGATCGTCCACCACCGCATGCGGCGCGGCAGCTTCGAGCCGCGCCTGCAGCGCGGCAGTATCCATGGCCTCGCCGGGCGCCAGGGTGGCGTCGATCAGTCGCGGCAGGGGAATGCCCGCCACCACGCCGGATTTGCCAATCCAGGGTTCGACCAGCGCAGCGATCTCGCCATCGGACAGCACGCGCACCTGTGCCACGCCCGGCGTGGCGTGCAGCACGGACAGCGCGCTGCGCACTTCCGCATCCAGACCGGCCTGCACATCGCCGGTCTCCGGTGGCAGCACCTGCACCGTGACGCGGCCGGACAGGCCCGACTGCCAGCCTTCGGCGGCGCGCGATGCGATCATCGACGAACCCAGCGCCAGTGCCGCCAGCAGCGCCATCACGGCGATGACGAAATCCAGCGGTGCCGCGCCCTTGTCGCGCGGCATGATGGTGCGGGCCGCGATCATTCCCGTTTTCTTGCCGGTGTCACTCATGCGCTGCGCGCCGCAGTCTGGCGCATTTCCATCACCTGGCCTTCCACCAGCCGGATCTCGCGGCCGCGCGTTTCCTCGACCAGCATGCGGTCATGGGTGGCGATCAGCACCGTGGTGCCCAGGCGGTTCAGTTCGGCGAAAAGGCGGATCAGCTTGGCGCCCATTTCCGGATCGACATTGCCGGTGGGCTCGTCGGCGATCAGCAGGTCGGGCCGCGCCACCACGGCGCGCGCGATGGCGACACGCTGCTGTTCGCCGCCCGACAGGGTGGCAGGCTTGGACGTCATGCGGTCGCCCAGACCGACCCAGGAAAGCAACTCGCGGACGTCGCGGTGGTAATCGGCTTCGCGCTTGCCCGCCAGCCGCAGCGGCAAGGCGACATTGTCATAGGCCGACAGGTGCGAGAGCAGGGGAAAATCCTGGAACACGACGCCGATGCGGCGGCGCAAGGCGGGCAGCTCGCCGCGCCGCGCCGTCGCCAGTTCTTCGCCGAACAGGGTAATGAGACCCCGGGACGGCGGTTCGGCGAGGCAAATCAGCTTCAGCAGCGTGGTCTTGCCCGCACCAGACAGGCCGGTGAGGAAGGTGAACGAGCCCTGCGCCAGCAGGAAGCTGACATCACGCAGCACTTCGGGACCGCTGCCATAGCGCATACCCACATTTTCGAACCGGACCATATCTGAACTTACCCGGACCTCGCCTTGCGGTCATAGGGCTTTCGCCCCTATTTTCGCCGCCAACCTGCGGCTGTCCTGATGATTCTGACCTGCCCCTCCTGCGCCACCCGCTATACGGTCGATGCGGCGAAATTCCCGGCCGCAGGCCGCACGGTGCGCTGCGCCAAATGTGCCCATAGCTGGCACCAGCCCGGCCCTGAGCCGGAGTTGGAGTCCGGGCCAGATCCGCTGGGCATCTTGGCCGAAGCGGTGCCCGCAACCGAGGCGGCGCCCACCCCGTCTGCCAACGCCGCCATGCCGGTGCCGGAAGGCCCTGCCGCCCCGGCAGTAGGCACACGCGCCTATGCGCCACAAGCGCAAATGCCGCCGGATCGTCCGCGTGGCCAGGGCTTGCAGACGGCAGCGGTGGCGGCGGGCTGGATCGGCCTGATCGCCGTGGTGCTGTTGATCGGCTATTCGGCGGTGCGCTATCGCCAGGACATCGCGACCATCTGGCCGCAATCGGCGGGCGTCTATTCGGGCCTGGGCCTGGCCGTGAATGCCAGCGGCATCGATTTCCGCGATGTCGCCTATCGCCGCGAGGCCGAAGACGGCCAGTCGGTGCTGGTGGTCACGGGCCGCATCGTCAACACCGGCCAGCGCGAATTGCCGGTGCCGCAGACGGTGCGCGTCGGCCTCAACGACTCTGACAATCGCGAGCTCTATCACTGGACCTTCAAGCCCGACGCCATCGTGCTGAAGCCGGGAGCCGAACTGCCTTTCCGCACCCGGCTGTCCAGCCCGCCCGCCGCCGCGCGTTTCGCGGTGGTGACTTTCGCCAAGGAATGACCATGAGTGACCTGCCCACCGTTCTTTATTCTGCCGACGACATCGCCCAGAAGGTGGCGCAACTGGTGAAGACGCTGGCGGCATTGCCCGACAAGCCGCAGGTCGCCGCCCCGGTGCTGGTGGGCGCCTTTGTCTTCGCCGCGGACCTGGTGCGGGCGATGGCGCGTGAAGGCGTGCATCTGGGCACCGAGATGATCTGGCTGCGCTCATACGGCAACGAACGCACCGGCAGCGCCATGTCGGTGCTGGCGGCGCCGTCCGATCATGTGAAGGGCAAGCATGTGCTCCTGATTGACGGCGTACTCGACAAGGGCCACACCGTGGTGCGCGCCACCAAGCTCTTGATGGATGCGGGCGCGGCCTCGGTGAAGACGGTGGTGGCGATCGACAAGTTGCATGACGACGCCGTCGCCAAGGCCGACTACGCGCTCTACACCGGCGTGAAGGATTTCATTGTCGGCTACGGCATGGATGACGCGGGTAAATATCGGGCGCTTCCCTATATCGGCAAGGTCACGATTTAATTCTGCACCGCGCTCGATTTATTTAATGGGCGCGCTGTGCGCGCCGGGGCGCTGCCGTATATCGGCAAGGGCATGACCTAGCCTTACTTGTCATTCTCGCAAAAGCGGGAATCTAGAGATCGTAGAGCCGTACTGGTTGCTCTGGATGGCCCGGTCAAGCCGGGCCATGACATCTGGGATTATATCAGAACGACTTCAACAACCGATCAATATAGTCCCGCTCTTCCTGCGGCCGGCCCATCTGGCCGGCGCGGCGGCGCAGTTCTTCCAGGATCGCGCGGGCCCGCGCCAGTGCCGAGGCATCGGGAATCTTCACCTGGTTGCCGCTCTCGGCGCTGCGGCCAAGCGGATCATTGCGATCTGCCGAGGGCCGGCCCTCCTCGCGCCGCGCCTGCTCCGCCAGTTGCTGCTGCGCCTGGCTCATCGCCTGCAGCGCCTGCTGCTGCGCCGCCTTGGCACCTTCCATGTCACCCTTCTGAAGTGCGTCGCGCGACTGCTGCATGGCGCGGGCCGCCTCGTTCATCTTGCCGGTCAGCTTGGGATCGACGCCTTTTTGCGCGTCATTCAGTTGCTGCTGCAGCTTCTGCTGCTGCATGCGCAGGCCTTTCGCCCCGCCGTCCTTCGGATCGCCCTGGCCCTGGCCCTGGCGGAAGGTCTTGTCCAGCAGGCCGCGCTGCTGGCCCATCGTCTCGCCCAGCTTGTTCATGGAATCGTTGAGCGCCTTGTTGCCCTGCTGGCCCTGGCCCTTGCCGCCCTGGCCCTGCGTCATGCGCATGTTTTCCAGCATGTTCTGCAGCATGGCCAGCATCTGCGCCGCTTGCTCGCGCTGGCCGGCTTCCGAAAGCTGCTTGATCATGTCCATCATCTTCTGGATGTCGTCCTGGCCCACAGTGACGGAATTCTCACCTGCCTGCGGTTCGCTGCCCGGCGGCGGCGGGTTGGCGGCCAGCGCTTCCATGTAGCGCCTCATGGCCTGGTCGTAGCGTTGCAGCAGCTGGTCGATCTGGTCCTGCGGCGCGCCATTGGCCATCGCCTGGTTCAGCAGCGCCTGCAGGCGGCGCAGTTCTTCCGCCGCATTCAGCAGCCCGCCGCGTTCCAGTGCGATAGCGGTATCCCACAACAGGTCGGAGACATGGTTGAGATCGCCCTGTGTTCGCGCGCCCAGGATGCCCCAGCGCGCCGAACGGATCGCCATGTAGGCGCTGCGCTTGCCCTCGAAGAATTTCTCCGGCGCGATTGTGAAGGCGGCCAGCATGTCTGCCACGGCGGCGCGCCCCTTGGCATCGGATACGGCGGCCAGATTCTGGCGTTGTTCCACCAGCGCCCGCGCCAGCGGATCAGTGAAGACGCGCGCGGGCAGGGTGAAGCTGATCGGCGCGCTCAGGGTGCGGTTGCCCGCGCCGTCGCGCGCTTCCATCCAGGCGTTGACCGCAATGCCGGCATAGGCGTTGGCGGTGAGGTCGGCAAAGCTGGTCTGCTCAAAAGCCTTGCCGCCGCCATCCAGCGGCACGCGGATCGCACGCGCGCCGGGACGGTTCTTCGGCGCCACCACCACCGCGACCTGCGTCACGCCGTAATCGTCTGACGCCTTGTAATGGAAGGCCAGCGCCAGCTGCTCGGTCCGCTTGGGCACGCCGACAAAGGCGATCTGCGGCACCGCGTCAGGGATCACCTTGACGCGCCAGTCGGCCAGCACATGGCCCGCCACGCGGATGCGCAGGCGGCCATCATGCTGGATGACGGCGGTGGAGGCATAGTCGCCATCGCTGCCGGTGAAAGGCCTGGCGCGGTTTGCCCCCGCCGTGAAGCCCGGCGCATGCGGCGCGCCATGCACGCGCAGGTTCAGCACCGCGCCCACGGGAATGGCAACGGTGCCATCGCCCGCCGCCAGTGGCGCCAGCGGCAACCCGGTATAGGCGGGCGGATCGATCCAGGCATCGATGCCGGCAGCGCTCTGGCTGACAAAGGCGCTGGTCAGGCGGTCGGCAAAATCGTTGCGCGCCATGAAAATGCCGACGGCCAGCAGGATCACCAGATACCAGCGCAGGCCATGCCGGTCCTTGGCCGCAAGATCGGCCTGCGGGATCGCCAGCCTGAGCGCGCCCAGGTTCGCCATGCGGGCGCGGTGCGCGGCCCACAGCGCGGCGGTGACCGGATCGCTGCCAGCCGGCAGCACATCGTCACGTTCGGAGATGGGACGATGGATCAGCCCGCTGTCACGCTCCAGCCGCCGCGCGCCTTCGAACGCACTCGCCCAGGCAAAGCTTGCCAGGCCCTGCCACAGTGCCAGCGCGGCGGCGGTGACGGCACCCGCCAGCAGCAGCGACTGTGCTTCCCACGGGATATAGAGGAACAGGCCCGACAGGGCAGCGGCGAGATAAAGACCGGCGAAACCAATGGCGGGCCACAGGGCCGGCAACAGCCGCTCGATGCCGACGCTAAGCCGCGCCAGCGCGATGCGGCGATCCAGCGGATCGTCGCGCCAAAGGCGCGCTAACGAATTACTTCGAAAGCCAGCCGGGAAGTTTATCCTGCGCGATAAGATCGTCATGGCGGAGCCTAGGCCGTACAATGGCCCATTCGGCGCCCGAGACCAACACTTCCGGTGCGGGCGGACGGGCATTGTAGGTGCTGGACATGGTCGCGCCATAGGCACCTGCCGACAGGATCGCCACCAAATCGCCCGATTTCAGTTCCGGCAGGGCCCGCGCTGCGGCGAAAAGATCGGAAGTCTCGCAGACCGGCCCCACCACGTCATAGGTGACGCGCTCCACGCCGGGCACAGGTTCCGTCACCGCCACGATCTCGTGATGGGCTTCATACATGGCCGGGCGGATCAGGTCGTTCATGCCCGCATCCAGGATCAGGAAGGTCTTGGCGTCGCCGCGCTTTACGTACAGCACCTTGGACACCAGCACGCCCGCGTTGGCGGCGATCAGGCGGCCCGGCTCGAAGACCAGGCGGCAGCCCAAACCTTCGGTGGCGCGCGCCACCACCTTGCCATAGGCCACCGGATCGGGCGGCGGCATGTTGTTGTTCTCATACGGCACGCCCAGCCCGCCGCCCAGATCCAGGCGGGTGATGCTGTGACCGTCCAGGCGCAGGGTCCTGGCCAGTTCGGCCACCTTGGTGAAGGCGGCCTCGAACGGCTCCAGTTCGGTGAGCTGGCTGCCGATATGCACATCGATGCCGACGATCTCGACATTGCGCAGCGCAGCGGCCTGGACATAGGCGGCGCGCGCATGGGCAAAGGGAATGCCGAACTTGGTTTCTGCCGTGCCGGTGGTGATCTTGGCGTGGGTCTTGGCGTCGACGTCCGGGTTGATGCGCAGCGTGATCGGCGCGCGCTTGTTCAGCTCGCGCGCCACTTCATCCAGCGCCAGCAGTTCCTGCTCGCTCTCGACATTGAACTGATAGATGCCGGCGGTGAGCGCCTGGTGCATCTCTTCCCGGGTCTTGCCGACGCCGGAAAACACGATCTTGGCGGCGGGAATGCCTGCCGCCAGCGCCTTGGCCAGCTCGCCGCCGGAAACGACATCGGCGCCCGCGCCCAGCAGTGCCAGCGTTTTCAGGACGGCGAGGTTGCCATTGGCCTTCACGGAGAATGCGACCAGCGAATCCTTGGGCAGCGCGCCGGCAAAGACCTTGTAGTGCCGCTCAAGCGTGGCGCGGGAATAGCAATAAAAGGGCGTGCCGACCCGCTCTGCCAGCGTGGCCAGGCTGACATCCTCGGCGCTAAGCGTGCCGTCCTGATAGCCGAAGTGATTCATCTAGCGGCCCGTCTGGCTGGGCGGCAGCGAGGGATCGCGCGCGGTCTTGGCGTCGGGCTGGCCGTTGGGCTTGACCAAATTGTTCTTCACGCCGCAGGCGGCGAGAGACGCGACAAGCGCGAGCAGGAGAATTTTTCTCACCGGAGCTTGTCCCGCCACTGGAAGAGCTGTTCGGCGACACGCGCCGGGGCGGTGCCGCCCAGGCTCATGCGCGAATTGACGGACGATTCCAGCGACAGCACCTTGAAGACATCCTCGGTGATGGCGGCATCGACGCCCTGCATGTCGGCCAGCGACAACTGGTCGAGGCGCACATTCTTGTCTTCCGCCAGCTTGACGATGGAACCGGCGATGTGATGTGCCTCGCGGAAGGGCTTCTTCAGCACCCGCACCACCCAGTCGGCCAGGTCGGTGGCGGTGGGGAAGCCCGCCTCACAGGCCTCGCGCATCCGCGCGGGCTGCGCCGTCAGGTCGGCGATCATCGCCGCCATCGCCGCCAGCGACAATTCCAGCGTGTCGGCGGCGTCGAAGACGCGTTCCTTGTCTTCCTGCAGGTCGGTGCCATAGGTCAGCACCAGGCCCTTGACCACGGTGGCCAGCGCCACGAAGTCGCCCAGCACGCGGCCGGTCTTGCCCCGGATCAGCTCGGCGGCATCGGGATTGCGCTTCTGCGGCATGATGGAAGAGCCGGTGGTGAAGGCGTCCGACAGTTTCACGAAGCCGAAGGCGGGTGTCGACCATTGTACCAGCTCGCCTGCGATCCGCGACAGGTGCACGGCACAGATAGTGCAGGCCGCCAGATACTCCAGCGCGAAGTCGCGGGCGCTGATCGCGTCCATCGAGTTGCGCATCGGCCGGGTGAAGCCCAGACCATGCGCGGTGGCGTCGCGGTCGATCGGGAACGATGTGCCCGCCAGCGCCGCCGCGCCCAGCGGACATTCGTTGAGGCGCTTGCGCGTATCCTCGAACCGGCCACGGTCGCGGTTGAACATCTCGACATAGGCCAGCATGTGATGGCCGAAGGTCACGGGCTGCGCCACCTGCATGTGGGTGAAGCCGGGCATGATGGTGGCGGCGTGCTGCTCGGCCTGTGCGAACAGCGCCTTCTGCAGCGCCAGCAGGCCGGCATCGGCGCGCTCGCAGGCAGCGCGCACCCACAGGCGGAAATCGGTCACGACCTGGTCGTTGCGCGAGCGTGCGGTGTGCAGACGCCCGGCGGCGGGGCCGATGATCTCGGCCAGCCGCGCCTCGATATTGAGATGGATGTCCTCCAGCTCACGCTTGAAGACGAAGGTGCCGTCCTTGATTTCCGTCTCGATCTGCTCGAGCCCCAGCAGGATGGCGCTGGCGTCTTCCTTGGGAATGATGGCTTCGCCGCTCAGCATGCGGACATGGGCCTTCGAGCCGGCCAGGTCTTCCCGGGCCATGCGCTTGTCGAAATCGATGGACGGGGTAATCTCCCGCATGATTTCGGCAGGTCCGGCGGCAAACCGGCCGCCCCACATCTTGTTGCTGCTCATCGTATGAATGCCCGGGAAAATGCCATGACCAAGCTCAAAGCCGTGCTGCTCAGTCTGGCCGTTCTATACGGTGCCGGGACCGCGCCTGTCCACGCAGCCCCAGCCATGCCCAAGCCGCTGGCGGCGGAAAAACCCGCCAAAGCTGCGCCCGCCGTGTCCTTTACCGACGGCAAGGGCGCCAAGCACAGCCTGAAGGAATATCAGGGCAAGTATGTGCTGGTGAACATGTGGGCGACCTGGTGCGCCCCCTGCGTGGCCGAGCTGCCGGCCCTGGCCAAGCTCAAGGCGGCGTTGCCCAACATGCATGTGCTGGCGGTGGACCTGACCGGCAAGACCCAGACCCCGGCCAAGTCGCTGGCCTTCCTCAAGGAGCACAAGGCGGATTCACTGGGCGCCTATGTCGATACCGAGCGCATGTTCATGCGCGGCTTCGTGGCGGCGGTGATGCCGACCACGGTGCTGATCGATCCCGCCGGCAAGGTGGTGGCGCGCGCCGAGGGGCCCGCCGAGTGGGCCTCGCCGGCGTTCATCGCTTACTTCAAGAGTCTGAAGTAACGGCTCTAGCGAGTCGGCACGGGGTGCTCGCCCCTATAATCGTAGAAGCCGCGTCCCGTCTTGCGGCCCAGCCAGCCCGCCTCGACATACTTCACCAGCAGCGGGCAGGGGCGATACTTGGAATCCGCCAGCCCTTCATAGAGCACCTGCATCACCGACAGGCAGGTATCGAGGCCGATGAAGTCGGCGAGCTGCAGCGGGCCCATGGGATGGTTGGCGCCCAGCCGCATGGCGGTGTCGATGGCATCGACGTTGCCGACGCCTTCATACAGCGTGTAGATCGCCTCGTTGATCATCGGCAGCAGGATGCGGTTGACGATGAAGGCGGGGAAATCCTCGGCATAGGCGGCGGTCTTGCCGACCTTCTTCACGATCTCCAGCGCCGCCTGAAAGGTGGCGTCGTTGGTGGCGATGCCCCGGATCACTTCCACCAGTTGCATCAGCGGCACCGGATTCATGAAGTGCAGGCCGATGAACTGTTCCGGCCGGTCGGTGGCCGAGGCCAGGCGCGTCACCGAAATGGATGAGGTGTTGGTGGCCAGGATGGTGCGATCCGAGACGCGGGTGCACAGATCCTTGAAGATCAGCTTCTTGATGGCCTCATCCTCGGTCGCCGCTTCGATCACCAGGTCCAGGTCCTTGAGGTCGTCCAGGCTCTGGGTGGTGCGGATGCGCTTCAGCGCGGCGGGAATGACATCGGTGGTGATGGCGCCCTTGGCGGCCTGGCGCTGCATGTTCTTTTCGATGCGTTCCAGCGCCTTGCCCAGCGAGTCCTTGTTGATGTCGTCCAGCGTGACGTCATAGCCCGCCAGTGCCAGGACATGCGCGATGCCGGTGCCCATCTGTCCAGCGCCGATGACGCCGATTTTTTCCACTGCCATGAGTTCCTACGCCTTCTGTCCTATGCCGCGCTTGGCAAGTTCGTCGTTGAGTTCGGGGATCGCCTTGAACAGATCTTCCACCAGGCCGAAATCGGCCAGTTGGAAGATCGGCGCTGCTGCGTCCTTGTTGATGGCGGCGATCACCCGCGAATCCTTCATGCCCGCCAGATGCTGGATGGCGCCGGAAATGCCGATGGCCAGGTATAGCTCGGGCGCCACGGCCTTGCCGGTCTGGCCGACCTGGAAATCGTTGGGCACATAGCCCGCATCCACCGCCGCGCGCGAGGCGCCAACCGCCGCGCCCAGGCGATCGGCGATTGTGTCCAGCAGCTTGAAATTCTCGGCGCTGCCCAGGCCGCGTCCGCCGGAGATCACGATCTTCGCCGAGGTGAGCTCGGGCCGCGCCGACATGGAGAGGTTTTCTTCCACGAAGCTGGAAAGGCCGGGATCGGCGGCGGCGGCGATCTTCTCGACCGTGGCGGTGCCACCGCTGCCTGCGGCGGCGAATGTCGTGGTGCGCACGGTGACGATCTTCTTGCCTGCAGGCGCCTGCAGCGTCTCGACGGCGTTGCCGGCAAAGATGGGGCGCTCGAACGTGTCGGGCGCGAGCACGGCGATGATTTCGGAAATCTGCGGCGTATCCAGCTTCGCCGCCACGCGCGGCAGGTAGTTCTTGCCCGTGGTGGTGGCGGGGGCGAGGATGGCTTCATAGGGCTCTGCGACGGAGAGGATCAGCGTCTCCATCGTCTCGGCCAGCATCCGCGCATAGCGCGCATCGTCGGCCAGCAAGACCTTCTCCACGCCTGCGATCCCGGCGGCCGCTTGCGCCACCGCCGCGCAATCGCTGCCCGCCACCAGGATGTGCACGGGGCTGGAGACCTTTGCCGCCGCCGTCACCGTCTTGGCGGTGGCATCGTTCAGGGTCTTGTTGTCGTGTTCGGCGATGACGAGCGCGGTCATGACAGCACGCCCGCCTCGGCCAGCTTGTCCACCAGTTCGGCCACGGTCTTCACCTTCACGCCGGCGGCACGCCGGGCGGGCTCGGACACCTTCAGCACCTTGCAGCGGGGCGTTACATCCACGCCCAGCTCGGCGGGCGATTTCTCGGCGATGGGCTTCTTTTTCGCCTTCATGATGTTGGGCAGCGAGGCATAGCGCGGCTGGTTGAGACGCAGGTCGGTGGTCACCACGGCGGGCAATCTGAGCGACACGGTCTGCAGGCCGCCGTCAATTTCGCGGGCCACTTTTACATCGCTGCCGGAAAGTTCGAGGCTGTGCGCGAAGGTGCCTTGGCCCCAGCCCAGCAGCGCGGCCAGCATCTGGCCGGTCTGGTTGGCGTCGCTGTCGATCGCCTGCTTGCCGGTCAGGACCAGGCCGGGCTTTTCCGCGTCGCAGATCGCCTTCAGCAGCTTGGCCACCGCCAGCGGTTCGACCGGTCCGTCCGTCTTCACGAGAATGCCGCGGTCACCGCCCATGGCCAGCGCGGTGCGGATGGTGTCCTGCGCCTGGCTCGGCCCGATGGAAACGATCACCACTTCGGTGACCTTGCCCTTCTCCTTCAGGCGAATGGCTTCCTCGACCGCGATCTCGTCGAAAGGGTTCATGGACATTTTGACATTGGCGAGGTCCACCCCGCTCTGGTCCGCCTTCACGCGCACCTTCACGTTAAAGTCGATTACCCGCTTTACGGGCACCAAGACCTTCATGACGCTGCCAATTCCCCGTACTCCGGCCGGATATTGTTAAAGCCGGTGTTTTTGTGCGGCGCAAAACTAGGCTTTGGCCAAGCAGCCGTCAACGAAACGCCATGAAGCTTCTTCGCAGTTGCAGCACAGAATGAGAGTGCGTCAAACCGCCGCTACCATGCGAAACTAGGGGCCTTCAAGGAATACCCTTATTCCGAGCACTGCTTACTTTCTGCAGCCAGTGGGCGTGGTTAACATTCTGCAAGAATTGGGTGTGCTGTTGCTTACCGATACTGGCTACGCCTTGGTTGCGCATCTCGAGCGGCAGGACAGCGGTCCGGCCCTGCTCGCGTCCTTCCAGCGCCTGATCCTCGCCTTCGGCATGGACCATTTCTGGATCGGCGACGTCTCCAATCCCGATACGCCGCGCGACAATCGCCGTTGGGGCGCCACGTTTCCCGTGGGCTGGTACTGGCGCTATGTCAGCCATAACCATTTTCCGCACGACCCCGTCGTGATGCGGATCGGCCAGACGACGCGACCTTTCCGCTGGTCGGACAGTTATGACCGCGCCGGGGCGCGGGGCCGGCGCGTGCTCGACGAGGCGGCACAATTCGGCATCCGCGACGGCTATGCGATCCCCATCCGTGGCCGTGACGGCAGCCTGGCGATGGTCAGTATCGGCGCCCGGGACTATGCGCTCAGACGGCAGGACGAGATGGCGCTGCACATGGCCTCGCTCTATCTCCATGCTAGGCTGTCGAGCCTGCGTGGCCATGCCGGCATACGGCCTGCCCCCAAGCTGACACCGCGCGAACGCGAATGCCTGAAATGGGTGGCGGCGGGCAAGACCGACTAGGAGATTGCCCAGATCCTCGCCATCTCCGAGCAGACCGCGCATGGCTATGTGCAGAACGCGCTGGTCAAGCTGGGCGCGCGCACCCGTGCCCAGGCGGTGGCGCTGATGCTGACGTCGCAGCTGATGCAATGAGTGAAAAGCCGCGCAGGCTGGAAAACGCGAGACGCCGGTTCCCGCGCCCTTGTGGGAGGAACACAATGCCCCCTATTGTCCGATGCAAAGCCGGTGCGCCTTTCGCGCGCCAGGAAAAAGAAGAATAAGAGCGAAGGGGACAAGTCATTCCTGCCGGCTCCTGACCCGGTATCCGGGCCGGGCGCGCCCCGCCGTGCCGATGTGGTGGAGTCGTTCTCGCGCAGCGCCCGGGCCGTGGAAGATCGCGACCAGCTTCGCCTGGCTTTCGCCGCCGCCGTGCTGGCGCTGGGCTTCGACCATTATGCCTTGCAGGGCGAGGGCGCGCGCCTGCTGCCCGCCAACTGGATCTTCCGGCCCGATCCGGCGCGGGACGTGATCTTCGCGGCGGCGGCGCGCTCGCTGTCGCCATTCCTGTGGTCCGACATTCCCCGCTTCGTGACGCTCAGTCCTGCCGATGCGCGGGCGCTGGAAAGCGCGCCGCCGGGCCTGGCGGTGCCGATCCATGCCAGCCCCTTCAGCGCCGGCCTGCAATCGCCGCCCGGCCTGACTGAGCCCAGCGGCTTTGCCGGTTTCTGCTCCTTCCTGATGCGAAAGGGCAGCCCGCTGCCGGTCGAAAGCTTCGCCGCCGCGCACTATATCGCCACCCTGGCCTATGAGGCGGCGCGCCGGGTTGACCAGGCGCAGCCCGCCCGCCCGCGCCTGACGCCGCGCCAGCGTGACTGCATGGTGCTGGCGGCGCAGGGCAAGAGCGACTGGGAAATCGGCAAGCTGCTGGGGATCAGCGAATCCACAGTGCACAAGCACATTGAAGATGCGAAGCGCCGCTTCGGCGTCTCGACCCGGATTCAGCTGGTGGTGCGCGGGCTCGCGGAAGCCAGGCTCAGCTTCGCCGACATTCTTGGGAAAAATTAAGCTCCAGCGCCGCAGCGAAGCTGCGGCGCGACCCCCAGCATCCGACGGCTTCCTTCCCACTTCGGCGCGAAGCTCCAGGAAGGGGGAAGGTGTCGCAACGAGGTGCCTGCCTCTTGGCAGGCCCGAGTTGCGACGGATGGGGGTGCAATAAATAAGACGGTCTAAGCGTTCACCAGTTCCACCTGGACGACGTCGGTGCGCGCAACCTCAAACGCCGCCGCGCAAATGCCCAGATAGAATTCCCAGTTGCGCAGGAATTTTTCGTCATGGCCCAGCGCCCGGATGGCGGCTTCCTGGTTCTGCATCGCCACGCCCCATTCGCGCAGGGTACGGGCATAGTCCTTGCCGAAGCCGAAGGCGCCGGCGAATTTCAGG
Source organism: Alphaproteobacteria bacterium (assembly GCA_947462105.1). Lineage (GTDB taxonomy): Bacteria > Pseudomonadota > Alphaproteobacteria > Micropepsales > Micropepsaceae > Rhizomicrobium. The sequence continues at coordinate 53,204 of CANHNJ010000007.1, forward strand.
CCGGCCTTTTCAGCTTCGCTGCGGAAACGCGCCAGCGACGGCAGCATGCCGCCCGGGAAGACATAGTGGCGGATAAAGTCGCTGCGGGTGCGATAGCCGTCGAACAATTCGTCCCGGATGGTGATGGTCTGGATCACGGCGCGGCCGCCGCGCTTCAGCCTTTCGGCCACGGTCTGGAAATAGGCGGGCCAGTAATGTTCGCCCACCGCCTCGAACATCTCGATGGAGACGATGTTGTCGAACTGGCCGTCACATTTGCGATAATCCTGCAGCCGGATCTCTGCCGAGGAATTCTTCAAGCGCTCGGTGGCGAAGCCGTGCTGGGCCGGCGAGATGGTCAGGCCGGTGACCTTGTGGCCGTCGGCACAGGCGCGTTCGGCGAAACCGCCCCAGCCGCAGCCGATCTCCAGAACGTCAGCCTTGTTCTTCGTGAACTTGGAAAGGATGCGCTCATACTTGTTCTGCTGGGCGCGATAGAGGTCGCCGGCGTCCTTATAGAGCGCCGAGGAATAGGTCATGCTCTTGTCCAGCCAGAGCGAATAGAAGTCGTTGCCGACATCGTAATGCGCCTTGATGTTGCGGGCCGAGCCGGCAATGGAATTGCGCCGTACCAGCGCATTGTGGATGACGAAGCCGATGCGGTTGAAGATGTTTCCGTCGGAGAAATTGTCGAAGTGATCCAGGTTGAGCAGGAACAGGCTCGCCAGGTCCTCGACATTGTCCGTGCTCCAGCTGCCCGCGATATATTCCTCGCCCAGGCCGATATCGCCGCGCGCCATGATCCGGCGCAGCACATCCCAGTCCTGGATGGCAAAACGCGCCCGGGGGCCGGGATTGGGGCCCTTGGCGATGGTGATCTCGCCGTTGGGGGCGACGAATTCGAGTGTGCCGGTCTTCAGGCGGCTGAGCGCCTGGCGCCAGCTTTTTTCCACGAATGCTGCAGGGACAAGGGCCAAGGCATGGCTCCGAAAAGAAGATGGAAACAAAGTCTAGCGCGGGCGAAAGCCTGGCCTCAAGCGGAGTTCCAGGGCGGCTCAGGCAGGCTGCGGGACAAGGCGGCCGGGCAGGGGTTGGTGCAGCGGCCTGCCTTCCGGTTGCGGCAAGCGCCAGGGCGTCTCGATACCCAGGCCCTTGGCGACCGCAACCGCGCTGGCCAGCCCATCCTCGTGAAAGCCGTGACCCAGATGGGCGCCCGCGAACCAGGTGCGGTTCTGGCCCTGCAGGGCCTGCACCCGGGGCTGGGCCGCGATGGCGGCAGCGTCGAACATGGGGTGGTCGAACAGCGTCTCATCGAAAACCAGATGGGGCGGGATTTCGCGCTTGGGGTTGAGGCTGACAAAGAGCGGCCGGGCCGGATCGATGCCCTGCAGCCGGTTCATCCAGTAGGTCACGGTGATCTTGGGATGGAAGCCGCCATCGGATTCATAAACCCAGCTGGCCCAGCAGCGCTTGCGGCGCGGCATGAAGCTTTCATCCCGGTGCAGCACGGCGCGGTTCTTCTGGTACTGGAAGCAGGACAGCGCCGCGCGCTCCTCCGCGCTTGCACCGGCCAGCAGTGCCAGCGTCTCGTTGCCATGCGCGGCCATCACGACATCGTCATAGGTTTCGCAACCGCCCTTGGCGTCGCGCACGGTCACGCCGTTGGCGGTGCGCATGACCGAGACCGCGCCGCAATCGGTGCGGATGCGGCTTGCGAACGGCGCGGTCAGGCGGCGCACATATTCCTGCGCCCCGCCCGTCACGGTGTGCCATTGCGGCTGGCCGGACGCGGATAGCAGATTGTGGTTGGCGAAGAAGCGGATCAGGCTGCGCGCGGGAAAGCGCAGCATCTCGCCGGGCGGGCAGCTCCAAATCGCACCGGCCATGGGCAGCAGGTAATAGCGCCGGAACCAGTCACCTAGTCCCAGGTGCGAGATCAGGTCGTCCAGCGAAAAGCCGGGATGACGCTCCACCGCGCTTTGCGCGTCACGATTGAAGCGGGTGACATCGTTGATCAACGAGAGGAAGCGCGGGCGCAGGATATTGCGGCGCTGGGCGAACACCGTGTCGAGATTCTTGGCGCCCCATTCCAGCCAGCCGCCGCGAATGGTGGCCGAGAACGTCATGTCGCTGTGCTGGGTCGGCACGCCCAGATGCCGGAACATCGCCGTCAGGTGTGGATAGTTCCTGGGGTTGAAGACGATGAAGCCGGTATCGACCGGCACCGGCACACCGTCATAATCGACCGTGACAGTGCGGCTATGGCCGCCGATGCGGGCCGCCTTCTCATAGACGGTGATCTCATGGTGCGGGTGAAGCAGGTATGCCGTCCCAAGGCCTGAAATTCCCGTCCCGATGATTGCAATCCTGGCCATGCCGCCTCGCTTGTTGCTGCTATTACGGGCGACAATGGCAGGTGGATCAATCTGTTTGGGGGCCTGGTGCGTATAGGATACGGGAGGACCAAATGATACGCTATCTCGCTGCCTATGTGGCGGCCGCCCTGGTGATGGGCGGCCTGGATTATTTCTGGCTCACCAGCATGATGGGGCCGCTTTACCAGCGCGTGATGGGGCCGGTCATGGCGACGGCGCCTAACATGAAGGCGGCTATCGCCTTCTACCTTGTTTACCTGCTGGGCATTCTCTGGTTCGCAGTGCGCCCGGCCCTGGCGAGCGGTGAATGGACCACCGCCCTGCTCAATGGGGCGCTGTTCGGCTTCTTCGCCTATGCCACCTATGACCTGACCAACATGGCGACGCTGAAAGCGTGGTCGCTGCAGCTCACATTGGTGGACATTGCCTGGGGCACGGCGCTGACGGCTGCCGCTGCCACGGCGGGCGCCCTGGCGGCGCTGCAGCTTTCGAAGGTCTAGTTGCCGCAACGCGTCATCATTTACGCCAAACCCCGTGCCCGAGAGGGAACCTGACGAAACGGGAACCGGGTGCGATGATGGGTGTTAGCTTGCATATAGGACGGAAGGATTTTTGCGATGGGCACGCTACTGATTGTCCTACTGCTGGTCCTCTTGCTGGGCGCCTGGCCTGCCTGGCCGCACAGCCGCAACTGGGGTTACTACCCGTCCAGCACGCTGGGTCTGGTGCTGGTGATCGTGCTGGTGCTGGCCCTGGTTGGACGCATCTGAGGCCGCGTCATGGCCAGGAAAAAACTGCTTGCCGACATTATCGACAACCCGGCGCGCTTCTATCGCGTCCCCGGCGATGTGCTGCGCGACCGCCGCTTTGACGATGGCGAGCGCCGGGAAATCCTGCAGGCCTGGGAAGGGGCGGACGATGCCCGCGCCGCCGAAGTGACCGTCACGCTGCGCGAATTGGAATACCGTGTTGTCAACCACGCTGCGGAATGACAGGAGACGTGCAATGAATATTGACCAGCCGACCGGCATTTCCGCGCAGGACGCACGCCAGGGCAAGAAGCTGGGCGTGATGCGCTATGTGCTGTCCATCAGCCTCGACATGGCCGTGATCGCGGGCGCCGTGATCTATTCCAGCTTTTCCGGCCGCTAGGCTTCAGGCCCGGCTGGTCAGGGCCGGCCGGGATGCCGTGACCGCCATAGGTGGTGGCGAACAGGTGCGGGATGTACTGCGGTTCCGCTTGACTGCGAGCCGGGCGCAGGACATGGAACTTTATGACCGAACTGTCCGTCATCGTTCCCACCTACAAGGAACGCGGCAATGTCGCTGAAATGGTGCGCCGCCTGGACGCCGCCCTGCAGGGCATCGCCTGGGAAGCCATTTATGTGGACGACAATTCCCCCGATGGTACCGCCGACGCGGTAAAGCAAATCGCCGCCCGCGATCCCCGCGTGCGCTGCCTGAAGCGGGTGGGGCGGCGCGGCCTTGCGGGCGCCTGCATCGAGGGCATGCTGTCCTCGGCTGCGCCCTTCGTGGCGGTGATCGACGCCGACCTGCAGCATGACGAGAAGGTGTTGCCGCAGATGCTGGCCCGCCTGCGCGGCGGCGAGGCCGACCTGGTGGCGGGCACGCGCTATGTCGAAGGCGGCAGCGCCGCCAGCTTCTCGCAAGCCCGCAGCACCCTGTCCCGCCTGGCGACGCGGCTGACGCGGCTGCTGACCGGCACCGAGCTGACCGACCCCATGTCCGGCTTCTTCATGATGCGGCGGGACCGCTTCGACGCCATCGCGCCGCGCCTGTCGCCGCAGGGCTTCAAGATCCTGCTCGACATCGCCGGATCGGAAAAACTGCGCATCGCCGAACAACCCTATATTTTTGGCGAACGCTTTGCCGGCGAATCCAAGTTCAACGCCCAGATCGGCCTGGAATTTCTTGGCCTGCTGGCGGCCAAGGCCACGGGCGACCTGCTGGACCCCCGCCTCGTCTATTTCGCGCTGGTCGGCAGCATCGGCGTGGTGGTGCATCTGGTGATGCTGTGGGCGGCGCTGACGTCCGAGATGAGCTTCCTGACCGCCCAGATCGCCGCCACGCTGGTCGCCATGACCAGTAACTTCCTGCTCAACAACGAGATCACCTATCGCGATCGCCGCCTCAAGGGCGCGGGCGCGGTGAAGGGCTTCATCCTGTTCGGGCTGTTCGCCTCGATCGGGGCCATCGCCAATGTGGACATTGCCGAGTGGCTCTATGACAGCCCCGCCACCGGCACCTTCTGGTGGGCGGCGGGGGCAGCCGGCGCAATTATGAGTGCCTTCTGGAATTACGCCATGTCCACGCTTTTTGTCTGGCGTGCCCGTTAAAGGGCGCGTCGGGTCGTTTGGCGCGCTGAAAGAAATATGAACAAGCAAGCGGCGTTACTCATCATCACCGTCCTGATCGCCCTGCGCGCCGTGGCGGGCGCGGTCCTGCCGCTATCGGCGGACGAGGCCTATTACCTGCTGTGGTCACAGCATCTGCAGCCTGGCTACTACGATCACCCGCCCGCCATCGCCTTCCTGATCCGTGCCGGCACGATGATCTTCGGGGAAACACCGCTGGGCGTGCGGGCTGCGGGCATCCTGCTCTCAGTGCCGGCCAGCTGGTTTGTCTGGAGCACGGCGTCCGCCATATTGAAGGATGCAAGAAAGGCAGCGCTCGCAGCGGTCTTCTTCAACCTGACCTTGATGACGGCGGTGGAGATGATGGCGGCGACGCCAGACATGCCCTCCATCGTCACGGCAGCCGCCTTCATCTGGGCCATCGCCCGGGCGCAGGCGACGCAGGATGGGCGCTGGTGGCTTGCAGCAGGTGTTGCTGCGGGGCTGTCACTGTTGTCGAAATATTCCGCCCTGTTCCTGGGGCTGGGCGTGCTGGTCTGGCTCCTGGCGGATGCACGGGCCCGCATCTGGCTCAAGACCATCTGGCCCTGGGCCGGTGGCGCGCTGGCGCTGCTGCTCTTCGCGCCGCACCTGCTGTGGCAGGCGCAGCATGACTGGATGACCTTTGCTTTCCAGTTCGGCCGGGTCGGCGGCGGCAATCCCACCGCGCGCTACCTGATTGAATTTTTCGGCGCGCAACTGGGCCTCGCCACGCCGTTCATCCTGGTGCTGGGCTTGATTGGCTTCTGGGCCGCGCGCCGGCGCGGCGATGACCGCTTCCTGCTGTTTGTGCCGCTGGCGGTATCGCTGCTCTATTTCCTGCAGCATGCATTGCATGACCGGGTGCAGGGCAACTGGCCCGGTTTTCTCTATCCGCTGCTGGCGATTCTGGCAGCGGACGCCATCGACAAGACAAGGCGCTGGCTGGTGCTGGCGGCGGCGCCCGTGGCGGCGCTGTTGCTGCTGGCAGTGTATGCGCAGGTGATCTTCGGTATGCCGCTGAAGAACGATCCCTCGGCGCGATTGCTGGCACGCGATTTTTCGGACGCGGCACAGGCCCTGGCGGCAAGCACCGCTACGGTGGTGACCAGTGACTACCAGACCACCGCGCTGCTCAGGTACTACCAGCCGAAATTGACCGTGATCCAGATCAACGATCCGCAGCGTTACTTGTGGGCGCGCGATTCCGGGCGGCTCCGTGGGCAGGTGGTCTATTTCGCGGAGAAACGCCGGGCCCGCCTCGATCTGGTGGAAGGCCGGGCGCAACTGATCAGCAGCCCGATGGATTTTGGCGCCTCGGGAAATTACGCGGGTTATCTGTTGCACGCGCCGAAAGATTCTCTTTTCGGCAAAATCCCCTAAGCCCGAAGTTCCAGAAATCTCGAGCTGCGCAGCGAAGCCGCGCGACGGCCATCCGCTTGGGCGAAGGGCGGAGGGGATAGTTCAATAACAAAAACCCCGCCCTTGTGGGCGGGGTTTTTAGGATTGAGCGGACACCCGAGGCGGGCTGTCGAAGGGGCTGGGGGCGTTCCGGATCAGACGTCCGCTCGCAGATAAAAACGATCCGCCAAAAAGATCGTTCCGCGACCTCTTAATTATTTTCCGAAGCCGCGATCTGGGTTCCCACTGGCGCAGGCGGGGTGCCGTCGGCGGCAATGAAAAGCAGGCCCAGCAGCAGGACCGCTGCCATCACGCTTTCGGCAGGATGGTCGGCAAGGAAATTTGGAACCTTGAAGATCATGGCATCTCCTCAGGCGGGCGGCCGCGTAGCGCTCCGGAAAAGGCGCTGACGACCAGAAGAACGAGAAACACGACCAGTAAAAACTTGGCGATGATCGCGGCGGTCCCCGCCAGGCCATAAAAGCCCATATAGGCGGCGACCAGCGCCAGAACGAAAAAGGCGAAAGCCCAGCTCAGCATGACGTTCCTGCTCAATCCTTGCGGACACGGAACGTCATGCCTAGTTCCCGGTTCCGGGAACTCTGTGGATCAATTCGGATTTTTGGCGCGCTGGCGCTTCACGATCACATCGACCAGCTTGAGCAGGCCGGCGCTCGCCACGGCGGGCCAGGGCACGTCCCGGGCCAGGGCGCCCATCAGCAGGGCGAAGAAATTTTGCGGCGGCGGCGGCGGCGGGCGGCGGGGGCGGAAAATTGCCGACACGCCGAACCCGGCCAGCACCACCAGCAGCATGATGCCGCCGGTCAGGGCATAGGCGCCGGTGTTACCGAACTGGGCAACCAGCGCAGAGGCCAGCGCCAGGCCCAGCAGGCCGACACCGAAAAAGACCAGCGCCGCTGCTGCGACCAGAAGAAGGAATTTTGCACCAAGGCGCGCGAACATGCCCAAGACTCCAGATCTCTCTCCGTCAGACCGGGAGAGCATACCGGTTCCGGCTTATCAGACCTTTAGCAGACCCGCAAAACCCCTGCGGTGCGCCCCGCCGCAAGGCTTCAGGCTTCAGCGGCGCAGAAAAATCGCCCCGAGAAAGGCGCCGATGCCGCCCGCGATCAGCAGCGAGGTCAGCGGCTGGGCCCGGACTTGGGCACGCAGTTCGTCGGCATTGTCCTCGGCCCATTCCTGGGCATCGTCCTTGTATTCCACCGCCTTGAGCTTGGCTTCGCGGGCGGCTTCCTCGGCCAGCAGCATGGCGCGGTCCGCCACTTCCTCGGCGGCCTGCATCGCCGCCGTGGCACGGGCAGATGCGACTTCGCTGACATCGCCGTAAAGGCCCTTGAGATCGCCCTGCAGGGACGCGAAATCATCGCGCAAGGCCGCGAGCCGCGCTTCGATATTGCCCTGGGCCGTTTTTTTCTTCGCCGCCATGTCGAACGCTCCTGATACCTGAAACAATTATTGAGAGATTAAGCCGCCTGTTTTGCGACAGGGTGGAAGAACAGCGCCTGGCCCACCGTCGCCTGCACCGTCTCGGGTAGGAAGGGCTTGGCGATGAGGTAGGTCGGCTCCGGACGCTCGCCGGTCAGCAGCTTTTCCGGATAGGCGGTGATGAAGATCACCGGGATTGATCGCCCCCCACTGGGTGGTCCGTTTTGATTGTTAGTGCATTCCAGCCTCCAGCGCTATGGCCGGCCGTAGGTGGAGCGTAGCGGAACCGGAGGGCGGCCATAGCGGCGACGCGGTTTCGGGAGCCGGCGGCGCGTGAAGCATTGATACAGGCCCAGACCCACATCAATGCCCTGGCACTGGTGCAACGCATCCTCAACGAGGCTGGAGAACCAGAGCACCCTCGACCTCAAGGACCTGCTGGGCGCGCTCTGCCGCCAGATCACCGAGGGCATGGGGGCGGAGAATGTCAGCATCGAGGTCGATGTGCCCAGCCGCGTCGTCACCGGCAGTATCGCGGTGGCGATTGCGCTGTTCACGGTGGAAGTCCTAACCAGTATCTTTAAGCATGCCTTCCCCGGCCAGCGGCATGGCGTGATCCGGGTGACGATGACCGAGACCGGCGACGGGAAATTGCGCCTGGGCATCGCCGATGACGGCAGCGGCTTCGAGGAGGGGCAGGCCACCAAGAGCGTCGGCTCCCGCCTGATCAAGATCTTCGGGCTACAGCTGGGCGGGGTTGCCCAGGTCCGCTCGGTGGCGGGCGAGGGGGCGGTGGTGGAATTGATTTTCCCCGATCCGGCCCTATCGCCGCCTGTTGCCGCGTCTGTTTGATGAACCCCCATCCATCGCAACTCGGGTCCGCTAAGTAGCGGACACCTTGTTGCGACACCTTCCCTCTTTCAGGCGCGCCGATGCGCGCAAAGGGGGAAGGAAGCTGGCGGATGCTGCCGGTCGCCCGGCAGCTGCGCTGCCTGGCTCGCGCATAACCGTAACTCGCATTTTTTCGCGCAAAGACGGTTTTTTCTGCGCCTTCCAGCCTCTATACCTGCTGCACGAAGCAGGCTGAGGACATGCTATGGCGGATAATTTCGACGTGATCGTGATCGGCGGCGGGCCGGGCGGCTACAACACCGCCATCCGGGCCGGCCAATTGGGTCTTTCCGCCGCCTGCATCGACAAGCGGGGCCAGTTCGGTGGCACCTGCCTGAACATCGGCTGCATCCCGTCCAAGGCGCTGCTGCACGCCTCCGAGCGTTTCCACGAAGCGACCCACGAATTCGCCGCGCTGGGCATCAAGGCGACAGTCGAACTCGACCTGCCCGCCATGATGGCGAAAAAGGACAAGGTGGTGGGCGAGCTCACCAAGGGCGTCGAATACCTGCTCAAAAAGAACAAGGCCGAGGCCATCACCGGCGAGGCGAAGATCGTTGCGCCCGGTACCGTGGAAGTGAAAACCAAGGACGGGGTGCGCACCCTGACGGCTAAGAACATCGTCATCGCCACCGGCTCGGATGTGGCGAAGCTGCAGGGCGTCACCATCGACGAGAAGCAGATTGTCTCGTCCACCGGTGCGCTGGCGCTCAAGGAAGTGCCCAAGCGCCTGCTGGTCGTGGGCGCAGGCGTGATTGGTCTGGAACTGGGTTCGGTGTGGAAGCGGCTGGGCGCTGACGTCACGGTGGTTGAATTTCTCGACCGCATCACGCCGGGGCTGGATGGCGAGATCGGCAAGACCTTTCAGCGCGTACTTTCCAAGCAGGGTTTTTCCTTCCAGCTTTCCACCAAGGTGGTGGGTGTTGAAAAGACCAAGAGCGGTCTGAAGGTCACGGTTGAACCGGCGGCGGGCGGCGAGAAGAGCGTCATCGAAACCGACATCATGCTGGTCGCCATCGGCCGCGCGCCCTACACGGCGAATCTGGGGCTTGAGGCGGTCGGCGTGGCGCTGGACAAGCGCAGCCGCATCGTCACCGACAATCACTATCGCACCAATGTGCCGGGCATCTATGCCATCGGCGATTGCCGCGAAGGTGCCATGCTGGCGCACAAGGCCGAGGACGAAGCCGTGGCGGTGGCCGAGATCATCGCGGGCAAGCCCGGTCATGTGAATTACGACACGATTCCGTCGGTGGTTTATACCTTCCCGGAAGTTGCTTCCGTCGGAAAGACCGAGGAAGAACTCAAGACGGCGGGCATCGCCTACAAGATCGGCAAGTTCCCCTTCACCGCCAATGCCCGCGCCAAGACCATCGCTTCCACGGACGGCCTGGTGAAGATCATCGCCGACGCTGCCACCGACAAGGTGCTGGGCTGCCACATCGTCGGCCCCGAGGCCGGCAACCTGATCGCCGAAGTGGTGCTGGCGATGGAATTCGGCGCGTCGTCGGAAGACATCGCCCGCACCTGTCATCCGCATCCGACGCTGACCGAGGCCGTGCGCCAGGCGGCGATGGGTGTGGAAAATTGGACGATGCAAATGTGACATCGCGCTTTAGCGCGAATTTACATGCTCCGGCCTGACGCCCAGGCCGATGAAGCGCGCCGGGTATTTCCGCAAGAAGGCATGGCGGTCCAGCAGCCACAGCAGCAACGGCACTTTTGGTAGGCGCCAGGAAGCGGTTCTGGATCGCTACCTGGAACATCTGCACCATGCGGGTGGGGAATTCGCGCCGCTTCTGCACCTTGTTCAGTTCACCCAGCCTGGGCACGCCCTTGCGCAGGATCGGCGCCAAGATGTTCGCCGCCGCCACCGCATCCTGTACCGCTAGGTTGATGCCTATACCGCCCATCGGCGACATGGCATGCGCGGCGTCGCCGATACAAAGCAGGCCCGGCCTCGTCCACTGCATCAGCCGGTTCACAGCCACCGTCAGCAGCTTCACCTGTACAAAGTCATGGATGGCGTCTTCGATGCTGCCATCCTCGAAGTCGGTGGCGACGCGCAGCCGCTGGCGGAAGGCGGTGATACCTTCGGCGCGGATGGCATCAAAACCACCCTTTGCGATCACCATCGCGCATTGCCAATAATCGCCGCGCGGAATCATCACGAACATTTGGCCTGTCGCCAGTTTTCCCGCCACATCGTCCGGCTCGCCCGGCAAGCGCGGCAGGCGCAACCAGAGAACGTCGAAAGGCGCGCCAAGCTCCTTCAGCTTCAGTCCCGACTTTGTGCGCAGTGCGGAATGACGGCCATCGGCGGCCACGGTCAGCCCGGCGCGGATCTGGATGTTGCTGGACGCACTTTTGGCCAGCACACCGGCGATGCGCTCGCCGGTCTTGGGGTTGCTCTGGGCTAGCAGGTCTTTCGCCTCTGTCTCCATCAGCAGGCGGAATTTGGGATAGGCCCTGGCCTTGCGAACCAGGAAATCCCATTGCGGCATCATGGCGATGAAATTGCACGGCTCCGGCAGCCGTGACAGGTCGGCGAAAGCATAGTGCCGCGCGCCGATATCGATGCCGGCCTGGAAGACGCGGGCATGCGGCAGGGCGAGGAATTCCTCCAGCAACCCAAGTTCGTGCATGATCTGCAGCGTGGAGGGATGCACCGTGTCGCCGCGAAAATCGCGCAGGAAATCGCGATGCTTTTCCAGCACCGTCACGTCCACGCCGCCGCGCGCCAGCAACAGCCCCAGCATCATGCCGGCAGGGCCGCCGCCAGCGATGACGCAGGTGGTCGAAAGACTTTCCATGTCGGATTGGGGCGGCTAGGTTGGACGCATGCGTCCCAACAAGCTGAAACAAATCTGGGCTTCCGGCAAGGCATCCGTCGATTGCTGGCTGATGCTGCCCTCCGCCATCGCCGCTGAACAACTGGCCCATCAGGGCTGGGATAGCCTCACCATCGACCAGGAGCATGGCCAGGCCGATCATGCCGGCATGGTACAGATGCTGACCGCGATCTCGACCACCGATGCCGTGCCCATCGTCCGGGTAAAGTGGAACGATCCTGGCGACATCATGCGGGCGCTGGATTCGGGCGCCTATGGCGTGATCTGCCCCATGATTGAGACGCGCGAACAGTGCGAGGCTTTCGTTGGCGCCAGCCGATACGCCCCGATGGGTTACCGGTCCTTCGGGCCGCGCCGCGCCACCATCTATGGCGGCGACGATTATTCCGATCATGCCAACGATACTGTGCTGACCATCGCCCAGATCGAAACCGTCAAGGGTCTGAAGAACATCGATGCCATCGCATCGGTGCCGGGGCTGGACATGCTCTATCTCGGCCCCAATGACATGCGGCTGACCATGGGCATGAAGACCAGCCCCCGCATCACCGAGCCGGAAATCATCGCGGTGTGCGAACAGGTGGTGGCGGCGGCAAAGCGGGCGGGCATCCGGTCGGGCATGTTCTGCACCAATGTCGAGGACGCGCAGAAGATGATTGCCCTGGGCTTTGACCATGTCACCGCCATCCTGGACGATGTGCTGCTGGCGGCGGGTGCCGGCATGCGCAAGCAGTTCGTATAAGGAATATTTCAAACTCTTACGGCGCGCGCCGTGCTAGAAGCGTGACGGCAACAACCATTTTGAAAGGAGGTGATCCAGTGTCTCATTGTCATCTATTGGCCGCGAGCTGGATCCTCGTTTCGACCGGGGACCGCGACTGACCAGTTGACTGGTCTGGGCGCCTCGCGTTCCAGCGAAGACAATGGAAGGGCTGTTTCCCAGACGGGGAAACAGCCCTTCTTTGTTGGTAGGCCCGGCCGGACTTGAACCGGCACATCCTTGCGGACAACGGATTTTAAGTCCGGTGCGTCTACCATTCCGCCACGGGCCCATAGCCAATCAGATACTTAAGACCCGGCGGTGGTGCAAACCGCCCGCCGCGCCCTTGCCCAGTTGCAGATGGTTCCCGGGGGCCTATGATGGGCCAAAAGCACAAGAACATGGGGGAGGGGTAGCCATGCGATTTCCAATCGCGCCGTTGGCATTGCTGGTTCTGGCTGGCAGCGCCCTGGCGCAGACGCCGGCACCTGCGCCAGCCGCCGCGCCCCGCGTCCTCAAATATTCTCTGGCCCCGCGCCCTGATCCCCTGACGCCCTGGACGCTGCCCAACAAGCCGCACTGGCGGCTGGTCGAGCTCCTGGCCGCCCACAAGGGCGAGGCGCGCTGGTCGCAGACCCTGGTGCAGGACCGCACCTTCACGGGCCGCTACATCCAGATGGCGCCCGGCGAAAAGACCAAGCGGCTTTTCTATCCCGACAATGAGATTTTCTGGGTGGTGCAGTCCGGCCAGATGCGGGTGAGCATCGATGGGCTGGCGCCCTTCGTGGCGGGCAAGAGCGTGGTGGTGCAGGTGCCACAGCGCACCGCCTTCCATGTCGAGACGCTCGGCAACGAGCCGGTGCTGCGCTTCGAGGTCACCTATACGGGGATGCCGCCGGTCTATGCGGCGGAGGAAACGCCACCCAGCGAAGCGGGCGTTACATTTGTACGCATCGCCTATCCCGCAGGACCGGCAACAAAGCTCACCCCGGCGCAGGTCTATATCAACTACGACAAGGATGTGGTGCAGGGCGGCGGCCGTGGCGGCCGGTTCCTCAAGGCGGGCAGCTTCATTCGCGGCGCGTCCATTCCCACCCCGCCGCGCGATGATCTGGGCCATTTCCACGTCGAGACCAGCGAGTTCTGGTTCGTGATGGAAGGGCGGCTGGACTTCCAGCTTGAGGGCAACAAGCCGGTGATCGCCGAACAGGGCGACGTGGTCTTCGCGCCCTATGGCCGCTTCCATCGCAACAACTTCACCGGTGGCGGCATGGCCACCCGGCTGGCGATCTTCCCCACCGGCAACATCAACAATCTGGACGCGGAAAATCCGTCGAGGCAGTCGCCATGAAGCTCCGTGCCATCATCGCGCTGTCGCTGCTGGCCGCCGCGCCTGCGCTGGCGCAGGCCCCCGCCGCCAGCATGAATTATGGCTGGGCCCCCAAGCCCGTTTCTGCGCCCATTGTGGCGCCCAACCGCGCCCTCTGGCGTCTGGCCGACATACAAAAGGCACATGCAGGCCAGAAAAGCTGGTCGCAAATGGTGGTGCGTGATCCGCGCGGCCTGACCGGCACCTATATCCAGACCGCGCCGGGCGGCAAATCACCCAAGGCGATGTATTCCGACGCCACCACCTTCTTCGTGGTCCAGTCGGGCCAGTTGCGCGTCAGCATCGATGGCATCGAGCCCTTCACCGCCACCAAGGGCTTCCTGGTGCAGGTGCCATCGGCGCGCTTCGTGCAGGTCGAAGCTTTGGGCGACGCGCCGTCGCTGCGCTTTGAAGTCACCCAGACGATGGCGTTGCCGATCTATGCCGAAGGCGAGACGCCGCTCCCGATCAAGGGCATGCGCTTTACCCGCACCGGCTATTACACCGCGCCCGTGGCTTATGGCGACCGCAAGCCCTTCATCGATTTTCAGAAGGAGATCGTGGCGGGCGGCGGCGCTGGCCGTGGCGCGGTGCAGGATGACGGCATCTCGGCCAACATCAACCGCGTCGCTTCGGTGCCGCGTCCGCCCGACAGCGACAAGGGCCATTTTCACATCGGCACGTCGGAATTCTGGTTCATCCTGGAAGGCCAGGTGGATTACCTGATCGAAGGTGTGCCCTTCTTCACGGCGCAGCAGGGCGATGTCGTCTATGCCCCAGCGGGCCGCTGGCATCGTGCCACATCGGGCGGTACCGGTATGGCGACGCGCCTGTCCATCCATCCGGTGCCCAGCGCGCTGAATGCGATGGAGCCTGCGCCCTAGAGCGGTCCCAGGAAAAGTGCCTAGCGGTTTACCGTCCGGAACCGCGACAATAAAAAGAGCTTATTCTGCCCCGCCTGCGCCATCGGCCTGCAGCGAGTTCGCCGCCGTGGCGATGGGGTGGATCGAGACGCGCGTGGCGATGTCGCCGACATGGCCGGAACGGTGCCAGCGGCCCGCTGGGGCATAGACGATGTCTCCCTGCGCGGCGCGCACCAGCGGCACGCCCTCGATCAGGAATTCGGCGTTGCCTTCCAGCATGAACCAGAACTCGCTGGTGCCGTCATGGAAATGACCCCACTGGGTGGCTGGCGGCGTCGGCGCGCCGGGCGCGCGGTTGATGTTCGCGGCGGTTTCGCCATCGCGGATCGGCATCGCCCGGCCACCGCCTTCGATCACTTCCTTCTGGTAATCGATGAAGGGCTTGGTCGTGCCATAGGAACCGCCCGCGCCCTGCAGCGTCACTTTCTCATACGTGTAGCCCTTCACCGGCGTCGGCGTTTCGCTGATGGGATAGAAGGGCTGGGCGCGGGTGTGCGTCACTTCAAAGCGCAGCACGGGGGCGTCGCCCACCGTTTCCATCGCGTACTGCACCCGCGCCGGCACCTGCACCACGAAGCCCTTGCCGGCCACGAACGGCTCCTGGCCCTGGATGGTGACGCGCATCTGGCCCGCCTGCACGAACCAGAACATGGAGCTGTCGACAAAGAACTGGGTCTTGGTCTTCTCGCCCGGCGCCATCTGGATGTAACGCCCGGTCAGGCCGGTGGCGTCGCGCACCACCAGTTCGTTCCAGCTCTTGTCACGGGCGTGGCGGCGCTGCAGGTCCGCCACCTGCACCAGCGGCTTGTTGGGCGCCACGAACGGCGCCAGCACCGGCTTGGGCGCCCAGGCCAGCATCGGCGGTGCGGCGGGGCCGCGACCACCGCGGCCGACTGGCGCGGCGTCCTGTGCGAAGACGCTGACCGGCAGCGCCGTCAGCAGAAGCGCCAGAATCGTCTTGCGCGCGAATGTCATGGCGTTCCCCTGGATGCGTGTTTTGCGGCAGCTTATGCGAGCGCATGGGCCCGCGCCAACCGGCGGCGGATTACAGGAATGACAGGCAGTCTAGCGCGCCGGGGCGGTGGCGGGTGCCGTGACCGGCGCCTGGGCCGTGGTGGTAAGTGGCGCGGAATCGTCGACATAGACCTGCATGGTCGGGCCGATGACGGCATCGGTGATATGGCCGGCATAGACCGTGCCGTTGCGATAGACCGCGACCGAGCCATGCACATGCACCGTCCGCACGCCGGTGGTGGCGTTCTTCACGATGCTGCCGATGAAGGAGGTGACTTCCATCATCTCCTTCAGCCGGATCGTCTTGTAGATGCGCTTGTCGGCCTCGAACCAGCTGATCGACGCCGATTGCAGCGCGCCGAAAGCGGTGAGATGCGCCAGGGTCAGGTTGTTCTTGTCGGCGAACTCCTTCAGGCCCTGGATCGCTTCATCGCCCTTGGAGAAGACGACCTGAAAGCTTCGCTTGTCGGGATTGAGTTCGGTGACGCGCATGGTGGGCGCCTGGCCGGTTTGCGGCGGCGGCGGCGTGTTGAGATATTCGACGGGCAGGCCGCCTGCCGTTGTTTCTGGTTGTGCCGCCGTCTGGGCATGGGCCGCAGCCGTCAGCGCAGCCAGCATGACGCAGCCTGTTGCGAATTTCTTCATGGCATTCCCCCTGTGACAGCGGATTGGCTCCGCCATTCTTGTTCAGGCCGGTAATGCCGTGGGTGTTCGATGCGGCATGACCGGTCGACACGCGAATGGTATCACCAATCGCACGGGTCTGTCGCCATCACGGAACAGAACTGGATTTCATGCTGCGCGCGCTGTGTTCGCCTTCCGGCAACGTCAGCCTGCCACGAGGGTATTAGCGCTTCTTGGCGATGCGGGGCTTGGGTGCGGGCGCCGGCTCGGCGGCCTTCAGCTTGGCCTTTTCCAGGGCGACGGCGGAATTGGCGGCCCGGCGCTCCACGGCGGCGGCGGACATATCATCAGGGATCTTGGGCATGGGCTCTCCGGGTCAGGCTGGAACCTAGTCTGCCCTCCTGCCGCCAGCAATCCCGCCCGCCCGCATAGCTGTATCCGTGCTTTGTGCGGGGGCGTGATGCTGCTTAAATTCATTTACTATCAGATGCTTATTCAGTGAAAACGCTATCGCCAGCGCCGCCATTCCGAGATGTTTTTTATATATACATTGCCCCCGGAACCAGATTCCCGCTACGCCCGTAAACATTGCGGGGACAGTGCGGGAGTGTGTTGCATGGAAATCAATTGGACTACGCCCACCAAGCTGTTCATCGCCGACACCCGGACGCAGAAATTCCGGGAGAAGCCGGACCTGGAAGCCGATCTGCGCACCTGCGTTGACCTTGCCAGAGGGTGGGATGACGGCGTGAATTTCCAGCTGGACGTGGTCTCGCCGGTCCTGGGTAAAACCACCCTCCTGCGCCAGGACCTTGAACTTCTGCCCAGGACGGATTGAGGCCGCCCATCTCGTGGCCGCTTGGCTATTGGTCAAACTGTACCAGTGCCCTTGTGCGCGGTGATTTCAATGTAAGCCATTGAATTCAAATGCATTGAAAAGGCATGCTCAACTATGGGTTGTTGGTGTTTGACTCGGGCCAGCCGCCACGTATAAGTGCGCCCCTTTCCGGCACCCTGCCGGTACGAAATACCTCGAGGACTGATGAGCAAGCGCCAAAATTCCAAGTACAAGCTCGACCGTCGCGTCGGCGAAAATCTCTGGGGCCGTCCCAAGAGCCCCGTCAACAAGCGCTCCTATGGCCCCGGCCAGCATGGCCAGCGCCGCGCCAAGAAGCTGTCGGACTATGGCACGCAGCTGCAGGCCAAGCAGAAGCTCAAGGGCTATTACGGCAACATCACCGAGCGCCAGTTCCGCAAGTATTACACCGACGCGGTGCGCCGCCCCGGCGATACCGGCGAGAACATGATCGGCCTGCTCGAGACCCGTCTCGACACCGTGGTGTATCGCTCCAAGTTCGTGCCCACGCCCTTCGCCGCCCGCCAGATCGTCAGCCACGGTCATGTGAAGGTGAACGGCCGCCGCGTCACCATCGCCTCCTATCACGTCAAGGAAGGCGATATTCTGGAGCTGTCGGACAAGGCCAAGGACATGGCGCTGGTGCTGGAAGCTTCCAAGAGCGCCGAGCGTGATACGCCCGACTATCTGGAAGTGAACGAAGGCAAGACCGCCAAGCTGCTGCGCACCCCCAAGCTGGCCGACGTTCCGTACGCCGTCCAGATGGAGCCGCATCTGATCGTTGAATTTTACTCGCGCTGATCCTGCGCCGATCTCGAAAAGAAAAAGCCCGCTGGCGACAGCGGGCTTTTTTATTGTCCTGGCGGCTGGGATCAGGCCGGCTGCAGCACGATACCCTTTTCCGTCAGGAACGCTTCCAGTTCGCCCGACTGGTACATTTCCTTCAGGATATCGCAGCCGCCAACGAATTCGCCCTTCACATAGAGCTGGGGAATGGTGGGCCAGTTGGAGAAGGCCTTGATGCCGTCACGGATGGCGGGATCGGCCAGTACATCGCGCGCCTCGAACTTGACGCCCAGATGGGTGAGGATCTGCACCGCCACCGAGGAAAAGCCGCATTGCGGGAAAACTGGCGTGCCCTTCATGTAGAGCAGCACCGGATTGTTCTTCACATCTTCGGCGATCTTGGCCTGCACGTCGGACATGGTTTTACCCTTGGAAATTCCGCCCTGATCTAAGCACGGACCCCGGAGGGGTCAAGGCACCTTCGGTGCAGTCGTCAGTTGCAGGGCGTGCAGCACCCCGCCCATGTTCCCCTTCAGGGCGGCATAGACCATCTGGTGCTGCTGCACGCGGGATTTGCCCTGGAAGGCGGCGGATTTGACGGTGGCGGCCCAGTGATTGTCGTCACCGGCCAGGTCTTTCATTTCGATCTCCGCGTCCGGGAAGGCTTCCCGGATCATGGCCTCGATATCAGAACCCTTCATGCCCATCAGAGTTCGGCCTTCATGAAATTGGGGAACCAGTCTTCATGGGCGGTGCGCAGCTTCGCGATGGCGATGCTGTCCTTGCCGTCGATGGAGAAGCTGTCGCCGCCGGTCTTGCCCAGTTCGGCCACGGTGATGGAGGCGGCGCGGGCTTCGGCCACGATCTTCTCGGCTTGCGCAAACGGCACGGCGATCACGTAACGGGCCTGGTCCTCGCCGAACCAGAAGCCGATGGCGTCGGCGATGGACGCCTGGCCCACCTGCGCACCCAATCCGCGCGGCATCGCCATCTCGACAATGGCGACGGCAAGCCCGCCGTCGGAAACGTCATGACAGGTATCGACCCGGCCCTGCTCGATCAGGCGGCGCACGAAATCGCCATTCTTCTTCTCGACATCGAGCTCGACGCGCGGCGCGGCGCCTTCTTCCTTGCCTTCGATCTCGCGCAGATAGATGGACTGGCCCAGGTGACCGCGCGTCTCGCCGATCAGGATGACGACATCGCCGTCGCGCTTGAAGGCGATGGTCGCCATCTTCGACGCGTCTTTCAACAGACCAACGCCGCCTATGGCCGGGGTTGGGAAGATACCTTCGCCATTGGTCTCGTTGTAAAGCGAGCAATTGCCCGAGACGATGGGGAAATCCAGCGCGCGGCAGGCTTCACCGATACCGTCGATGGCGGCGACGATCTCGCCCATGATGTCGGGCTTTTGCGGGTTGCCGAAATTCAGATTGTCGGTGGTGGCCAGCGGCGTCGCGCCCACGGCCGTCAGGTTGCGCCAGCATTCCGCCACCGCCTGCATGCCGCCGCGACGGGGATCGGCCTTGCAATAGCGCGGCGTCACGTCGGTGCTGATCGCCAGCGCCTTCTTGGTGCCATGCACCCGCACCACGGCGGCGTCGCCACCCGGCGCCTGCTGGGTGTCGTTCATCACGCTGTGGTCATACTGTTCCCAGATCCAGCGGCGCGAAGCCATGTCGGCGCTGCCCAGGATTTTTTCCAGCGAGGCCAGCACGGGCCGCGCCTTGTCATAGGCGGGCGTGCCGCTGGCCGGTTCACGCAGCGTATAGGGCCGCTCATAGACCGGCGCTTCGTCCGACAGGGCGGTGATGGGCATGTCGGCTGCGACCACGCCCTTGTGCTTGATGACCAGCCGCTTGGTATCGGTGGTGATGCCGATGACGGCGAAATCCAGTTCCCACTTCTTGAAGATGGCCTGCGCCTCGGCCTCGCGGCCCGGCTTCAGCACCGCCAGCATGCGTTCCTGGCTCTCCGACAGCAGCATTTCATAGGCGGTCATGTTGGCTTCGCGCTGCGGCACCATGTCGAGATTGAGTTCGATGCCGCTGCCGCCCTTGTCGCCCATCTCGGCCGATGACGATGTCAGGCCCGCCGCGCCCATATCCTGGATCGCGATGATGGCGTCGGTCGCCATCAGTTCCAGCGTTGCTTCCAGCAGCAGCTTCTCGGCGAAGGGATCGCCGACCTGCACCGTCGGGCGCTTTTCTTCTGAGGCGTCGTCGAACTCGGCGCTCGCCATGGTAGCGCCGTGGATGCCGTCGCGGCCGGTCTTGGAGCCGAAATAGACCACCGGATTGCCTGCGCCCTTGGCGGCGGACAGGAAGATGTTGTCGGTGCGGGCCAGCCCAACGCACATGGCGTTGACCAGGATGTTGCCGCTGTAGCTCGGGTGGAAATTGACTTCGCCGCCGACGGTCGGCACGCCCATGCAGTTGCCATAGCCGCCAATGCCGCTGACCACGCCCGCCACCAGGTGGCGGGTCTTGGGGTGGTCCGGCGCGCCGAAGCGCAGCGCGTTCATCATCGCGATCGGGCGTGCGCCCATGGTGAAGACGTCGCGCATGATGCCGCCGACGCCGGTCGCCGCGCCCTGGTAAGGCTCGATGAAGCTGGGATGGTTGTGGCTCTCCATCTTGAAGATGCAGGCGTCGCCGTCACCGATATCGATCACGCCGGCATTTTCGCCCGGGCCCTGGATCACCTGCGGCCCCGTGGTGGGCAGCTTGCGCAGATGCGCGCGGGTGGACTTGTACGAGCAATGCTCCGACCACATCACGGAAAAGACGCCCAGCTCGACCATGTTGGGCGCGCGGCCCAAGAGGGTGTTGATGCGGGCATACTCGTCGGGCGACAGGCCGTGCTCGGCGACGATGGCGGGCGTGATCTCGGTCATCAGGACAGGGTTTCAATCAGGCTTTTGAACAGGGCGCGGCCATCGGTGCCACCGGTGGCGCCATCCACGACGCGCTCGGGATGGGGCATCATGCCCAGCACGTTGCGCTTCTCGGAAAGAATGCCGGCGATATCGCGGGCGCTGCCATTGGGATTGGCGGCATAGCGGAAAACGACGCGGCCTTCGCCTTCCAGCCGGTCCAGCGTCGCGTCATCGGCATAGTAATTGCCTTCGCCATGCGCGACGGGAAACACCACGCTCTGGCCGTTGTTGTAGCCACGGGTGAAGGCCGACTGGGTTTCTTCCACCTTCAGCGTCACCGGCTTGCAGACGAATTTCAGGCCCGCATTGCGCATCAGCGCGCCCGGCAAAAGATGGGATTCCGTCAGCACCTGGAAGCCATTGCAGATGCCCAGCACCGCGCCACCCTTTTCGGCATGCGCCTTGACTGACCGCATCACCGGCGATTGCGACGCCATGGCGCCGCAGCGCAAATAGTCACCATAGGAAAAGCCGCCCGGGATCACGACCAGATCAACGTCGGGCAGGTCACTGTCCTGGTGCCAGACCATGGCCGGCGCTTTGCCCGTCATCTCGGTCAGCGCCACTTTGGCGTCGCGGTCGCAGTTGGAAGCCGGAAAGACGATGACGGCGGCTTTCATTACTTCAGCTCGATTTCGTATTTCTCGATCACGGTGTTGGCGAGCAGCTTCTCGCACATCGCCTTGATGTCCGCCCTGGCCTTGTCGGCGTCGCTGCCCGCGATTTCCAGTTCGATCAGCTTGCCCTGGCGGACCTCGCCCACCTGCGGGAAACCAAGGCCGTTGAGGGCATGGCCGATGGCCTTGCCCTGCGGGTCGAGAACACCATTTTTCAGGGTAACGAAAACGCGCGCTTTCATAGTCTTTATCTTTACTGGATCCCCGCTTTCGCGGGGATGACACGCTGTGCGTGTCACTTTACGAGCACGGGGCCCTTGTTCTCGCCTTGCACCGATTCGGGCATGATTCCCAGCCGTTTTGCGACTTCCGAATAGGCTTCGATCACGCCGCCCATGTCGCGGCGGAAACGGTCCTTGTCCAGCTTGTCGCCGGTGGCGGCATCCCACAGGCGGCAATTGTCCGGGCTGATCTCGTCGGCCAGGACGATGCGCATATAGTCGTTTTCCCACAGCCGGCCGAATTCCAGCTTGAAGTCCACCAGCTTGATGCCGGCGCCCAGGAACAGGCCCGACAGGAAGTCGTTGACCCGGATGGTGAGGTTGACGATATCGTCCAGGTCCTGCGGGCTTGCCCAGCCGAACGCCGTGATGTGCTCTTCGCTCACCCACGGATCCTGCAGCCCATCATTCTTGTAGTAATATTCGATGATCGAGCGGGGCAGGGCGGTGCCTTCCTCGATGCCCAGGCGCTTGGACATGGAGCCGGCGGCGATATTGCGCACCACCACTTCCAGCGGGATGATCTCGACTTCCTTGATCAACTGCTCGCGCATGTTGAGGCGGCGCACGAAATGGGTGGGCACGCCGATGCCGGCGAGCTGTGTCATCAGGTATTCGCTGATGCGGTTGTTGAGGACGCCCTTGCCTTCGATCGTGTCTTTCTTGGCGCCGTTGCCGGCGGTGGCATCATCCTTGAAATACTGGATCATGGTGCCGGGCTCGGTTCCTTCGTAAAGGATCTTGGCCTTGCCTTCGTAGATGACGCGGCGGCGTTTCATGGTGTGTCCTCGCGAAAAGGGTGGGCGGCTAACGCCTTGCGGCCCGGTGGCAGCAAACTTACCGGATCGGCGCGGCCAGCGGCAATGTTGCGAAGTCGCATACCCACACCCCTATCGGGACATAACGCATTTCTGACATGATGGCGTGGCAGATTTCAGAATATCATTTGAATACAGGGAGTTGACGGACATGACCGGGATGGATGACCGCCGCAAGGGCTTCGAGGCGAAGTGGGCGCATGACGCCGAGACCCGCTTCAAGGTGGAAGCGCGCCGGAACCGGGCGCTGGGCCTGTGGGCGGCGGGCGAAAAAGGCCTGACCGGACAGGCGGCGGAAGACTTCGCCGACAGCGTCATCGCCGCCGATTTTGAAGAAAAAGGCGACGAGGATGTCTTCCGCAAGCTGCGCAGCGAGCTGGATGCGGCCAAGTTCTCCGACGCCGCCATTCGCGCCAAGATGACCGAGGCGCTGGAAGCAGCCGTGACGGCCGTGACGAAGGGCTAGGCTCCGAAAACGCGGCTGAAGATCGTCTCGACGCGGCGCAGGTGATAGCCGAGGTCGAACATGGCTTCGAGTTGCGCCGTGGTCAGCGCCTTGCTCACATCGGCATCAGCCTTGAGCAGGTCCAGCAAATTGCCTTCGCCATTCCAGGCACGCATGGCGTTGCGCTGAACCATGCGATAGCTGTCCTCGCGGCTGACCCCGGCCTGGGTCAACGCCAGCAGCACGCGCTGGCTGTGGACCAGGCCGTGGGTGGAATCCAGGTTCTTCTGCATGCGTTCCGGATAGACCACCAGCTTCTCGACCACGCCGGTCATGCGCGCCAGCGCAAAGTCCAGCGTGATGGTGGCGTCGGGGCCGATGTAACGCTCGACCGAGGAGTGCGAAATATCGCGCTCATGCCACAGCGCCACATTCTCCATCGCGGGCATGGCGTAACTGCGCACCATGCGGGCCAGGCCGGTGACGTTCTCGGTCAGCACCGGGTTGCGCTTGTGCGGCATGGCCGACGAGCCCTTCTGGCCGGGCGAGAAATACTCCTCCGCTTCCAGCACTTCGGTGCGCTGCAGATGGCGGATTTCCACCGCCAGCCTTTCCAGCGATGACGCGACCACGCCCAGCGCCGCGAAATAGGCGGCATGGCGGTCGCGTGGAATCACCTGGGTCGAAACCGGCTCGGGCTTCAGACCCATTTTCGCCGCAACATGCTCTTCCACCTGCGGATCGATATTGGCGAAGCTGCCCACCGCGCCGGAAATGGCGCAGGTGGCGACTTCCTCGCGCGCCGTCACCAGGCGGGCACGGGCGCGGGTGAACTCGGCATAATAGGTCGCCAGCTTGACGCCAAAGGTGGTGGGCTCGGCATGGATGCCGTGGCTGCGCCCGATGGTGGGCGTCATCTTGTATTCCAGCGCCCGCTTCTTCAGCGCCGCCAGCAGTGCGTCGGTATCGGCGATCAGGATATCGGCGGCGCGGACCAACTGCACATTCAGGCAGGTGTCCAGCACGTCGGACGATGTCATGCCCTGGTGCACGAAGCGGGCTTCCGGCCCGACGATCTCGGACAGGTGTGTCAGGAAGGCGATGACGTCATGCTTGACCTCGGCCTCGATGGCGTCGATCCGCGCCACGTCGAATTTCGCATCGCGGCCTTTTTCCCAGATCTTGGCGGCGGCTTCCTTCGGCACCACGCCCAGCTCGGCCAGCTTGTCGGTGGCATGGGCCTCGATCTCGAACCAGATGCGAAACCGGGTTTCCGGCGACCAGATCGCGACCATCTGCGGGCGGGCGTAACGCGGAATCATGGAGCACTCGCAGCTTGTTGGTTCCGCAGCTTCTAGCCGCAAGCGAAGGGACGCGAAAGGGGCTGAAATCTATAGCAAATTCAGTGACTTGAAACTGACATGGCCCTTGCGCCCGATCACCAGGTGATCATGCACGGTGATGTTCAGCGCGCCGGCGGCCGTCACGATCTCGCGCGTCATGTCGATATCGGCCTTGGATGGGGTGGGGTCGCCCGACGGGTGGTTGTGCACCAGGATGATGGCGGTGGCGCCCAGTTTCCGCGCCCGCTTGATGATCTCGCGCGGATAGACCGGCGTATGGTCCTTGGTGCCGCGCGACTGCACCTCGTCGGCGATCAGGATGTTCTTGCGGTCCAGGAAGAGGACGCGGAATTCCTCGCGCAGCCCACGCGCCATCGCCGCCATGCAGTAATCCAGCAGCGCCGCCCAGGATGACAAAGCGGGCCGCCCGATCACTTTCGTCTTGGCGAGGCGTTGCGCCGCCGCTTCCACGATCTTGAGCTGCGCCACCACGGCTTCGCCCGCGCCGGGGATTTCCAGCAGGCGTTCGCGCGGCGCGGCGATCACTTCGGCAAAGCTGCCGAAGCGCGCCAGCAACACCTTGGCCAGGGGCTTGGTATCGCGGCGCGGCAGGGCGGCGAACAAGGTCATTTCCAGCAGTTCATAATCGGGCATCGCATCGGCGCCACCCTTGAGGAAGCGCGCCTTGAGGCGTGTCCGGTGCCCGGCATGCGGCGAAGGCGCAGATTCGGGTGGGGCGAAGATCGCCCCGGCATCGGCAACGCCAGCAACACCGTCGGAAAGACCCTCAGACGTAGGGCGGCTTGTGCCAGCCCTTGGGCGAGAGGGTGAAGATCTCGACGCCATTTTCCGTCACACCAATCGAATGTTCGAACTGCGCCGACAGCGAGCGGTCGCGCGTCACCGCCGTCCAGCCGTCATTCAGCACCTTCACGCCATACCCGCCCAGATTGATCATGGGTTCGACGGTGAAGAACATGCCCGCCTTCAGGCCCATGCCGCCGCCCGGCTTGCCGTAATGGACGATGTTGGGCAGCGAGTGGAATATCCGCCCCAGCCCGTGGCCGCAGAAATCGCGCACCACGGCGCATTTCTCTTCGCCCTCGGCGAAGGACTGGATGGCATGGCCGATATCGCCAGTGGTGGCGCCGGGCTTCACCACGCCGATGCCGCGCATCATGGAATAATACGTGATCTCGATCAGGCGCTCGGCCTTCCGCTTGATCTCGCCGACCGGGTACATGCGGCTGGTGTCGCCGTGCCAGCCGTCCAGGATCACGGTGACGTCGATGTTGACGATGTCGCCGTCGCGCAGCGCCTTGTCTTCGGGAATGCCGTGGCAGACGACATGGTTGATCGAGGTGCAGACGGTGTGGCGGTAGCCGCGATAGCCCAGGCAGGCCGGGATGGCGCCATGGGAAACGACATAATCATAGGCCAGCTTGTCGAGATAAGCGGTGGTGACGCCGGGCTTCACCTCGGGCACCAGCAGGTCCAGCACCTCGGCGGCCAGCCGCCCGGCCCGGCGCATGCCGTCGAAATCCTCCGGACGGTGCAAGGTGACGGCGAAATGCGCCTGGCGCGCCGCCTCGAAGATTACGCTGTCGGGAATGACGGTCATCGGGAACCCATGTAGGCTGAAGGCCGCCCTTTTAACACCCCCGATATTGTATGGACAAATCCGCCAAAAATTGGACTGCCGCCGTGCTGGTGATTGGCGACGAAATCCTGTCGGGCCGCACCCAGGACACCAATGTCAATTACATCGCCCGCTTCCTGGGCCTGCGAGGTATCGATCTGAAAGAGGCGCGCATGGTGGGCGATGTGGAAAGCGAGATCGTCGCCGCCCTGAACGCCCTGCGCACCACCTATGATTTTGTCTTCACCACCGGCGGCATCGGTCCCACCCATGACGACATCACCGCCGACGCCATCGCGGCGGCCTTTGGCGTCGGCATCGGCTATCACCCGGAGGCCTATGCCCTGCTGGAGGCGCGCTATCCGCCCGGTGAGTTCAACGAGATGCGCCAGCGCATGGCGCGGGTGCCCGACGGCGCTGGCCTGGTGAAGAACAGCATCTCCACCGCGCCCGGATTTCATATCGGTAATGTTTTCGTGCTGGCCGGCGTTCCGGCCATCGCCCGCGCCATGCTGGAGGCGCTCGATCCCCTGCTGCCGCGCGGGGCACAGGTGCATGCCATCACGGTGAGCGGCGAGATCGCGGAAGGCAAGGTGGCGCAAGGCCTGGCGGCAATTCAGAAGGCGCATCCGGATGTTGCCCTGGGCTCCTACCCCTATTACCGCGCCGATGGCGGCATGGGCGTGCAACTGGTGGCGCGCAGCCGCGATGCGGACGCGGTTGAGGCGGCGGCTCAGGCCGTCGAAAGCCTGTTGCGCGGGCTCGGTGCTGCGCCGCAGCGTATGAATCCGTCTGTTCAGCGCGACTGAGCCGTGACAGGCTTGCCGCAGAAGAAATCAAAAACGGGGGAAACATCATGGACTTCAGGAAGCGTGCATTTCTCAAGGGCGGCGCCCTGCTCGGCGCCGGTCTGACGGCCGTCGGCTTCAGCAAGGAAGAGGCGCTGGGGCAGGTGCCTGCCGGCGTCTACAAGGCCAAGGGCGGCAGCATGCTCGATGGCCCGAACTATATCGGCACCGCCAGCAAGGGTTACGGCTTCCGCGCCAACTGGGCCCGCAGCCTGCCGATGGTTCCCACGGTCGATCCCGCCTACAAGCCGCGCCGCATCAACAAGGCGATCGAGCTGTGGGAAGACAACCAGGTCGTCGCCTATGCGGAATTCGGCGCTTCCGGTGCGCCCGATACGTATGAAGAAGGCAAGCGCATGGCCAAGACCTGGTGCGATGCCATCAACTACGAGATGGAGAATGACAGCTTCAGCTTCGACGGCCTGCGCAACTTCATGCAGGGCCTGGTCGATGGCGGCCCGACGCCGTCGGGCCATCGCACGCCGATGGTGTTCGTGACCATTCCCGCCTGGGGCTATGACGGCCCCTCGATGCGCGCCAATGTCTGGCAGGTGGCCCAGTCGCTGGCAGCGGGCGCGCATGGCGTGCTGATCTGCGAAACCGAGTCGGCGGAAGCGACCCAGATCGCGGTGGCGGGTGCGCGCTACAAGTGGACCTGGCCGGGCGTCAAGCAGTTGCCGCTCGAAGGTTGTCGCGGCGCTGGCAGCCAGGCCTTTGCGGCGCATATCTGGGGCATCACCACCGCGGAATATAATCGCGTCGCCGATGTCTGGCCGCATAATCCCAAGGGTGAGATCACCATGGGCGTGAAGCTGGAGAACCGCCGCTCCGTGCAGGTCTGCGAGGAAGTGCTGTCGGTGCCGGGTCTGGCCTTTGCCGAACCGGGCCCCAGCGACAACATGCTGTCGCATCTGGGCTGGGACGCGGTGCGTCCCGACATCACCCCGGCGCAGCGCCAGGCCCTGCCTGCCTACAAGCAGTACCAGGATAATTTGGAGCGCATCCGTCTCGCCGCCAAGGCCAATGGCGTGAAGTGGCTGGGCAACGGCCCTCCCGGCGCCACGCCGGAGCAGGAGATCGATCAGGGCCGCCGCATTGGCCCCGCCGGTCCCGAAGCGCGGGTGCAGGCTGATCGCCTCTATACCAAGCGCAAGATGCCCTACTAGGACTGGAACCACCCGTCCGGAACATTGTTCCGGACGGGGCCGGTCTTGAAAGCTTAACGCAGATAAACATTGCCGTTTCGGCGGCAGACATGTCAGGCTTGGGCCGCGCCCAACCCCAAAGCCGCCCATGAAATTCATTCGTCTCTGTCTTGGCTTGCTCGCCTTCGCCGCGCTTGCGGCGGCGGGCGTTGCGGTGGCGGCCAACATGACTTCCAGCCGCAACAGCGATTTCTATTCGCCGGGCAAGCACCAGTTCTATGTCTGGTGCGCCAGTGGCGAGAGCCGCACCGTCTATCAGGATGGTGCGACGGCCGACGATGCGCAGAACAAGCTCTACGCATCACAGAAAGCTTCCGGCAAATCGACCTGCTGGCCGATGTGGCAAGGCAAGGTTTCAAGCTAATCGAGCTTGAGTTCTTTCGCCTGCGCATCCAGCGCGGCTTCCACCGTGGCATCACTGCCGACACTCTTGCGCGCCGTGGCCAGCGCCGTCTTCGCCTTGTCGGTTTCACCCAGCACCGCATAAGCGCGGATCAGGCGCAGCCAGCCCTGCGCGTCGTTGGGCTCTTTCGCCAGACGTGTCGCCAGGTTCGTGACCATCGCATTGATATCGGGTGCACCGCCTGCACCCGCCACGCGCGCGGTCGGCGCGCCCAGCGATGCCAGGCGGTCCACCAGTTCGGAACGCAGCGGTGAATTGGCGGGAATGTCCGCCATCACCGACTGCCAGTAATTCTGCGCCGCCTTGATGTCGCCCGCCTGCTGCGCCGCGATGCCGAGATAGTAGCGCGCCGGGGCATTCTTCGGATCAAGCCGCAGCGCGTTGTTGAAGGCCTCGACGGCCTTGCCTTCGACGCGGTTGGCCGATGCCTGCACCAGCAACTCGCCATGCGCGGTATAGAGGTCGGCGGATTCCTGGCCGTGCTTCTTTCCCGCGCGGATGGCGTTGCCCAGCGCCCCTGCTGCCTGGCGGGCATCCCCAGCGGTGATGTAGATGCGGGTGAGATAGACCCAGGCCTGGCTGTCATCGGGATTTTCGCGCACGCGCTTGATCAGGATCGGCGTCAGCGCGCCCAGCTCCTTGCTGTCCAGGCCCTGCGCCTCGCGCAGCGCCAGTTGCGGCTCGCCCACCGTCCAATAGACGCCGATGCCGATGCCCAGCACGAACAGCGCCACTGCCCCGCCCAGCAGCAGCTTGGCTTTGCGGCTTTCGGCGGCGCGCCGCAGCGGCCAGGCCACGAAGGCCAGGGCCGCCAGCGCCACCAGGGCAAAGCCGATGTAAGGAACGAAGGTCACGCTTTTCCCCGATACTTGTTTTTTACCAGCGCCACGATCATGCCACGGATGGTGCGGGCCTGCTGATCGGTCAGGCCAGACCGCAATATCATGGCCCGCAGGTTGCGCACCATCGCTTCGCGCTTGATGGCGGGAAAGAAAAAGCCGCTCGCATCCAGTTCCGTCTCCAGATGGTCGAACAGGCCGATCAGTTCGGCCCGCGTCGCGGGCAGGGCGGGCGTCCGCTTGGTGCGGCTGGCGGGCGTGACATCGGCCGACTTCAACCACTCATACCCCAGCAGCAGCACCGCCTGCCCCAGGTTGAGCGAAGACGCCTTGATCTCGGTGTCCTTTACCTGCGGCAGCGGCGCGGTCGGGATGGTGATGAGGGCGTCGCAGAGCGAGATCTCGTCATTGTCCAGCCCGGCGCGCTCGCCCCCGAACAGGATGGCGGTGCGGGCGCCGCCACCCGCCGCCTGCCGCAGCCGCCCGGCCGCCGCTTCCGGCGTGAGGATATCGCGCAGCACATCGCGGCCCCTCGCCGTGGTCGCCAGAATAAGCTGGAAGCGACCCAGCGCAGTGGCGGCGTCGGGATGGATCTGCGCCCGCTCCAGGATGTCGCCCGCCCCGCTGGCCAGGATCTGGGCGCGGTCGTTGGGCCATTCAAACTTGGGCGCGATCAGGTGCAGCTCCGACAGGCCGAAATTCTTCATCGCCCGCGCCGTGGCGCCGACATTTTCGCCCATCTGGGGGTGGGACAGGATGATGGCCGGGGCGATGAGAGGAGCGGTCATATCGGCTTTTTTGGGGTCGCTTTGACGAACGTTTGCGGGCGGGGTAATTGGGGCCTCGCTATATCCCCTTTCCCGGCAAAATCCGAGCCCACTTCAAAGAGAGAAGCCTCATGGACAAGATCAAGGTCGCCAACCCGGTCGTCGAGCTGGATGGTGACGAGATGACCCGCATCATCTGGGACCTGATCAAGAAGAAGCTGATCCTGCCCTATCTCGACATCGACCTGCATTATTACGACCTCTCGGTCGAGAACCGCGACGCCACCGACGACCAGGTCACGGTCGACAGCGCCCATGCGATCCTCAAGCACGGCGTCGGCGTGAAGTGCGCCACCATCACCCCGGACGAAGCCCGCGTCGAGGAATTCAAGCTCAAGAAGATGTGGAAGTCGCCCAACGGCACAATCCGCAACATCCTGGGTGGCGTGATCTTCCGCGAACCCATCATCTGCCAGAACGTGCCGCGTCTGGTGCCCGGCTGGACCCAGCCGATTGTCGTTGGCCGCCACGCCTTTGGCGACCAGTACCGCGCCACCGACTTCAAGTTCCCCGGCAAGGGCAAGCTCACCATCAAGTTCGTGGGCGAAGACGGCAAGACCATCGAGCATGAAGTCTTCAACGCGCCGTCTTCCGGCGTCGCGATGGCGATGTACAATCTGGACGACTCGATCCGCGATTTCGCCCGCGCCTCTCTGAATTACGGCCTGGCCCGCAAATACCCGGTCTACCTGTCGACCAAGAACACCATCCTCAAGGCCTATGATGGCCGCTTCAAGGACATCTTCCAGGAAATCTTCGACGCCGAATTCGCGCCCGCGTTCAAGGCGGCGGGCATCGTCTATGAGCATCGCCTGATCGACGACATGGTGGCCTCCGCCATGAAGTGGAGCGGCGGCTATGTCTGGGCCTGCAAGAACTATGACGGCGACGTGCAGTCCGACACCGTGGCGCAGGGCTTTGGCAGCCTCGGCCTGATGACCTCCGTGCTGGCGACGCCCGACGGCAAGGTGGTGGAAGCCGAAGCCGCGCACGGCACGGTGACGCGCCACTATCGCGAACACCAGAAGGGCAAGAGCACCTCGACCAACTCCATCGCCTCGATCTTCGCCTGGACGCGTGGCCTGGCGCATCGCGCCAAGCTGGACGGCAACGACAAGCTGGCCAAGTTCGCGCTGAAGCTGGAAGAAGTCACCGTCGCCACCGTCGAATCCGGCGACATGACCAAGGACCTGGCGCTGCTCGTCGGCCCGGACCAGAAGTGGCTCACGACCGAAGGCTTCCTGGATAAAGTCGACGAAAATCTGCAAAAGGCGATGGCGTAAGCGCCGCTGCCGCGAATACGGAAAAGGCCGGGCGAAAGCCCGGCCTTTTTACTTTGGGCTCCAGCCCGTCTTCACAAAGACGCTGCCATAGGCGTTGTCGATCAGTTCTTCGGCGCTGCCGGTGCTGCAGCGGGCGGATGGCGCGCTCGCCTTCAGGGACAGCGCATGGTCCAGCCACTGTTTCAGCAGCGCGGCGGCATCTCAGCCGGCATCGTCGAAGGTGGCGGAAATCAGGAAGCGGCCCGGCGACAATTCGGCTTCGCAATGGGCGGGCACGGCCAGCGCCGGGCCGGCCATCAGAACAGCCAGGATGGCGAGACTACTCCGCCGCGCTACGCGAGGCGCGCTTTTGCACATACATCGCCTCGTCGGCGCGGGCCATGGCGATATCGGCATTGTCGCCCGACTTCAGCTCGAAGGCGCCATAGGCGAACGACACGGGGATATCCTGCCCGTTCCACATGGCGGGGCGGGCGCGCAGTGCCTCGGCCAGCACATCGGCCTTCTTCAGCGCCATGTCCTGGCCTGCATGGCTCAGCAGCACGCCGAACTCGTCGCCGCCCAGCCGTCCGACACTGTCGCTGTCGCGGACATGCGCCAGCAGCACTTCGGCGAAGTGCTTCAGCACCGCGTCGCCGGCGGCATGACCAAAGCTGTCATTGGTCTGCTTCATGTGGTTCAGGTCGAAATAGATCAGCGCGGCGGGCGTGTTGTAGCGGCCGGTGAAGGCGATATAGCGCGTCAGTTCGCGCACAAAGGCGCGGCGGTTGAGCAGGGGCGGCAGGCCATCCTGGTCGGCGGTCTTCTCGGCCGTGTCCAGGCGCTTGCGCGTGTCGGAAAGTTCGCGGCGCAAGGCGTCCACTTCCGTCATCAGGCCCATGATGGCGTCGCGCACGCGCGGGGTGAATTCGCTTTCGGGGATGCCCAGCACGCTGCCGGGCGCCACTTCGTCCACCGCAGCGGCGGGTCCGGCGGCCTGCACGCCACGGGCATAGGCGGCCGCAACCTGGCGGGGTGCACGCGGCGCTGATGTGCGTTCGATCTTCATGGCGGGCTCCAAACCCTAAGAAACCTGCCTTAAGATTGTGTTTATGATCCCCAAGGAATGGTTAACGAGGGCCAAATCCCCGCTTTTCAAGGGAAATTTGCTCCCTATACTCCGCGCCTTTCCGGTTCCGCCCTCACATCAGGCGATTCGCATGGCTTCGAAAAAGCTCTCCGTCGGCATCATCATGGGCAGCCAGTCCGACTGGCCGACCATGAAGCACGCTGCCGATATCCTGGACGCGCTGGGCGTGGCCCATGAGTGCCGCATCGTCTCCGCCCACCGCACCCCGGACCGCATGGCCGACTATGCCAAGGGGGCGCAAGCGCGCGGCATCCAGGTCATCATCGCGGGCGCTGGCGGCGCGGCCCACCTGCCGGGCATGGTTGCCAGCATGACAACGTTGCCGGTGCTGGGCGTGCCGGTACAGAGCCGCACGCTGAAGGGCCTGGACAGCCTGCTTTCCATCGCCCAGATGCCGGGCGGCGTGCCGGTGGCGACTTTTGCCATCGGCGAAGCGGGCGCCAAGAACGCGGCGCTGCATGCCGCCGCCATCCTGGGGCTCCGCGATGCGGCCCTGAAGAAGAAGCTGGATGCCTGGCGCGTGAAACAGACGCGCTCCGTCGCCAAGTCGCCGAAATGAAAACCCTTGATAAGCCTGTCCCGCCGGGCGGCACTATCGGCATCATTGGCGGCGGCCAGCTTGGCCGCATGCTGGGGCAGGCGGCCAATGCCCTGGGCCTGAAGGCCCTGATCTACAATGACGCGCATGGCGCGCCCGCCTTCCAGGTGACGCCGCTGCAATTGACCGCGCCCTATGACGACTGCGCCACGCTGGCGGGGCTGGCCAATGTCTGCGACGTGGTGACGTTCGAGTTCGAGAATTTGCCTGCCGACGCCATCGCCTTCCTGGGCGAACGCGTGCCGGTGAGGCCGGGGGCGCGCGCGCTGGCGACGACACAGGACCGCCTGACCGAGAAAAGCTTCGTCGCGTCGCTGGGCCTGAAGACCGCGCCCTTCTTCGAGGTGTCGTCGCCGGAACAGGCGCGTGAAGCTTTCGCGCGACTTAGCGGCGAAGGCATCCTCAAGACACGCCGCCTGGGCTATGACGGCAAGGGCCAGGTGCGCGTCATCAGCGCCGAAGATGCGGCGCTGGGGTTTGCGGCGCTGGGCGGCAAACCCTGCATCCTGGAAGGCTTCGTCACTTTTTCGTTCGAAGCCTCGGTGGTCGCGGCACGCGGGGCTGACGGCAGCTTTGCCGCCTATGATCCGCCGGAGAATGTGCATGAGCACCACATCTTGCGCCGTTCCACCGTGCCGGGCCGCCTGACGGCGGCACAGGTGACAGAGGCCAAGACCATCGCGCGCAAGATCGCCGACGCGCTGGACTATGTCGGCGTGCTGGCGGTGGAGCTGTTCGCGGCGCCGGACGGATCGCTGATCGTCAACGAGATCGCGCCGCGCGTTCACAACACCGGTCACTGGACGCTGGAAGCCTGTGCCTGCTCGCAGTTCGCACAGCATATCCGCGCCGTGGCGGGCTGGCCGCTGGGCGATCCCACCCGCCATGCCGACGCGGTGATGGAGAATGTCATCGGCGAGGAAGTCCATGCCTGGGAAAGCCTGGCCCGGTCCGGCGCCTTGCATCTGTACGGCAAGACCGACGCCAAGCCGGGCCGGAAAATGGGGCATGTGACGCGCCTGAAGCCGTTGACTAAGGCCTGACGCCCCCATAGGTTCCGCGCCCATGAAAACGCTCAAGCGCACCACGACCAAGACCAAGCCCTGCGGGGCTGGGAACGCGCGCGCTTAACGACAAGCAAGCCGCCGGATACCAGCCCCGCCCAAACCGGACGGGGCTTTTTTGTTTTTGAAGACGAGGATGAGATGAAGAACAAGGTTGTAGCAATCGTGGGCGCCACCGGCGCCGTCGGCCGCGAATTCATCGGCTGCATCGAACAGCGCGGCATTCCGCTCAAGGCGCTGAAGCTGCTGGCCAGCGCGCGTTCGGCCGGCGCCAAGCAGCAATTCCGTGGCCAGGAACTCACCGTCGAAGAGCTGACGGAAGCCAGCTTCAACGGCGTCGATATCGCGCTGTTCTCGGCAGGCGGTTCGATCTCCAAGAAATTTGGTCCCATCGCCGTGAAGGCGGGCGCCGTGGTGGTGGACAACTCGTCCGCCTTTCGCATGGACCCGTCCGTGCCGCTGGTGGTGCCGGAAATCAATGCCCGCCGCATTGCCGATCACAAGGGCATCATCGCCAATCCCAACTGCTCGGCCATCACCGCGCTGGTGCCGCTCTGGCCCATTCACCAGAAGAACCGCATCCGCCGCGTCATCATCTCCACCTACCAGGCCGCCTCGGGCGCCGGCGCGGCGGCGATGCAGGAACTGGAAGACGGCACCCGCGCCTATCTCGACGGCAAGCCCTTCACGCCCATGATCATGCCGCATCCCTATGCCTTCAACGTCTTCAGCCACAACACGGCCATCGATCCGGCCACCGGCTACAATGACGAAGAGACAAAAGTGATCAAGGAAACCAAGAAGATCTTCGAAGACGACCAGATCCGCGTTGGCGTCACCTGCATCCGCGTACCGGTCCTGCGGGCCCACAGCGAATCCATCACCTTCGAATGCGTGAATCCCATCACCGAAGACGACGTCCGCGCCATCCTGTCAAAGGCGCCGGGCGTGAAGATCGTCGATGACCGCGAGAAGAATTATTTCCCCATGCCGCTGGATGCCAGCGGTCAGGGCGATATCCTGGTCGGCCGTATCCGCAAGGATGTCAGCGATCCCAGCGGGCATTCCATCGCCATGTTCGTGGCGGGTGATCAGT
This sequence comes from Alphaproteobacteria bacterium, assembly GCA_947462105.1. Lineage (GTDB taxonomy): Bacteria > Pseudomonadota > Alphaproteobacteria > Micropepsales > Micropepsaceae > Rhizomicrobium. The sequence goes on from CANHNJ010000007.1 coordinate 88,246, forward strand.
TGCTAAAGGGCGCGGCGCTGAACGCGGTTCAGATCGCCGAGCTTCTGTAAGGGCGCGGGTCTTTTACGTCACAGGGTCGTCGCGCGTGCTCACGCAATAAAGTACGCTCCGCGCGACGCTCTTGCCTGTGCCACAAAACGCCTCGCGCCATGATGGGGTGCTTTCCATGATTAAAGCCGTCATTTTCGATTGCGATGGCGTGCTGGTGGACAGCGAAGTGCTGATCCATGCCATCGAGCTGGAAGCGCTGGCGGAATTGGGGATGCATTATGAGAGCGGGCCCTTCAAGGCGCGCTTCCTGGGCATGAGCAATCCCGACTATTACGCGGCGCTGGACGCCGATGCGGTCGAACGTCTGGGCCGTCCCATCCGGCACGAGATGCAGCCGCGCATGAAGGCGCGGGTGCGCAAGGTTTTCGACGAACAGTTGCAGGCGGTGCCCGGCGCGCTGATGGCGGTGCAGGTGGTGCGCCTGCCCAAGGCCGTCGCCAGTTCCAGCGGCGTCGAGGCGCTGGATTACAAGCTGAAGAAACTGGCGCTGTGGGATGCATTCGCGCCGCACATCTATTCCGCCGAACATGTGCCGTACGCTAAGCCCGCGCCCGATCTTTTCCTGCACGCGGCGGCGCAACTGGGCATCGCGCCTGCCGATTGCCTGGTGATCGAGGATAGCGTCAACGGCGTGAAGGCAGGGCTGGCTGCTGGCATGACGGTGTGGGGCTTTGCCGGTGGCGGCCACATGGACACGCCTATGCGCGATATGCTGGTCAAGGCGGGTGCGCACCATCAGGTCGCTTGTTGGCCCGAGGCGCAGGCGCTGTTCGAACGCTTCTGACTATTCCTTCGGATTCATCCACTGGGCGAAGGCGGGAAAGTTTGAGAGCGCGCCTTTTGCCTTGGCTTTGAACTTCTCGAACTGCATCACATTCTCGATCCGCGCCGCCAGGAATTCGTGGGTGGCGGCTTCATCGGCCGACGCGTCGGCGAACCAGCGCACCAGCGTCGCGCCATAGACGCCCGCCAGGATGCCGCGCTTGGTGTAGAAATTGAAGTCGGTGGAGACATCGCCCGCCGCGCGCCACATCACATCGACGCTGCGATACATCAGCTTCGCCGCCAGCCCGGCATACATGGGCAGCGACAGCAGGGCGGCGGCCCGGCGCGCCGCTTCCTTGTGGGGCTTGAGGATGTCCAGCCGCGTCTGCACCGCCACGGCGATGCGGGTGCGGATCTTCAGCGACGGCAGGTCCAGCGCCGCCAGCTTTTCTTCCATCGCGCGGTCGACGCCGTGGGAATAGGCCGTGACCAGCGCAATCGGTCCTTCGGGGAACAGGCGGGCGACCTCGGCCGGCGCAAGGCCCGCCGTCTTGCCCGCATCCGCCAGCACCCGGTCGGTGAAGCCGTCAAAGGCGGCATGGGGCAGGGCGGCTGCGACCACCGCCGCCGTCAGCGCCGCATCGTCTCGCGTTTCCGTCTTGCTCTCTTCCACTTTGGGTTTCGCTTTCCGGGCTGCAGGTTTTTTCTTCGCTTCCTCGCTCATGCGGGGGCCATGAAGTGACGGATCTCGGATTCGAACACCAGCCGCGACAGGTCGGTCATCCGCCCCGGATAGAGCCGCCCTTCCAGATGGTCGCATTCATGCTGCACCACCCTGGCATGGAAACCGCGCGCCGTGCGTTCGATCAGCTTGCCGTCCAGGCCAAGGCCGCGATAGCGGATATGGGCCGGCCGCTCGACCCAGCCGCGCAGGCCGGGAACCGAGAGGCATCCCTCCCAGCCGCCTTCGATGGCCTGGTCCATCACCGCGATTTCCGGGTTGATCAGCACGGTCAGGGGGGCGGTGTGGTCGAAGGTCTCCTCGCCCAGGCCCGGATCGGCACTCCGTTCGCCGGGGGCCTGGAACACCACGATCCGCAGGGGAACATGGACCTGGGGGGCGGCCAGTCCGGCCCCGTTGGCGTCGATCATGGTTTCCACCATGTCATTGACCAGACGGCGAATTTCCGGGGCCGTGGGGTCTGGGACCGGGGCGGCGGGCGTGGCGAGGATGGGGTGCCCCATGCGGGCGATTTTCAGGATGGCCATGACCGGGAATATGAGGCTGGGGAGGGAACGGGAAAAGGCCCCAAAGGTTAAAAGCCGCAGGTAGACAGGGGTTTGGGCCTCTGTTATGACCCGCGCCTCAAATTTCCCGACCGGAGCCGTCCTTTGCAGATCATCGTCCGCGACAACAACATCGACCAGGCCCTCAAGGCCCTGAAGAAGAAGATGCAGCGTGAAGGCATCTTCCGCGAGATGAAGCTGCGCGACGCCTATGAGAAGCCCTCCGAGAAGCGCGCCCGCGAGCGTGCCGAGGCGGTCCGCCGCTATCGCAAGCTGCAGCGCAAGCGCATGCAGCGCGAAGGCCTGCTGCCGCCCAGCAAGCCGCGCACGTAAGGTCCGGTTTCCGATTTCGAAAAGCCGCCCCTCACCGGGCGGTTTTTTGTTGGTCGCGCGGCCTGTCGCTGTCGCTGGGCCGCCGCTCCCCGGCAAGCCGCGCCCCTAATCCGGTCTATCCCGTTTCAAAGAAGCCGCAGCATCTTCTGCGGCTTTTTTGTTTCTGCGGCGCTGGTGAACGACATAGGCGGCGACGCCCGCCACGGCGACGCCGCCCAGCACCAGGGCGAAAGTTCCCAGGCCCGGCGTGATCTGGTCGCCCGCGACTTCGGTCACGGCCTTCAGGTCCTTGGAAATTTTTCGGCGGCGCCAGAACATCGCGATCTCAAACTCTCAGGGGCAGTCGGCGCAAACCGCCACTTCCACCGTCACATGAGATAGGCCGGGATGGCGCGCCCGCAAGGCCGCCTTGATGGTTTCGGAATCGGTTGCCGATTTGGCGACCAGCGACACGATCAGGCCCTGGTGCCCCGGGCCCAGCCGCCACAGATGCATGTCGGCGACGCGGGCATCCATTTCGCCTTCAAGCAGGCTGCGGATGTCGCGCGCCAGGTCGGGATCGGATTCGGCGTCCAGCAGCACCAGCGCGGAATCGCGGATCAGGCCGAAAGACCACGCGCCGATGACGCCCGCGCCGATCAGGCCGCAGAGCGGGTCCAGAAAGGTCAGGCCCCACCACCACGCGCCCGCCAGCGCCGCGATCGCCGCCACTGATGTCGCCGCGTCGGCCAGCACATGCACATAGGCGGCGCGCATGTTGTTGTCGCCCCCACCTCCGGCATGGGCATGATCGTGATGGTGTACATGGTCGTGATCATGATGGGCGTCCTTCAGGATGAAGGCGCTGATGATGTTCACGCCCAGGCCGATCACGGCGATCAGCAGCGCATCGCCATAGGCGACCGCAGCGGGATCGATCAGGCGGCCAAGCGATTCCACCGCCACCGCCACCGCAGTCGCGCCCAGCAGCAGCGCGCTGGCAAAGGCGGCAAGGTCGCCGAACTTGCCGGACCCGAAACTGAAGCGGGCGGACGCGGCATGCCGCCGCGCCAGCCAATAGGCCAGCGCCGCCAGTCCCAGCGCGCCGACATGCGTCGCCATGTGGATGCCGTCGGCCAGCAGCGCCATCGAGCCGGTATAGAAACCGGCAACGATCTCCACGCCCATGAACAGGGCGGTGACGAGGGTGGCGAGGCGGGCGCGCTTTTCGGCGCGGTCATGCCCGTGGGCCAGGAAAACATGGTCGCGGGTCCAGACGCCGTGCGCGTGTGCCGCTTCGTGGTCCTGGGAATGGTCGTGAGCATGTGTCATGGCGCAAGTTTAGCGCCGAAAGCACTGTTCTTCTACACCGACGTCCGCAGTTTCAGAAGTCTCGAGCGGCGCATTCCGCGCCGCGACCTTCCACTGGGCGCCAGCTTCCTCCCCCTTCGGCGCGTAGCGCCCTGGAAAGGGGGAGTGTCCGCCGTCAGCGCCTATGGCCCAGAATTGAGGTTGTGATTTAAGGAGGGTTTTGGTCTCGTCGTAGTGACGAAGGAACGAAGATGAGACCAAAACCCTTGAGCGCGAAGAAGCCTGCGGAGCAGGTTGTGAAGGATATCCGCCGGGCGACCCGCCGGCACTTCTCAGCGGAAGACAAGATTCGGATTGTGCTGGATGGTCTTCGTGGAGAAGACAGCATAGCCGAGCTGTGCCGCAAAGAAGGCATAGCCCAGAGCCTTTATTACACGTGGTCGAAGGAGTTCATGGAGGCTGGCAAGCGTCGGCTGGCAGGCGACACGGCCCGTGCCGCCACCACAGGCGAGGTGCAGGATCTTCGCCGCGAGACCAGTGCCCTGAAGGAGTGTGTGGCGGACCTGACCCTGGAAAACCGCCTGCTTAAAAAAAGCATGCTGGCGGATGGGGGCGACGAGGCATGAGGTATCCCCCTTCTGAAAAGCTTGAGATCATCAGGCTCGTGGAGCAGTCGCACCTGCCTGCCGGGCGCACGCTGGGACATCTGGGCATTCCGCGCCGTTGCCGAGGACCATGATGTGCCGGTGGTGGAAAACGCGCCGCTGGCGCGCGCGCTGCATGCCAGTATCGAGATCGACGAGCCGGTGCCGGCCGAGCACTTCAAGGCCGTGGCGCAGGTGATCGGCTATGTCTTCCGCCTGCAGGGCAAGATCAAAGCCAACTAGGCGCGGGCGCCAACGACAGCCCCCCTCCCCTTCGTGCGCGTAGCGCACTCAGAAGGGGAGGTGCCCGTAGCTGGCGAGCCGCAGGCGGTTATGCCAGCGAAGGGCGGAGGGGTTCAACAAAATCGAACACCGTTAACGAATCATTCAATTCGGTGAATCCCCGCGTTGCGAGCAGGAAAATTTCCTTAATAAAAACAGCATCTTGTGGCCTGAAAGGATTGGTTAACCAAATCCTGTAGAGTGCGTCGCATGGACGCAATGCCCTCCCTTTCTCAGAGCCCAGTCGGCCTGCCTTCCGGCGGCTGGCGCTGGGCCGCCCTGGCCGCCTTCCTGGTGGCGCTGGCCGCCGCCGCGCTGGCCCTGGCCTCGCCATTGCTGGCGGGCTGGGCGGGCTATGCCGTGCTGTTCGGGATCGCGGGCCTGGCGGCGCTCTTTCTCTTCGCGGTGTGGCCGCGCGCCACGCGCGGCATGGACGGGGCGCGCCGCATTGCCGAAGCCGCAGGCAAGGCCAATGTCGCCTGGGCCATCACCGGCGAAGGCGGCGCCGTCATCGACTGCAATTCCGTCTATCGCCGCATGGCGGGCGTGGGCGAAAACGAAACGCCGCCGCCGCCGGAACTGGCGCTGGCGGGCGAGCCGTCCGCCGCCGTGCTCTATCGCCTGACCCGGGACGCGGGCGAGGGCAAGCCGCGCGAGGAAAGCTTCCAGGTGATGCCGGGGCTGGAGATCATCGCCGCCGTGCGCCCGCTCGATGGCGGGCAGGCGGCGTGGTGGTTCGTGCCGCGCCTTGCCGCGCGCGGCGACATGCCGGTGCCCGCGCCTGTTCCTGCAGCCATTCCCGCAGCCCAGCCGCTCGCGGCTCCGCCTGCTCCTGCGATCAGCGCGCCCGCGCCCGCCGAAGATCTGTTCCGCGACGCCCCGATGGGCGTGGCCTTTGCCGATGCCAATGGCGTGGTGATCGAGGCCAACAAGGCGTTTGCCGCCTTCTTTGGCGGCGTTGCCCTCAAGGGCCGCGTGCTGACCGAATTGGTCGATGCGGGTGACCGCAACGCGGTTGCGGGCCGTATCGCCAAGGTTGCCTCCGGCGCTATCGACACCAATGCGGTGGAACTGCGCGCCTCTGGCGAACGCATGGCGGAACTCTTTGCCAGCCCGGTGCCGGGCGGCAAGGCCGTGCTTTATCTGGTCGATGTCACCGAGCAGAAGATGCTGGAGACCAAGTTTGCCCAGTCGCAGAAGATGCAGGCGGTGGGCCAGCTCGCCGGCGGCGTGGCGCACGACTTCAACAACCTGCTCACCGTCATCATCGGCAATTGCGAATTCCTGCTGATGCGCCATCCGGCGGGCGATCCCTCGTTCAAGGAATTGAACGAAGTGCATCAGAACGCGCTGCGCGCCGCCACGCTGGTGGGCCAGTTGCTGGCCTTCAGCCGCAAGCAGACCATGCAGCCCAAGGTGCTGGGCCTGAACGATGTGGTGGGCGAACTGGCGCAGATGCTGCGCCGCCTGCTGCGCGAAGGCATCGACCTCACGGTGGAAAAGGACGAGGCGCTGTGGCCCGTCCATGCCGACGAGTCGCAGCTTTCCAACGCGCTGATCAATCTGGTGGTCAACGCCCGCGATGCCATGCCGTCGGGCGGCAACGTGTCCATCCGCCTGTCGAACGAGCGCGTCGCGGCGGCTTCGTCGCTGGGCAGCGCCATCATGCCGATGGGCGAATATGTCCGCCTGGAAGTGGCCGATACCGGCGTCGGCATGTCGAAGGAAATCCAGAGCAAGATCTTCGATCCCTTCTTCACCACCAAGCCGGTGGGCCAGGGCACGGGCCTTGGCCTTGCCACCGTCTATGGTATCGTCAAGCAGTCGGGCGGCTTCATCGATGTCCGCTCCGATGTCGGCAAGGGCACCAGCTTCTACATCTACCTGCCGCGCCATGCCGGCGAGACGGCGGCCCCCGCGATCGAGGCCGCAGCTCCGGCCCGCGACGTCACCGGCCAGGACACCATCCTGCTGGTGGAAGACGAAGAGGCGGTGCGCAGCTTCGCGGCGCGCGCCCTGCGCATGCGCGGCTATGACGTGCTGGAAGCCAGTGGCGGCGACGAGGCGCTGGAGATCGTCCAGTCCGGCGCGGAAATCCATCTCATCGTCACCGACGTGGTGATGCCCAACATGGACGGCCCGACCATGGTCAAGCATGTCAAGAAGCTGAAGCCGGACCTGCCGGTGATCTTCATGTCGGGCTATGCCGAAGAAGCCTTCCGCCGCGACGAAGGTTCGGGCGATATCCATTTCCTGCCCAAGCCGTTCGGCCTCAAGCAGCTTGCCGCCAAGGTGAAAGACGTGCTGTCCGGAACGGCGGTTCCACGCAAGGTCGGATAGGCGCTTGTCTTTATGCGTCGTTGGTGCGTCGCGCATCGGCCACGGCTATGCCCTGCGCTACGAGAAGGACGCCCGGGGCCTGCTTGCCCAGATGGCGAAGAAACAGGTGATGGTGGAGATCAATCTCTCCAGCAACGAGATCACCACCAACATTCGCGGGGCCGAACATCCCCTGCGCACCTACATGACGGCGGGCGTGCCGTGGAGCCTGTCGGCCGACGATGAGGGCGTGATGCGCATCGACCTCACCCATGAATATGTCCGGGCCGCGACCGAGCAGAACCTCACATATGGGGAGCTCAAGACCTCGGCCCGCAACGGCATTCATTACAGCTTCGTGGCGGGGCTGAGCCTGTGGGCGGCAAGGCCGGGCGGTGCCAAGGTGGCGGCCTGCCGCCAGGACGGCCAGACCTGCGAGTCATTCTTAAATAGTAACACCAAAGCGGCAATCGAGGCGCAACTGGAGCGGGAATTTGTCCGCTTTGAGGCAAAGGCCGCCTCCGGCGGCTTCCCAAACTGATAGGACGGCCACGAACCCGTTCATGTCCCCTTCATCTGCACGCGCCTATCTGTAATCGCGGAAAAAAACCTGCTACCCACTGCCCGCTGTTCAGGAAGGAAAACGTCTCCAATGAAGAAGATCATCACCGTTCTGGCCCTGGTTGCTGCGGGTACCACCGCCGCCCTCGCCGGTCCGATCGAAGACCGCCAGGCGATCATGAAGCAGATGGCTGGCCCCATGAAGATTGCCGTCGGCCTGTCCCGCGGCACCGGTCCCTATGATGCCGCCGCCGCCAAGTCGGCGATGGACGAGATCGTGGCGCACACCGAGAAGTTCCAGACCCTGTTCCCCAAGGGCACCGAGCCGGGCAACGGCATCAAGACCCAGGCGACGGCCGCCATCTGGTCCGACGCTGCCGGCTTCAAGGCTGCCAACGTCAAGTTCATCGCTGACGCCAAGCTCGCCGGTGCCGCCAAGGACCAGCAGGCTTTCATCGCCGCCTTCAAGTCCATGCAGGGCGACTGCGGCGCCTGCCACAAGGTCTATCGCGGCGCCGCGCAGTAAGCGGCCTGCGGCGTTTTTGATTCGCCAAATTCTGGCGATAGAGGCCGGGCGCAAGCCCGGCCTCTTGCTTTTCGGGCCCGTGCTTGGCTAGTTCTCCCACAAGACCCCGGGTTAAATCGGGGTAATAAATGAGGGAGCGCAACCATGAAGAAGTTTCTGATCGCGATCGCGGTGCTGGCCGTCATCGGCCTGGCCGTCTTCTGGTTTGTCACCGCGCCCAAGACGCTGGGCGCCGACGCGCTCGCGGCCAACTACACGCCCAATCTCAAGAACGGCGAAGAACTCTATCACGCGGGCGGTTGCGCCGGCTGTCACATGACCACCGGCCAGAAGGACAAGAACAAGCTGGGCGGCGGCCTCGCCTTCCACACCGCCTTCGGCACCTTCCATGCGCCCAACATCTCGGCCGACAAGGAACATGGCATCGGCAACTGGACCGAGCTGCAATTCGTCAACGCCGTGATGCGCGGTGTCGGCGCCGAAGGCGAACATCTCTATCCGGCGCTGCCCTACACCTCGTACCAGAAGATGAAGGTGTCGGACGTGCGCGACATGCATGCGTTCATGCAGACGCTGGCCGCCGACGCGACGCCGAATAAGCCCCATGAAGTGGGCTTTCCCTTCAATGTCCGCCGCCTGCTGGGCGGCTGGAAATTCCTGAACATGGACAACAAGCCGTGGACCGACGATCCGGCGCATGACGCCAAGTGGAATCGCGGCGGCTATCTGGTCGAAGGCCCCGGCCATTGCGCCGAGTGCCACAGCCCGCGCGATGCGATGGGCGGCATCATCCAGGCCAGCCGTTTTGCCGGTGGCAAGAATCCGGATGGCCCAGGCTACATCCCCAACATCACGCCGCATGCTGATGGCATCAAGTACACCGCCGAGGACATGGCCAGCTTCCTGGAGACCGGCCAGACGCCGGAGTTCGACTCCGCCGGTGGCAGCATGGCCGAAGTGATCGAGAACATGGCGCAGCTCAGCGCCGAAGATCGCGAAGCGATGGCTGCCTATCTCGTTGCGCTGCCGCCGCGTCCGAGCAAGGCGCCCGCCGAAGCCGCCGCGCCCGCCGCGCACTAGGCGGGATGCATTCGCCGCAATACCCTTCCGGGAGCCGGGCGCAAGCCCGGGCTCTCTTGCCTTTGGGGCCGAAAGCCGCTCCCCTGTGCGCCAGATGTTTCAGGGGGATCCCACATGAAGAAATTTGCCGCCGCCGCCACCGCGATGCTCATGGTCCTGGGAGGGACCGCCTTCGCCCAGACCCATGCCGACCGTGAGGCCCTGATGAAGGCCAACGGCCAGATCGTCGGCTCCATCCGTCCGCTGGTCGGCGCGTTCGACGCCGCCGTCCTCAAGACCCAGAGCCAGGCGCTGGTCGACAACGCCACCAAGATCAAGGCCGCCTTTGGTCCTAACAGCGACAAGAACGATCCGGCCGCCAGCCCCACCATCTGGACCGATGCGGCGGGCTTTGCTGCTGCCGCCGACAAGTTCATCGCCGATTCGCATGCGGTGATGGCGGCGACCGACGGGCCCTCGCTCCAGGCGGCGCTCACCACGCTGCAGGGCAATTGCGGCGGCTGCCACAAGCAGTTCCGCGTCCAGGCGGCGCCGCGCCCCGCCCCGTAACTGTCTGCGTAAATGTTGACGGCCAGTGCGCAACCAGCGCGCTGGCCGTTTTCTTTTGCAGGTGCGAAGTCCACGTAATATATGGCGAAAACCCAGCGTCAGGGTTTGACCCCGCGCGGTTCCCCTGATTATCTGCGCATCGATTGCGGGATCAAAAAAGCGGGCAAACCGCGAACCGCGTAATGATTGTCCCAGGGGAGAGGAACCTCACTATGAAGAAATTGTCTTGGATGCTGATGTCGGCGGCTCTGTGCGCTGGCGTGGCGGGTGTCGCGATGGCGCAGAACGCCGATCCGTATGCCAACAATGCCGCTGCGGGCACGACGCAGTTCCCGCTGGCCGCCGCTGCTGGCCGCGACAGCGGCGCTGCCAGGACCGCGCCTGCCGGTGCGGCGAACACCGGTGCGATCTCCGTCAGTGGCTGGCGCTATGGCCCCAATGGCCGTCCCCCTGCCGGTGGCTCGCCGATCTGGAATCCGGTGATGGTCAAGATGAAGGCCGGCGGCAAGGTCACGGGCGCGACTGCGTTCTCGACCACCTCGCCCGAGACTTACTGCGCCCTGGCCAATGGCGGTTACGATTTCATCTGGACCGAGCAGCAGCACAACACCCGCAGCTGGAATGAAACGGCCCATATGTGGGCGGCCTGCCCCAAGGCGAGCGCCGTTCCGGGCGCCCGTATCGCCTATGCCGATGAGGCCGAGGAAGAAAAGGCGCTCACCGCTGGTGCGCTGGTGCTGGTGGTCCCGACCGTGCGTGACGAAGCCGAAGCGACCAAGGCGCGCGACTTCGCGATGTTCCCCCCGATGGGCAAGCGCTCGGCTGGCGGTGGCCAGGCCTTCGGCGCCAACTTCTGGGGCGGCGTCCCCGGCGGCTATCGCAACACCATCAATGACAACCTGGTGCTGATCCTGATGATCGAAACGATCTCGGGCATCGTCGATGCCGACAAGATCGCCGCCGTGCCGGGCGTCACCGCCGTGTTTGCGGCGTCGGGCGACCTGGGCAACCACTCTGGCTACAGCCAGGGCAGCCCGGACTATGAGCGCATCATCAACGTCGTCCATGACGCCGCGATCAAGGCCAAGGTCCGTCTCTGCGGTCCGCTCGCCTGGCGCGATCGTCCGGACTTCACCTGCTTCCAGGCAGGCAGCGAAACCGCCCTCATCGCCGCGGGCGCCCGCGCCGAGCTGGGCAACCTGCTCAACACCCAGGGCCGTCCGACCGTCGGTCCGTATGCCCCGGGTGGCGAAGCCTATGTCGCCCCGGCGCAGCCGGGTGCCGGCCGTGGCGGTCGTGGCCCTGCTCCGGCCCAGTAAGCCAACTGCCTGACAGACAAGAAGCGCCGCAGGGTCTCCCTGCGGCGCTTTTTTTGCCCCTGCGGATAGGGGGGTGCGGCCGGAACACCGCCTGCGAACAAAATAGAACATGATAAGAACAAGATGTGGTATTTCGCCGGTAATACAGGTCATTAGCCAGCATCTTGCAAATGAGAACAAAGCATGTACTTTCAGGTCATTCCCGGAACACCGGATTCGCTTGGGGATCGGTGGGTGCTGTGGAATAACGAGGAGAGATGGCCATGGAAAAGGCGGCTTTGCGGGTGGTTGGCAACGACATGGACAAGGATCGCAAGCGGGCCCTCGAGGCCGCGCTGAGCCAGATCGACCGCGCCTTCGGCAAGGGCTCAGTGATGAAGCTGGGCTCCAGGGACCTTGGCCTGGCCACTGACGCGGTTTCCACCGGCTCGCTGGGCCTGGACATCGCCCTTGGCATTGGCGGCCTGCCGCGCGGCCGTGTCATCGAGGTCTATGGCCCCGAATCCTCGGGCAAGACCACCCTGGCCCTGCATGTGGTGGCCGAGATTCAGAAAAAGGGCGGCATCGCCGCCTATGTCGATGCCGAGCATGCCCTGGACCCGGTCTATGCCAAGAAGCTGGGCGTCGATATCGACGAGATGCTGATCTCCCAGCCCGACACCGGCGAACAGGCCCTGGAGATCACCGACACGCTGGTGCGTTCCGGCGGCGTCGACATCGTGGTGATCGACTCGGTGGCGGCCCTCACGCCCAAGGCGGAGCTGGAAGGCGAGATGGGCGACAGCCTGCCCGGCCTGCAGGCCCGCCTGATGAGCCAGGCGCTGCGTAAGCTCACCGGCAGCATTTCCAAGTCCAACACCATCGTGCT
>CANHNJ010000008.1 GCA_947462105.1 Alphaproteobacteria bacterium
GACGGGCGGCAATGCCCTGAAATTCTATGCCTCGGTGCGCCTCGACATCCGCCGTATCGGTGCGCTCAAGGACCGCGACGAGGTGGTGGGCAACCAGACCCGCGTCAAGGTGGTGAAGAACAAGGTCGCCCCGCCCTTCAAGCAGGTCGAATTCGACATCATGTACGGCCAGGGCATCTCCAAGGTGGGTGAGCTGGTCGATCTGGGCGTCAAGGCCAGCATCGTGGAGAAATCGGGCTCCTGGTATTCCTATGACGGCAGCCGCATCGGCCAGGGCCGCGAATCCGCCAAGACTTTCCTCACCGCCAACCCGGATGTGGCCGACAAGATCGAAAAGGCCATCCGCGCCGCCTCGGGCCAGATCGGCCAGAACCTGGTGCTGGAAGCCGCCGAGAAGGCGGAAGACGACGAATAGGCTGCCAGCCTTATGAAACGCTGCGTTTCTTGCCATGAGATGCAGCTCCTCGGCGAAGGGCGTCCCCGAAAGGGGGCGCCCTTCGTTTTCGGGGCCCGAAGGGGGGAGGGGGGTATCGAAAAACTGCGGTTCAAATGGGCGGGCGGCCCGGCTTTCCCCAAGCGTGACAAGGCTTTTTCGGGCCGGTACAACCAAACCCATGAAAAGCCTCAGCGACGTCCGTGCCGGATTCCTCGATTTCTTCGTCAGCCGTGGCCACACCGTGGTTGCGTCCTCCCCGCTGGTGCCGCGCAACGACCCGACCCTGCTCTTCACCAATGCGGGCATGGTCCAGTTCAAGAACCTCTTTACCGGCCAGGAGAAGCGCGACTATGCCCGCGCCACCACGGTACAGAAATGCGTCCGCGCCGGCGGCAAGCACAATGATCTCGACAATGTCGGCTACACCGCCCGGCACCACACCTTCTTCGAGATGCTGGGCAACTTCTCATTCGGCGATTATTTCAAGGAAGAGGCGATCCTCTTTGCCTGGGACTTCATCTCCAAGACGCTGGGGCTGCCCAAGGACCGGCTGCTGGTCACGGTCTATCCCACCGACGAGCAGGCCCGGGCCCTGTGGAAGAAGATCGCCGGGTTTAGCGACGACAGGATCATCGGCCATACCGACAATCTCTGGGCGATGGGCCCGACCGGACCGTGCGGCTTCTGTTCCGAGATTTTCTACGACCAGGGTCCGTCCGTGGCCGGTGGCCCGCCCGGCAGCCCGGACGAGGATGGCGACCGCTATCTCGAATTCTGGAACCTGGTCTTCATGCAGTTCGAGCAGGTGGACGAGAAGACCCGCATCGATCTGCCCAAGCCGTCCATCGATACCGGCATGGGACTGGAGCGAATCGCCGGCATCCTGCAGGGCGTCACCAACAATTACGACGTCGATCTCTTCCGCCACCTGATTGGCGTGTCGGAGGAGATGAGCGGCGTCCGCAGCGAGGGCGAGGCCAAGTTCAGCCATCGCGTCATCACCGACCATCTGCGCTCGACCTCGTTCCTGATCGCTGATGGCGTGCTACCCTCCAATGAGGGGCGCGGTTATGTCCTGCGCCGCATCATGCGCCGCGCCATGCGCCACGCGCACCTGATCGGCACCAAGGACCCGCTGATGCACCGGCTGGTGCCGTCGCTGATGGCCGAGATGGGCAGCGCCTATCCCGAGCTCAAGCGGGCCGAGGCGCTGATCGCCGAGACCCTGAAGCTGGAGGAAATCCGCTTCCGCGAAACCCTGGCGCGCGGCCTCAAGCTGCTGGACGAAGCCACCGGCACCCTGAAGTCGGGCGATCGCCTGCAGGGCGATGTCGCCTTCAAGCTTTATGATACCTATGGCTTCCCGCTCGACCTGACGCAAGAATCCTTGCGCGCCCGCAATATCGCCGTCGATACCGATGGCTTCACCGCCGCGATGCAGAAGCAGAAGGCCGAAGCCCGCGCCAGTTGGCAGGGTTCGGGCGAAGCCGCCAGCGAAGCGCAATGGTTCGCAGTGCTGGACGAAGTCGGCCGCACCGAATTCCTTGGCTATGATTCCGCCGAAGCCGAAGGCGTCATTCTGGCCATCTTCAAGGACGGCGGCCGCGTCATGGCCGCCAACGTTGGCGAGACCGTGGAAATCCTCACCAACCAGACGCCGTTCTACGCCGAATCCGGCGGCCAGGCCGGCGATGTCGGCCACATTGCCTCGGCCAAGGCCAAGGGCCAGGTCGCTGATACCCAGAAGAAGCTGGGCGCGCTGCATGTGCATGTGGTCAAGATCACCGAAGGCAGTTTTGCGCCGGGCGATGCGGTGGACCTGAAGATCGACGCTGAGCGCCGCCGCGCCACCCGCGCCAACCACAGCGCCACGCATCTGCTGCATGCCGCGCTGAAGCGCGTGCTGGGCGGCCATGTCAGCCAGAAGGGTTCGCTGGTCAATGCCGAGCGGCTGCGGTTCGATTTCTCGCATCCCAAGCCGGTGTCGCCGGAGGAACTGGAAACCATCGAGGGCCAGGTCAACGCCATCATTCGCCAGAACTCTGACACCACCACCCGCCTGATGCCGACCGACCAGGCGGTGGCGGCGGGAGCCGAAGCCCTGTTCGGCGAAAAATATGGCGACGAAGTGCGCGTGCTCACGATGGGCCGCGATCTTGAGAGCCCGAAGGCCTACTCGGTCGAACTGTGCGGCGGCACCCATGTGTACCGGCTAGGCGATATCGGCCTTTTCACCATCCTGTCGGAAAGTGCCGTGGCGGCGGGCGTGCGCCGCATCGAGGCGCTGACGAGCGAACATGCGCGCCGGTATCTTTCCGGCCAGGCGGGCATCGCGCGCGAGGCGGCGTCTGTCATCAAGACACCCATCGGCGAATTGTCGTCGCGCGTGTCGCAGCTTTCGGAAGAACGCCGCAAGCTGGAACGCGAGTTGGCCGAAGCCAAGAAGCAACTGGCGCTGGCCGGTCCGTCCAAGGGCGGCAGCGATGACGGCGAAACCATCGCCGGCATCAAGACGGTGTTGAAAGTGGTGGAAGGCGTCTCGCCCAAGGATCTCAAGAGCCTGGCCGATGGCGCCAAGCAGCAGATCGGCTCGGGCGTCGTTGCCTTCATCGCCGTGGCCGACGGCAAGGCCTCCATCGTGGCCGGTGTCACCGACGATCTGACGTCGCGCATCAGCGCGGTCGATCTGGTCAAGGTCGCGGCGGAAGCGCTGGGCGGCAAGGGTGGCGGTGGCCGTCCCGACATGGCGCAGGCGGGTGGCCCGGCGGGCGACAGCAACGCGGCGCTGCAGGCGATTCGCGACAAGCTGGGCGCACTCGCGCCGGTCTAGGCGATAATATCCGGCAGCAGGTTGGTGTTGATCTCGGCGATCTCGTCCTTGAGCTGCAGCTTGCGCTTCTTCAGCCGTGACAACGCCAGCTGAACGCCGCTGCCGTTCAGCGCCAGTGCGTCGATGGCGGCGTCGAGGTCGCGATGCTCCTGCATCAGCTGCGCCAGCTTGGCGCGCGCGGCGACTTCATCCGGAGCCGTAACGCCCATTACTGCACCTTCTTCTTGCGCTTGCTCTTGGCAATGGTCTCGCCCCAGCGCTTCACATCGGGCCAGTCATACCCAAACAGGTCCAGCGCCCGTCCCACCGTCTGGTCGACAATATCTTCCAGCGTGCGCGGCGCGGCATAGAAGGCGGGCACCGGCGGCAGGATCACCGCGCCCATCTCGGCCAGCGCCGTCAGGTTGCGCAGGTGGCCCAGATGCAGCGGCGTCTCGCGCACCATCAGCACCAGCAGGCGGCGCTCCTTCAGGCAGACATCGGCGGCGCGCGTCAGCAGCGTGGTGCAGACGCCGGTGGCGATCTCGCTCATCGCCTTGACCGAGCAGGGCGCCACGATCATGCCCCGGGTCTTGAAGCCGCCACTGGAAATCGGCGCGGCGATGTCGTCCACGCCATAATGGTAGTCCGCCTTGGCGGCGACAGCTCTGGGGTTCAGGCTGGTTTCATAGCCGATGGTCATTTCGGCGGGCCCGGTCATTACGAGGTGCGATTCTATCCCCAGTTCCCGGCAGGCTTCCAGCATCCGGATGCCATAGGCCGCACCGGAAGCACCCGACATGCCGACGATCAGGCGTTCGGTAACCACTTCGGCTTGCGCGCCTTTTTTGCTTTTGGGGTTGGCCATGGGGCCTTCGTTAGCATCCCTTTGGGCGCAAGCGAAGCGGAAGTTCCGGACGCCGAAGTTAACCGAATTTGAGGATGACAGGCGGGGATGACGGTGCTTTACTTTTCGGGCCTGGAGCGGCCTGTCCGCCATCTGCGGACGCCGGAACGAACCGATGAGCTGAACGCATGGCGTTGCAAGGACAAATCAACCACCTTTCCAATCAGCACTAGAAAATCGACGATATCATCAATGCCGAGATGTCGAATCCCGATTGGGACGAGATGCGTGTCGCGGCGCTGAAGAAGCAGAAACTCCGCATCAAGGACGAACTCGAACGGCTGCGCGGCAGCGTTCATTAAGGTTCGCTAGGTCACTGGCTCGATCGTCTTCGTCTTGCGCGCCCTGGCCGCGACGAAGATTGCCAGCGCACCCAATTCGCAGATCGCGGCAGCCAGGAATGACGCGCCGGGGAAATGTACTGGCGCCACCGGGCTGGTGAAATACGCGAACAAGTTGGTCATGATCAGCGGCGAGGCAATGGCGGTCAGGCTGCCGATGCTGGCGATGGCGCCCTGCAGTTCGCCCTGCTCATTGTCCGGCACCATGTGCGAGAGGATGGCGCTCAGCGCCGCGCCGCCGATGCCGCCAAAACAGAACACCACCATGACGGCGTAAAGTACCGCCGGGTTCGGTGCGAAGGCGTAGCCGGCATAGCCGATGGCGCCGGCGGCAAGCCCGAGCAGGACCGACCTTGTTTCGCCCAGGCGCGGCGTCAGCACGCGCGGCAGCACGGCGAACGAGATGGAGGAGAATACGCCAACCGCCACCAGCGACCAGGCGACATCTGCGGGGCCCCAGCTGAATTTCAGCATGGTGTAATAGCTCCAGGTCGCGGGCAGTGAGTCATGTGCCAGCCGCAGCAGCGCCAGCGTTCCGAACATGGACAGCAGCGCCGGATAGCGTTTCAGCGACTTGAGCGAGCCCAGGGGATTGGCGCGGCGCCAGTCGAACTTGCGCCGCCGTTCTGCCGGCAGCGATTCCTTCAGCACCAGCAGGCCGAACAGCGCGTTGGCTGCCGCCAGCCCGCCCGCGACGAAGAAGGGCACGCGCAGGCCGAAATATTCGCCCAGCAATCCGCCCAGGGCGGGGCCGAGAATAAAGCCCAAGCCAAAGGCAGCGCCCACCAGGCCGAAATTGGCGGCGCGTTTTTCCGGCGGTGAAACGTCGGCAATATAGGCGTTGACGGTGGTGTAGGCCGCACCCGCCATGCCCGATAGCGTGCGCCCAATGAAGAGCCACAAGATGGTCGGCGACAGGCCGGTCAGCACGTAATCGAAGGACAGCATCGCCAGCGACAGGATCAGCACCGGGCGGCGGCCGAAGCGGTCCGACAGGTTGCCGATCACGGGCGCGCAAATGAACTGCATCAGCGCATAGACGAAGAACAGCCAGCCGCCCCAGCTGGCTGCGCCCGACAGGCCGGTGTGGGTCAGCTCCGCGATCAGGCGCGGTGCCACGGGAATGATCAGGCCCAGGCCGATCGTGTCGATCAGCATGGTGAGGAAGATGAAAATCAGCGCGCTGCGGCTGCTCATGTGCTTTTGGCTTTCTCGCGCATCACGATGCGGCCCGGCGTCGTTTTTTGCTTATTTGTGGCGCCATGGGAGCGGCACGCTAAAGAAAGCCGCAATCGGCGGCAAGTTTGGACGAACAGGGCGGCGATGCTAGAAGGCCGCTCCTAGGAGCGCGCATGTCCATCACCGACCAACCCCAGCCCCCGAAGACCGGCATGATCCGCAGGCTTTATGACTGGATGATGCGCAACGCCACCGGCAAGCATGCCTGGCGCATGCTGGCGGTCTTCACCTTCGCCGAAGCGTCATTTTTCCCCATCCCCACCGACATCATGCTGATCCCGATGGCGCTGGCCGATCGCAAGCGCGCCTGGCTGCTGGGCGCCTGGTGCACCCTGTGGTCCGTGCTGGGCGGCGCGGCGGGCTATGCCATCGGCGCATTCCTGTATGAATCGCTGGGCGCCTGGCTGATCCAGCTTTATCATCTGGGCAGCGACATGGCGGTCTTCCAGGCCTGGTATGCGCAGTACGGCGCCTGGATCATCCTGATCAAGGGCTTCACGCCCATCCCCTACAAGCTGGTCACGATCACATCCGGCTTCGCCCATTTCAGCTTCTGGACGTTCATGCTGATGTCGGTGATCACGCGCGGCGGCCGCTTTATGCTGGTGGCGGGCCTGATCCGCTGGAAAGGCGAAGTGGCGCGAAACTTCATCGAGAAGCGGCTGGAACTGTCGCTTTTCGTTTTCCTGGCGGTGGTCGTGCTGGGGATCGTGGCCGTCAAATATCTCTTCTGACGGCCAGCAATCTCAGTCCTGCTCGAGCTCTGCCGACTGGATGTAGGAATCCGGGGCCGGCGCGCCTTCATCCGGATTGGCCGGCGCGTCCGTGGTTTGCGCCACGCTCTTCAGCGTCGCTCCCTTGCGGGCGTTGCGCTTCTGCGCCCGTTCCACCTTGGCGGCGGCGCGGCTGACGGCGAGGTCCAGTTCCAGCTGCGAGGTCAGTCCCAGCGTCACCGGGTCCACCGCCTTGATGTTGGTCGCGTTCCAGTGTGAGCGCTCGCGGATCTTCTGGATGGTGGCCTTGGTGGTGCCGATCAGCTTGATGATGTCGGCGTCGGCCATTTCCGGATGGTTCTTGATGATCCAGTAGACCGCGTCCGGCTTGTCCTGGCGCTTGGAGACGGGCGTGTAGCGCGGGGCGCGCTTCTGGCGCACGGTCGGCATCTTGTGCTTGGGCGCCGCCATCTTCAGGCGTTTCTTGGGGTCTTTCTCGGCGTCGGCGATCTGCTCGCGCGTGAGCTGGCCGGTGGCGACAGGGTCCTGGCCCTTGATGCCCTTGGCGACGTCCTCGTCGGCGATGCCCTTCACTTCCAGCGGATGCAGACCGCAGAAATCGGCGATTTGTTCGAAGGACAGACCGGTATTGTCCACCAGCCAGACGGCGGTGGCCTTGGGCATCAGGGGCTTGTTTTCGACGGCCATGATAATTCTCTCCCGTTGAGCGGGGGCACTTTCCGGGCCCGCCGCCCCTCGTCAGGTTAATCCTTTCGAGGAAGGCGGCTGTTGTAGCCAGCCTTGGCCGACGACGCAAAGCCTTTCCGTAAGTAACTGAAAAATATCGATAAATACGACACTTGCAGCAGGCCGCGGACCGGTTCCAGACTGGCGTTACCCGCAGGAAGACCCGCCATGGCGACCGATCCCGAAGAACTTCAGCCCCGCAAAAAACTGGCCGAAATCGTGCTGGGGGAAGATATCGCGGCGCTGTCAGCGCATGAACTGGAGCACCGCATCGCCCGGCTGGAGGAGGAGATCGCACGCTGCAGGACAGCGATCGCGGCGCGTCACGCCACCAGGTCGGCGGCGGAGAACTTCTTCAAGCGCTAAACCTTTTGCCATCATTGTTAATATGCACAACAGGTCTGTTGCTTAAGCGTTTCCGGGCCCGTTTTGCGCCGCTTTCGCGCGGCCTTTACCAAGCAAAATGCTTTTCGGCTTTCGCGGGCGCTGCTAGCGTGCCGCCGTTGATCGAGGGGACGTGACATGCAGCAGGATAGCGACGCGCTGAACGGCATGACGCCACAGGATTTTGTCGGCTCGGCGCTGTTTGACCGCACCTTCGATGAAGGCATGGCGCTGGTCGAAGAGACCGCCCGTTATCTCGATGGCCGTGGCCGCGATGAAGCGCGGGCCCTGCCGCGCAAGGCTTCGATGCTCTATGCCGGTGAAAGCATGCGCGTCACCACCCGCCTGATGCAGGCGGCAAGCTGGCTGCTGGTGCAGCGCGCGGTGCGCGATGGCGACATGGATGCGGATCAGGCGGCAGGCGAACGCTATCGCCTGGGCTCCAAGGAAATCTGCCTGGGCGCCTGCGCCGAAAGCACCGACATGCTGCCGGTGGCGCTGCGCGAGCTGCTGGGCCGCAGCGACAGCCTGTATCGCCGCATCGCCCGGCTGGACGATGTTCTGTTCAACGAGGGTGTTATCGCTGCATTAGGCGCGCGCGATCACCAGAGCCGCCTGGCGCAAGCCTTCGGCTCCGACTGATATTTTCCGAAATGACGAAAACAAAAAGGCCCGGTCGCAAGACCGGGCCTTTTGAATTCGTGCGTCGAGTCCGTTTAGGACCCCACAAAACCCGCGAACTTCTTGTTGAAGCGGGTCAGGCGGCCGCCACGGTCCATCAGCTGCTGCTGACCGCCGGTCCAGGCCGGGTGCGTGGAGGGGTCGATGTCCAGCGTGACCTTCTGGCCCGCCGTGCCGTAGGTGGTGCGCGTCTTGTAAGTGGTGCCGTCGTTCAGCTGAACGTCGACAAAGTGATAGTCGGGGTGGATGCCCTTTTTCATGACGCGATACCTTTCCTGGCGGGCCGCCCATTTCCCCCCTGCGCGAAGCGCAAGATAAAGAACAGGTCCCGAGAGGCGCGGGTTATATGGGAGCAGGTTGAACCCGGCAAGACCCGTTTCCTCGGCTTCTGCCACCCTATATACAGCCTAGCCGCCCAACAGATTGATCCCATTTGGCCCGCCCAGACAGCGATTTTTCCAGCGAAACCGCGCGGATAGCGGCCGGACGGCCCAAGAGCCGCGCCCTGACGCCGCTGCGGGGCATCCTGCCCTTCCTGCGCCCCTATCGGGGCCGGATCGTCCTGGCCGGGCTCGCCCTGATCGTGGCGGCCACGGCCACCCTGATGCTGCCCCAGTTCGCCCGGGGCCTGATCGACTCCAAGGGCCTGACGGCGGAAGAGGCCCGTGCCCTGGCCGACTTCTACTATGCCTTTGTCGCGGCGGCGGCGGTGCTGGGCCTGGCCTCGGCCGTCCGCTTCTATGCCGTGACCTGGCTGGGCGAGCGGGTGGTGGCCGATATCCGCAAGGCGGTGTTCGACAATGTGCTGGGCCTGTCGCCGGAATTCTTCGAAGTCACGCGTACCGGCGAGGTTCTGTCGCGGCTGACTGCCGACACCACCCTGATCCAGACCGTGGTGGGGTCTTCGGCCTCGCTGGCGGCGCGCAACCTGGTGACACTGACGGGCGGGCTGATCATGATGTTCGTCACCAGCCCCAAGCTGGCCCTGTTGGTGGTGGGCGCGGTGGTGGTGGTGATGCTGCCCATGCTGCTGTTCGGGCGCTGGGTGCGCAAGCTTTCGCGTGCAAGCCAGGATTCCATCGCTGACACCTCGGCGCGTGGCACCGAGACGCTCAACGCCGTGCCCACCGTGCAGGCCTTCACCCAGGAAGCGCATGAGCGGCGCGCCTTCGGCGCGGCGGTGGAGCGCGCCTTCGCCTTTGCCCGCGACCGCACCCGCGCCCGCGCCATCCTGACGGCCGTAGCGATCTTCACCGCCTTCTCCAGCCTGGCCACGGTCGGGCTGGTCGGCCTGCATGACATGATCGCAGGTGAACTGACCGGCGGCGATGTCATCGCCTTCATCATCTATGGCTTCCTCACCGGCGGCGGCGTCGGCGCCCTGTCTGAAACCTGGGGCGACTTGCAGCGCGCGGCTGGCGCTTCCGAGCGTCTGATGGAGCTGCTGCACGAAGTGCCCGCCATTCGCGCGCCGGAGCATCCCAGCGCGCTGGCGGCCCGTCCTTCCGGCGCGGTGTCGTTTGAGAATATCGAATTCCGCTATCCCACCCGGCCCGATACGGCGGCGCTGAATGGCTTTTCGCTCAACGTTGCGGCGGGCGAAGCCGTGGCGCTGGTGGGCCCATCGGGCGCCGGCAAGTCCACGGTCTTTCAGTTGATGCTGCGTTTCTATGCAGCGCAAAAGGGCGAGATCCGCTTTGACGGCGTCGATATCGCCGCGCTCGATCCCATTGAACTGCGCCGGCACATTGCCGTGGTGGCGCAGGATCCAGTGATCTTCTCCGGCTCCATCGCCGCCAACATCGCCTATGGCAAAGCCGATGCCACGCGCGCGGAAATCGCCGCAGCTGCCGAGGCTGCCGCCGCTGCCGAGTTCATCGAGAAGCTGCCCCAGGGCTATGACACGCTGCTGGGCGAGCGCGGCATCACTCTTTCGGGCGGCCAGCGCCAGCGCATCGCCATCGCCCGTGCCATCCTGCGCGATGCGCCGCTGCTGCTGCTGGACGAAGCCACCAGCGCGCTGGACGCCGAGAATGAGCGGCTGGTGCAGACGGCGCTGGCCAACCTGATGGTGGGTCGCACCACCCTGGTCATCGCCCATCGCTTCGCCACCATCCAGCGCTTGAAGCGCATCGTGGTGCTGGAAGAAGGCCGCATCGTCGCCGAAGGCAGTCATGCCGAGTTGATGGAACGCGGCGGTCTTTATGCGCGCCTGGCGCGCCTGCAATTCAGCGAGGCCCAAACGTGAAAAGTATCCTGAAACGTCCCGACCGCTTTACCCGCATCGTCGTCCTGGTCTGGGTGATTGCCGGCGTGGTCGTTCTGACCACCGGCTTCCGGGCGTTGACGGCGATGGGACTGCTCAGTTTTGGCGGCAGTGCCAGCCCGGGCCTCTGCCGCGCCATCACCCTGCCGGCGCCGGGTGACCTTGCTTACGAGGCCAAGAACAAGACGCTTTTCATCGCCAGCAACCCGGCAAACGGCAAGGGCGCGATCTATGCGCTGGCCAATGGGCAGTCCAAGCCAGTAAAGCTGGCGGGCACACCGGCCGACTTCCATCCCGGCGCCATCAGCATCGGTTATGATGCCGGTGGCGAACCCAATCTGGCCGTGATCGACCACAAGGCCAGTGGCGCAGTGGCGACGGGGCTTTACGGCGTCGATTATGACGGCGGTAGCGCCAGGCTCAGCTACCAGTCCACCACGCAAGGCGGCCTGGCCAGGCGCGGGCAGGGTATCGTCGCGATGGGCAATGGCCGCTTTTATCTCAGCGCCAATCCCGTCAGCAGCGACCTGATGGCCTGGGCCGACCGTTGGTTCCTGCTGGGCCGGGCGCACCTGCTATTTTTCAACGGCACCATGTTCATGGATGCGGTGGCGGGAATATCCGATCCGTCGGGCGTCGCGGCCTCTGCTGACGGGCAATATCTCTATGTCCTGTCGCGCAATGAGCGCCGCGTGATCGCCTTTCGGCGCGAAATCTTCACCGGGACGCTGACGGAACTGGATTCGCTCTCGCTGCCGATGCGGCCCGAGCGCATCAGCGTGGACGCCAACAACGTGCTGTGGGTCGCGGGCGTCGACCGCATTCCGGCGCTGGGCGGCGGTTCGCGGGTAGTGCGGGCGTTTCTGGGCGCCGACGGCGTGCCGCAAAGCCAGGAAACGGTCTATGCCGGTGATGCTGTCGAGGGCGCGACCGCCGCCGTGAAGGCGGAGAACCGTCTCTTCATCGGCTCTGCGACTGGCGACACGCTGCTGGATTGCGAAGTGAAGTAAAAGCTCAAGCCCGGCAGTGTAGCCGCCGGGCGACCCGCAGCTTCCGCTAGCTCCCTTCCCACTTCGGCGCGAAGCGCCAGGAAGGGGGGGTGTCGCAGCCAGGTGTTTGCGTCTTCGCAAACCCGAGCTGCGATGGATGGGGGTTCAACAAACAAAAAAGGCGCGAGCCGTGGCCCGCGCCTTTTGAACGCCACGGTTAAAGCGAACTGTTACGCAACCTGCTGCGTCGTGTCTTCGATGATCACGCCATTCGGGTCGCGCAGCACATAGCCCCGGCCCCAGACGGTCTCGATATAGTTGGCGCCTTCGGTGGCGGCGGCCAGCTTCTTGCGCAGCTTGCAGATGAAGACGTCGATGATCTTGAGCTCGGGCTCGTCCATGCCGCCATAGAGATGGTTCAGGAACATCTCCTTGGTCAGGGTGGTGCCCTTGCGGAGCGAGAGCAGCTCCAGCATCTGGTATTCCTTGCCGGTCAGGTGGACACGGCTGCCATCGACTTCGACCGTCTTGGCGTCGAGGTTGACGGTGAGCTTGCCGGTGGTGATGACCGACTGGCTGTGGCCCTTCGAACGGCGGATCACCGCCTGGATACGGGCGACCAGCTCATCCTTGTGGAAGGGCTTGGTCATATAGTCGTCGGCGCCGAAGCCCAGGGCCTTTACCTTCGCTTCCACGATGGCGTTGCCGGACAGGATCATGACGGGTGTCTGCACCTTGGCGGTGCGCAGGGCCTTGAGCACTTCAAAGCCGCTCATGTCGGGCAGTTGCAGGTCCAGGACCACGATGTCGTAGTCATAGAGCTTGCCGAGGTCGATGCCTTCCTCGCCGAGGTCGGTCGTATAGACGTTCAGTCCCTCGCTGCGCAGCATCAGCTCGATGCTTCGCGCCATGGCGCTGTCGTCTTCAATTAGCAATACGCGCATGTCAGGCCCCTCTGGGTAAGGCGTCGGATCGGCCGCCGACACGGTTAACCGGTTGCCAGACCGTAAGCGCAAATGGTTAACAGCAGCTTTAACACCTGCTGGAACCTTCAGCCCTCGCTCATGCCCCTTACCGGAGCCTTTCCCGGGGGCCGGGCCAGTCCAAGAGGTCGCTAAGACTCTTGATTCGATTTGTTAAGTTTACCGGCATTTAAAGTCTTGGCCGCAATATGCGGATAACGGGGCGCGCAGAAGGCGGGTCTTACCGAGGATTTTTATGCGCGCGCTTCTCAAAGACATCGAAACCGTCCTCCCGCTGACCCGCTTTGGCCGGGTGGCCCGAATCGAGGGCCTGGGCGTGGAAGTTACCGGCGCCCTGGGGGCGGTCCGGATGGGTGGCAATTTCCATATAAGTATCTGCCATTTAAGAACAATTTCTGGTGAAGTGATCGGCTTTCGCGATGGCCGTGCTCTGGTGATGCCGCTGGGTCCGCTGGAAGGTATTGCCCTGCGCGCCCGGGCCGATTTCGAGGACAGGGCCTGGGACGTCGCGGCGCGCACCGCGATGACCAGGGCGGAGACCATGTAGTTGGTGCGGGCAGCGGCGCGGGTTTCGCCTTCCGCATGTGCGGTGGCCTGCAGCGTCTCGATTTCCTCGACGCTGAGCGTCTTCTTGCGGCGGCGCTCCTCGTCCGGCGTGCGGCGTTCGCCGCCGCCGGCGTTGAACTCGGTTCCGAAGGTGAATTTGGGGTTGGCGGACATCAGTAGATCAACTCATCTTCGTTGCCTCCGCCGGCACGGTGACCCAAAACCTGACGGCCGCCACAGCCCGCAATGGCGGCGTCTACAACCAGCTCCAGAATGCGCTGGGCCAGCAGGACACCATGAAGACGCTGTATGGCGGTTTTATCGAGAAGGTGCAGGACACCGATATGGCACAGGCCGTCACCCAATTGTCCCTGAATCAGACCGCCCTGCAGGCGGCGCTGCAGGTTACTGCCACGCTCAACCACTTGTCTTTGCTGAATTATCTTCCGATCAGCTAAAGCCGAACTTGCGGGAACAGGCGGCTGCGCCTAATTAAGCCCGCAAATGCCCAAGCAGCGCATTGTCATTGCCATGTCGGGCGGCGTCGACTCCTCGGTCGCCGCGGCGCTGGTCGCACGCGCCGGGCACGAAGCCATCGGCGTCACGCTGCAGCTCTATGGCGCGGCTGCTTCGGCGCGCAAGGGCGCCTGCTGTGCCGGGCAGGACATCCTTGACGCCAAGCGCGTCGCCGAAAAGCTCGGCATTCCCCACTACGTCCTGGATTACGAGGAACGTTTCCGCAAGGCAGTGATCGAGAACTTCGCCGACACCTATGCCAAGGGCGAGACGCCGGTGCCGTGCGTCACCTGCAACGAGAAGGTGAAGTTCGCCGACCTGCTTGATACCGCGCGCGAATTGGGCGCCGAGGCGATGGCCACCGGCCATTATGTCCGCCGTGTCGAAAGCGCGAACGGGGCGCAGCTTCATACGGCGGCGGAAAGCGCCCGCGACCAGAGCTATTTCCTTTTCGCCACGACGCAGGCGCAACTCGACTATCTGCGTTTCCCGGTTGGCGAGATGCCCAAGGCCGAAGTGCGTGCCATCGCCGCCGAGCTGGGGCTGGTGACTGCGGCCAAGCCCGACAGCCAGGATATCTGTTTCGTGCCGGATGGCCGTTATACCACGGTGATCGACCGTCTGCGCCCCTATGCGGCGCGCCCGGGCGAGATCGTTGATCTTGGCGGCACGGTTGTTGGCCGCCATGACGGTATCACCCATTTCACCGTCGGCCAGCGCAAGGGCCTGGGCCTGTCCGGCAATGGTGAGCCGCTGTTCGTATTGAAGCTTGATGCGGCGCAGGCCCGCGTGGTGGTGGGGCCGCGTTCGGCGCTGGCCTCGACGGTTTTCACCCTGCGCAACGTCAACTGGCTGACCGCCGCCAATGGTCCCATCGACTGCCAGGTCAAGGTGCGCTCGATGCGCCCGCCCGTGCCGGCGTGGGTCATGCCGCTGGACGGTGGCGCCGCGCGTGTCGAACTGAAGTCGCCGGAAGATGCGGTGGCGCCCGGCCAGGCCTGTGTCTTTTATGACGGCGCGCGCGTGCTGGGTGGTGGCTGGATCGCGGCGGCTGCGCCTGTGATGGCACACGTCGCGTGATCCTGCGCGATGCCCGGCCAGATGAGCGGCGCGCACTGGAAGAGTTGCAGCGCCGCGCCTCGCTGATGTGGGAAGGCGACCGGCACTACCTGCTGGCCAATCCCGATGTGATCGAGCTGCCGCTGGCGCATATCAGCGAAGGTTGCGTGCGCGTGGCCGAAGGTGCGGGCCAGGCGCTGGGTTTTTCCGTGCTGCTGCCGCGCGAAGCCGATGCCGTGATCGATTGCCTGTTCGTGGAACCGGACCGGTGGCGCCAGGCCGTCGTGCGGGCGCCGGTGGAAGACGCGGCAGCCCGGGCGTGGGCGGGGCGGGCCTGGCGGCGCTGAAAGTGGTGGCCAACGGCAATGCCCTGGGCTTCTACGACAAGCTGGACTTTGCCGTCTGTGGCGCGGCCCAGACCCAGTTCGGACCTGCCAAACGGCTGCGCCGGATGCTGATTTCGGGCTAAATCCTTGCAATCTTGCCCGAAATCTTGACAGCGGCGTGGCACCGCCTCTACATCGCCGCCTCTCGGCCCTTGTGGCCAGGTACGGCACCGTAGCTCAGTGGTAGAGCAGGAGAATCATAATCTCTTGGTCGGCGGTTCAAATCCGTCCGGTGCTACCATTCAAATCCGTTCGCTGGGCGAACGAATTTGAATGCCACGCGCGCCCGCGCCACGCTTATATTAGCGCATGACCGTCACACTCTCTGATATCCGCGCTGCCGCCGATGCCATTTCGGGCGCGGTACTGCGCACGCCGATGCGCCATTCGCGCACCCTCTCGGTAATCGCGGGGGCAGAGGTCTATCTCAAGTTCGAGAACCGCCAATTCACTGCTTCCTTCAAGGAACGCGGCGCGCTCAACCGGCTGCTGACGCTGGATGCGATCGCGCGCGTTCGCGGCGTGGTGGGGCCGCTCAAGCCCAATTGGGAAATCGCCGATATTATCTGGGCCTATCCCGCCGCGCCGCCCACGGGCTGCACGCCCGCCACCGCCCGGCGCCTGGCCGAATTGCGCGGCGCGCCCGTCAGCCCGCATTGGTAAATCCTTGCCTTTGCCGGACTTTGCCCTTAGCGGAGCGGCCATGAGCGATGCCAGCTGGCAGATCAGGCCTGAAACCCCCGCCGACGATGCGGCGGTGGAAGCGTTGAACGCGGCCAGCTTTGGCCCCGGCCGTTTCGCCAAGTCGGCTTACCGGCTGCGCGAAGGCGTCGATCCGGTGGCCGGCCTGGGCTTTGTCGCCACATCCGGCGGGCAGTTGCTGGGCTCGGTGCGCTTCTGGCCGATCAGAGTCGGCGGGCATGAGGAATTGCTGCTGGGTCCGCTGGCGGTGCGCGGCGACCAGCGCGGCAAGGGCATCGGCATCGCCCTGATGCAGGCGGGCATCGACGCCGCGAAGCTGGGGCCGTGGCGCGGCATCCTGCTGGTGGGCGACGAGCCTTACTACGCCAAGGTCGGCTTCTCGCGCCTGCCGCCAGGGCGCGTGCGCTTTGCCGGCCCGGTGGACGAGCGCCGCATGCTGGGCCTGTCGCTCAAGGGCGGCGAGATGCTGACGGTGTCGGGCCAGATTCGCCGCGCGCGGATCGATGACGCCAATTGCGCCGACAGTGCCGGGCTGGGCTAGCGCCCTTCCACCCGCCAGGCGAGTAGCAACGCGCTCGCCAGGATCAAAAGCGTGATCCATTGCGGCAGCAGCGGCTTCTGCTCCAGTTGTGTCACGCGATAGGCATTGTTGCGCACGATGCCGATCCAGTTCGATCCCGAGGCGCTCGCGCCAGGCGCCACTTCGCGCACCTGCGGGATGCCGTCGGCCAGCCAGTGCGCGCCCCCTGCGGTGGCTTCGCCCAGCGGTTTCAGGATCCCGTCGGTGGCGCGCATGTCGGCGACCTCGCGCGGATTGAGCGGGCCAACGGCGGCCACCGCCGTCAGCGCGCCATCGGTCAGGCGATACAGGCCCAGCTCGTCCGCCGTGATGCGGCCGCTCCACAGTCCGGGCGAGGCCTTGGCCAGGTCGGCCGTGAGGGTCTTGCCTGAAGGTGTGGTGATCGTGATCGGCCGCGCCGCCGGCGCCATGGTGCGGCGGGCAATGCTGATCTCGCCATTCGCCACCGTGGTGGTAAGGCTTTCGGCTTCCAACTCGGGCTGCTTCATCAGCCAGTGCGCCACGCGGCGCAGCAGCTCGGCGTCGGGGCCGCCGCCGTCAAAGCCGCGCGACCACAGCCATGCCTGGTCCGACAGTAGCGCCGCGACGCGGCCGCGTCCCACCTGGTCCAGCACCAGCAATGGTCGTCCGGCGGGGCCGTTCATCACCGTTGTGCCGGTCAGCTTGCTGGCGCCGATGGCGCGAAACCAGCGGCCCCAGCTTGGCGGTGTCGTGGCGTTGCCCGCGCCCGCAAGTCCCGATGTCACCGGATGCGCCTGGCCTTCGGTGGTCAGGGTCGGCTTGAACGGGCCGGTGACGACATCGCCGGTTGGCGAAATGGGCAGGATCTGCGACAGCGGCGTGCGCGAGACGCTGGCCGGGGAAGCGAATTCCGGTCCCACCGACAGCAGCAGCGCGCCGCCATCCTGCACATAGCGGGCGATGTTCTGGAAATAGAGCGGCGGCAGGATGCCCCGTTCGCTGTAGCGGTCGAAGATCACCAGGTCGAAGCCGCCCAGCTTTTCCAGGAAGAGCTCTCTGGTGGGAAACTGGATCAGCGCCAGCTCATCGATGGGGGTGAAATCCTGCTTGTAGGGCGGACGCAGGATGGTGAAATGGATCAGGTCCACCGAGGGATCGGCCTTGAGCAGGTTGCGCCAGACGCGCTCGCCGGCATGCGGCTCGCCCGACACCAGCAGCACCCGCAGGCGGTCGCGCACGCCCGTGACAGTGACGACGGCGCGGTTGTTGGCCAGCGTCAATTCGCTGGGGCCGGGCGCGGCGGTGATCTCGATGACATTCTCGCCGCCATGCGTCACCGGCACGGTGATGCGGCTGACCTGGCCCACCGGCACGCTGCGGTTGCCGACGGGCTTGCCATCCACCGCGATGGTCATCTCCGACGTGCCGCCGCCACCGCCGCCCAGATCGTCAACGCGCAATTCGATCTGCGCATTGCGCCCCACGATGGAGAAGCGCGCCGCGCCGGTGACGGTAAGCTTGCGGTCCTTCTCGTCGCGCGCGCCCGCGATCAGCGCCTGCAGCGGTGCCTTCAATTGTATCTGCTCTGCGCCTGCCGGCGCGTCATGCACCTGGCCATCGGTGATCATGATCGCGCCTGCCATGCGCCCGGGCGGCACATCGGCAATCGCCGCGTTCAGCGCCGCGAAAGCCTGAGTGCCGTTATTGTCGCCGCCGCGCGTGGTGGTGACTGAGGTCTCGCGCACGGTGAGATTTGGCATCGCCCCCAGCGCCCGCTTGATCGCTGCCTGCGCCGCATCGGCCTGTTTGCGGCGGTCGCCCGTGTTCATGCTCTGGGAGCGGTCGGTGACGATTACCGCCACATCGTTCAGCGGTGCGCGCGTCTCATGCACGCTGATCGGGCCTGCCAGCGCCGCCAGTAGCAGGACGAAGACCAGCAGCCTCGCCCAGGCCCCCCTGGCGCGGGCGAAGAAGCCGAAGGCGCAGATCGCCAGCGCAGCGAGCGCCAGCGCGATCAGCCATTCCATTGGAATCAGCGGTGCGAAGGCGAGGCGGGTCATCGCTCGCGCCCCAGCCGTTGCAGCAGCGCCGGGGCATGTACCTGGTCGGTTTTATAATTTCCGGTCAGGGCATACATCACGACATTGACGCCGAAGCGGAACGCCAGCTCGCGTTGGCTATCGCCGCCGGGCGTCAACTCGGAAAGGAAGCGGCCATTGGCGTCCACCGCCCAGGCCGAGGCGAAATCGTTGCCGCCGATGATGACGGGCGAGACGCCGTCGCCGCCGCGCGCGGGCGGGCGCGCCGCATTGCGCTCGGCGGGCGGCAAGGCCTCGACCCAGATCGGCGCGCCAGTCCAGCGGCCGGGAAAGTCCTTCAGGATGTAGAACGACTTGGTCAGCACATGGTCGGCGGGCACTTTTTCCAGGCGCGGAATGTCCAGCCCGCGTGTCACCCGGCGCAATATTTCCTGCCCCGCATTTGGCGTGCCGATCGACATGTCGCGGGTATCGAACAGGATGGTGCCGCCCTGGCGCATGTAATCGCCGATGCGTGCCAGGCCGCGCGCCGACAGGGCCCGCTGGCGCGGGTCCATCGGCCAGTAGAGCAGCGGATAGAAGCTAAGATCGTCGCGCTCCAGATCGACGCCCACCGGCTCCATTGGCTCATAGGCGGTGCGCATCTTCAGCACCATGCCAAGGCCGGTGAGGCCGGCGCGGCTGGTGTTGTCCAGATCGGGAATGCCGGTCTTCACATAGGCCAGCCGCGTGTCCAGCGCTGCTGCCTGGTTCATGGCGTCGTCGGCGCGCGCGTCATGGAAGGTGGGCGCCAGCAGCAGCGCTACCAGCGCGCCTGCGGTGACGCGGGCCAGCAAGCGGCCGGGTGTGTGCCCGCGCAGCAGCAGCGACAGGATGGCGTCCAGCAGCAACAGCGCGGCGGCGGCTGCCAGCAGCCAGGGCATCAGTGCGCGGGCGTCGATCTCGCCATAGGCATGGCGCTCCAGTCCCATGTCGGGCAGCGGCAGCAGCGCATCGCCCGCGCCCAGCGTGTTGAGTGCGCTTTCCACGCCTTGCGCGCCATACAGGCCGGGCGGATGGATGCGGCTGACATCGGTCTTGGCGAAATCACGTGCCGCGATCGGCATGGCTTCGCCGCCGGGCGCGGTCTGGTGACCGAAGCCGTCCAGCACCGAGACGGGCGGCAGGGTGGTGAGACCCGCCAGTGTTTCGGCGGGCGCGCCGCCCGCCAGCGCCAATATCCGCCGCAGCATGTCCACATAAAGGCCCGACAGCGGCAGTGTCGACCAGCCGGGGCTGGCGCTGGTGTGGAACAGCACGACCCAGCCATTGCCTTCCTTCTTCGCCGTCACCAGCGGCGTGCCGTCGGTCAGCCGCGCCCAGGCACGGTTGGCCAGTTCGGCGGAGGGTTCGGCCAGCACCTGGCGCGAGATGGTGACGTCCTGTGGAATCGAAAGCCCGTTGAAGGGGCTATCGGGCCCGAAGCCTGCCAGGCGCTGCGGCTGGCCCCAGGCCATGGCGCCCGCCAGGTAGCGTTCGCCCACCCGCAGCGGCACCGGCACCAGCGCATCGGTGCCTTGCGCCATGTGTTCGCCCGCGAAACGGATCAGCACCCCGCCATTCTTCACGAACTCTGCAGCGCGTTGCGCATCGTCGCCGGCGATGCGGCTGACATCGGCCAGCACCATCACCGAAACCTTCTGCGTGATCAGGGCGGCAATGCTTCCGCGTGCGACTTCGGCATAGGGACCAAGCGCGCGGTCGAGATAATAGGCATCGGCCAGCAAGGATTGCTCGCCGCCGCTGGACGCGACGATACCGGCGCGGCGGCGGACATTGCCGGTATCGAGCAATTGCACTGCGCCCGCGCTTTCCTGTCCGCGCAGGGCAAGGCGCTGGACCCGGTTGCGCAATTCCAGCGGCAGGGCGAGCCTGGCTTCGGCCCGGCCCATGCCCGGCGTGAAGCGCAGGCTGGTTGCTGCCAGTGTTTCGCCATTGGCGCCCAGCGCCGCCACTTCCGCGTCGGTCACGGATGCGGACGCCGCGCGCACGGCGGCGACGCTGAAGCCGCTGGCCTCGCGCGATGGCGGCAACAGGCCCAGCGCGGTCTCGCTGGGCTGGGGCGCAATCAGCGTCGCGGGGCCCTTGGCGCGCAAGGCCGCAAGGAATTTGCGCGCATTGCCATCCTCGATGCCGTCGCTCAGCCAGAAGATCGAAGGTGCACCGTTGAATTTCCAGCGTGCCAGTGCTGCGGCCGTGGCGGGGCGGTCGCCGGGCCACGGCATGGGCCGCAGCCCGCGCGCTTGCCTGTCCGCTTCGCTCGCATTGAGCAGGTTGGGCGGCGCATCGCTGGCGGGCGGGTTGGCGGTGGCCAGAATCAGAGCCGGACGTTCACCCGCATTGTGCAGCAGGTCGGCGATGGCGCGGCCGCGCCCCTCCCAGCCTTCGGCGGCGGTCCAGCCATTGTCCACCACCAGCACCAGCGGCCCCGGCGTGGTGATGGCAACGCCCTTGCCAACAATGGGATCGGCCAGCGCGAGAATGAGCAGCGCCGCTGCCGCCAGGCGCAGCAGTAGCAGCCACCAGGGCGTCTTGGCGGGGGTCTCTTCTTCGTTGACCAGTCCTAGCAGCAGGCGCAGTGGCGGAAATTTCTGCGTGCGGGGGGCGGGTGGCGTTACCCGCAGCAGCAGCCACAGCACCGGCAGCACCAGAAGGCCCAGCAGAAGCCAGGGCGCGCCGAAACTGATCTGCGACAGCAGCCCCATGCCTTACATCATTCCGGAGAGGCCGCCGATGGCGCCATAGAGTGCGATCAGCGCGGCCTGCGGCGCATGGTCGGTGCGATGCACGGTGCTGCTCCAGCCCAGCCGCGACGCGACGGCGGCGATCACTTCGCCATGGGCGGTGAACTTGGCGCGATAGGCCGATTGCAGTCGCTCGACGCGGCCAAAGACTTCGCTTTCGCTGCGGCCGCTTTCGAAGCGCGTGCGTCCGGCATAGGGAAATTCTTCTTCCGCCGGATCGATGATGCGCACCAGATGGCCTGCGATGCCCGCCCTGGAGATGCGCCGCATCGCGTCCTCGGTTTCCGGATCGAGAAAGTCGCCAAACCAGACCAGTTGCGCGCCGCGCAGCACCGGCGCGGGCGGCGGAATGCCGTCAGCTCCGCGCGGATGCATCAGCGCGCGGGCGATGCGGCTGAGTGATGCCTTGGACGCCGCCGCCGGATCGCCGCCTGCCCAGTAGCCGACACGCTCGCCGCCGCGCATCAGCAGCGAAGCCAGTGCCAGCAGCAGCAGGTCGGCACGAGCCTTCTTGGTGACGCCATCCTTCGACGACGCGAAATCCATGTTGGCGCCGCCGTCGCGCCACAGCCAGACGGTCTGCGCCGCTTCCCATTCACGCTCGCGGACATATAGGTGCTGCGACTTGGCAGATTGCCGCCAGTCGATGGCGGTCACCGCGTCCTGGGCGCGGTAACGGCGGAATTGCCAGAAGCTTTCGCCGGTGCCGGTGCGGCGGCGGCCATGTACGCCCAGGCTGACCGAAGCCGCGAGGTGATCCGCCGCCACCAGCAGCGGCGGCAGGCTGGCGCTCAGGCCCTCGGCTTCGTGCTGAAGCACCGAACTCAAAGCAGGTCTCTCACAAAAGACCTCGGCAAAGCCTTTCAATGACGCTTGCCGTGGTCAGGCCTTCGGCGCGGGCGGTGAAGGAAAGCGCCATGCGGTGGCGCAGCACCGGCGCGGCCAGGGCCACGACATCGTCGGTGGAGGGCGCGAAACGTCCGTCCAGCAGGGCGCGGGCGCGCACCGCCAGCATCAGCGCCTGGCTGGCGCGGGGGCCAGGACCCCAGGAAATCGCCCCCTCTTCAATAATAGAGCCATCGACGCCACCTTCGCCGCCGGGGCGCGCGGCGCGCACCAGTTTGAGGATGGAGTCCATCACCTGCACGCCCACCGGGATGCGGCGAACCAGGCCTTGCGCCTCCACCAGCGCTTCGAGACCGCAGACGCGCGCGGCACGGATTTCTTCGCCCATGGTGGTGGCCAGCAGCATGCGCCGCTCGGCGTCCAGGTCGGGATAGCCGACATCGATCTGCAGCAGGAAGCGGTCGAGCTGGGCTTCGGGCAGGGGGTAGGTGCCTTCCTGCTCCAGCGGATTCTGCGTCGCCAGCACATGGAAGGGGTGCGGCAGGTCGTGTCGCTCGCCCGCCACCGTCACATGCTTTTCCTGCATCGCCTGCAGCAGCGCCGACTGGGTGCGCGGCGAGGCGCGGTTGATCTCGTCCGCCATCAGAAGCTCTGTGAAGACCGGGCCGCGAATGAAGCGGAAGGCGCGCGCACCGGAGGCGCTTTCCTCCATCACTTCCGAACCGGTGATGTCGGTGGGCATCAGGTCGGGGGTGAACTGGACGCGGCTGGTGTCCAGCCCCAGCACGGTGCCCAGGCTTTCCACCAGCTTGGTCTTGGCCAAACCCGGCACGCCGATCAGCAGGCCGTGGCCGCCAGCCAGCAGCGTAATAAGAGTCTGCTCGATCACATCGTCCTGGCCGAAGATCACCGCGCCGAGTCCGGCCTTGACCCTGGCGAAGGTCTCGGCGGCCTCGGACAGGCGGTCGGCGGCATCCTTGCCGCCCGTCAGGTTCAGGATGTCGGCGTCGCTCATGGGGCCTTCTGGGGTGCTTGGCTTGCAGGAATTGGCGGTCATGTTGCACCGTGGCTGGAAGGGGGCGCAACCCCGGCCCAATGCTGGCCAACCACTTGCAAAAGCGTAAGGAGAGCGCCGAAAAAGGCGTGAATATGGCCGCTTCCTCGTCTTCGCTCCCACCGTCCGGGTTCCGCCTCGAAACGCTCGCGGTCCTGTTTGCCGCGCGCCTGCCGCAAACCCCGCCGCAAGGCGAAGGCCATGACGATTATCACCTCGACATGGCGGTGACCTTGCCGCTGGGCGGCACACCGGCGGCGGTGCTGATTCCCGTCATTGCCCGTGCCGAGCCAGTACTGCTTTTCACCCGGCGGACCGAAAGGCTGGCGGCCCATGCCGGGCAGGTGAGTTTTCCCGGCGGCCGGGTGGAGGCACGGGATGCCTCACCGCTGGAAACCGCCTTGCGCGAAACGGCGGAAGAAACCGGCATCGCGCCTGCGCAAGTGCGGGTGGCGTGCTACCTGCCGCGCTATCGCACCGGCACCGGCTTCGAGATCCAGCCGGTGGTCGGCGTGCTGCCGCCAGGCCTGACGTTGGCGCCCGATCCCGCCGAGGTGGCGGAAATCTTCGAGGCGCCGCTGGCCTTCTTCCGCGATCCCACCAACCGCCGCCGCCAGACCCGGGAATGGAACGGGCAGCAGCGCAGCTTCTATAGCTTCACGCATGGCGGGCATGAGATCTGGGGCGCCACGGCCGCCCTGATCGTGGCGCTGGTGGCGCGGATTGATGGTATGGATTGGCGCGATGCGCATTGATCCTGCCCAGCACATTTGGATGACCGCGCCGGAAACGGTGGCGGTGATGACGGCATTGGTGGAAGCGCGCTTTGTCGGCGGCGCTGTCAGGAACGCAATCCTGGGCACGCCGGTCGCTGACATCGACATCGCCGTGCCGATGCCGCCATCCGAAGCGGTGACGCGGCTTTCGGCGGCAGGGATCAAGACCATTCCCACCGGCATCGAACATGGCACCGTCACTGCGGTGGTAGGTCGGCATGTGTTCGAAGTGACCAGCCTGCGCTGCGATGTCGAGACCGATGGCCGCCATGCCGTGATCGCCTTCACCGACGACTGGGCCGAGGACGCTGCCCGGCGCGATTTCACCATCAACGCGCTCTATGCCACCGCCGATGGCAAGATTTTCGATTATGCCACCGGCGTGGAAGACCTGATTGCGGGTCGCGTGCGCTTCATGGGCGATCCGGCCACCCGCATCGCCGAGGATTATCTGCGCGTGCTGCGCCTGTTCCGCTTCCACGTCTGGTACGGCAAGGGCGAGATGGACGAAGCAGCGTTGCGCGCGGCGGCTGCAGCGAAGGACAAGCTGGCCACCCTGTCGGCGGAGCGGGTGGCCAAGGAGTTGCTGCGCCTGCTGGAAGCCTGGCGGCCCGTGCCGGTGCTGCGGGTGATGGCGGCGACGGGCGTGCTGTCTGCCGTGCTGCCCGGCGCCCATGAATTGTCGCGGCTGGAACGGCTCTGCGAGCTGGATGCCGAGAACATGCTGACGCCGGACCCGGTCCTGCGGCTAGCGGCGCTGTTGCAGACGGAGGAAGCGGCCAGCGTGGCGGCGTTGCTGAAACTTTCCAATGTCGATCGTGCGCGGCTGACGGGCACGCTGGCGGGCGGCGAGAAAATCTTCTCGCACCTCAAGGCGCCGGAGGTGCGGCGGCTGCTCTACCGGCTGGGCGTGCCGGTCTTCAGGGATCGCGTGCGGCTGGCCTGGGCGGCGGCGCCGAAATCGCAGCCTGCGCTGGGCTGGCGCATGCTGCTGGCGATGGCCGATGCCTATGAAAAGCCGCGTTTTGTGCTGACCGGGCGCGATGTCATGGACGCGGGCGTGCCCGAGGGCGCAGCCGTCGGCCAGGTGTTGGCCGCACTGGAAGCCGGGTGGGCGGAAGAGGATTTCGCCACCCCGGAAGAAACGCTACGGGCGCGGCTGGCGGTGCTGGCGGCGGAGAAGCATTAATGCTGACGCTGGTGGAATCCTTCTCGCTGGCGGGCGATCCGGACAAGCCGAATGAAGACGCCTTTGGCGGCAGCGACCATGCCGCCCTGGTGCTGGACGGGGCGACGATGCTGGGCGACGGCTTGATGCCGGGTCCGTCTGACGCTGCCTGGATCGCGCAGTTTGGTGCACGGCGGCTGATCGCGCACTTGAAAGAGGAAGAACCGAAAAAAGCGCTCAAGCTGGCGCTGGGCGACGCAGAGAAATCCTTCCAAGCCTTGCGCCGTGCCGAGCCGGTAGAACAATGGCAGGTGCCATGTGCCTCGATGATGCTGGTGGCTGCGCATGAGAAGGGGTTGGAATTCTTATACCTCGGAGACTGTGGGGTACTGGTCGAGCAGCCCGAAGGCGTGATGGTCATCGGCGAGACGTTGGAAAAGCGTGCAGATGAGGCATGGCGCGCAGCGCTGCTGGCGAAGGAAAAGAACCTCGCGCCCGCTTCCGGCCTACGGCAGCCGGAATTTCTGCGGCATCTGCGGGTGGCGCGCAATCGCGTCAACAGCGGCACCTACTGGCTCTTCTCGCCCGACAAGCGCGCCGCAAGCCACGCCAAGCGCCGCATCATGATGGTGGAAAAGGGCGCGCACCTGCTGCTGGCAAGCGATGGTTTCCTAGCGCTGGCGTCCGACTATGGCGCGTATGATGCGCCGGGCCTGTTTCGTGCGGCGAAAACAAAAGGCCTGAAGGCGCTGGGCGACGAACTGCGCGCCATCGAGGATGCCGACGCCCTGGGCGAGAAGTTCGCGCGGTTCAAGAAGTCGGATGATGCGACCGCGCTTTTGCTCGCGGTCACCTGACTATTGCATGGCGTGCAGGACTTCCTGCCCGCCTTCATAGATCATCTTGAGCGCGACATAGACCACGATCGCCAAGCCGATATAGGAAACCCAGCGATACTTCTCGAGCACCTTGGCGATGAAGGATGAAGCCGCGCCCATCAGGCCGATCGACAGCAGCAGGCCGATGACCAGCACGTCCCAATGCTCGCGCGCCGCGCCCGCCACCGCCAGCACATTGTCCAGCGACATGGACACGTCGGCGATCAATATCTGCAGGATCGCCTTGTTGACCGTTGCGCCGGCCTGAATTTCCGGTGCGATCTCGTTCTTGCCGTGATGGGCGAGGTCGCGCCACATGCGCCAGCACACCCACAGCAGCAGGATGCCGCCCGCCAGCAACAGGCCGATGATGGCCAGCAGCTGCACCGCGACCAGCGACAGGCCGATGCGCAGGACCACGGCGGCGATCAGACCCAGCAGGATGACCTTCTTGCGCATCTCGGCGGGGACGCGGGTCGCGGCCAGGCCGATCACCACGGCGTTGTCGCCCGCCAGCACCACGTCGATCATCAGGACCTGGCCCAGGGCGCCCAGCCAGCTCGGATTGAAGATGTCGAACAAGAAGATCTCCCGTGGTGACTCAGCGCGGGCCGGTCTGCCGGAGCGCTTCGCCCAGCACCATTGCTGCGGCTTGCGTCACATTCAAGGCGCGCGCCCCCGGCTGCATCGGAATCACCAACCGGGCGTCGGCGGCGGCGTGGACGGCATCGGGCACCCCGGCGCTTTCCCGCCCCACCAGCAGGGTGTCACCGGCACGGAAGGTGAATTCCAGATAGGGCTGGGCTCCCTTGGTGGTCAGGAGAATCAGTCTTGAGGGATTTGG
Source organism: Alphaproteobacteria bacterium (assembly GCA_947462105.1). Lineage (GTDB taxonomy): Bacteria > Pseudomonadota > Alphaproteobacteria > Micropepsales > Micropepsaceae > Rhizomicrobium. The sequence continues at coordinate 26,634 of CANHNJ010000008.1, forward strand.
CCCGCTTTCGCGGGCCGGGCCTGGCTCCCGCTCGGCCTGGTACCGGTCCCAGCTGGAAAAGCGCCGCATATTGGCCAGATCGAGGTAATCCATGCCTGCCCGGCGCATTCCCTTGTCGGTCAGAAGAAACCCACAGGGCTCGATAATATCGACGGGGACGCCCAGGCAGGCCCCCAGCCGCAGCAGGGAACCCGCATTCTGGGGAATATCGGGCTCAAACAGGGCCAGGCGCATCAAAACCCCTCATGATTTGCGGGATTGCTGCAAGGCACGGGCAGAAAAGGCATTTTCTGCGTCATCGTGCCGCAAGACCCCTGAAAACCGACTCTCTATTTTACCGGCCCAAGAAAGCAAGGTACCGGGGGGAAACGGGTCGGCGCGTCACCGCGTCATTACCGTTTTCACATCCCGGTGTGGCAATAGATTTCGCAAGTCAGTTCTGAAGGGTGATCCCAGTGGCAGGTACGACAAGTGACGCGGCGACGCGACGCGACTTTATCTACGTGGCGTCTGGCGCGATGGGCGCTGTCGCGGCGGGTGCTGTCGCCTGGCCCTTGATCCAGCAGATGAACCCCAGCGCTGCGGCGCTGGCGCTGGCCACCACCGAGACGGATATCGGCGCCATCCAGCCGGGCCAGCAGGTGATCATCAAGCATCGCGGACAGCCGCTGTTCGTGCGCCGCCGCACACCGGAAGAAATCAAGTCGGCCCAGGCCGTCGATGTCGCGGCGCTGCCCGATGGCTTGGCGCGCAATGCCGGCAAGGATGCGGCGCTGCCCGCGTCCGACGCCAACCGCACCATCAAGGCTGAATGGCTGGTGGTGAGCGGCGTCTGCACCCATCTGGGTTGCACCCCCACCGTTTCCACGCCGTCGGCGCCGGAAGGTGAATATGGCGGCTGGCTCTGCCACTGTCATGGCTCGGCCTATGATACGTCTGGCCGCATCCGCAAGGGACCGGCCCCGGAAAACCTGCACGTTCCGGTCTATTCGTTCATGTCCGATACACGCATCAAGGTCGGTTAAGGAGCACACATATGTCCGGTCCTTCGACCTACAATCCCAAGTCCGGTATCGAGAAGTGGCTCGACCAGCGCCTGCCGCTGCCGCGCTTCATGCATGACACCATGCTCACCTTCCCGACGCCCAGGAACCTGAACTTCTGGTACACCTTCGGCGGTATACTGACCTTCTGCCTTGGCGTGCAGATCATCACCGGCATCGTGCTGGCGATGCATTATGTCGCCAATGCCGGCCTCGCCTTCGACTCGGTCGAGAAGATCATGCGCGACGTAAATTACGGTTGGCTGATCCGCTATGTGCACGCCAATGGCGCGTCGATGTTCTTCCTTGCCGTCTACATCCACATGTTCCGCGGCATCTATTACGGCTCGTACAAGGCTCCGCGCGAGATCATCTGGATCCTGGGCGTGCTGATCTACCTGCTGATGACCGCCACGGCCTTCTTTGGTTACGTGCTGCCCTGGGGCCAGATGTCCTTCTGGGGCGCCACCGTCATCACCAATCTGTTCAGCGCCATTCCCGTGATCGGCCCGGGCATTGCCACCTGGCTGTGGGGCGACTTCGCCGTCGGCGACGCCACCCTGAACCGGTTCTTCTCGTTGCATTACCTGCTGCCCTTCATCATCGCGGGCGTGGTCGGTCTGCACATCTGGGCGCTGCACGTGCCCGGCAACAACAACCCACTGGGCATCGACGTGAAGAGCCCGCAGGACACGGTGCCCTTCCATCCGTACTACACGGTGAAGGACGCATTTTTCCTGGTGCTGTTTATCATCGTCTTCGCCGGCTTCGTCTTCTTCGAGCCGGAGTTCTTCGGCAGCCCAGACAACAACATTCCGGCCAACCCGCTGGTGACGCCGCCCGACATCGTGCCGGAATGGTACCTACTGCCCTTCTACGCGATGCTGCGTTCGGTGCCGGACAAGCTCCTGGGCGTGCTGGTGATGGGTGCTGCGATCGTCTCACTGGCGGTGCTGCCCTGGACCGATACCAGCCGCGTGCGCTCCAACCGCTTCCGTCCGACCATGAAGTGGTTCTTCTGGTTCTTCGTGGTGGCCTGCGTGACGCTGGGCTATTGCGGCAGCCAGCCGGTCGACGCGACCATCGCTGGAATTCCGGCGGTCTGGATCGCCCGCCTGGCGTCGCTCTACTACTTCGCCTTCATCTACCCGATCATGTTCTTCGTCGGGCTGTTTGAAACGCCCAAGCCGCTTCCCGCGTCCATTGCCCAATCCGTGCTCGGCGACAAGCCGGCCGCTGCCGAGTGAGACACACCATGCGCCTTGCTCTTCGTATTACCCTGGCAGCCGGTCTGGCCGTTGGCCTTGTCGGTGCCGTCTCCGCGCAGGAAATCGACACCCACGCGCGGGCGCCCAAGCATGTCGAGTACGAGTTTGAGGGCCCGTTCGGAAAGTATGACCGTGCGGCGCTGCAGCGCGGCTACCAGGTCTACAAGGAAGTCTGCGCCGCCTGTCACAGCCTGAAGCAGATCGCCTTCCGCAACCTGATGGACCATGGCGGTCCGGAATTCTCAGAAGCCCAGGCCCGTGCGCTGGCGGCTGCCGCCAAGGTGCCGGCCGGCCCGAACGACAAGGGCGAGACCCACAATGACAGCGGCGAAGTGCTGACGCGCAGCGCCGTGCTGGCGGATTACTTCCCGGCCCCCTTCCCGAACGAAGAGGCCGCCCGCACCGCCAATGCCGGCGCGCTGCCGCCGGACCTGTCACTGATGGTCAAGGCCCGCCATCACGGCGCCGCCTATGTCTATTCGCTGCTCACCAGCTATGGCGAGAAGCCGCCGGCCGGTTTCGCCGTGGCGAAGGGCAAGTACTACAACCCGTATTTCGCGGGCTGGAACATCGGCATGCCGCAGCCGGTCACCAACAATGGCGTCACCTATAGCGACGGCACCAAGGCCTCGATCGAACAACAGGCGCACGACGTCGTGACTTTCCTGGCCTGGGCAGCGGAGCCCAAGATGGAACAGCGCAAGCAGATGGGTTTTGCGGTGCTGATCTTCCTGCTGGCCTTTGCCAGCGTGCTGGGCCTAGCCTACAAGAAGGTCAAGGGCGAGTACGCGCTGAAATAAAATGCCATCCCGCGCAGGCGGCGATGCAGTGATGCAAGGCGCGGATAACCTCCGCGCCTTGTTTTTTGGACGCGCGGTCTGGCGCGAACCGCTTCTCACTTCGCGGGACCGACGCTCCTTGTTTGCTTTGGGGGGTGTGTTAAAACGCCCCGCAACCTCCCAGCCCCTGAAGAATCATGGCCCGGACAGTTCTCGGAATCATCGGCGGTTCCGGCGTCTATGACATCGAGGGCCTGGAAAATGCCCGCTGGCAGGCCGTCGCCAGCCCGTGGGGCGAACCCTCCGACCAGCTCCTTACCGGCACGCTGCACGGCGTCGATATGGTCTTCCTGCCGCGCCATGGCCGCGGCCACATCCAGACCCCCAGCAGCATCAATTATCGCGCCAATATCGACGCCCTCAAACGCATCGGCGTCACCGACGTTATTTCGGTCTCAGCCTGCGGCTCGCTGAAGGAAGAGCTGCCGCCCGGCACATTCCTGATGGCCGACCAGTTCATCGACCGCACCTTCGGGAGGCAGACCAGCTTTTTCGGCCCCGGCTTCGTGGCGCATGTGCCGATGGCGCATCCGGTCTGCCCGCGCCTGTCCGATGCGCTGACGCTGGCAGCGCGTGAGCAGAAGATCAGCCACGACCAGGGCGGCACCCACATCACCATCGAAGGTCCGCAATTCTCCACCATGGCGGAAAGCGAACTCTATCGCGCCTGGGGCTGCAGCGTCATCGGCATGACGGCGATGCCGGAAGTCAAACTGGCCCGCGAGGCCGAGCTACCCTATGCCATCGTCGCCATGGTGACCGACTATGACTGCTGGCACCCCGATCATGACAGCGTCACCGTCGATGCCGTTGTGAAAGTGATGAAGGGCAATGGCGCCAATGCCCGCAAACTGATCGCCGCCGTGGCGGTCAAGCTGGGACCGGAACGCACACCTTCGCCGCTGGGCGTGGAAACCATGCTCGACATGGCGGTGATGACGGCGCCGGAAAAGCGCGATCCTATACTGATGACGAAACTCGACGCGGTCGCTGGCCGCATCCTCAAAAAGTAAGCGGAGCAGCATCATGGATTTCAAGGACGCCATCCGCACCATCCCGAACTATCCCAAGGACGGGATCATGTTCCGGGATATCACCACGCTCCTGGGCAATCCGCGCGCTTTCCGCCGCGCGGTGGACGAGCTGGTGCAGCCCTGGGCCGGTATCAAGGTCGACAAGGTGGCGGGGCTGGAAGCGCGTGGCTTCATCCTGGGTGGCGCCGTGGCGCACCAGCTTTCCACCGGCTTCGTGCCGATCCGCAAGAAGGGCAAGCTGCCCTTCAGTGTGATCGGCGAGGATTACGCGCTGGAATATGGCCAGGACCGGGTCGAAATCCACACCGACGCGATCAAGCCGGGCGACAATGTCCTGCTGATCGACGACCTGATCGCCACCGGTGGCACGGCGCTGGCGGGCATCCGGCTGATGGAGCGGGCGGGCGCCAAGGTGATCGGCTGTTCCTTCGTCATCGATCTGCCGGAACTGGGCGGCGCCGACAGGCTTCGCGCCGGCGGCCATCAGGTTCATTCGCTCGTGGCGTTTGAAGGTCACTGACCTTGAAGCTCTATTCGAACACCGCTTCGCCGTTTGGCCGCAAGTGCAAGGTGATTGCGCACGAGCTTGGTGTGAAGCTGGAAATCATCCGCACCTTGCCGGTACAGGACCCGGAATTTCGCCGCGTCAATCCGCTGGGCAAGATTCCCGCGCTGGTGCTGGATGACGGCTCGGTGCTCTTCGACTCTCCGGTGATCTGCGAATATCTGGACCGCAAAGGCGGCGGCAAATTCTTCCCCGCCGACACGATCTGGAAGGCCGCCACCAACCGCTGGAAATCGCTGGGGTTGCAGGCGTTGGGCGACGGCATTTCCGACGCTGCCGTGGCGTATGTGATGCTGGGCCGCGAGCCCACGCCGCCGGAAGCCACCCGCGCCCGCCAACTGGCGGCGATCGAGGCCGGGCTGGACGCGGCGGAGCGCGCGAAGCTTCAGGACCCAGCCACCATTGGCGAAATCAGCATCGCCTGTGCCCTGGGCTATGTCGAATTCCGCTTCCCGGAGCTTGATTGGAAGAGTTCCCGCCCAAAATTGGCAGCGTGGTACGCGCAGTTCTCGCAGCGGCCCTCCATGCTGGCGACGATTGCGGCCCAGCCTTAGAGACGGGTGGCGTAGAATGAAAATCAACGGCAAGCATTACCGCTCGGTCTGGGCCATCGGCGAAGATGCCTTTGGCATTATCGATCAGACCAAACTGCCACATGCCTTCGTCACCATGACCATCCGTACCCCGGACGAGGCGGCGCATGCCATCGTCGCGATGCAGACCCGCGGCGCGCCGCTGATTGGCGCAGTGGGTGCCTATGGCCTGGCGCTGGCGGTGCGCGACGACGCCTCCGACGACGCCGTTAACAGGATGGTGGAGATGCTGGCGGAAACCCGGCCCACCGCCATCAACCTGAAATGGGCGCTGTGGCGCATGCGTGGCGCGCTGTTGAACCAGCCTCATGGCAAGCGGGTGCAGCTTGCCTGGGAAGAGGCGCAGAAGATCGCTGACGAAGACGTGGCGATGAGCGAAGCCATCGGTGCCAACGGCCTGAAGATCATCCAGGACATCGCGGCGAAAAAGCCGGGCGAGACGGTCAACATTCTGACCCATTGCAATGCCGGCTGGCTGGCGACGGTGGATTACGGCACCGCGCTGGCGCCGATCTACATGGCGCATGACGCGGGCATCAAGCTGCATGTCTGGGTGGACGAAACCCGTCCACGCAACCAGGGCGCGGCGCTGACGGCGTTCGAGCTGGCCAGCCACGGCGTGCCACATGCCATCCTGGTCGATAATGCCGGCGGCCATTTCATGCAGGCGGGGCAGGTGGACATGGTGATCGTCGGCACCGACCGCGTCACCGCCAATGGCGATGTCGCCAACAAGATCGGCACCTACCTGAAGGCGCTGGCGGCGCGGGATAACGGCATTCCCTTCTATGTGGCGCTGCCGTCTTCGACCATCGACTGGACGCTGGAATCAGGCCGCGACATTCCCATCGAGGAGCGCTCTTCCGATGAAGTGCTGAAAATGTCGGGCCGCCTGCCGGACGGTTCCGTGACCATCGTGGAAATCGCCGCCCCTGGTTCGGGCGCGGCCAATCCTGGCTTCGACGTGACGCCGTCGCGGCTGGTCACCGGCTTCATCACCGAACGCGGCACTTGCGCCGCCACCCCCGAAGGCTTGCGTAGCCTGTTTCCGGAAGAGAAATAGGATGCAAAGCCGCTGGTCCGATGCGGAAGCCCGCCAATATGTCGCTGACTATGCTGCGAAGGGTGTGAACGAGGATCTGGCGCTGCGTGTCTATACCACCCGGCTGCTGGGGCGCGATCCGGCGCTGGTGCTGCATGGCGGCGGCAATACCTCGGTGAAGACCACCGTTCCCGACATGCTGGGCGATGCGGTGCCGGTGCTGTGCGTGAAGGGCAGCGGCTGGGACATGGGCGAGATCGAACCTGCGGGTCTTCCGGCGGTGCGACTGGAGCCCCTGCGCCGCTTGCGGACGCTGAACGCCCTGTCCGACGAAGACATGGTCAACCAGCAGCGCATCAACCTGCTGGATGCGGCCGCACCCAATCCGTCGGTGGAAACACTCCTGCACGCCTTCCTGCCCAACAAATATATCGACCATGTCCATTCCACCGCCGTGCTGGCCCTGATTGACCAGTCGGATGGCGAGGCGCTGGCCCGCGCCGTCTATGGCGAGCGCGTCGCCTATGTGCCTTACGTCATGCCGGGTTTCGCGCTGGCCAAGGCCGTGGCCGATGTCTTCGACAAGCATCCCAAGGTCGAGGGGCTGGTGCTGCTGCAGCATGGCATCTTCACCATGGGCGACACCGCCGAGCAGGCGTACGGCCGCATGATTGAATTTGTGACGCTGGCAGAAGAGCGTCTGCAGCAGAACCGCAAGGCGCTGGCGCCGGCAGTATTGCCATCGGCGCTGGCGAAGCTGCCGGACATTGCGCCGATCCTGCGCGGCATGATTGCAATTCAGAAGGATGCCAATGCGGGCACCGCCAAGCGGCAGATACTGGAATTCCGCACCACTCCGGCGATCCTGGCCTATGTGAACGGCAAGGATGTCGCCCGCTACAGCCAGGTCGGCGTGGTGACGCCGGACCACACCATCCGCACCAAGAACTGGCCGCTGCTGGTGCCCGCGCCGGAAGCCGGAAAGCTGGGCGCTTGGGCCGTCGATGTGAAGGCGGCGTTGGACGTCTATGTGGCGCGCTATCACGCTTATTTTGCGGCCAACAATGCGAAAAGCCCGCTCAAGAAGACCGAACTGGATGCAGCGCCGCGTGTCATCTTGGTGCCGGGCATCGGCCTGTTCGGCGCTGGCGCATCGGCCAAGGATGCAGGCGTTGCCGCCGACATCGCTGAAAACACCGTGCAGGTCATCACTGACGCCGAGGCCATCGGTGAATATCGCCCCATCGACGAATACGACATGTTCGAGATGGAATACTGGTCGCTGGAACAGGCCAAGCTGGGCAAGACGGCGGAAAAGCCGCTGGCCCGGCAGGTCGCGGTTATCACCGGCGGCGCTTCCGGCATTGGCCTGGCAACCGCGAAGGCGATGGCAAAACAGGGCGCGGAAGTTGTCGTGCTGGACCGTTACGTGCAAGCCGCCCAGGCGGCGGCGAAGGCGATTGGGGCCACGGCGCTCGGCATTGCCTGCGATGTCACCGATGCGGCTTCGGTTAAGGTGGCTTTCGACGCCGTGGTCTCGAAGTTCGGCGGCGTCGATATCGTCGTCTCCAATGCGGGCGCGGCCTGGCAGGGCACCATTGGCACGGTAGATGACGAGACGTTGCGCAAATCGTTCGAGCTGAATTTCTGGGCGCACCAGTCGGTGGCGCAGAACGCCACCCGCATCATGCTGCAGCAAGGCACCTTTGGCTGCCTGCTGTTCAATACGTCGAAGCAGGCTGTCAATCCGGGCAAGGAATTCGGGCCTTATGGCCTGCCCAAGGCGGCGACCCTCTTCCTGGTCAAGCAATATGCGCTCGATCACGGCAAGGATGGCATCCGCTCCAACGCAGTCAATGCCGACCGCATCCGCAGCGGACTTCTCACCGACGAGATGGTGGCCCAGCGGTCTGCAGTGCGCGGCGTGTCCGAAGCCGACTATATGGCGGGCAATCTGCTGAAGCGCGAAGTCACCGCTGATGACGTGGCCGATGCCTTCGTCTATCTCGCCACTGCGTCCAAGACCACGGCGGCGGTTGTCACCGTCGATGGCGGTAACATCGAAGCTTCTCTTCGCTAACACGGCGCAAAAGGCGCGCCCCGGAAATTACGTATTAAACCGGAAGTGCATGACGTCGCCATCGGCGACGACATATTCCTTGCCTTCCAGCCGGAACTTGCCCGCCTCGCGCGCGCCCGCTTCGCCCTTGCCCGCGACATAGTCGGGATAGGCGATGGTTTCGGCGCGGATATAGCCCTTCTCGAAATCGGTATGGATCACGCCCGCCGCCTGTGGCCCCTTGGAGCCGCGCGTCACGGTCCAGGCACGGGCCTCCTTCGGCCCCACGGTGAAGAAGGTCAGCAGGCCCAGCAATTCGTAACCGGCGCGGATCAGCTTGTTCAGGCCGGGTTCTTCCAGCCCCAGCGATTCCAGGAAATCGCCGCGTTCGGCGGCGGGCATCTGGGCGATCTCTTCCTCGATCTTGGCCGAGGTCACCACGCTGTGGGCGCCTTGCGACTTGGCCATCGCTTCAGCGCGGGCGGAAATGGAATTGCCGCTGGCGGCGGAGCCTTCCTCGACATTCAGCACATACAGAACCGGCTTAGCCGTCATCAGGCCAAGCTGCGAATAGGGCGCGCGCTCTTCCGGGGCCAGTTCGGCCACGCGCGCGGGTTTGCCGTCACGCAGCAGCACCAGCGCCTTGGTCATCAGAGCCAGCGCTTCTTTGGCTTCCTTCTCGCCGCTATTGGCTTTCTTCTCCAGCGGTTTCACGCGCTTTTCCAGGCTGTCCAGGTCGGCCAGCATCAGCTCGGTTTCCACCGTCTCGGCATCGGCGATGGGGTCGATCTTGTTTTCGACGTGGGTGATGTCGTCATCCTCGAAGCAACGCAGCACGTGCACCACCGCATCGACCTCGCGGATATTGGCGAGGAACTGGTTGCCCAGGCCTTCGCCCTTGGAGGCGCCGCGCACCAGGCCCGCGATATCGACGAAGGTGATGCGGGTGGGGATGATCTCCTGCGAACCGGCGATTCCGGCCAGCGTTTCCAGCCGGGGATCGGGCACCGCCACGTCGCCGACATTTGGTTCAATCGTGCAAAATGGATAGTTGGCCGCCTGCGCCGCCGCCGTCTGGGTCAGGGCGTTGAACAGAGTGGACTTGCCGACATTGGGCAGCCCCACGATTCCGCATTTGAAGCCCATTACTCTTTTTCTTTCTTCGGTGGCTTGTCTGATTTTGGGGGCGCCGTCAGCAGCGCCACCTTGCTCATGAACCCGGTATCGTCATCGCGCGCCAGCAGCGGGGCGGCCTGCACCATCGCGTCCACCAGCGGCTTCAGCCAGTCGATGTCGTCGCGATCGAAATTCGCCAGCACATGGTTCGTCACCAGGTGCTTTTCGCCGGGATGGCCAACCCCCAGTCGCACCCGGCGATAGTCCGGCCCCAGCGTCGCAGTGATGGAGCGTAGGCCATTCTGCCCGGCATCGCCGCCGCCGGTCTTCACTTTCACCTTGCCGGGTTCCAGGTCGATCTCGTCATGGATCACCACCAGCGATGTCAGTGGCAGCTTGTAGAAGCGCAGCACCGGGCCGACGCTGTCGCCCGACAGGTTCATGAAGGTCTGCGGCTTGAGCAGGTAGGTCTTGCGCCCGTCCAGCAGGCCTTCGCTGAGCAGTCCGTCGAATTTGGTCTTCCACGGCCCGAAACGATGCGCGGCGTGGATTTCGTCCACGACGATGAAGCCGGCATTGTGCCGGTTCTTCGCATATTGCGAACCAGGGTTGCCCAATCCGGCGATAAGGAGAGGCGTATCCATGACGGAGACGCCTCCCCGAAGCGCCAGGACTTCTTACTTCTTCGCCGCGGGCTTGGCGGCAGCAGCCGGAGCGGCCTTGGCGCCAGCAGCGGGCGCCTTGGCACCAGCGGCAGGCGCGGCGGCGGCACCAGCGGCAGGCGCGGCTTCGGCAGCCGGGCCATCACCACCGGAGGCGGCGGCCTTCTGCTCTTCACGCACCGTGCTCGAGGCGACGATGGACGCGACGGTGAAGTCGCGGCCGCGGATCACGGGCTTGGCGCCTTCCGGCAGGCTCACGGCCGAGATATGCACGGTTTCGGCGATATCCAGCTTGGAGATGTCGACGATGATCTCGGTGGGAATGTGATCGGCCGGACAGATCAACTCGATCTTGTGGCGCACGATGTTCAGCACACCACCCTTCTTCAGGCCGGGCGACTCGCCCTGGCCCTTGAAGTGGACGGGAATTTCGATGCGCACGCTGGCGCCCTGCGCCAGGCGCAGGAAGTCGACATGCACGGGGCGGTCCGAAACCGGGTCGAGCTGGACCTGGCGCGGGATCACGCGGGTCTTCTTGCCGCCTTCATTCAGCATCAGCAGGCTGGTCAGGAAGGCGCCCTTCTCGATGGCGCGCTCCAGCGAGCGGGCGTCCACGGTGATGGTCTGGGGCTGGCTCTCGCCGCCATAGATGATGGCGGGGACGAGGCCCTTCAGGCGGGCCTGGTAGGCCGGGCCCTTGCCCTTGTTGGCACGGGACTCGAAAGCAAGTTCTTGAATCTGCGTCATTTTTCCGCTCCTCTGGTTTCCAGACGCCGAAAGGCGCCCCGAAAAGACGCGCGGTGTGTAGCGGATGGGCCCCCCAAAGACAATCCTGCCGCTTGCCCCTAAGCTGGCGGCCTCGTTGAGGGGAGGGGGCATGCAATATCTCGGTATTCCGGCTGCGGCCGTGGCGGCGTGGCTGATCGGCGCGGTCTATTACACTGCGCTGGGCAAGGCCTATCAGGCGGCGTTGGGCCAGAACCCCGACGACTGCAAGGACAAGAAGATGCCGCTGACGCCGCTGCTGGTCTGCTTGGGGGCGGAACTGGTGATGGCGATTGCCTTTGCCTACATCCTGCCGCGCATGAGCGTGGTGGGCTGGAACTGGGGCGCGATGGTGGGCTTCTATATCGGCATCGGCGTCATCGTGCCGACCACGGTGGTGAACAACATCTTCCCCGGCCGCAATTCGCGCCTGTCGCTGATCGACGGCGCGCACTGGGTGGGCGTTGCCACCATCATTGGCACCGTGACGGGACTATTTGCTTAAACTTGAGTTCGTCGCGCCATCGCTCACGTACGTCTTGTACGCATCGTTCCTGCTCACGCCACAAAATGCTGCGCGCGCCCGTTGGCGAGCGTGAATTAATCAAACAGGCTCGACACCGACGCTTCATTGCTGATGCGGCGCATCGCCTCGCCAATCAGCGGCGCTATCGAGATGGTACGGATATTGGGGCAGGTCCGCACTTCCTCGGCATGGGCGATGGAATCCGTCACCACCAGCGACTTGAGCTTGGAATTGCGGATGCGCTGTACCGCGCCGCCCGACAGCACGCCATGCACGACATAGGCATAGACGGCGGTGGCGCCGTTCGCCAGCAGGGCTTCGGCGGCGTTGCACAAGGTGCCGCCGGAATCGACGATATCGTCCACCAGGACGCAGACCTGGCCTTCGACATCGCCGATGATGTTCATCACTTCGGATTCGCCTGCGCGCTCGCGGCGCTTGTCGACGATAGCCAGGTCGCTGCCCAGCCGCTTGGCGAGGCTGCGGGCGCGCAGCACGCCGCCGACGTCAGGCGACACCACCATCGGGGCGGTGTCGCCGATATAATCGATGATGTCGCGATGAATGACCGGCAGGGCGAAGAGGTTGTCGGTAGGAATGTCGAAGAAGCCCTGGATCTGCCCGGCATGCAGGTCGACCGTCAGCACGCGGTTGGCGCCCGCCTGGGTGATCAGATTGGCGACCAGCTTGGCGGAAATCGGCGTGCGCGGGCCGATCTTGCGGTCCTGGCGGGCATAGCCAAAATAGGGGATCACGGCGGTGATGCGCCGCGCCGACGCGCGCCGCAGAGCGTCGATCATGATGAGCAGTTCCATCAGATTGTCGTTGGTGGGATAGCTCGTGGACTGGATCACGAACATGTCCTCGCCGCGGACATTCTCTTGCACCTCGACAAAGACTTCCATGTCGGAGAAGCGGCGCACGGCGGCCTTGACGAAGGGCAGGCCCAGATATTGTCCGATGGCCTCGGCCAGGCGCGGATTTGAATTGCCCGTGATGAGGCGCATTCCTCGCGAACCGTTCTGATCGCTCATTGGCCCCTCCGCCCTTCGCTGGCCCGAGGGCCAGCTACGGGCACCTCCCCTTCGCAAGCGCTGACGCGCGCGGGGGAGGATGCGCCGCAACAGTTTGATGACGGGCTTTTAGCGGTTGGGGCCTCGAGTCGCCAGCCTTTTTTCGCCGCACTGCGAAGGGCGAAACCCGCCTAGTTTGTCAGCAGGATCGCGGAGATTTCGCGGCCATAATCCGGTTCGCCCGCATGGGTGGTGCGGCGGAAGCTGAAGAAGCCGTTTTCGGCCGGATACGTGCAGACGCCCAGCCCCTCCACCGCACCCACGCCCAGCCCCGCCAGCCGGGCGGCGACATAGGCTTCCAGGTCGAAATGGCAATGGCCGGGCTTGCCGTTTGCGAAGAAGCGGGCATTGGCGGCATCGGCCTCAAGGAAGCGGGCGCGAAAATCTTCGCCCACCTCATAGCTGGCGACGCTGATGCAGGGGCCGATGGCGGCCAGGATGCGGTCGCGCCGGGCGCCCAGCGTTTCCATCGCCGCCACGGTGGCGTCCAGAATGCCACCGATGGCGCCTTTCCAGCCGGCATGGGCGGCGCCGATTACCCCGGCATCGGGGTCGGCGAACAGCACAGGGCCGCAATCGGCGGTGAGGATGCCCAGGCCGATCCCGGGCGTGGCGGTGACCATGCCATCGCCTTCGGGATGCTGCGTCGTGTCCCAGCCTTCACCCACCACATGCACGAAAGGGCTGTGAATCTGCGCCAGGCTGGCCAGTTTCGCGCCGGGCGCCAGCACCTGCGCGACGCGGCGGCGATTCTCGGTGACGGCAGCGCGATCGTCCTTCGAGCCGGGGCCGCAATTCAGTGATGTGTAGAGCCCGGTCGAGACACCGCCGTCACGGCCGAAGAAGCCATGCGCGATGCTGGGCAGGGCCGTGAGCGTCCTGGCCTCAAGTCGTTTCATGCATGGCCCCTGCCGTTTCAAATCCCGGCGCAGTGACAGCGGCGGTGGGCAAGAAGGCCAGCGCCTTGAACAGCGTGCCCATCATCTCTGGCGCGGTCAGCCGCGTCAGCGCGGCGGTCAGCGCCGCAGCGTTGGCCGGATGCTTCGCTGCCAGCCCCTGCGCGCGCGTCGCCATGCCCAGCGCGGTCAGCAGCGCACCCTGGCCAATGGGGCCATGCACACCGGTGCCACCGCGCTTGCCGGCGGCCGCCAGCGCGGTGAAATCGACATGGGCAGAAAGGTCGTGTGTGCCCGGTTCTGCCAGGATGGCGGCGAAGGTATGGCCACCGACCGCCTGCAGCGTCTCGGCGAAGCCCGTCTTGTCGTAGCCATAATCCACCAGCAGCGCCGCACCGCCCTGGGCCGCGATCAGGCGGGCAATGTCCTCGGCCAGGGCGATGGCCGATGGCGCGGTTTCGTAAACTCCGCCCTCCGGCGCACCGGCGCGGCTTTCGGGGATCAGCGCGCCGGGCGCGGGCGTCGGCGCCAGTGCGAAGGCCAGCACATCATCCTTCACCGTCACCATGCGCTCGCACCAGCCGCGCGGCGTCTTCACATATTGCCGGATGGGCAGCGCGTCGAAGAATTCATTGGCGACCAGGAAAATGGGCCGTCCTGTGGGTGGATCGAACTGGCTTTGCCAGATGATGCCGGGATGCGCCTTGAGCGTTTCCTGCTGCACGCCGCGCAAATGCGGGCTGGCTTCCACCATCACCACCGTGGCGCTTTTCAGGAAATCCGGCGCGGCTTTGCATGTCCGCAGCATGTCGGCCATCAGCGTGCCGCGCCCGGGGCCCAGCTCCACCAGTAGTGGATGGCTGGGGCGGCCCTGGTCGTCCCAGGCCTGCGCCAGCCACAGCCCCAGCATCTCGCCGAACATCTGGCTGATCTCTGGCGCGGTGATGAAGTCGCCTTTTGCACCGAACGGATCACGGGTGGCGTAATAGCCTCCTTCCGGATCGTGCAGTGCGATGGTCATGAACTGCGCCACGTTGATCGGGCCCTGGGCCGCGATCAGGCTGGCGATGCGCGCTTTTAAAGTAGAAGACGTGGGGCGGCTCATGCCGCTTTAGGCGCCAGCGCCGCGCGCAGCAGCAGCGCCGCTGCCACCCAGGTCAGCAGCGACAGCGCCATCCCCATGGTGAGGAAGCCGATGAAGGGGGCGTCGGGCTCGCGGAAGAATTCCACCGCGAAACGGAACAGGCCGTAGCCGAAGAAGAAGAGCGCCGCCAGCAGGCCGGGCCGCCGGTGCAGATGCCAGTCGCGCAGGCCCAGCTGCAGGATCACGAACAGGACGATGCCTTCCAGCGCCGCTTCATAGAGCTGGCTGGGATGGCGCGGCAGCAAACCCGCCGGGCAGGCATTGCCATACACGGGCGGGAAATAGGGACTGCAGAAGATCATGCCCCAGGAGGCGTCGGTGACGCGGCCCCACAATTCGCCGTTCACGAAATTGGCCAGGCGGCCAAAGAACAGGCCGATGGGTGTGAACACCGCGATCAGGTCGGCAACGGCCAGCAGGTTCAGCTTGCGCTTGCGGCAGAACAGCCAGACGGCGGCCATCACGCCGATCAGGCCGCCATGGAAGGACATGCCGCGTAGCTGGGGCACCAGGCCGTTCCATTCGGCGATCAGCCGCCAGGGGCGTACGAGGAAGTCGCCCGGTAGGCCGTGGCAGGCGCCACCCCCGTCCGGCGTCACGCCGCACAGGATGATGCCATAGAACAGGTCCCAGCCCAGGCGGCCACCAATGATGACGCCCAGTGTCGCCCAGGCCACCAGGTCGCCGATATCGTCCTCGGTAGCGGGGGGCTTGCCGTTGAAAGGCGGGGCAGCCCATAGGCTTTTGCGGCGCAGGGTCCAGACGATGCCGATCCACGCCAGCACCAGCCCGCCGACATAGGCCATGGCATACCAGTGCAGCGAAATCGGCCCCAGCCGGAGCAGCACCGGGTCGATGGCGGGAAAGGGCAGGGCAGCCAGGATCATGCCGGTAACGTGCTGCTTCGCGTATTTAAGTCAAGTAAAGTTGCTGTATAAGGCCCGCAGGAGAACCGATCATGGCGCAGACCGACAATCCCTTTCTCGATGGCGTGGCCAAGGCCTTTACCGACGCCGCCGGCATGGCGCAGGGACTGCGGGCCGAGATCGATACCTTCGTGCGCCAACGCCTGGAGCGCCTGGTGGCCGACATGGATTTCGTCCCCCGCGAGGAGTTCGAGGCGGTGAAGGCGATGGCCGCCAAGGCGCGGGAAGAGAACGAATCCCTTGCCGCGCGCCTGGCCAAGCTGGAAGGCAAGCAGGCCTGATTCATCCCCACTGCAAGCGGCTTCGCTGTGGGCGAATCAATCTGACGCAGCCGCGGCTGGGGACATTCTCCAAACCTGTGGAATCTTTCGCCACGCCGGGGATGACGAGTCCCGGACTCTTGTCATCCCAAAATCTTGTGCCAGTTTGGTTCGCAACTGCTTCGTTTTGTGTTGCAGGGACCAGGAAGCACCGGCGCATGAGTTTTCCCCATTTCGATGAACCCCAGACCGTGCTGCACCCGCTCGACCTGCTGGAGCGTGCGGTGGAGGCCAATGGCTGGGCCTTTGAACGCTCCGAGCGCGACGAGCTGAACCTGTCGGTGGCGGGCCGCTGGAGCGACCATCATTTCAGCTTTGTCTGGCGCGAGGACCTGAAGTCGCTGCACCTGTCCACCGCCTTCGACATGCGCATCACCGAAGGCGTGCGCCGCCAGAACATCTCCGACCTGCTGATGTATGTGAACGCCAAGCTGTGGATCGGCCATTTCGATCTGTGGCCGCAGGACGGCACCATCGTCTTCCGCCACGCCATGATCTTCCCCGACGCCGAAGCCAGCGCCCAGCAATGCGAGGCGCTGCTGAACCTCGCGCTGGAAGCCTGCGAGCATTACTACCCCGCCTTTCAGTTCGTGCTCTGGGGCGGCAAGACCGCCGAGGACGCCGTCGCGGCGGCTGTGCTCGAATGCCAGGGTCAGGCGTGAGCCCCCGCGCGGCGACGCCGCGCAATCAAACAAATGTTCTGCTTATCGGTGCGGGCAGAATGGGCTCGGCACTGTTGAAAGGCTGGCGCGCGAGCGGCGTCAAATCCATCATCGTGGTCGAGCCAAAACCCTCGGCGGAAATCAGGGCGCTGGCAAAAGCCAAGGCCATCGCGCTGGTCGCCGCGCCGTCGCAGGTGAGCGGCAAGTTCGATGCCTGCATCGTGGCCATCAAGCCGCAGATCCTGAAAGGTGAAGCGCCCGCGCTGGCGGCCATCGCGAAGACCTCGCTGATGATCTCCATCGCGGCGGGCACCTCCATCGCGGGCCTGCGCAAGGCATGGGGCGCGCGCGCGCGCATCGTCCGCGCCATGCCCAACACGCCGGGCGCCATCGGGCGCGGCATCACCGGGCTCTATGCCGCCAAGGGCGTTAGCGCCGCCGACAAGAACAAGGCTGACCTTTTGCTGACGGCGCTGGGCCAGACCATGTGGGTCAAGAGCGAGGCGCTGATTGACAGCGTCACGGCGCTGTCTGGCTCCGGCCCTGCCTATGTCTTTCATCTGGTCGAGGCGATGGCGCAAGCCGGCATCGCCATCGGCCTGTCGAAGACAGAGGCGCAAAAGCTGGCCCGTGCCACGGTGGCGGGGGCCGGCGCCTTGCTGGATGCCGACAAGGCAGAGGCGGCCGAGCTGCGGATCGCCGTCACCAGCCCCGGCGGCACCACCGAGGCGGCGCTGAAGGTACTGATGCCGGAGTTGCCCCGGCTGATGACCCGCGCCCTGAAGGCAGCGAAGAAACGCGCGGAAGCGTTGCGCTAGCTCTCTATTGTCATGGTCGGCCCTCTTTCAGTTGAAGAGGGCTGGGCCATCCAGATACCGTTTTTACGCTGTCAGATGGTGTTGCGTTGTAGCGGCGCGCAGTTCCGTAGGAAGGAAGCCGTCGCTGCCTGGGCGGCGCTAAACCGGCAGTCTTATCGTCGCCTTCAACCCACCCATGTCGCTTTTGCCAAGATAGATATCGCCGCCATGGGCGCGGGCGATGTCGCGGGCGATGGCCAGCCCTAGGCCCGAACCGCCGGTCTGCAGGTTGCGGCCTACGTCCAGGCGGTGGAAGGGGCGGAAGGCTTCCTCGTGCCGGGCTTCTGGAATGCCGGGGCCGTCATCTTCGACCAGGATCTCGGCCAGACGCGTATCACGCGTCAGCGTCACCGCGACGTTGCGGCCATGCTTGAAGGCATTGTCGATCAGGTTGGAAAGACAGCGCCGCAGCGCTGCAGGCTTGACGCTGACCGCCACGCTGTCGGGCGCCGTCACCGTCAGACCGGCGGCGCCGCTGCGCCGTGCCTTGGCCACGCCGCTGGCAGTGTCACGCACCAGCGCCACCAGGTCGGTGATCGCGGAATCCTCGCGGCCCTCACCGCGCGCGAAGGCGAGATACTCGTCCAGCATGTGCTCCATCTCGGTGATGTCGTCGCGCAGGGCGTCATTGTCGGCATTGGCGGGCATCATCGCCAGCGCCAGCTTCATGCGGGTCAGCGGCGTCTTGAGGTCGTGGCTGACGCCCGCCAGCATCTCGGTGCGCTGGCCGACGTGGCGGTCGATACGCTCGCGCATGGTCACAAAGGCCTGGGCGGCGCGGCGCACTTCCGTCGCGCCATAGGGCTTAAAATCCGGCACGGCGCGGCCCTTGCCGAAGGCTTCGGCGGCACGGGCCAGCCGCTCGATAGGCCTTACCTGGCCACGCAGGAACAGCACCGCCACACCAATCAGCAGCAGCGATGATACGCCCATCCAGACAATGAACAGGCCGGGCTGTGCGACCGTGACGCGGTCGCGGGGCACCAGTATGTCCAGCACGCCGCCGCGCACGTCCACGCGAATGACGAAGTCGCCACCATTGCGGTCGGTGACGAAATGGCGGCGCAGGCTGATTTCCTGCGCCATCACTTCATCCAGGGCGCGGTCAATGGTGCTGCGCTGGGGCGATGGCGGCGGCGTCACGGCCTCACCGGCATAGAAGCGGATGCGATAACGAAGTTGCTGTTCCGCCAGGTGCCGAACCCGCTCGCGTTCTCCGGGCGCGGTGGTGTCTTCCAGCGCCACCAGCAGCGCCACATCGGCAGCGACGTCGGTGGCCAGGGCGCGTGTGCTGGTTTCCAGGTTCCGCTCGAAGAAGACGTATCCCAGGATGCCCAGCAGCAGCACGATGGGCGCGATGATGATGATCAGCGAGCGCCAGAACAGGCCGCGCGGCAGGAAGTGCTTGATAGGCCGCCAAAGGCTCATCATCTATCTGGCACCAGCATGTAGCCAACCCCGCGTACCGTCTGCAGGTAAAGCGGCAGCTTGGGATCATCCTCGATCTTGCGGCGCAGCCGCGTCACCTGCACATCGATGGAGCGCTCCAGCGCCACATTTAGCCGCTTGCACAGATCGGCGCGGGAGAAGGGCCGGCCCGCATGGGCGGCGAAAAGCTGCATCAACGCCGCCTCGGCCCCGGTCAGTTTCACCGGCTTGCCGTCCCGGGTCAGACGGCCGCCTTCGGGATCGAACAGCGCCGCACCCATCTTCACCGGTTCCGCCAGGGCACGGGGCACAATGGCGGCGGTGCGGCGCAGCAGGGAGTTGATCCGCAGCAGCAATTCGCGCGGCTCGAAGGGTTTGGGCAGGTAATCGTCCGCGCCGCGCTCCAGCCCCTCGATGCGGTCGGCGGCGTCGCCCCGCGCCGTCAGCATCAGAATGGGAACGGACGAGGTGCGGCGCAGGTCGCGCGCGAAATCCAGCCCGGATTCGCCGGGCATCATCACATCCAGCACCAGCAGGTCGAATTCCATGTTGGCCATGAGCTGGCGCGCCTCGGCGGCGCCAGCGGCGGCGCTGACCCGGTAGCCATTGGTGGCGAGATAACGCTGCAGCAGGGCGCGCAGGCGCTCGTCATCATCCACCACCAGAAGATGCGGGTCGGCCAGGGGCGCGTTCATGGCTGCCATGCCCGGAACCGATGCCAAAACCCCTTGGCCGGCCTTGCCGTTTTCGTCTCCGCCATGCTGCAATACGTAGAGCCCGGACCGGGGCGGGGGCAAGCCCCACCGCACCGGCGGGCGGAATACCGCACCAGGGCGGAATTAAGGAAGCGTTTTATGGCCGGTGTGATCCCCTTCGACCAGCGTGATGGCGTCATCTGGCATGACGGCAAGCTGGTGCCGTGGCAGGACGCCAAGACTCATGTGCTGACCCACGGCCTGCACTATGGCTCCTGCGTCTTCGAGGGCCAGCGCATGTACAACGGCACCATCTACAAGCTGAAGGAGCATACCGAGCGTCTGTTCACCTCGGCGCAAACGCTGGGCATGACCATTCCCTTCACCCAGGACGTGATCAACCAGGCCTGCATCGATGTCTGCAAGGCCAACAATATCGTCGATGGCTATTTGCGCCCCTTCGCCTTCCGCGGCAGCGAGATGATGGCGGTGTCGGCCCAGACCACCACCATCCATGTCGCCATCGCCACCTGGCCGTGGCCGTCCTATTTCAGCCCGGCGGAAAAGCTCAAGGGCATTCGTCTCGACATCGCCCGCTACAAGCGGCCTTCGCCGGAAACCGAGCCGGTGCATGCCAAAGCGGCGGGCCTCTACATGATCTGCACCCTCTGCAAGCACGAGGCCGAGGCCAAGGGCTATGCCGACGCCATGTTCTTCGATTATCGCGGCTATGTCAGCGAGGCGACGGGCGCCAATGTCTTCTTTATCAAGGATGGCGAGATCCACACTCCGCTTCCCGATTGCTTCCTCAATGGCCTGACGCGCCAGTCGGTGATCCGCATTGCCCGCGAGCGCCAGCTCAAGGTGATCGAGCGCCACATCCTGCCCGAGGAGATGAGCACGTTCAGCGAATGCTTCCTCACCGGTTCGGCGGCGGAAGTGACGCCGGTGCGCGAGATTGGGCCCTATACCTTCACGCCCGGCACGCTCACCGAGCAGTTGATGAATGCCTATGCGGATGAAGTCCGGGGCGTCACCGCCAAGGTTCCGGCCTAGGGCTTGCGCCAGCGGCTGGCGGCGGCATCGTCGCTGGCGCGCGCCTCGGCCCAGCGCGTCTCGCCGTTCCGCGTTTCCTGTTTCCAGAACGGGGCATGCGTCTTCAGATAGTCCATCAGGAATTCGCAGGCTGCGAAGGCGGGCGTGCGATGGGCCGCCGCCGCCGCCACCAGCACGATGGCATCGCCAGGCTTGAGGGTGCCGACGCGATGGATGACGGTGATGCCGGTCAGCGGCCAGCGTGCCGCAGCCTCCGCCGCCATGCGCGCGATTTCAGCCTCGGTCATGCCGGGATAGTGTTCCAGCGTCAGGCTGGCCAGGCCGTCCTCGGCCCGGACATGGCCGGTGAAATTCACCACCGCGCCCGCCGCGCCGCCCGCCGCCAGCGCCGCGACTTCCGCGTTCAGGTCGAAGGGCGCCTGCTGGATGACGATGCGTTGCATCTCAGCCTCCCGTCACCGGCGGGAAGAAGGCGATCTCGTCGCCGTCCGACACGGGCGCATCCAGCGCCGCATGGTGCTGGTTGACGGCAGTACGGATGCGACCTTCGTCTGCAAAGGCCTGGGCATATTTTGCATCCAGGCCTTTCAGGTGCGTGATCAGGCCACGCACATCGCCTATGCCGGGCGGCAGGGTGATCTGTTCTTCGCCACTGCCGATCACCTGCCGCAGCCAGGCGAAATACAGTAGCGTCACGCGCGCCCCTTGGGGCTGGTGTCGATATGCGCCATGCCGTTCCGGAAATAGATCACGCCGGTATAGACGGTGAGTGCGGCGGCGATCCACAGCAGCGCATAGGCGATCACTTCATAGGTGGTGCCGGGAATGCCGGGCGTGATCTTGTGCGCCAGCGGCGTCAGGATCATCGCGCCGATGGCGACCATCTGCACGGCGGTCTTGAACTTGGCAATGGCCGTTACCGGCACGCTCACCCGCGTGCCCGCCAGGAATTCGCGCAGGCCAGACACCAGGATCTCGCGCGACAGAATGATGATGGCGGGCACCAGTTTGAGCAGGCTGAGCATGCCGTTGGGTTTGACCTGGGTGAAGGTGCCTTCGGCCACCAGCATCATCAGCGCCACCGCCACCAGCACCTTGTCGGCGATGGGGTCCAGCATGCGGCCAAAATCTGATCCAGCATTGAGCTTGCGCGCGGCGAAGCCATCCAGCCAGTCGCTGGCCCCGGCAATGGCGAAGATCAGGAAGGCGGCAATGCGCGCCATGTCGCCCGGCAGCACGAAGGCGATGGCAAAGCAGGGCACCAGCAGGATGCGCAGGATGGTGATGACATTGGGCAGGGCGAGCATGGTGCAAGCTTAGAGCGCCAGCCGGGAGTGCGTCAGCCTTTATTTTTGGCCGCGCTAGCTGGGATGGAAAAAATCGAAGATTTTCTTCGCCAGTGTGGCGCTGACGCCCTCGACCGAGGACAGGTCTGTCAGGTTGGCCGCCGAAACCGCCTTGGCGGAGCCGAAATGCTGCAGCAGCGCGCGCTTGCGGGCGGCGCCGATGCCGCCGATCTCGTCCAGCGGGTTGGCGCCGATGGCCATGCTGCGCTTCTTGCGGTGGCCGCCAATGACAAAGCGGTGTGCTTCGTCACGCAGGCGTTGCAGATAATACAGGACCGGGCTCTTGGGATCGAGCCGGAAGGGTTCCTTGCCCGGCAAGTAGAAATGCTCGCGGCCCGCATCGCGGTCCGGCCCCTTGGAGATGGAGGCCAGCGCAACATCCTCCACGCCCAGGTCGGCAAAGACCTGAATCGCGATGGCAAGCTGGCCCGGGCCGCCATCGATCAGCACCAGGTCGGGGCGGCGCCACTTGTCGTTCACGGACGCTTGCGCGTCTTCTTTCGCCAGCCGGACGAAGCGGCGGCTCAGTACTTCGCGCATCATGGCGTAGTCGTCGCCCGGCGTCAGCTCGGCGGCCTTGATGTTGAACTTGCGGTACTGCGCCTTCTCGAAACCTTCCGGCCCGGCGACGATGAAGGCGCCCAGCGCATGCGCACCCTGGATGTGGGAATTGTCATAGACCTCGATGCGGCGCGGCGGCGTATCCAGCCCGAACGTGTCGGCGACACCTTCCAGCAACTGTGTCTGGGCGCTGTTCTCGGCCATGCGGCGGCCGAGCTGCTCGCGGGCATTGGTCAGGGCGCGTTCCATGATTTGCTGCTTCTCGCCCCGTTGCGGCACGGCGATCTCGACCTTGTGGCCCGCGCTGGTGGCCAGGGCCCCGGCGATCAGGCCGCTCTCCGGCATGTCGTGTGAAACCAGCAGCAGCTTCGGCGCGGTGCGCTCGTCATAGAACTGGCCGATGAAGGACTGGAGAACCTCGTGCGTCTCCATGTCGAAGGGCAGCTTCGGAAAGTAGGGCTTGTTGCCCCAGTTCTGCCCGGCGCGGAAGAAGAAGACCTGGATGCAGGTCTGGCTGCCCTCGACATGCAGGGCGAAGAGATCGGCCTCGTCGAAGGTGGACGGGTTGACGCCCTGGCTCGACTGGATGTGGCTCATGGCGCGCAGCCGGTCGCGCAGGTGCGCGGCATGCTCGAAGTCCAGCGCCTCCGAAGCCTGTTCCATCTCTGTCCGCATCGCCTTCTGGACGGCACTGCTCTTGCCGGAAAGGAATTTCTCCGCCTCCACCACCAGCGCGTTGTAGCCGCCTGCATCGATGCGCTGGACGCAAGGGCCGCTGCAGCGCTTGATCTGGAACAGCAGGCAGGGGCGGGTGCGGCTGTCGAAAATCGAATCCGAGCAGGAGCGCAGCAGGAAGACGCGCTGCAGCGTGTTCAGGGTGCGGGTGACGGCACCCGCCGAGGCGAAGGGGCCGTAATAGACCCCCTTGGTGGTCTTGGCGCCGCGATGCTTGAGCAACTGCGGATAGGGATGATCCTCGCGCAGCAGGATGTAGGGGAAACTTTTGTCGTCGCGATAGGAGACGTTGTAGCGCGGCTTCAGCCGCTTGATCAGGTTGGCTTCCAGCAGCAGCGCATCGGTTTCCGAGGCGGTGGTGATGAACAGCATCTCCGCCGTGTCCTGCACCATGCGGATGAGGCGGTCGCTATGGACCCGACCCGTGGCATAGGCGGTGACGCGTTTCTTCAGGCTCTTGGCCTTGCCGACATAAAGCACGTCGCCCGCCGCATTGAGCATGCGATAGACGCCCGGCGCGTCGGGGAGGGTCTTGAGATAGGCCTGGATGCGGGCGGCGCCAGTCAAAACCGGATTTTGTGGCGCGTCGGAACTCATACCGGCAATATATTAGCGGGTGCGTTCAATTTCTATTCCCACGGACTCGGCGGCCGTCAGGGCCTCCAGCTTCTCTACCCGGACCCGCACGGTGCGGACTCTGGCATCCTCGAAACAGGCGGTGGCGATGCGTTCTGCCAGGGTCTCGGCCAGCCGGACATGGCCCTCGGCGATGATGGCGCGGATGCGCTTTTCGATCTTGTGATAGTCGACCACGTTTTCCAGCATGTCCTGGGCGTCGGCAATGTCGTCGGTGGCGAGGTCGAGGTTGATCCGTACCTGCTGGGTGCGGCCTTCCTCGTTGCGATAGACGCCGATATGGGCCGGCAGTTCCAGGTTGCGGATGAAGACATGGCGGATGCCGCGCGAGGCGCTGGCGATGGGATCGCTCATTCGTGCCCCATTGTATCGGGCGTTTGCCAGATCAGGTGCTGGCCGCCATCCACCGCGATCATCTGGCCGGTGACGGAGCGCGCTTCCAGCAGGTAGCGCACAGCGGCGCAGATATCGGCGGGATCGGCGCCATGCCCCAGGATGGTGGCATCGCGCTGGCGGTCGAAATCTGCCACCGACTGGCGGGCATTGCGCAGCACCGGGCCGGGGCCGACGGCGTTGACGCGGATGCGCGGCGCCATGCCCTGCGCCAGCGTCGTGGTCAGCCAGTGCAATCCCGCCTTGGACAGGCTGTAGGAGAGGAATTGCGGATTGGGCTTCAGCACCCGCTGGTCGATCAGGTTGATTATGTTGCCCTGCACTCCATCGGGAAGCTGCGCGGCGAAGCTCTGCGACAGCACCAGCGGGCTGCGCAGGTTCACTTCGATATGCGTGTCCCAGCTCTTGCGCGTGGCGCTTTGCCAATTGTCATTCTCGAAGATCGAGGCGGAATTGATCAGGGCGGTGAGCGGGCCAATGGCCTGTGCCGCGCGGGCGACCAGGACCTGGTTCTGGGCTTCGTCGCCCAGGTCGGCCTGCAGCAGCGCCGCCTGCACGCCCTGCGCCCGCACCGCGTCGGCGGTGCTCTGCGCCTCGGCCTGGCTGGTGTTGTAGTGCAGGGCCACGTTCCAGCCTGCAGCGGCGAGGTCCAGGGCAATGGCGCGCCCCAGCCGCTTCGCTGCGCCGGTAACGAGCACGTTTTTTATAGTCGCGCGGCCGGACGGAAAACCGGAAGTCCACTTTTCCTGGCCGCCGCTCTCGGTCAAGTGATGAACCCAACCAGCTTCTTGGTTTCCGCCACCACTGGCGCGGCGATGGCGCGGGCGCGGGCCGCGCCGTCGCGCAGGATGGCGTCGATCTGTGCCGGGTCGGCCAGCAGGCGGCGCATCTCGGTGGCGATGGGCGAAAGCTGCGCCACGGTGAGATCGGCCAGCGCGTTCTTGAATTCCGAGAATTGCTTGCCCGCGAATTCCTGGATGACTTCTTCCAGCTTGCGGTCGGACAGCGCGGCATAGATGGACAGCAGGTTTTCGGCTTCCGGGCGGCCCGCCAGGCCTTCCTTGCTCTCCGGCAGCGCATCCATGTCGGTCTTGGCGCGGCGAATCTTATTGGCGATGGCATCGGCATCATCGGTGAGGTTGATGCGTGACAAGTCGCTTTCGTCCGACTTGGACATCTTCTTCGTGCCATCGCGCAGGCTCATCACCCGTGTGCCCGGCCCCAGGATCACCGGTTCCGGCTGCGGGAAGAAATCCGGCACGACAAAATCATTGTTGAATTTCTGCGCGATGTCGCGCGCCAGCTCCAGATGCTGCTTCTGGTCCTCGCCCACCGGCACATGGGTGGCGCGATAGACCAGGATGTCGGCGGCCATCAGCACCGGATAGGTGTAGAGGCCGACGCTGGCGCGTTCCTTGTGCTTGCCCGATTTTTCCTTGAACTGGGTCATGCGGTCCAGCCAGCCCAGCCGCGCGACGCAGTTGAAGATCCAGGCCAGCTCGGCATGTTCCGGCACCTGGCTCTGGTTGAAGATGGGCGAGCGGGCGGGATCGATGCCGCCGGCGATATAGGCCGCCGTGACTTCGCGGGTGGCGCGGGCCAGTTCCTTCGGGTCCTGGTCCACCGTGATGGCGTGCATGTCCACGACGCAGAACAGGCAGGGCATCTGGTCCTGCAGCCGCACCCAGTTCTTCAGGGCGCCGAGATAATTGCCCAGGTGCAGGGTGTTGGTGGGCTGCATGCCCGACAGGACGAGAGGCGCGTGTGTCATCCGGCCTCAAATAGCGAAGCGGTAGGCCAAAGGAAAGGCGGTTATGCCCCGCCCCGCCCATGCCTTCAAGGCAGGCGCATCAGGCTGCGGGCGCAGGCGGCCAGGCCAGCGCCGCCGTCAGCCGCGCCTGCACCGCTTCCAGCCGCGCCGGATGGGTGATCTTGTGGCCAAAGCCGTCGCGGACATAGAAGACGTCCACCGCCTTCTCTCCATAGGTCGCCACCATCGAGGTCGAGATGGACAGGCCGGATTCGAAGATCGCCTGGGTGACGTCATAGAGCAGGCCGGGCCTGTCGAGGCATTCCACCTCCACCACCGTGGCGATCTGCGAGGCGTCATTGTCGAACAGCACTTTGGGCTTGATCCGGAAGGCGCTGGCCTTGCTCTTCTGCTGCTTGCCGGCCAGGGCCCGGCGCGGCCAGACCTGGCCACGCAGTGTCTTCTCGATCGACTGGCGCAGGCGCGACAGCCGCTCCTTGTCGTCAAAGGCTTCGCCCTCGGCGTCCTGCAGCGAGAAGACATCCAGCGCGAAGCCTTCCGAAGTGGTGAAGGCCTTGGCATCGACGATGCTGCCGCCCGACATGGCGATGGCGCCCGCAAGCTGGCTGAACAGGCCGGCATGGTCGGGCGTATAGAGGAAGATCTCGGTCACGGCGCGGAAGCTGTTGCTGTCCGCCGACAGCACCAGCAATTCGCCGCTGGTATCGGCGGATGCCATCAGCCGGGCATGGCGTTCATGCTCCTCCGGTTCGAAGGCCAGCCAGTAATTGTCATAGTGGCGTGACAGGGCGCGTTCGCGCTGCGCCGGGGTGAAATCGTGCAGCCGCTCCAGCAGCGCCTGCTTGGCGGATGCGACGCGGGCGATGTGGGCGGGCACCTGGTCGCCGCCGGTCATCATGCTTTCGGCGGCATAATAAAGTTCGCGCAGCAACTGGCCCTTCCAGCCGTTCCACACGCCCGGGCCCACGGCGCGGATATCGCAGACCGTCAGGATCAGCAGCAGGCGCAGCAATTCGGGCGTCTGCACCAGCGCCACGAAATCGCGCACCGTCTTGGGATCGGACACATCGCGGCGCTGGGCGGTGTCGCTCATCACCAGGTGATTTTTCACCAGCCAGGCGACGGCGCTGGTGTCGCTCTCCGACAGGCCCAGCCGCGGGCACAGGCTGGTCGCGATGACGGCACCGACATCGCTGTGGTCGCCCTGCAGGCCCTTGGCCATGTCATGCAGCAGCACGGCGCAATACAACGCCTCGCGCGACTTGATGCGCTTGATGACGTCGCTGGTGAGCGGATGCTCTTCCATGTGTTCGCCGCGCTCGATGGCGGCGATGTTGCCGATGGCACGGATCAGGTGCTCGTCCACCGTATAGTGGTGATACATGTTGAACTGCATCAGCCCCACGGCATGGCCGAATTCGGGGATGAAGCGGCCAAAGACGCCGGCCTCGTTCATCAGGCGCAACGCGCGCTCCGGGTCGTGGCGCGACGACAGGGTTTCGAGAAAGGCGCGGTTGGCGGCGGGGTCCTGGCGTACCTTGTCGGTGATCAGGTCCAGCGAGCGCGTCACGCTGCGCAGCGTGTTGGGATGGATATCGACCTGCTTGGTGTCGGCGACATGGAACAGGCGGATCAGGTTGGCGGGATCGGCCTTGAAGATGGCCGGGTTGGCGCAGAGGCGGCCATTCTCGACGTAGAAATCATCGTCCGGGCTGCGCTGCCGCAGGAAGCCGGGCAGGATGCGGCGGAGCGACGGGCGCGGCTTGCGGTGCTGCTCTTCCAATGCCGCGATGAAGATGCGGGTCAGGTCGCCGACATCCTTGGCCACCAGGAAGTAGGCGCGCATGAAGGCTTCGACGGCGCGGCGCGGCTTCTCGGCATCGGTGTAGCCCATCGCGGCGGCCATGGCGGGCTGCACATCGAAGGACAGGCGTTCCTCGGCGCGGTCGAGCAGGTAATGCAGCCGCACGCGCACATTCCAGAGAAAGGCTTCCGCCTTCTGGAAGACCTTGAACTCTTCCTTGCTGAAGACATTGTGCTCCACCAGGTCGGCGGCATTCTCGACGCGGTAGAGATACTTGCCGAGCCAGTAGAGCGTCTGCAGGTCGCGTAGGCCGCCCTTGCTTTCCTTGAGGTTGGGTTCGACCAGGTAGCGGCTTTCGCCCTGGCGGGTATGGCGCGCCTTGCGTTCCGCCAGCTTGGCCTCGACAAAGTCGCGGCCATTGGCGGCGGCGTCTTCCCAGAATTTCTTGCGCAGTTCGTCGAACAGGCTGCGGTCGCCGCACAGATGGCGTGCCTCCAGTATCGCGGTGCGGATGGTGATGTCCTGGCGCGCCAGCCGCAGGCACTCGACGACGCTGCGGGTGGCGTGGCCGACTTTCAGGCCCAGGTCCCACAGCATGTAGAGCACGAACTCGATCACGGCCTGGCTGCCGGCGCTCTGGCGTGCCGGGCGCAGGAACAGCAGGTCGATGTCCGAACCCGGCGCCAGCTCGCCACGGCCATAGCCGCCGGTGGCGACCACGGCGATCTTCTCGTCCCGGGCGCCCAGATGGGTGAGGGCGAAGTCATGGATCTGGGCGATGACGGCATCCTGCAGCGCCGACAGGGCGCGCGCGGCGGGCAGGCCCGGCAGGCCTTGCTCTTCGACAGCCTTGCGGACGCGGGCACGGCCTTGCGTGTAGGCGCCCTTGATCACGATCAGCGCCGCCTGGCGGCGATCCGCCGCCGGCGCCGGGGTGGCGGCCACTACGTCCAGGGCGTGGCGCAGCGCCTCGCGGTCGATGAGGTCGCCAAGGGCCAGGGTCGCGATCGGCTTTTCCACGCCCAAGGGCGAACCTCCGTAAACGGCGCGGATCATAGGCATCGCGCAGGGCAAGGGAAACCGCTGGAGCCGGATGGCTGGCCTGCGGCCTGGCTGCTGTTGGCGGCCGCGCCGTAACGGCACCAGTCCCAAAGAAAAACGGCGGGCCCGCAAGGACCCGCCGTTTTCCTATTCAAACCGATACCGGAATTAGGCCGGCTTCAGGTTCGCGGCCTTGGCGCCACGGGCGTCCGGCACGATGTCGAACGAGACCTTCTGGCCTTCGTTCAGGGTGCGCATGCCGGCCGCTTCAACGGCGGTGGCGTGCACGAACACATCCTTGCCGCCGCCTTCCGGCGCGATGAAACCGAAGCCCTTGGAGGTATTGAAGAATTTGACGGTACCGATAGTCATAGAGGTCGTTCCTGCGTTGGTTGCCCGTCCGGCGTGTGCCGGGCCGGGTGTCTGGAAATGGCTTGTCGCAGGGAAGAAGTCCGGCGTGTCGTCCAGGCGCGCATTTAAAGGCGGCAGGATGTCTTCAGGCGCGCTTCACTGTGACGGGGCGTAACTCCCAAACGGGCGCGACAATACGCGCGCCATCCGCCCAAGGCAAGGCGGCGAGGCCTTCGCAGGCGCAACAGGAATTGGCGGATTTCGGGCCGTTTACCGCCTTTTCGCTGCCGTTTACCGCCTTTTCGCTTGTGGACGGGCCTCCCGCGACGGTTGCGGCGCTGCTCCAACTCCGCGACTTTGGCGCTAGGCAAGGGGAGCGGACATGACGGCGCGGTTGGAAGTCATTGTCGGCCCGATGTTCTCGGGAAAGACCGAACGGCTGATCGCCCGCCTGCATCGCGCCCAGTATGCCAGGAAGCGCGTGCGCATCATCAAGCCCGCGCATGACACCCGCACCCAGGGCTCCATCGCCGCCCGCGCGGTCAATCCCGACGGCACCACCGAGGTCACCGCCACCCTCAACGCCATCATGGTGCGCAACGCCGCCGACTTCGCCGCCGTGACCGCCGAGGGCGATTACGATGTGCTGGCGGTGGACGAGGCGCAGTTCTTCCCGCTGGACGAGCCGATGACCGACAGCCTGGGCTGGTTCGGCCGCGCTATCCGCACCCTGCTGCGCGAGAAGGCGAAAAGCGACCTGCGCATCATCATCGCGGGGCTGGACATGGATTTCGCCGAAGCGCCCTTCGGCCCCATTCCCGGCCTGCTGGCCATGGCCGATCACGTCGAGAAGCTCACAGGCGTCTGCATGATCTGCGGCAGCGATGGCGGCTATATCTCCCACCGCATCATCCCGGGCGAGGCGCAGCTGGTGGTGGGCGATGCCGGTGAATACCAGGTGCGCTGCCGCAGTTGCTACGAAGCGCCGGGCATTCGCGGTGCGGTGGCGGCAGCCGAGTAAACGGCGCTGCGTTACGAAACCTTGACGCGCTTCACGGCCTTGGCCTTTTTCGGCTTGGGCGGATTGGCGAGGTCGTGCGCGGCCTTGGCGGCGGCTTCTTCGGCTTCCTTGGCCAGGCGCAGGGCGCGCAGCTTCAGGGTTCGGGCGTCGAAGGCGGCACTTTCCTTGGCGAGCTGGTCCTTGACCATGGCGTCGCGCTGTTCGGAAGCGGAAAAATGCGTCTCGGCCCGCGTCCGGGCTGCGGATTTGTCGGCCATCGCTGCTGTCTTTCTGTGTGGGCCGGAGAATACGGCCGGGAAAGCGCGGGATCGGCTGGGTGCGCGCGGATATTGCCGCCATTGTAAGGCTGGGGGCGGCGAATACAAGGCGCGCCATTATTGTCCAGCTATTTCGGGCACTTGGGCGGGTGCGGCGGTGGTGCGGGCCGCGCACGGCCAAGCCCGGTGGACGTATCACCGCCGAACGCCGCGCGCTTGGCCGCGCAGCAGTGGACAGGGTGGGGAAAGGCGCCCGGTGCGCTGCCCATTTGAACCAACGCAATTTGCACCCCCCTCCCCCTGTCGTGGCGAGAGCGATCAAGGGCTTGGCCGCGCGCAGGCCCCGGGCGGCGCCGATGCGTGCCGGGCGCGGCTGGTGGATAGCGTGGTGATAGCGATGACGCTGGGCCATGAACATGGCCCCATCATACAACAGGGCGACAGGGCGGGGATAAGTTGTAACTATCCCGCCATCTCTTATTGTCATTGCCCGCTTTGCGTAGCGGGCCTTCCGCCTGGAGAACAACGGCGGATCACTGAGAATTCGTCAGATGCCGAACTGCTCAAGGCGATGGAGGCTTTTCCCCTATGGCTCTCCAAGTTTCTAAATCACGACTTCAATCTCCCCTAGCGGCCCATCGGTCTCGATGATGTCGCCGGGGCGCGCGCCCAGAACGGCCTGGGCCAGCGGTGCGCGGAAGGAGATGAGTCCGCGCGCCGCATCGGCCTCATCGACGCCGACAATGCGAAACGTCTGCTCGCGGCCCTTGCGCCGGATCGTCACGGTGGCGCCGAATGCGACCGTGCCGTCGTTCGACGGCTGTGCCACCGCGGCGGTGGCCTGGCGCAGCGTCCAGTAGCGCAGGTCGCGCGCCAGGGTTTCGCGCAGCAGCACGTTGGTCTCGGCCTGCATCGCGCCTTCGATGCGGGCGATATGGCCGTCGATCTGCGCCATGCCTTCGGGCGTGACGGGGTTGGGGCCGTCCTCGACCATCCGCTCCGGCGGAGCGGCGGATTCAGCGGTTTCCTTCACAAAAGCGCGCGACATTGCGCCAGTGTAACACAGGTTATACGGTCGGTTTTTCGCCTCAAGGAAACAAGAAAATGCTGGGACGGATTGTTGTGAGCCTGGGCCTTTTGCTGGCCGCCGCCTCTGGCGCGATGGCGCAGCAGGGCGTGAACTCGGTCAACGGCTTTACCGCCGCCCAGCGCGCCAAGGCCGAGGCCGCCGCCCGCGACGCTGGCTATACGCCCTCCACCATCGCCGATGTGCAGGGCGGCTATATCTTCATGTGGGTCCGCAAGGCGGGTGCGGTCGATGCCATTCTCACCATTGCGCCCGACGGCACCGTCGTGGCCGGGGGCGTCGCCATTGCCACCCCGCCCGGCCCCAGGCCGGAGCTGATCACCGGCCTGCCCCAGTGAAGGGACTTGTGACGGCTGCCGGCCTGTTGCTGGCTGCTGCGTCTGGCGTTGCCGCGCAGCCGGGCGCGGCCACGGTCAATGGCTATACCCCGGCGCAGCGCGCCTTTGCCGAAACTGCCGTGAAGGCGGCGGGCTATGTGCCCGGCGCGGTCGCCTATGCCCAGGGCGGCGCGGTCTTCATCTATGGCGTGAAGGGCGGCGACAAATTCCTGATCACCGTCACGCCCGACGGGCAGGTGCATGCGGGCACGCGCCCATATGGCAAGGCGACGGACCGCTAGAACAGTCCCGCCACCAGCAGCAGCGAACCCAGTGTAAAGGCCAGCGCCAGCAGCGCCCACACGCCATCACGCGCGGTGATCGCCAGCGCGAACGCCACCAGCGCCGCGTTGGGCGGGATACCGCCCAGGGGCACGATCTCCAGCACCGGCGTCACCAGCGCCACTGCCAGGATCGTCAGCACGATGACGGTGCGGAACGGCCCGCGCGTCAGCAGCGTCAGGCGTGGCCGCAGCAGGTGATCGACAAAGCGCGCCACGGGACGAAAGGTGTTCAGGCCCTTGTCCAGCTTGGCGCCGTCGATGGTGCGGCGCTTCAGCCATAGCGGCAGCCAGACATGCTTGTGCCCCAGCAGCATCTGGGTGGCGAAGATCAAGATGATGACCGAGGTGATGGCGGGCAGGCCGGGAATGGCGCCCACCGGCGACAGCGCGATCAGGCTGGGCACCAGGATCAGCGGCCCGAAGGAGCGTTCGCCGATGGCGGCCATGAAGGCTGCGACGCTGACGCGGCCATTGTCCGGCGTGATCTTGAGGATGCAGTCGATCACGTCTTCCAGGTCGTGGCGTTCGCCGGTCGCGGTGGCCGCGCTGCTATCGGGCACGGGAGCCAAAGGTCTTGGGTGCATTGGGGCGGCCGGCGCGCTGCATGCGCTTGCGCCCCGACTTGCCCAGCGACGTGGAAGGCTTGCCGTCGTCGCTGACGCTGATCTCCGCATCGTGCGCGGCGCGGGCGACATCGGACTGGCGCGCAAAAGGATCGTCGGCGATGGCGAGGCTGGCGGCCTGCAACCGCTTGAGCTCGTCGCGCAGGCGCGCGGCGGTCTCGAATTCCAGGTCGGCGGCGGCGGCGCGCATCTTCTTCTCGATGTCGGTGATGATGGCCTTGATGTTGTGGCCGACAAATTCGCGCCCGCCTTCCGCCGCTTTCAGCACGCCGGCATCGACGGTGACATGGTCCTTCTCGTACATCGAACCCATGATGTCGTTGATCTTGGCCTTCACCGTGGACGGGGTGATGCCATGTTCCTTGTTGTACGCTTCCTGCTTGGCGCGGCGGCGGCCCGTTTCCGCCATCGCCCGTTCCATCGAACCGGTGATGCGGTCGGCATAGAGCACGACCTTGCCGTCGACGTTCCGGGCGGCGCGGCCGATGGTCTGGATCAGGCTGGTTTCGCTGCGCAGGAAGCCTTCCTTGTCGGCGTCGAGGATGGCGACCAGCGCACATTCGGGAATGTCGAGGCCCTCGCGCAGCAGGTTGATGCCGATCAGCACGTCAAACGCGCCCAGACGCAGGTCGCGGATGATCTCGATGCGCTCCAGCGTCTCGACATCCGAATGCATGTAGCGCACCCGCAGGCCCTGTTCGTGCATGTATTCGGTGAGGTCTTCCGCCATCTTCTTGGTCAGGGTGGTGACCAGGGTGCGATAGCCGGCGGCGGCGACCTTGCGGCATTCGTCGATCAGGTCATCGACCTGTGACTCCACCGGGCGAATCTCGACCGGCGGATCAATCAGCCCGGTGGGGCGGATCACCTGCTCGGCAAAGACGCCGCCGGTGCGTTCCATTTCCCATTTGCCGGGCGTGGCGCTGACATAGACCGACTGGGGCCGCATCGCGTCCCATTCCTCGAACTTGAGCGGGCGGTTGTCGATGCAACTGGGCAGGCGGAAGCCATATTCCGACAGCGTGAACTTGCGGCGATAGTCGCCTTTGAACATGGCGCCGATCTGCGGCACCGTCACATGGCTTTCATCGGCGAAGACCAGCGCGTTGTCGGGCAAATATTCGAACAGCGTGGGCGGCGGTTCGCCCGGCAGGCGGCCGGTCAGCCAGCGAGAATAATTCTCGATGCCGGCACAGCTGCCGGTGGCCTCGATCATCTCCAGGTCGAAATTGGTGCGCTGTTCCAGCCGCTGCGCCTCCAGGAGCTTGCCCTCTTCGCGGAACTGCGCCAGGCGCTGGACCAGCTCGGCCTTCATGCCCTTGGTCGCCTGCTGCAGCGTCGGGCGCGGCGTGACGTAATGCGAATTGGCATAGACCTTGATGCTGTCCAGCGTTCCCACCTTGTGGCCGGTGAGGGGATCGAACTCGGTGATGCTGTCCACGACATCGCCGAACAGCTCGACGCGCCAGGCGCGGTCTTCATAGTGTGCCGGAAAGATGTCGATGACATCGCCGCGCACCCGGAAGGCGCCACGGGTGAAATTGTCGTCGTTGCGGCGATATTGCAGGGCGATCAGGCTGGCGATGGCCGCCTGCCGGTCAAGCTTGTCGCCGCGCGTCACCGAGACGGCGGTGCCGCTATAGGTCTCCACCGAGCCGATGCCATAGATGCATGATACCGACGCGACGATGATGACGTCGTCGCGCTCCAGGATCGCCCGCGTCGCCGAATGGCGCATGCGGTCGATCTCCTCGTTGATCGAGCTGTCCTTCTCGATGAAGGTGTCGGTGCGCGGGATATACGCTTCCGGCTGGTAATAGTCGTAATAGCTGACGAAATACTCGACCGCGTTTTCCGGGAAGAAGGTCTTGAACTCGCTATAGAGCTGGGCCGCCAGCGTCTTGTTGGGGGCCAGGATCAGGGCGGGGCGCTGGGTGCGCTCGATCACCTGCGCCATGGTGTAGGTCTTGCCCGAACCGGTGACGCCCAGCAGCACCTGGTCACGTTCCTGCCCGTTCACGCCCGCGACCAGTTCCCGGATCGCGGTGGGCTGGTCACCGGCGGGGCTGTATTCCGACACCAGTTTGAATTTTTTGCCGCCTTCGGATTTTTGCGGGCGGGCGGGGCGATGCGGGATGAAGGCGGCCATTGGCATGGTGGCATAGGCGGGATCGCTATCGGGATCGGCCTGGACCTCCGCCTTCGCCGAAGCCTTGCCTTTCCCCTTGCGGGGCAACATGCCGTTATTGTGCGCCATGACGGCAATATAATGCGCCAGATGGATTTTTGCAGGCTATCGGCGCGTTACCGGCGTCTTTATAAGCGGCGGACAACAAGATTATCGAGGCCCTATGAAGTTCTGGATCCTGGCGCTGACGGCGCTGGCAATCGGCTGGAGCGGTCCCGCGCTGGCGGCGATCTCGCCGGGCTGCCGGGTGATGGCCGACAGCGCCAACCGCGCCAACCTGGCGGCGCGGGGCGGCTTTGCCAGCCTGTTCGAGACGCGCGCCGCGCCCGCCGACGACCATGAGCGGCAGCAGCGGCTGGCCGATGCCGCCGATGCGGTGCTGCTGGGGGAGGCGGCCCGCACCATCTGCGCCGGGCCGGACGATGCCGCTCCCGCCCGGGCGGTGGCCAAGGATGTGGCAGAGCACCAGGCCGCCGTGACGGCGGCGCTGGCGGCGGGCGATTGCCTGCCGGTGCTGGCGGCGGCGCAGAACCGGCTGGTGGAACTGGCGCGCGGCATGGAAGCGGGGGCGGTCGATCCGGCCATGACGCATGTGCTGGGCGGGGCGCTGGCGGTCAACACCCAGGTGCGGGCGAAATGCAGCGGCGATGCCGTGACGCTGGCGGCCACCCTGGCCGAACAGGGCGCAGCGCTGCGCACCCTCTATGACAGCGTCTCGATCTGCCAGCCGGTGCAGGCCCGCTACCAGCTTTCGCTGCAACGGGCGGCGGCCATGATCCCCGAGGCCAGCCGCGAAGTGTATGACCGCTTCCTGCGCGAGGATTACGAACCGGCGCTGGCAGCCGTGAAGACCAGTTGCGCCGGCATCCTCAATGCCGAGCTGATAGACGGCAACGACGCCAAGATGCGCGACTTCGCCGCCCTCAAGGAAGAGGCGCAGAAGGCGATGGCCAGGCCAAACCCGGCCGTCGCGCCCTAGACGGCGTCGAACCAGCTCTCGATGCGGCGGCGCATGGCGGCATCGGGCATGCGCCCGCGCCCGGCATTGAGATTGTCCAGCATGTATTGCGGCAGGTCGGTGCCGGGGATCACCGCCGTCACCGCCGGATGCGAAAGATTATATTTCAGGAAGAGCTGCGCGAAGCTGGTGCAGTCGATCTCCCTGGCGAAGTCGGGCAGGGGCTTGCCCGCCACCTTCTTGAACATGGTGTTGCGGCCGAAGGGCAGGTTGGTCAGCACGGCGCAGCCCGCATCCTGCGCGGCGGGCAGCAGCAGCTTCTCGGCGTCGCGGTCGCCCAGCGAATAATTGATCTGGAAGAATTCCGGCTTCTCGCGCCGCACCACCTGCGCCAGCGCGTCATAGGCGCCATCCATGCTGGAGGTGATGCCGACATGGCGGATGGTGCCCGCCGCCTTCCAGGCCTTCATCTGCGCCAACGAGAAATTGGCGTCGCTGACGTTCCAGGCCTGCTGCAGGTCGAGATAGCTCGTCTTCATCCGCGTCAGCGAGGCTTTCAGCTCGGCCTCGGCCTGAGCCGCCGTGTCGCGGCTGGAAAACTTTGTTGCCAGGAAAAGCTGGCTGCGCAGGCCGGTCTCGGTGACGGCATTGCCGACCTGCACTTCGGCATTGCCATAGCCGGGCGCGGTGTCGATCAGGCTGCCGCCGCCCGCCACCAGCGCCCGCACCACCTGCTTGCGCTGTTCCAGCTTGGCCGGGTCATTCTCGAAATCGAAGATGATGGCGGTGCCGATGCCGACCACCGGCAGCATGAAACCGGTCTGGGGCACGCGGCGCTTGAGGATCGGCGCGGCGGCGGCTTGCGCGAAAGCCGCTGACGGCAGCGCGGCAGCGGCTGCGGTGGCGGCGAGCATGTCACGGCGGGACAGGGGCATTGGCAAACTCCTTTGCGAAGGTTGTCAGGATGATTTCGATTCGGCCTGGGCTTTGGCCCGCTTTTCCTGCATGCGGCCAAGGGCGAAACTAAGGCCGGCCCAGCCCAGCATCACCGGCGCGGTCAGCGCGGCGATCATCGGCACGGTCAGCGCCAGCTTGCTGTGCAGCAGGGTGAACAGCCAGCTTGTCCCCATGTCGCCGCCGCGGAACAGCGCGGCGTCGATGACGTTCTTGGCCTTGTACTTGTCCTCGCGGCCGGCGGCGGTGAAAAGAATCTCGCGCGCGGGATTGGAGATGGCGAAGTTGGCAGTGCGTTGCGCTGCCTGGAACGCCATCACGATCCCCAGCACCGGCGCCAGCGCCAGCGCGCCATAGCCCAGCGCGAACACCACAGGCAGGAAGCCCGCCGCCAGGCCGGTGCCGAAGCGCTTGATGAAGCGCCCGGTCAGCGTCAGTTGCAGCAAAATCTGCAGCGCGCCGGTCCATTGCTCGATGGTGGCGAAGATGCGCGTGCGCTCCACCGCATCCTGGGTCGCGGCCGAGACCAGCTCGGCCTGTGACAGGTACAGGATGCCGTTGCCCACCGTCAGCAGCAGCACCCAGGCGGCGATGCCGCCCAGATAGGACGATTTCAGGATCGCCGCGAAGCCTTCAAAGGCGCTGCCGCCAATTGGCGGGGGCGCCGGGGGCGTCTGGTTGAAACCTGCCGCCGTCGGGCCCAGCCGCATGGCGCAGAGGATGGCAATCTCGATCAGCAGGGCCGGAAGCAGGAACAGGTTCACCGGCCCCAGCGGTTCGACCAGCAGGCGCGTCACGGTGGGGCCCGCCAGCGCGCCCAGCGAGCCGCCCGCCGCGATGAAGCCATAGAGCCGCTTGCCCTGGTCGCTGCGGTATAGGTCGGCCAGGAAGGACCAGAAAACCGGCACCGTGAAGACGCTGAAGACGGTGAGCCAGACGAAGAACACCTGATAGACGATCTGCTGCGCGATGCCGAAGGTCAGCAGCAGCCAGAAGATCACGATGTTGGCGGCGAAGAAATGATAGACCAGCGGGATCAGGGTTTTGCGCGGCAGCCGCGCCACCAGCCAGCCATAGAGCGGGGCTGCGGCCAGCATGACGAAAAAGGTGGCGGTGAAAAGCCAGGGCAGGGCGCGGGTGCCGCCGCTGATGCCGGCATTGTCGCGCAACGGGCGCAGCACGTAATAGGCCGACAGGATCAGGAAGAAATAGGCGAAGGACCAGAAGAGCGCCCGGCGCTCCTCGCGCTTGACGTCCACCACCAGTGCCAGCACCCGATCCAGCATGCCCCGCCCACTTTTGTTTTGGTCGCGCGGCCGGACGTAAAACCGCCGTCTTCAATTTGAAGAGGGCCACTTTTCCTGGCCGCCGCTCCCGGATTATGGAGGAAGCCTAGCGTCCGCATTACGCTTGCGAAAGGTGGAAGTGCAGGCGATCTTTCAGCCCATGAGGGCGGATTCGCCACAATTTGGGCGTTTTGCGCCCGCGCCGACCGGAGACCGAGATGCATCAGCGCAATTTGATCGAGAAGTCGCTGGAAGCGATCCTTTTCAAGTCGCGCTGGCTGCTGGCGCCTTTCTATCTGGGGCTGGTGCTGTCGCTGGTGCTGCTGCTGGGCGCCTTCATCGCCGAGCTGATCCATTTCATGCCGCAACTGCTCGACCTCACCAACATCGACCCGGAGCAGGTGATCCTGGCGGTGCTGTCGCTGATCGACCTGTCGCTGGCGGGCAACCTGGTGGTGATCGTGATCTTCTCCGGCTACGAGAATTTCGTCTCCCGGATCAACACCGAGAATGCCGAGGACCGTCCCAGCTGGATGGGGACGCTGGATTTCTCCGGCCTCAAGATGAAGCTGATCGGCTCCATCGTGGCGATCTCGGCCATCTCGCTGCTGCGCGCCTTCATGCAGTTGAACGAGGAAGGCGCCGTCATGGACGAGCGCAAGATCTACTGGATGCTGATCCTGCACCTGACCTTTGTCGGTTCGGGACTGCTGTTCGCCGTGATGGATTATATCGGCAACCGCGCCGAGAAACCCAAAGAGCATTAGGCGCGGCTATTGCACTTCCTTCGCCGCCAGAATGGCATCCGCCAGCTCGGTGGTATGCGCCTGCATCTTTTCCGGGTCTTCGATGGCCAGGCCCGCCCTGGTCATGGCGATGGCGGCATTGATCTTTGCCTTCTGGGCCGGGTTGATGGCGTCGTTGAGCGCGCCTTTGCCGCTCTCGGCACAGGGGTCCATCATGGGCGGGATGGCGTTGTAGCCGTCGCCGCCGGGACCAACCAGGCAGTTCAGCACATGCTGCAGATGGGTCTTGGCCCCGCCCACGCCGCGGCCGCCGGAACGATAGGCCAAGAGCGAGTGGGTCTGGGCGATGGTGAGTTCTTCGCCGATGCCCGCCAGCGCGGTGGTGGGCGACAGCAGCAGCCCGGCGGCGGCAAGTCCGGACAGCATTGCGGCGATGGTCGGCTTCATAAGTCTCTCCCGATGGGTTCTGGAAAATTGGTCTTGGCGCCAATTGTCGGCGCGAACACTAGCCCAGACTGGCGGCTGCCGAAAAGATGGCGGGCCGGCTTCGTCTCCGAAACCGGCCCGCGATCAGGAGTTGTACCGGCTATGGCCTAGCGAACGCTCGCCAGGTTGCTGCGCAGGCGCTGGGCCGCAGGGCCGGTGGCGGGCGTCGCGTTCTTGCCCTTGTCGGGCGTGATCACGCTGCCGTTGAAGGCGACGCCGCCGAACAGGCCGGTGCCAGAGGTCCAGACCACCATGTCGCCGCCACGGGCGGTGGTGGCGCCTTCCGCGCCCGACGACAGGTCGGCGACGGTGATGCCGGCCTGGCCACCGATCTTGAAGTTGCCGCCTTCAATGCCACGCAGGGCCCGGTCGCTGTTGATGATGAAGACAAGCTGGGCCTGTTGCAGGCCCGCCTGGAAGCCGAACGAGGCCGAGGCCATGTCGTAGAATTTCGGCGCGTTCCAGCCATTGCCGGTGCGGCGGAGCAGGACGCCCGAGCCGCCTTCGGCGCCGAAGATGAAGCCGCCCTTG
This sequence comes from Alphaproteobacteria bacterium, assembly GCA_947462105.1. Classification (GTDB taxonomy): domain Bacteria; phylum Pseudomonadota; class Alphaproteobacteria; order Micropepsales; family Micropepsaceae; genus Rhizomicrobium. The sequence continues at coordinate 66,639 of CANHNJ010000008.1, forward strand.
ACCAGCTTGGGCACGATGTAGATGGCGCGGGCGTCGCGCAACATGCGGGCCGCCGTGGCGAAGGCCGGGTCGCGCTTGAGGTTGTTGACGGTGACGTTGGCGTCGCGCAGCAGCTCGTCCTTGCTGGCGGCGGCGGCGGGGGTGGCGGCGATAAAGGCCAGCGCGATGGCACCGGCGATGGCGGATAAGGCGGTTTTCATAATGGCGTTTCCTTTAATGGCGACGCTAAAACGCGCCATGCGGGAAAAGGTTTCAGACCTCGGCGCGCTGGCGCGGCGCCATGCCGTCGATCACTTCCACCTGCTTGATCACCGAGGACTCGGGCTTGGCCCGCTCGCCGAAGCCGCTGGAGAAGTCCTGGAAGATGGCCGAAAGCTCTTCGGCGTCGATCAGGGTGGGGGCGCCCGCCGGGAAACGGTAGCGCCAGAAGCTGACGATATGGGAAATCGCGCCCAGCTTCTCGCCCAGCTCCAGGAACATGTAGGGCGCCGAGAGCAGGAAGTCGCGGAAGGTCTTGGGGGCCTGGTGCGCGACCAGTTCCTGGAACGAGGAATCATAAACGGCCAGCGTCTTGGTGACGTGGTTGCCGTTGTCGCGCACCATCTCGATGATGTTGCGGCGGGCCGAGGCCAGGAAGATTTTCTGCTCGGCGGTGACGGGGCCGTGCGGTGTGATGCTGTTGATCTGGCGCAGCACGCCCATCACGTCGTGCCAGAACTTTTCCATCGACCATTTGTAATAGAGGAAGCCGCGCCAGCTGAAGACGCCTTCGCGGAAGTCGTTGCCGGTCAGGCCCAGCGTCAGGCGCAGCGGCTCCAGCTTCTCGTCGACGCGGCTGGACAGCATGGCCGAAACCATGCGGTTGGAACTGTCGGAGCCTGCGCCCCCGCCCGCCAGCGCCACCAGGCGCGACAGTTCGCCCGTGACGAAGCGGTGCATGCGCTCCTGGTCGCCCTCGCTGATCGAGAAGTAGCAGGGCGCGACCTCGATCTCGTGGTTGCGCAGATGTTCTCGCAGCAGGAAGGGATCGAGGGACGGCACCGTATCGAGCAGGCGCATGACGTTGTAGTCGCGCTCCAGCTGCTCGTCACGATAGCTGCCCATCTGGCGCAGCGCCTCGCGATAGCCGCGCTGTTCGACGAAGAGGGAGCGGCCGCCGGCCCGCAGGTTGCCCTCGTCGAAGGGGGTGATGATCTTGGTTGCCGAGGAGCGCGGGCTGGCAAACAGATAGGTCTCGTCGGCGCGGGCGCGGTGTTTGATGATGAAGGTGCGGTTGATGATGGGCGACAGGAAGAGCGGCTTTTCGCCATGCTCCGGGTTGTTGGCGTTGTCGCGCGCGATCTTGAAAAGGTTGAGCACCCGGCTGGTCGAGGCACCGGACAGGGCATCCAGAATGCGGACAGAACGGTCAGACGCCACGGCTATGATCCCGGTGATGAAAACGTGTGAAATAGCGGGCGATCATGGCGCCGGGTTCGTAAGGATTGCTTTAACGCGTTGGATAAACCGCGGAAAAGGCGGATAAATTGCCCGCCATGCGCCAGATTTCGCTGCCTTCCGGGTACAACTGCAGCTTCACCGCCCCGGTGGGCCTGCCCGTCGCCCTGTCGCCGCTGGTGACGCGGGTGCTGGCGCCCAACCCCGGTCCCTTCACCTTTCGCGGCACCGGGGTCTATCTGGTCAGTGCCGGTGTCGAGGTTGCGGTGATCGATCCGGGGCCACTGCAGGACGATCACATCGCGGCGCTGCTGCGGGCCATCGGCACGCGCCGCGTCAGCCACATCCTGATCACCCACACCCACAGCGACCATTCGCAAGGCGCCGATGCGCTGAAGGCGCTGACCGGCGCGAAGACTTACGGCTTCGGGCCGCAAGGCGCGGCCAGCACCGGCGAAGAGGCCGATGACACCGATTTTATTCCCGATGTGCGGCTGCGCGATGGCGATGTCATTGCCGGTGACGGCTTCACCCTGTCGGTGCTGCACACGCCGGGCCATGCCTCCAACCATCTCTGCTATGGGCTGGACGAAGCACGTGCGCTTTTCACGGGCGATACGGTGATGGGCTGGTCTTCCAGCGTCATTGCCCCGCCCGATGGCGACATGGGCGCCTATCTGCAAAGCCTGAAGCGGCTGATCGCGCGGGATGATGCGATGCTCTATCCCACCCACGGCGCGCCCATTGCCGAACCGGCAGCCTACATGACGGCGCTGCTGGCGCACCGGCTGGCCCGCGAAGCGGCGATCCTGGCGGCGCGGGCGCGCGGCGTCATGGATGTGGCGGGGCTGGTGGACGAAATCTATGCCGGTCTTGATCCGGTCCTGCGCCCGGCAGCGGCGCTGACCGTGCTGGCGCACCTGCAGAAGCTGGAGCGCGACGGGCCAGGCTGATCAGCGGGCGCGGCGCTTTTCCAGGAACAGCTTCACATGATCGCCATTGGCGCCGTCATCGATCTGGTCGTAACGGCTCTGCGAACGGATGACGGTGCGCGCGCCCCGGCCCGAGGCGCGCGCTTCCACCACGATGTCAGAGATGCGGCCGAACCAGAAGCTGGCGGTGGTGGCCTCGATGCGGCGGGTCTTGTCGTTGAAGGCGACAATGGTCCAGCCGGTTTTCTTCACCGCCTCGAAGTCGCGCCAGAAATAGACCGCGCCGGGATCGGCGGCGCCGGGCACGAAACCGGCAGCCGGCCGCAACTGGTTGAAGTAATGGTCGTGCAGCACATAGGAGACGGTGTGCATCTCGCCGTCATAGGCAATCTGGCGCGCGCCATCGAAGGCCGGGGCGTTGGCGCCCGCACCGCGCTGCTTGAGCAGCTCCACGAAATGCGGGGGATCATCGGTGTCGGTGGTGACGTCGTAGAGCGCCGGTGTGTTCAGCCGCCGGATCGTGTTCGCTGCCGGCGGATAGAGCAGCAGCAGCGCGCCGATGAAGGCCGTCAGTCCCAGGCGGCGGCCGCTGCCGTCATTGCGCTTCAGGGCGCGGGCTGTCCACAGCCCGCCCAGCGCCAGCGCCACCAACCCTGCCGCCACCGCCAGGATCATCAGGCGGTAGCCATCGACATAGGCAAGGACGCCCAGGCGCACGCCGGCAATGGCGGCAGCCGCGATCAGGGCCGCCAGCACGAAGGCGGCGAAGCCAGAACGCGCGGCGGCCAGTTGGGAAGGCATGGGTGAAAATCCGGGGCGGGAGCGGCCTGAACCTAATTCCGCCCCGCGCGGCATGCAATTGCGATCTGCCGATTTGGTGCTGGGCGCGGCGGAATTGCGCGTTAGAGTTCCCAAAACACTTGGTCGTGTGGTCACTTTATATCGGGGCCGACGCTTCCGCCGGGGCAACGCCATGACTTTGACAAACATGCAGGCGCGCGATGTCGCCAGCCTGATTCATCCCTTCACCAACCTGAAGCTGCTGGGGCAGACCGGCCCCAACATTCTGGAGCGGGGCAAGGGCGTCTTTGTCTACGACACGGACGGCAAGGAATATCTGGAGGCGATGTCCAGCCTGTGGTGCGTGGCGCTGGGCTGGGGCGAGGAAGAACTGGTCGAAGCCGCCGCCGAACAGATGCGCCGCCTCGCCTTCGTGCACATCTTCGCCGGCAAGAGCCACGATCCCGCCATCGCCCTGGCGGATAAGCTGAAGGAGATCGCGCCCTTTCCCGTCGGCAAGGTCTTCTTCGCCAATTCCGGCTCGGAGGCGAATGACAGCCAGGTCAAGTTTCGCTGGTACGCCGCCAATGCACGCGGCCTGCCCGCGAAGAAAAGATCATCTCCCGGCGCGGCGGCTATCACGGCACGACGCTGGCCGCGACCAGCCTGACCGGCTTGGACATCATCCAGGATGGCTTCGACGCGCCGCTGGGCTTTGCCCGCCAGGTCAGCGCGCCGCATTATTATCGCGGGGCGCAGGCCGGCGAGAGCGAGGCGGATTATGTCGCGCGCCTGGCCGCCGAACTGGAAGCGCTGATCGTGGCGGAAGGCCCCGAAACGGTGGCCGCCATGTTCGCAGAGCCGGTGATGGGCGCGGGCGGCGCGATGATCCCGCCGGCCGGATATTTTCCCGCCATCATGAACGTGCTGAACCGTCATGGCATCGGCATGATCGATGACGAGGTGGTCTGCGGTTTTGGCCGCACCGGCAAGTGGTTCGGCTGCCAGACCTATGACTATCAGCCCGACAGCATGTCGCTGGCCAAGGCGCTGTCATCCGCCTATGTGCCGACCTCGGCCGTGCTACTCTCGCCCGAGTTGAGCGAGATCGTGGAAAGCGAGGCCAAGCGCATCGGCACGCTGGGGCATGGCTTCACCTATACCGGCCATCCGGTGGCCAGCGCGGTGGCGCTGAAGACCATCGAGATCTACCAGCGGCGCGACATTGTCGGCCATGTGCGCAAGGTGGCGCCGCTGTTCGCGGCCCGGCTACGCAAGCTGATGGACAATCCGCTGGTGGGCGACGCGCAAGGCGTCGGCCTGCTGGCCGGGCTGGAGCTGGTGGCCGATCGAAAGACCAAGGCGCGTTTTGCGGCCAGCGCCGGGGTCGGCCCGGCCTGTGGCCGCTATTGCCTGAAAGAAGGGCTGGTGATCCGGCCGCTCAACGATGATCGGCTTGCGATCTGCCCGCCGCTGATCATCACCGAAGCTGAGATCAACGAACTGTTTGATCGCTTCGAGCGCGGCCTGCGCAAGACGCTGGACTGGGCCACCCGCGAAAAGCTGGTTTAGCTCGCCAGCACCAGCGGCGTGACATCGCGGGCATAGACCAGCGCCTGGCCCTGCCACACTTCCAGCCGTTCGGCGCTGGGCAGCTTCATCGCATGGGCCAGCACGCGCGCCCGGCGTTCGTCATCGCACATCGCCGAGAAGGCATGCGCGAGAAAGCCGGCAGCATCGAGGTAGCGGATGTCATAGGCGGGCATGGCGGCTCTCCGTTTTCCAGCACATATCCCCGCCTGGCTGCGAGACATTCTTTGCTGTCCTTCGCACGCCGTTCTTTCAGTCTATTTGCAAGACGCGGGCGCAAAAGTCGCGTGACGTTTTGGTAAAATCGCCGGCGATATTTTCGGAACGATGTGATGGCCCGCACGTTTCCGGCTCGCTGACCGGATTTCGCTTTCAGGAGATGTGTTCATGTCTGCCCCTTTCAAGCTGGCGCCGCTGCCCTATGACCCGTCCGCGCTGGAGCCGGTGATTTCCGCCCGGACATTGTCGTTCCATTACGGCAAGCATCACCAGACCTATGTGGACACACTCAACAAGCTGGTCGCAGGCACGCCATATGCCGACATGGCGCTGGAGAAGATCGTCGCGGCGACGGCAAAAGCTGTTGCGCCCGCAGACAAGAAGATCTTCAACAGCGCGGCGCAGATCTGGAACCATGATTTCTACTGGCACAGTCTGTCGCCGGTGAAGACAGCGCCCACCGGCAAGCTGGCGTCCGCCATCGCGCGCGATTTCGGCAGCACCGCCGAACTGATCGCCAGGCTGGCCGAAGCGGGCAAGGACCAGTTCGGCTCTGGTTGGGCCTGGCTGGTGTCGAAGGGCAGCACGCTTGCGGTCGAAAAGACCGGCAATGCCGCAACCCCGATGAGCGAGGGCACCAATTGCCTGCTCACCATCGATGTCTGGGAGCATGCCTACTATCTCGATTACCAGAATGCGCGGCCCAAATATCTCGAAGCCGTGCTGGAGCAGCTGCTGAACTGGAATACTGCCGCCGCGAATCTTGAGAAGGAATCGCAACCGGTCCGTTCGGCCCTCGCGTAATACTATACGCTCTCAACTGCTGAAAAATCCTTCGCGCTTTGCGCGGATGCGCTTGATTTTGCTGCGCCGCGTCAAGCTTTTTGACGTTGACGCGCACGCAAAAGCAGGAGCATGCTTTTGTCCTACAAGAACGCCGCGAGACCTGTGGAGCAGGTTTCGTAGGTGAGTTGAAGCAAGCATTCCGCCGGGGGGATTGGGATGGCGAGCACCTTTACCATTCGACAGTTGACCAAGGAGTTTGGGGTAACAGCCCGGGCTTTGCGGTTCTATGAGGAAGAAGACCTGATCGCGCCGGCACGGCGCGGCCAGACACGGCTGTACAATGCGCGCGACCGCGCCAGGATCGTGCTGATCCTGCGCGGACGGCGCGTCGGCTTCAGCCTGGCGGAATTGCGGGAATTGCTGGACCTGTATGAAGGGCCCGGCGGCAGTTCAGGCCAGATGGTCGAGGCGCGGCGCAAGTTCCAGGAACGCATCGCTGTGCTGGAGCGCCAGAAGGTCGATATCGAGCAGTCGCTGAGCGAGTTGCGGGACGGCATTCAGAGCATCGACAGTGCCCTGAGCGCCCAGATGGCCAACTAGCGCCGGAACAGCCGTTGCAGCGACAGGCGCAGCCGGGTGAAGAAGCCCGGCGCGTGCGGACGCTCATCGTGGAAAACGGAAACCAGGTGACCCAGCATGTCATGCCCCTTTTCGAGCGGTGCGCGATCAAAGGCGGAAGACTTGAGGGCCCGCCGTTTGACCGTGTACGGAACAAGGCTGCGCCCGAAGGGTTAACCGGGGCTTAACGCGGCGGCGCCGGCAATCCGCCGCCGATCAACGTGTTGCTCTGGGTCTGCGCCCGGCCACGGCAGGCGCCATAGCCTTCGTTCCAGCCCCGGCGATAGGCCGGATTGCCCGCATAGGCGTCGCGGTCGCGCAACTGGGTGTCGGCGCGCGGGTTGGCGCTGGCATTGGTGCTGGCGCAGCCATCGCCATAGCCCGCCCGATAGTCCGGCGAGGCGCGCATCGCGCGGGTGCCCTTGCTTTCAAACAGAGCGCAGCCACCGAGCAGCGGCAGCAGCACCAGGAGCAGGAGCGGTGTCGTCAAGGAACGGTTCATCATGCTGTTTTACTGCGGATTAACGGGGCCGGGGGTTAAATTCGTCACAAAGCAGGGTCAGGCCAAAGGCTGGCCGATCATGGGGTGTGGCATGGAACGGGCGGACTTCGCAGGACTGCGCATCATGCTGCTGGCGGGCAAGAGCCACGGCGCCATGACGCTGCGCTCGGTGCTGACCATCGCCGGCGTCATCAAGCTCGTGCTGGTGGACCAGTCCCGCCGCGCCATCGAGCTGCTCACGATGGAGCATTTCGACGCCGTCTTCGCTGAGGAATGCTGCGATCCGGTCGATGCCATGACCTTCCCGCTGGCGGTGCGCCACAAGCACGGCATCTGCAATCCCATGATCCCGATCTTCGTCTTCCAGGAGCGGGCCCGGCGCAGCAATGTCGAGCAGGCCCGCGATACCGGCGCCACCGATTTCCTGACCTGCCCGGTCAGCCCCAAGACGGTGATGGCCAAGCTGGAGGCCACCCTGGTCGCGCCCCGGCCCTTCATCAAGGCGCCGGAATTTTTCGGGCCGGATCGCCGCGCCAAGGCGCGCCCCATCTGGTATGGCAGCGACCGCCGCGTCCGCGCCCCCAAGAAGGTCCAGGTGCTGAAGGGCGGTCTGCCGCCGGATTCCTTCCTGATCTGACCGGGTAGAGAAAAAATTCCCACATCTTGCGGTTGATTTTTGGCCCGCCCGGGGCACTGGGTGGCGAAGGGGAATTGTGACCTATCCACCGCCCAAAAAATAGCTTTCAGGCGTTAAATCCCGTTCTGATAAGAAAATTTTCTGATCAAGTACAATCTGTGGTCAATATTCCTATCATCCCCCTGTTTGGAGTATAGGACAGTTGTCCTGTTATGCGGGAAGTTCGCCCCTTCAAACAGGGATGACGCTTGATGGGGACGTTTCAGGATCCGATGGTTTTTCTCACCTCGCAGCGTGTTGGTCTGGGCAAGACCATCGCGATGCAGATCTACGCCGTCGGGGTGGCGGAAATGCAGAGGCCGACGCGGGGCCGGCCGCGCGCGGCGCGGGCCCGGCAGATCGCCGTCCATCTGGCGCGCAGCGTTTTCGCCCTAAGCCATGCCCAGCTTGCTGCCGAGTTTGGCCGCGATCGTTCCACCATCTGCCATGCCTGCAACCTGATCGACCGGCTGCGGGGCAGGATGACGAAGTGGATGTGACGCTGCGCTGGATGGAGGCGCATCTGCGCCGCGTCACGGGGATCACGTCATGACCCGGCTGGCGGAGGCAGAGATCGCGCGCGAGGCGCGGCGGGTGCTGCGCCGGCTGGCGGCCCCGCGCACGGCGCTGTTCGCCCGCGCCACGGATTATGCGGTGGCGCGCGGCGCGGCGGCGGCAGCCCAGTCGCGGCTGACGCTGGGCACCGCGTTCGTCCAGGCCTTTGCCCGCGCGGGATGGATCGTGCCGGACGGGCCGGACCGTTTCGTGCTGGCGCAGGAAGGCCGGGCTTTCCTGGTGCGCAGTCTTGGCGGGCCCGATCGTTTCGCCGATCAGCATCGGGACATGCAGGCCCGGACGCTGGTTGATGGCGCCACCAGCCGCATGGTGCAGGTCAATATCGGCGAGTCGCCGCTGGCGCGGCTGCAATCGCGCGGCCTGGTGGATGGGGTCCAGTTCGCGGCGGGCGAAAAACTGCGCCGCGATTACACGCTGGCCCAGCTCACGCCGCGCATGGGCGTGGACCTGTCTGCGCCGGTGGTGTCGGGCGGCGGGCGCGGCGTTGGCGCCGATACGGTGAGCGACATTGCGGTGGCGGCGCGACAGCGTTTTTCGCGCGCCATGGTGGCGGCGGGGCCGGGCCTGTCGGACCTGGCGTTTGAAGTCTGCTGCGACCTGGCTTCACTGGAGCGGGCCGAAGCGCAGCGCGGCTGGACGAAACGCTCGGGCCGCGTGGTGCTGATGCTGGCGCTGGACCGGCTGGCGATGCATTACGGCATGAACATCACGCGCAAACACGCACCCATTCGCGCTTGGCATGTCGAAGATACGCGGCTGGAAATTCGAGAAGACTCGGGCCCGGCAGCGTAGCCGCCGGGCGGCGGATGGGGGTTAAAGCAAACTAATAACCGCGTTCCTTGCGGGCGGCTTCGATTTCGGCCTTGACGTCGTTCAGGGTGCGGCCTTCGCGGGGTGTCAGCCCGACGGCAGAAGCAAGACCAAGGGCGCCGGCGCATGCGGGTATGCTGCACGCCGAATTCTGCGAGAGACCGCTAGCAGAATCCTGGCGTGAAGCGGGGGGGGAAGGGTGCAATGCGCCGGCGCCCGGCCGGCCCAGGCCCAGATCAGGTTCGTGCGGCGTCAACAGTGACACGATACTGATCGCGATGAGAGCCCGGAAAATCATCTAGAGAGAGACCTTGTGATGACGACGCGAGGAGCATTGCGCCACGGCCTTTGCGAGCGGCTGAACTCAATCGCTAAAATTGCGCGCAATCGGGGATGTGGCGCCTGTTCCCTGCAGCACTGGAAACGCCATGCTGATGGTAACGTTGCGCTTCGATTCAAAATCGAGACGCGATTGAATCGTGTGTGATTAAAATTCGATGCAAATTGTCGGGACGTTTAACGCCGGCGCGCCAAAGCCCCGGAAAACGGGCCTTGCGGCTTCACCGGTGGGGCTTTTGCAAGCTTGGGTTCCACGCGCCAGATGGTGAATGGCCGTTTACGATAAGGCCCGCCCCGCCGTGCGTCGCACGGCAAAGCATCAAAGGGCTGCTAGGAAGCGGCCCTGAACGTAATCGTCGCGGCGAAGCCTTCGCCGGGGGCGCTCTGGATGGCAAGGCTGCCGCCATGCCGTTCCGCAAAGGCCTTCACTAGCGTCAGGCCCAGGCCCGAACCCTTGGCGTGTTCGGTGACCGCGCCCGCCTGTTCGAAGGGGCGCAGGATGCGCTCCAGGTCGCGGGGTTTCACGCCGGGGCCGTTATCGGCCACCGTCACCGCCACCAGCGCGCCATCCAGGCGCGCCGACAATCGCACCGTGGCGTCGGCATGGGCAAAGGTCAGCGCATTGTAGAGCAGTTGGTCGATCATGGCGTCGTAGACGCCTTCATCGGCCTCGATCATCAGGCCCGCGCCGCAATCCTGGCTGTCGATCGTGATGCCGCGCGTGGCGGCGGCGGTGGCGCAGCTCTGCGCCGCCTGCAGCAGGCCAAGACCGGCATCCAGCCGCACGCAGCGCAGGTCATAGCGCCCGGTGGCCAGCTTGGTCAGGTCCATGATCTGGTTGACCAGCCGCAGCAGGTTGCTGCCGCCCTGGTGCACCAGCCCGGCATATTCACGCACCTGTTCGGGGGACAGATTGTCCGCCAGGGTCATCATCAGGTCGGAGAAGCCCAGGATGGCGTTGAGCGGCGTCTTGAGCTCGTGGCTCATGGCGCGCAGCAGCGTCGTCTTGGCGCCTTCGGCTTCGACGCTGGCGCGGTCCAGCCAGTCATAGAGATCGGCCAGATAGACTTCGGCATGGGCGCGTTGTTCCACCAGCGCCTGTTCGGCCAGCTCCAGCGCCGTTTCGGCGCGGGTCTTGTCGGTGATGTCGGTGAAGACCAGGGCCCGGCCGCCATCGGCGGTGGCGCGGGTGCGCACCAGATAGACCGTGCCGGCATGGGTTTTCAGGGTTGCGACGGAGGCTTCGGCGCGATGGCCCGCCACGCGCCGGGCCAGCCATTACTCCAGCGGCATGTCCAGGACGATGCGGCCCGACTGGGCGACGCGCGTGACCACGTCCAAGAAGCTGCGGCCGCGCAACTCTTCCAGCTTCACGCCGGCGATCTGGGCATAGAGGTCGTTGCCCATCAGGAAGCGTTCGGCCTTGTCGTAGAAGACCACGGCGTCGGCGGACAGCGCCACCGCTTCCTCCAGCCGCGCCAGGTGATGGCGGGCCTGGGTGACGTCGGTCCACAGCACCACGGTGCGGCCCACCGCATCACGGCGCGTCTTGAGTTCGAGAATGCGGCCGTCGGACAGCTTCACATCGCGCGGTGCAAACGCGCCGGGCTGCAACTGTGACAGGCGGGCGACGATAAAGGCCTCGTCGCCCTGCGGCCGTGCCGACTTGGCGATGGCGCCGCTGGCGAGTTCGCGCCGCACCAGCTCTTCATAGGGCTCGCCCACCAGGGGGGCGAGCGGCGGCAAGGTGGGGAAAATGAAATTCAAATGCCGGTTGACGTGGATCAGCCGGCCCTGCGGATCGAAGATGGTGATCGCGATGCGCAGCGAATCCAGCGCCGGCAGGAGTTCATCCGTCTGCGGATCATATTGGAGGTGCGGCACTGCGGACAAGGTGGCCAAGCCCCTGGGAGAGCGGCCAGTTTGCGGGCTTTCGCCTTGCTGAAAGGTTAGGCCGCTTCTCCACCGATCAGGCCGGTACGGGCGGCGGGCCGCAAAGCTTGTGCATATCCTAACGGTGCGGGCGGTTCTTCAGCTTTCGTTAAAGGTTGCGGCCTGAAATGGCGTCCTGCGCAGCTTTGCCGGGCTTGAAAGCTTAATGGCCGTTAAGACCACCATCATGGAAAGACTGTTGAGGCTTTTGGGGCAGGCATCGCCGTCCCGTCCCGGCCCGGGCCTGCGCCGATGCTGGCCGAGCATACCGGCGACCTGATCACCCGCCATGCCCCCGATGGGCGCATCCTGGGCGCCAGCCGGGCGGCGCTGGTGCTGCTGGGCCGCGTCCCGGTGGAACTCGAAGGGCTGACGCCGCGCGATCTCGCCCATCCCGACGACCTGCCCGCCATACAGACGCTGTTCCGGGACGCCAGCTATTTTGGCCGTCCCGTCCCGGCACGGCGGCGGCGCGGCTGCGCCATGCTGCGGGCCATCATGTCTGGACGGAATTGCGCTGCACCCGTGCGCCCATCACCGCCGATGGCGGCGGCGAGATCGTGGCGGTGATCCGTGACATCAGCGCCTGGAAGGAAGAGGAAGCCGCCCTGAAGGCCGCCCGCAACACTGCGGAAGCGGCGACGCTGGCCAAGTCGCGCTTCATCGCCAACATGAGCCACGACCTGCGCACGCCGCTCAACGCCATCATCGGCTTCTCCGAGGTGATGGAGCGGGAAATGTTCGGCCCGCTGGGCGGGGCGCGCTACCGCGAATATTCCGGCCTGATCCATGAAAGCGGCAGTCACCTGCTGGAGCTGATCAACGGCCTGCTCGACATGGCCAAGATCGAGGCGGGCAAGTTCACCCTGCAGGAAGAATTGCTCGCCCTGCCGGACGTGGCGCAAAGCGCCGTGCATTTTGTGCAGTTGATGTCGGAGCGCGCCGGCGTGACACTGGCGGTGGAATTGCGGCCGGTGGCGCAGTTGGCCTTTGCCGACAAGCGGGCGGTGAAGCAGATCCTGGTCAATCTTTTGTCTAACGCCATCAAGTTCACCCCGCCGGGCGGGCGCGTCACCCTTGCGGCGGAAGTGGAAGGCGCAGGCCTGCTGCTGGCCGTGACCGATACCGGCGCGGGCATCGCGCCGGAAGACCTGGAAAAGCTGGGCCGTCCTTTCGAACAGGCTGGCCACGCCGACAAGGAAGGCACCGGGCTGGGCCTGGCGCTGGTCAAGGCGCTGGCGGCGCTGCATGGCGGCGAGGTGGTGATCGCCTCCACGCTGGGGATTGGCACCTGCGTGACGGTGCGCCTGCCGCAGGCGGCGGTCGATGGCGCGTGGCTGGCCGGTGACGGCCCGGCGCGGTTTCGCGCCGCTTCCTGATCGCCTAGAACAGCGTCATGGAATCGACACCGCGTCTCAAGGCCGGGATCTTTGTGCGCGCGCTGATCCGGCGCGCCGAAGTGGCCGGTGCTTCCGCCTTCATCGTGCGCAAGGGCGCGGAAGAAGCAGGCGCGGTGATCCTGCGCCTGTCGCGGCTGGATGGTACCGCGCTGGTTCTCAACCAGGTGCGCCTGGGCGATGGCAGGCTGGCCTGGGCGAAAGCGCTGGGTGACTGGGGCGCGGAAAGCACGGCGCAGGCCTGGTGTGACAAACAGGTGAAATTCGATCCTGATCTGTGGATTTTGGAAATCGAAGACCGCCAGGGCCGCGCTTTCGTGGACGAGGAAATCGTGTAATTTCGGCTTATGCCGCCCGATCATCCGCTTCGCGCCCTGCTGCCCTTCCTGCCGCTGCTGATCGTGCTGCCGATCGTCTATTTCCGCATGCGCAAGCTCTCCAAGGGACAGCCGCTCAAGCTGGGACGGCTGTGGATCCGGCCCGCCGTGCTGATGGTGGTGGCGACCCTGATCCTGTGGGCGCCGGTGCCGGGCGTTTCCCGGCATTTCAACCTGAACGAATGGGCGATCCTGTTGGCGGCCGGCGCAGCCGGTGCGGTGGCGGGCTGGTATATGGGCCGCACCATGACGATCGAGGTTCATCCCGAGGATGGCACGCTGATGGTGCAGGGCGGCCAGCTTGAAATCATCATCATGCTGGCGCTGATCCTGGGACGCAGCGGCCTGAGCACCGGCCTGCGGCTGGAAGGCCGGGCCTGGCACCTGGATGTTCTGCTGATCACCGATGCGCTGATCGTCTTCACCGCCGCCCTGTTCACGATGCGCAGCATGGAGATGTATCTGCGGGCGCGCCGGGTGATGAAAGGTGTCTGAGGTTTTCGCGATCTTCCTGCGACTGGGCCTGACTAGCTTTGGCGGGCCGGTGGCGCACCTGGCCTATTTCCGCACCGCATTCGTGACGCGCCGCCGCTGGCTGGATGAAGACCGCTATGCCGCCATCGTCGCCTTCTGCCAGTTCCTGCCCGGCCCCGCCTCCAGCCAGGTTGCGATGGCGCTGGGCGGGATGCGCGCGGGGACGGCGGGACTGATCGCGGCCTTCATCGCCTTCACCCTGCCATCGGTGTTGCTGATGGCGCTGTTTGCGCTGTTCCTGAACCAGTTGGGGGATGCCGCCCATGCGCCCTGGGTGCATGGCCTGAAGCTGGCGGCCGTCGCCATCGTGGCGCAGGCGCTGTGGCTGATGGCCAAAAGCCTGACGCCGGACTGGCAGCGCCGCGCGCTGGCGGTGGGCGCAGGCCTGCTGGCGCTGTTCGTGCCGGGCGCGCTGGGCCAGATCGGCGTGATCGTGGCGGGCGGTGTGCTGGGTGCAGCTCTGCTGCAGGCCGGCGACGCGCCCCGCGCCACTACCCGCATGCCGCGCCATGCGCCGCTGTTGCTGGTGCTGTTTTTCGCCGTGTTGCTGCTCCTGCCGCTGCTGGCTTTCGTGCATCGCGACCTCGCGCTGTTCGAGATTTTCTATCGCACCGGAGCGCTGGTCTTTGGCGGCGGCCATGTCGTGCTGCCGCTGCTGAAGGAAGCGCTGGTCGTGCCCGGCTGGGTCGGCGAAGGCGATTTCCTCGCCGGCTATGGCGCGGCGCAGGCGATGCCGGGGCCGGTTTTTTCCTTCGCCGCCTTCCTGGGCATGAAGATCGCGGGCTGGCCGGGCGCAGCGCTGTGCCTGTTCGCCATCTACCTGCCGTCGCTGCTGCTGGTGGCGGGCGGCTGGCCGCTGTGGCAGGCGGTGGCGCACCGGCCCGCATTGCGTGCGGCGCTGCTGGGCGTCAACGCGGCGGTGGTCGGCCTGCTGGCGGCGGCGCTGTACGATCCCGTCATCACAGCGGCTGTGTTCACGCCTGCCGATGCCGGGATCGCGCTGCTGGCCCTGGGCTTGCTGCTGTTCCTGCGCGCGCCGTCCTGGGCGGTGGTGGCTTTCTGCGCGCTGGCAGCCAGCCTGGTGGCTGTTTTGTTGCACTGATCCGCTGCCCCTGCTAACCCCCGCAGCATGAGCCGCACCCCTGCCAGCGAAGCCGCAAGACGCCGGACCTTCGCCATCATTTCCCACCCCGACGCCGGCAAGACCACGCTGACGGAACATCTGCTGCTGCTGGGTGGTGCCATCCATGCGGCGGGCCGGGTCAAGGCGCGCGGCGAAGCGCGGCGCGCCAAGTCCGACTGGATGAAGATCGAGCAGGAGCGCGGCATCTCGGTCACCTCGGCGGTGATGACCTTTGAATACAAGGATGCCGTCTTCAACCTGCTTGACACGCCCGGCCATGAAGACTTTTCCGAGGACACCTATCGCACCCTGACGGCGGCGGATTCCGCCGTGATGGTGATCGACGCCGCCAAGGGCATCGAGGCGCAGACCCGCAAGCTGTTCGAGGTCTGCCGCTTGCGCAACATCCCTATCATGACCTTCGTTAACAAGATGGACCGCGAAGCCCGCGATTCCTTCGAGCTGCTGGACGAACTGGCCGACCAGTTGCAGATCGAGACTGCGCCGATGATGTGGCCCTGCGGCATGGGACTGAATTTTCGCGGCATGCAGGACCTGCACAGCGGCGCCTTCATCGCCTACAACAACCAGGTGCCGCGCGCGGAAGAGGCCGCCAAGCTGGCGGATGATGTCAGCCTCGCCACCGAGGGCCTGCCGCAGTTCGACCTCGCCACCTATCGCGAAGGCCATCTCTCGCCGGTCTATTTCGGTTCGGCCCTGAAGAATTTCGGCGTCGCGCAATTGCTGGACGCGCTGGCGCAGTTCGCACCGCCGCCGCGCGCCCAGGCCGCCATCGGCAAGTCCGCCCAGCCGGGCGACAAGGAAGTCACCGGCTTCGTCTTCAAGGTCCAGGCCAACATGGACCCGAACCATCGCGACCGCGTCGCCTTTCTGCGGCTGGCCTCGGGCGAGTTCAAGCGCAACATGAAGCTGAAGCAGTCGGGCACGGCCAAGACCATCGGCGTGCACAACCCGATCCTGTTCTTCGCGTCTGAGCGCGAGACGGTGGACGAGGCCTGGCCCGGCGACATTATCGGCATTCCCAATCATGGCGTGCTGCGCGTCGGCGACACGCTGTCGGAAAGCGGCAATGTCGTCTTCACCGGCATTCCCAATTTCGCGCCGGAAATATTGCGCCGCGTCCGCCTGTCGGACCCGATGAAGCAGAAGCACCTGTCACGGGCGCTGGAATCGCTGGCGGAAGAAGGCGTGACGCAGGTCTTCAAGCCCGTCATCGGTTCTCAATGGATCGTGGGCGTGGTCGGCGCACTGCAGCTCGATGTGCTCAAGTCGCGGCTGGTGGCGGAGTATGACCTGGATGCCGACCTGGAGCCGTCGCCCTATGACACGGCGCGCTGGCTGGGCGGCGAGGCTGCCGAGATCGAGAAATTCCGCACCGCTAACCAGGGCGGCATGGCGACCGACCGCGACGGCGCGCCGGTCTTCCTGGCCAAGAGCGCCTGGGAAGTCGGCTATGTCGCCGATCGCTATCCCCATGTGAAGTTCCTGAAAACCAGAGAGCGTCACGACGTGAATGCCGAGAAGGCCTGATTTCGCACTGCGGTATCGCATCCGGCATCTTCCGTCCCTGCAGCGAAGCGACTAGGCTTTCCCCAACAACAAAACAGGGAAACGCCATGAAGAAGCTGATGCTGCTCGGCCTTGCCGTGCTTGTGACTCCGGTGCTGGCGCAGACCGTGCCGCCCACGTCCGGGCCCGCCGCCAATGGCTCGCCCGCCTGGTCCTACAAACCCAGCTTTCCCGATCCCACCGGCCATACGCTGGTCGCGCCCGACGGCACCGTGACCGTGGCGCGCCCCACCGGCCCCAGCCCGATCCGCGCCACCGATGATGTGCCGGGCTGCCAGGGCTCCATCGTCTGCGGCCGCCGTGGCGGTTTTCCGCGCGGCCAGATGATGCGCGTCTTCTGGAACCCGATGCCGGGCTGGACGCCGGATTATTCCTACAACCTGCCGCGCGGCCTGGGCGGCCTGCCGTCGGTTGGCCTGGATTCGAAGGGCAATCTCTGGGCCTTCCAGCGCCGCGCCCCGGGTGAAGCGCAACTGATGAAGTTCGACGCCAACAAGAAGCTGGTGCTGTCGGTGGGCGATGACGTCATCACGCATCGCTCCAAGGCGCATGGCCTGGCGGTGGATGCGCAGGACAATGTCTGGATCACCGATGCCGGCATGTCCACGGTCCAGAAGCTCTCGCCCGACGGCAAGCTGCTGCTGACCATCGGCACCAATGGCAAGCGCGGCGACTGGGATGAAGCCAAGGGCCAGCGCCTGCTGTGGCAGCCGGTGATGGTGGCGTTTGCGAAGAATGGCGACGCCTATATCGCGATGGGCCATGCCAATGAGAGCCCCAACGATGCCGGCAACACCGATCCCGAAAACAATATCGGCGCGCCGCGCATCCTGCAGGTCACCAGCGACGGCAAGTTCGTCCGCCAATGGTTCGGCAATGAAGTCGGGCAGGGCAAGTTCAACGACGCGCATGGCCTGGCGGTGGACCCGCGCACCGGCGATGTCTGGATCGGCGACCGCGAGCAGTATCGCATCGTGGTCTATAGCGGCGACGGCAAGTTCCTGCGCACCATCCTGACCCGCAACCTGGTCTGCGCCCTCCATTTCGACAATGAAGGCAATCCCTGGATGGGCAGCGGCCAGGACGGCCAGTTCCTGAAGCTGGACCGCGCCAGCGGCAAGGTGGTGGGCGCCGTCGGCAACGGCATGGGCATCGGCCCGGGCCAGTTCACCGAAGCCAGCTACTTCGTCTTCGACCGCCAAGGTAATCTGTACGCCGGTGATACCAGCGTGGGCCGCATCACGGTGATGAAGAAGCCGCGCTAAAGGCTACTCGGCTGCCGCCTGGCGCAGTTTCGCGCTGCGCCAGGCGCGCAGGGTGCGCGCGGCATCCAGCGTGGCGACACTGTCATAGACGCGCAGGCGTTCGGCCATACGCTCGCGGCGCGGATAGGCCAGCAGCGCGAGGGTGGAGAAAGCGGCGCGGCTGAGCCCGGCGCCCTTGCAGGCGATGGCCAGCGCCTCGCCGCTTTTCTCTTTCAGGATCTCGCTGGCGCGGGTTTCGTCCAGGCCCAGCGTTTCGGCCAGGCGCGGGATCACGGTTTCGCCTTCGCGGGCGGCGGCGATCAATGACGGAATCGGATTTTCGCGCGGCAGGATGCGGGCGCAAAGTTCGCGGTCGGCATAGAGCTGCACGCGCAGGCGGGCCCGGGTGTCGGAATCGAGGTCGCGCACCGTCTTGGCCAGCAGGTTTTCGAACACCGGGCGCATCTCGATGGGGCAGTCGGCGGGCCATTCGAGCAGCAGGGCGCCGGCTTCCTCGGCCAGCGCGGCGCGCAGGGCGGGGCCTTTGTCGGCCAATTCCAGCAGGTTGGCGAGGCGCGGGTTGGTGGTCATGGCCAAAGCCTGCACCCGGGCCCGTTAAGGATTGGTTGGTGACGTTTTGTGAACCTGGCCGAAAATGGTATCTTGCGTCACAAGGTACCGTGTGTTAGAAGGTACTCATGTCAGAATCGCTGCAAGTACAACTGAAAAAGGGCGTCCTGGAGATGTGCGTCCTGGCGCTGCTCTCCCGGGGCGACAATTACGCCTATGAGATCGCCAGCCAGATGGCCGATGCCGTCGGCATGGGCGAGGGCACGGTCTATCCCCTGATGCGGCGGATGCAGAATGAAGGCCTGGTCACCACCTATCTGGTGGAGTCGGCCTCGGGCCCGCCGCGCAAATATTACAAGCTGACGCGCTCCGGCGCGCTGGCGCTCAAATCACAGATCGCGGACTGGAAGGCGTTCGAAGCCTCTGTCCAAAAGATATTGGGAGAGGTGGCATGAACCGCAACGAGTTTCTGTCGCGCCTGCGCCGTGGGCTGGAAGGGCTGGCGCCCGACTATATCCATGACGTGATGCACGATTACGAGGCGCACTTCACCGACGGCCTGGCCCAGGGCCGCACCGAGCACGAGATTTCCCATGCGCTGGGCGATCCCGGCCGCCTGGCGCGCGAGCTGAAGGCCGAAGCCGGCTTCCGCCGCTGGGAAGCCGACCGCACGCTCGGCAACATGGCCGGCGCGGTGCTGGCGCTGCTGGGCCTGGCGGCGGTGGATGTGATGCTGCTGCTGCCCGTGCTGGGCATGCTGCTGGGGGTCTTTGCCGGTTTCGCCGCCGCCTCGGTGGGGCTGGTGGCGTTCGGTTTCGCATTGCTGCTGGGCGCGCTCATTCCGGGCTGGGCGCTGTTCGGCATGACCGGCAGTGCGGCGCTGGTGCTGGCGGCGGCGCTGGCGGGGATCGGCCTGATCGCCACCGGCACCGGGCTGGGCGCGCTGTTCTGGCTGCTGGCAAACATCATCAAGGCGCTGGTCGAATATGCCCGGCTGCATTTCCGCCTGATCAACACCGTCACGGCCTGAGGAGAACACCATGTCGAACAAACTTGCGATCATTGCTGTCTCGGGCCTGGTGATGGGCGCGGTCTGCATCGCCCCGGCGGCGATGGTGGTCACCCCGGAACTGGCGAAGATCGACTGGAACAACTGGGATGGCGAAGCCTGCGACATCACGCTGGCGAACAAGCGCGGCACCCGGAACCTGGATTGGCATGCGGGCGACGACATCGCCATCAACCTGCCGGCCAATGTCAGCTATCGCCGGGGCCAGGGCGAGCAGATCGTGATCGAAGGCGATGCGGCGCTGCTGCCGCATGTGCAGATCGACGACAACGACCTGGTGATGGATTGCCGCCTGCGCAATGCGCGCAACCAGCGGCTGACCATTACCCTGCCGGGCCAGGAGTTCCGCCGCTTCGCGGTGCATGGCTCGGCCAATATGGTGCTGGAAGGGCTGGACCAGGCCGAACTGCGCATCGACATCTCCGGTTCGGGCGATGTCACGGCGTCCGGCCGCGGCGAAAGGCTGGATTTCGATATCGCCGGTTCCGGCCGGGGCCGCTTCGGCGCTCTTGATGCGGCGGACGTGGATATCGATGTCGCGGGCAGCGGCGATGCCGAGGTCGCGCCGCGCGCGCGCCTGTCGGTGGACATTGCCGGTTCGGGCACGGTGCGGCTGAAGACCGAACCCCAGACCATCGACACCAGCATCGCCGGGTCGGGCCGCATCATCCATCCCGACGGCACGGTGACGCGCCATAACGGCCTGTCGCGCCGTTCCAGCAAGCGGGATGACGACAAGATCTAGGCGACGACGACGGCCCAGTTATCCGGATAGTAGCCATTGAAATTTGACCGCGACGACACCGTGTAGGCGCCCATCGCGCCAAAGACGATGTAATCGCCGCCGCTCAGGCCATCGGGCAGCATCAGCGGGCGCGGCAGCTTGTCGGCGGAATCGCAGGTCGGGCCGAAGGCGCGGAAGGGCCGCAATTCGCCGGTTGGCGTCCTGGCCTTGCCCTTGGCATCGAGCGTGAGGGCGCTGGGCGGATAATCCTCGTCGAAGCTCGCGAAGCGCTGTTCGTCGAAGCTGCCGTAAATGCCGTCATTGAGATACAGCCGGTCGCCCCGGCGCAGCACCACCTGTGTCACCAGCGACATGCCCGGCGCGCACAAGGCGCGGCCCGGCTCGCACATCTTGGCGACATCCTGCGCATCCATGTTGGCGAAGGCTTCCTTGATCATGTCGAAATACCAGTGATAGGGCGGCGGCTCCTGCCCCGAATAGGCGGCGGGAAAACCGCCACCGATATCCAGCGCCACAATCGCCACGCCCGCCAGCGTCACGGTGCGGTTGGCGATCTCGATGGCCTGGGCATAGGAAAAGGGCGACAGGCACTGGCTGCCGACATGGAAGGTCAGGCAGGGCTGCGCCCCCGATGCCTGCACGCGCTGCAGCAGCCAGGCGGCTTCTTCCGGCGCACAGCCATACTTGCTCGACATCTCCAGCAGCGCGCCGCCCAGGCTGGCGACCAGGCGTACGAAGATGCGGATCTTCTTTGCATCGCCGATTTCGGCCAGCAGCTTGTCCAGCTCGGCATCGCTATCGACCACAAAATCCGTGACGCCATGCTTTTCCAGCGCGGCGCGGGCCTGGCCGGGCAGGCGCACCGGCGCCATGAAGTGGCAGATCGCTTCGGGCAGCACCGCCTTGACGCCTTCGATCTCGCCCAGCGAGGCAGTGTCGAAATGGTGGACGCCCGCGTTCCACAGCAGTTCCAGCGCATAGGGATGCGGATTGGACTTCGCCGCATAGAGCACGTCGCCGGGATAGCCTTCCAGGAACTGCTTGGCGGCGGCGGTGAACTTTTCCGGGTGCAGCAGGTAGAGCGGCTCCGACGGCTTCAGCGCCTCGATCGCCTTGGTGATGGCGGTGAAGCGCGGCAGCGAGGCCAGCGGCGCGATGGTGGTGGTGGGCACGGTCATGCCGGTTTGTGGGGCACGCTGCCCCCCGGCGCAAGAAAAAAGGCGCCGGGGAACCGGCGCCTTTTCTGCAAGCTTTCGTGACGCTTATTGCGGCGGCGGGGGCGCCATGCCGGGGCCGCCCGGGCCGCCGGGCCCACGCATGCCGCCCATCGGACCACGCGGACCGCCACCGCCACCCATGCGCCCCTGCATCATCATGCCGATGCGGCCGCGCTGGTTGCCACGGCCAATGCCGCGCGGGCCACCACCCACGGCGGCGAATTTCTGCCGCTGTTCCGGGGTCAGGCTGTTGAAGAGCGCCTCGAGCGCCGGGCGTTCCGCCGTGAGGTCGGCAAGGCGCTGGCGCAGCATCTGTTCCTGGCGCGCCATGCGTTCGACCGGGCTGGGCGGCGTCGCCTGGGCGTTCTGCGCATTGGCGGGACCACGGCCGCCACGGCCCTGGGGCGCGGTGGCACAGGTGTCGGCGCGGCGCTTGGCGGCGGCGATGCGGGTGTCGCGCCACTTGTTGAAGGCGGCGCGCTGGCCCGTTGTGAGTTCAAGCCGGACTTCCAGCTCGGCCAGGCGGCCCGCCGCGCGGGCATGCATGCCGCCGCACATCTCGGCGCGGCGCGTGGCCATCTGTTCGGGGCTGGGCGGCGTGCCCTGGAAGCGGCCCTGCGGACCGGGGCGGCCCTGTTGCGGGCCTTGGGCCTGGGCCAGGCGCAGCGGCCGGTCGGAAGGCTGGGCCGTCGCGGTGGAGGCGGCGATGGCGGCAATTGCGCCCGCGCCCAGCATCAGGGACAGCGAAAGGGTGAGAAGGTTTTTGCGCATGAAATCTCCAGTTCGATAATGGTCGTGACCCCAATGGCAGGCACCATGACCAAACCCGGCTGAACCCAAAATGAACGGCGGGGCGGTGGAGGTTACAAAGTGGTGAGGCGCGAGCCCGGCAGTCAGCGCGCTCTGCGACCACCTGGGTGGCCCGCTTTTGCGGGCCATGACAGTGTGTTTTAGGCCATGACAATGGCGTTTGAGGGCTCTACCGCGCCCTAAGCTGCCGGATCGTCTTCTTGCCGTCGGCGGCGGGCTGATAGACGTCCGTCATCTCGGCCAGCGCCGTGTTGAACATCTCGACCGTGAAATGGTCCGGCACTTCCCAGGCGTCGAAGCCGACGCGGTGCTGGTAGCTGAGCTGATCGAAGAGGAAATCGCCCACGGCGCGGATCTCGCCCTTGAAGCCCAACCGCGTGCGCAGCATCCGCGCCCAGGAAAAGGCGCGGCCATCGCGGAACTTGGGGAATTCCAGCGCCACCAGCGACAGGCGGTTCACATCCGCGCCCAGGCGGGTGGGGTTCTCGTCCGACTTAAGCCGCACGCCGATGGGCGTGTTGCGGGCCAGCAGCGTTTCGCGCTCCTTCTCGAAGCGCGCAAGGCTGACGATCACCGCGCCTTCCGGCAGGGCGGTGTCATCGGCAATGGTGTTGAAGGCATCGGCGGCGAAGGCGCCGCTCTTGAGCAATTTGGTCACGCCGCCACCGTCTCGTAGGCGGCGGCCTTGAACTTCTCCATGCCGATGCGGCGATAGGTGTCCAGGAAGCGTTCGCCGTCCTTGCGCTGGGCCAGATAGACCTCGACCACGCGCTCGACCGCGCCGGTAATCTCGTGCTCGGTGAACCCGGGGCCCATGATGGTGCCGATGCTGGCGTCTTCGGCGCCCGAACCGCCCAGCAGCAACTGGTAGAATTCGACGCCCTTCTTGTCGACGCCCAGGATGCCGATGTGACCGGCATGATGGTGGCCGCAGGCATTGATGCAGCCGCTGATCTTGATCTTCAGCTCGCCGATCTGGTGCTGGCGGTCCAGGTCTTCGAAGGTCCGCGCGATCTTCTGCGCGATGGGAATGGAGCGGGCATTGGCGAGGTCGCAATAATCCAGCCCGGGGCAGGCGATGATGTCGGTGATCAGCCCGGCATTGGGCGAAGCGAAGTCCAGCTCGCGCAGCTTCGCGAAGATCGCGGGCAGGTCTTTCTTGCGGACATGCG
The DNA here is from genome assembly GCA_947462105.1 of Alphaproteobacteria bacterium. GTDB lineage: Bacteria > Pseudomonadota > Alphaproteobacteria > Micropepsales > Micropepsaceae > Rhizomicrobium. The sequence goes on from CANHNJ010000008.1 coordinate 89,684, forward strand.
GCAGCACCAGGTTCTGCTCATGCGTGACGCGCACTTCGCCGACGCTGAACTCGTCCATCAGGCCGGCGATGATATCCATCTGGTCCGACGTGGCATCGCCCGGCACCTGGCCCGGCGTCTTCAGCGTGATGGTGGCGATGGCATAGCCCTTGGCCTTGTGGGCGGTGACGTTGGTGCGCACCCAGTTGGCGAAGGCCGGGCCGGCATCCGGCATGGTGTCGGAAAGCCCGGTTTCAAAGGCCGGCGGCGCGAAATAGGCGGTGATGCGGTCCAGCTCTTCCTTCGGAAGCTGGAGCGTTCCGGCCTGCTTGATCTCGGCGAACTCGATATTGACCTGGCGGCGCATCTCTTCGATGCCCAGCGCATTGGTGAGGATCTTGATCCGCGCCTTGTACATGTTGTCGCGGCGGCCCTGCTCGTTATAGACGCGCATCACCGCTTCCATGAAGGCCAGGATGTCGTCCTTCTCGACGAAGTCGCCGATCACCTGCGCGATGTAGGGCGTGCGGCCCATGCCGCCGCCGACCAGCACCTTGTAGCCGGTGCGGCCTTGCGCATTGCGCACGATCTCCACCGCCATGTCGTGATAGGCCAGCGCGGCGCGGTCGTTGGGGCTGCCGGACACGGCGATCTTGAACTTGCGCGGCAGGAAGAGGAATTCCGGGTGCAGGCTGGACCATTGGCGGACGATCTCGGCCAGCGGGCGAGGGTCTTCGATCTCGTCGGCCGCGGCACCGGCAAACTGGTCGGCGGTGACGTTGCGGATGCAGTTGCCGCTGGTCTGGATGGCATGCATCTCGACGCTCGCCAGCTCGCGCAGGATGGCGGGGACATCGACCAGCTTGATCCAGTTGTACTGGATGTTCTGGCGGGTGGTGAGGTGGCCGAAATCCTTGTCATAGGTGCGGGCGATATGCGCCAGCTTGCGCACCTGCTTCGACGACAGGGTGCCATAGGGCACCGCCACGCGCAGCATGTAGGCGTGCAGTTGCAGGTAGAGGCCGTTCATCAGCCGCAGCGGCTTGAACTGGTCTTCGGTCAGTTCGCCGGTGAGGCGGCGTTCCACCTGGCCCGCAAACTGTTCGGTACGCTCGGCGACAAAGCGCGCGTCGAACTCGTCATAGCGGTACATGTTGGGCGCAATCTCAGACATGGTACTGGCCCGCTTGCTTGCCGGTATGGGGATGGACGGTGGGACCGGCGGCGCGGATGACCTCGCGCTCCTTCACGGGCACGATGACGCCATTGGCCTGGCGCACTTCGAAGAGATAGGGCGCGACGAATTCGTTGCGGGGCAGTTCGGCCTGCGCGGCGGCCAGGGCGGCATCGGCGGCGGCGGCGTCGGGATAAACCTCGCCATCGGCCAGCAGTGGCACCCAGCCGGAACCCTTGCGGTACAGGACATCGCCCGACTTCAGGCGGTTGGCGGTCAGCATCTGGAGGGTGTTGGCCATGACGCGGGCGTCCTCCCATGAACAGCCTCGGGAATCAAGACTTGAACATGCCGCAGGTGTAGTTTTCGCAGAATAACATCATATATGTCGTACTTCATTTTGGCCCATTTGGGTCATGTTTCCGGCGAGAGCGGGGGTGGCGTGAAAGCTCATTTGACCAAAGGCCAGCTTGCGGCGGTTGTCGCGGGCAATGCGCTGGAATTCTATGATTTCCTGATCTTTGGCTTTTTCGCCATCCAGATCGGGCAGGTCTTCTTTCCGCAGGATTCCGCCACCGCCAGCCTGCTCAAGACGCTGGCGGTGTTCGGGGCGGGCTTCCTGACGCGGCCTCTGGGCGGGCTGGTGCTGGGGCGCTTAAGCGACCGGATCGGCCGCAAGCCGGTGATGCTGGCCACCTTCGGACTGATGGGCGTTTCCATCGCGGGCCTGGCCTGCACGCCATCCTATGCCAGCATCGGCGTCGCCGCGCCGCTGCTGGCGCTGCTGTTCCGGCTGCTGCAGGGCTTCGCGCTGGGCGGCGAGGTCGGGCCCACCACCGCCTACCTGATGGAAGCGGCGCCGCTGCGCCAGCGCGGCCGCTATGTCTCCTTGCAGAACGCCACGCAATATTTCGCCGTGCTGTGTGTCGGCATTGTCGGCGCCGTGCTGGGCGGCCTGTTGCCGGAGGGCGCCTTCGCCCAATGGGGCTGGCGCGTCGCCATGCTGCTGGGCGCAGGCGTGATCCCGTTCGCCTATATGCTGCGCCGCCGCCTGCCCGAGACGCTGCACATCGCGTCCGGCGAGGCCGTCGTGCCGCCATCGCGCGCCGTGGCCGGTGTGGCGCTGCTGATGATCGCGGCCACCACCATTTCCACCTACACCATGAACTATGTCTCGACCTATGTGCAGCACACGCTGGGCGTCGCGCCGACCCTGGCCTCGATCTGCACCGTCATTTGCGGCCTTTGCGCCATGACCGGCGCACTGACCGGCGGCAGGCTGAGCGACCGCATCGGCCGCAAGCCCGTACTGCTGATCGGCGGCAGCGCGGTGATGCTGCTGGGCGTGCCGTGTTTCTTCGCCATGCTGCTCTCGCCGACCGGGCCGGTGCTGGCGCTGGCGGCGGGCGTGATGTCGTTCTTTATTGGCCTGTTTCCGCCCGCCGTGCTGACCAGCATCGCCGAAAGCTATCCCGTCATGCTGCGGGCTCGCAGCCTCGGCTTTCTCTATGCGCTGGCGGTGGCGCTGTTCGGCGGCTCGGCGCAATATGTCGTCACCTGGCTGATCGACGTGACAGGCTCGCCGCTAGCGCCCGCCTGGTATATGACCGGCGCGATGGCCGTGGGCCTGATCGGCATGCTGGCGATGCGCGAAACCGCGCCAGTTTTTCTTACGCGCGCGAAGCGCGCTTAGAAAAACTGAGCGCCACGGAGGACCGCGCAGCGGTCCGAGTGGGCACCGGTTAAAGTTGCCGGGCAATAGCGCTTTCGTGCCAGCGGCGTAACAGCGCCCATTCCAGCAGCGACAGCAGGGCGAACAGCAGCACGCCGGTGGCGCACAGCAGCGCCACGGCGGCGAACAGCGTCGCGATCTCCAGCCGGTTGCCGGCCTCGGCGATGCGCCAGGCCAGGCCCGAGGCGGTGCCGGAACCGGCGGCGAATTCCGCCGTCACTTCGCCGATCAGGGCGATGACGGCGCCGGTCTTCATGCCGGTGAGCAGGCCGGGCAGGGCGGCGGGCAACTGGATGCGCCACAGCGTCTGCAGTTTCGTGGCGCCATACAGGCGCGCGAGATCGAGCAGGTTGAAGTCGGCGGATTTCAGGCCCTGCACCGCGCTGGCCAGGATGGGAAAGAAGGCGATGATGCCGGCGATCAGCGCCAGCGCGATGTCGATGCGCTCGAAGCCGACCCAGATCAGGATTAGCGGAGCGATGGCGACGACCGGCGTCACCTGTAAAATGACGGCATATGGATAGAGCGCCTTTTCGGCGAGGCGGCTCTGGCTGAACAGGATCGCCAGCAGCACGGCGGCGAACAGCGCCCCCAGAAAGCCTTTCACGGTGATGAGCAGCGTGGAGGCCATCGCGGCGGCAAGGCTGCTCCCGTTGGCGCACAGCGCGGCGGCGATGGCGCTGGGCGCGGGCAGGACATAGGGCGGGATTTCACGCAGCCGCACCACGGCTTCCCACAGCGCCAGCAAGGCGAGGGCGAGCAGCACGGGAATGGCGATGTCGAGGGCGCGCTTCATGGCTTTACTGCCCCTTCCGGCCTTCGCATCGCAAGCGATGCTACGGCCACCTCCCCCGCCAGCGCTTCGCGCGCAGGGGAGGAAAGGGCGCCTGCCACCAAGTGCTGGCAATCGAGGAATTGCGGCGACAGCCGGAAGCCCGGGGCGCGGTTGGATTGCTTGGGCAGCGCGATGTCGGCTTTGATGCGGCCGGGGCGGGGCGTCATCACCAGCACGCGTTCGGAGAGGTAGCAGCTTTCCGCCACGCTGTGGGTGACGAACAGTACCGTCAGATCGTCTTCGCGCCACAGCCGCAGCAGATCGTCGTTCAA
>CANHNJ010000009.1 GCA_947462105.1 Alphaproteobacteria bacterium
CCTGGGTGCAAGTGGTTGGGCGTAATAGATGGGGCGAGTCATTTGAATTTTGCCGGCACCGGCATGTCACGTAAGACGCAGACGCTGACAGTGCAGACCATCAGCGCCTTTCTTGATGGTATTCGCGCAGGTGACTGCAGGGCTCGGGGCCAAGTTGCAGGAATGGATCTTTCGACGAAGTAGTCGCAGTCCGGCGAAATTCATTTGCTGGTTCGAATCCCCACCGCTTACAACCCGCAAGAAACCTGGGTTTTCGCAAAAGCTCCTGACTTTTTCGCGGCAGTACGGCAATGAAGGTTACGGAAAATTCGCGTAACCCATTGCTCCAATTGGATTTTTTCGAACTTGCTCAGTCAGGTGGTTCTGAGCAGAACAGCGTCTCAATCGCGCTGAAGCCCCAGTGTGACGGGACTTTCTTCAAGCTCTGGTCAGGAGGTGACCGAGAAAAAGTCAATCCGATCAACAGCTTGTCGGCTGCGGCTCAAAGATTGAAGATTTGAAGAACCTTTACTTGGCGGATGGGGTGAGATTCGAACTCACGGGACCCTTGCGGGCCCGGCGGTTTTCAAGACCGCTGCCTTAAACCACTCGGCCACCCATCCGTTGAGAGAGGCAATACTGATGCCTTTGGCCGGACGCAACCCAGTGGTTTTGCTGTCGCCTTGACGGCCTGGAACGAGACCCAAACCACGCAGCCACCAGCCAGAACCGGGCAGGGCTCTGCGTCACATATCCGCTTGATTGGACTAGTTCTTTGCTGAGCGCGGCTCCTGATCTAGCGTCTACAGGCCATGCCCGTACGATTCGAGCGTCTCGCCCTTCCGGGGGCAATCTGCCTGCTGGTTGCCGGTTGCGCCAGTTCGCCCTTGACTGCGCCGACGCCCCCGCCGTCAGCCCCGCTGGTGGAGCAGCCCGTGCGCCTGCCGCCACGCGCCGGGGGCTACAAGATCGGCGAGCCCTACCAGATCGACAATGTCTGGTACTACCCGCAGGAACAGCCCACCTATGACGAAACAGGCGTCGCTTCCTGGTATGGACCGTCCTTCTATGGCCGCCCCACAGCCAACGGTGAAATCTATGACGGCGACAAGATGACTGCCGCGCACAAGACCTTGCCCCTGCCAGTGAATGTGCGCGTCACCAACCTGGAAAATGGCCGTTCCGTCATCGTGCGGGTCAACGACCGGGGCCCCTTCGCGCGCGGCCGCATCATCGACCTGTCGCGCCGCGCCGCCGAACTGCTTGACATGACGCGCGCCGGCGTCGCCAAGGTACGCGTCACCTATCTCAGCCGCGCCGACCTGGGCGGCGGTGTGCCGATCGAGGATACTCCTCCCGCAGTCGCCAATGCGCTGCCAGCCGCTCCGGCAGGGCAGGTGGCCAGTGCCACGCTGGGTGCCCTGGCGGGCGCGGCTGTCGCCGCGCCGGTACAGAGAGCTGCCATGCCCGCGCCGGTGGCCACGGCGCCGCTGGCATCGGTTTCCACCGAGCCGACTGGCAGGGTGGATCAGGTTCCGGTGGCGCCGGTGACACGGCTGTATATCCAAGTCGGGGCCTTTGGCAGCATCGCCAATGCCCAGCGCCTGCAGGGCAGGCTGGGTGGCGGGCTGCAGATTTCGCCGATACAGCACAACGGCCAGACCCTCTATAGATTGCGGACCGGTCCGCTGGCGTCGGTATCAGATGCCGATGCCGCGCTGTCGCGCATCAATGTCCAGGACGGCGGCGGCGATGCCCGCATCGTCGTCGACCAGTAACATCACGGAGTCCGCATGCGCCGTTTACTTCTCGTCCTGCCTTTTCTGTTCGCCTTCGCGCCAGTGGCGAAAGCCGCACTGGACACGCGGGCGGAACACGCCCTGCTGATGGATGGCGAGAGCGGGCAGGTGCTGTGGCAGAAAGACGGCACGACGCCGATGGCGCCGGCCTCCATGTCCAAGCTCATGACCACCGAGCTGATCTTCCAGCGGATTAAGGATGGCCGGCTAAATCTGACCGACACCTTTCTGGTTTCGGAAGCGGCATGGCGGCACAACCTGAACGGCTCTTCCAGCTTCGCCCGCGTCGGTGATCGCCTGACGGTGGAAGACCTGATCCGCCGCATCGTCATCGCCTCGGGCAATGACGCCTGCATGGTGGTGGCCGAGGGCATCGGCGGCACGACCCAGAACTTCATCCGGATGATGAACGAACGCGCCAGGCAGCTCGGACTGGCGCAATCCACCTTCGTCAACGCCGATGGCCTGCCGGAACCGGCGGGCCAGTTGATGAGTGCGCTCGACCTCGCCAAGCTGGCGCGGCACCTGATCCGCGACTATCCGCAATATTATCGCTACTTCAGCGAGAAGAGCATCACGGTCAGTGATCGCGGCAAGGAAATCACCCAGCCCAACCGTGACCTGGTGCTGAACATGCTGCCCGGTGCTGATGGTCTCAAGACCGGGCACACCGACCTTGCTGGTTACGGCATCACCTCTTCGGCCAAGCGCGGCGAACAGCGCCTGATCCTGGTGCTCAATGGCCTGCGCTATCCCGAATACAGCAATGACTATTTCCCCAATATTCGCCGCGCCGAAGAATCGACAAGGCTGCTGGAGCAGGCCTTCCGCGAATTTCGCCGCTACCCGGTCTATGCCGCCAACCAGGTGATCGCACAGGCGCCGGTGACGGACGGCGCGGCGCTGACCGTGCCGGTGACGGCGGGCCAGGGATTGGCCGTGACCATGCTGGTGGATTCCAAGGCGGGCATGAAGACGGCCCTGACGATGAACCCCAACCTGACCGCGCCCATCGCGGCGGGCCAGCGCATCGGCGCGCTGACTGTCACTGCGCCGAACTTCCCCAACCTGACCGTGCCGGTCTATGCGGCGCAGGCTGTGCCGCAGGCCAACATCGCCGTGCGGCTGTGGCGCAAGGCGAAAGGGTTGATCGGGCTGTGACGCCGGGCCGCTTCATCACGCTGGAAGGCGGGGAGGGTACGGGCAAGTCCACCCAGCTACGCCGTCTTGCCGCCGCGCTGGAGCAACATGGTCTCACGGTCGTGAAGACGCGCGAGCCCGGCGGTTCGCCCGGCGCCGAACAGATCCGCAAGCTGGTGGTGGAAGGCGAGGGCGGGCGCTGGAATCCGATCACCGAAACGCTGCTGGTCTATGCCGCCCGCGCCGACCATGTCGCGCGCACCATCGGCCCGGCGCTGGCGCGGGGCGAATGGGTGGTCTCGGACCGCTTCAACGATTCCACCTACGCCTATCAGGGTGCGGGCCGCGGCGTGGAACGCGAAACCATCCGCCGCATCGATGCCGCCGTGCTGGATGATTTCAAGCCGGACCTGACGCTGATCCTGGACCTGCCGGTGGAAACCGGCCTTGCCCGCGCGGGCGCACGCGGCGGGCTCGAGAACCGCTTCGAGGGCTTCGACCAGGATTTCCACGAGCGCATGCGCAAGGCCTTCCTGGATATCGCCCGGCGCCAGCCCGACCGCTGCCGGGTGATCGACGCCACGGGCGACAAGACCCAGGTCGCCGCGGCGATTTGGGAGGCCGTGCAGGCCCGTTTCGCCCTATAATTCGTCATGGCCAAGCGCAAAATCTCCAGTGACGAGGATTTCGAGTCCGACCGCATTGCCGGTTTTCCGCATCCACGCGAGGCAGCCGACCTGCTGGGACAGGACAAGGCGCTGGCGCTGGCCGCGAAGGCCCTGCGCAGTGGCCGCCCGCCCCACGCCTGGCTGATCACCGGCCCGCCCGGCATCGGCAAGGCGACTCTGGCCTATCGCATGGCGCGCACCTTGTTGCGTCATGGCGCGACGGCGGAAGGCCCTGCCGATCTTTCCGTGCCACCGGATGATGCGGTGGCGCGCCAGGTCGCGGCGCGGGCCCATCCGGGCCTGCTGGTGCTCAAGCGCGGCCTCAACAAGGCCGGCAAGCCACAGACCGAATTGCCGGTGGATGAAGTGCGCCGTCTCTCGGGCTTTTTCGGCATGACCTCGGGCGCGGGCGGCTGGCGTGTCGCCATTGTCGATCCGGCAGACGACATGAACGAGAACGCCGCCAACGCGCTTCTCAAGCAACTGGAAGAGCCGCCGCAGAATGCCATGCTGCTGTTGCTGTCGCACCGGCCCGGACGGCTCCTGCCCACCATCCGTTCGCGCTGCCGCCGTCTCGACCTTTCGCCACTACCCGATGCAATGGTGGAGCGCGCGCTGGAGAATTTCCTGCCCGGCACGGACCGTGAGGAACGTGCGGCGCTGGCGCGGCTCTCGGGCGGCAGCATTGGCGCGGCCCTGACACTGGCCGAGGGGGATGGCGCCATGCTGGCGCAGGAGGCCGACCGCTTGCTGGACGCGGCGCGCGATCCCGACATGGTGGCGCTCCATGCGCTGGGTGAGAAGATCAGCCGCATCCGCGACGGGCTTTCGCTCTATGGCGGCTTTCTGCTCGAGACGCTGGTGACGCGGGTGCGCGCCAGGGCGCGCGCCGGCAGCGATGCCGGGCGCTGGGCCATGCTGGCGGCGCGGCTGGAGGAATTGTTCGCCCGTTCCGACGGCCTGAACCTGGAACCGCGCCAGACGGTGCTGAGCGCGGCCCGCATGATCGCCGGAACGGCACGGCGCTCGGGAAATATCTGAATGTTGATCGATAGCCATTGCCATCTCGATTTCCCCGAGCTTGCCGCCGACGCCGATGGCGTGGTGGCGCGGGCCAGGGCGTCGGGCATCGGCGCGATGGTGACCATCGGCACCGAGCTGGCGCGCTTTCCCGACGTGCTGGCGATGGCCGAGCGGTTTGACAATGTCTGGTGCAGCGTCGGCACCCATCCGCATGAATCCGCCAAGGAGCTGGTGACCGATCCCGCGCCGCTGCTGGCGCATGTGGCGCATCCCAAGGTGGTCGCTATCGGCGAAACCGGGCTTGATTATTACTATGAACACAGCCCGCGCCCGCCACAGATCATGAGTTTCCGCGCCCATATCGCGGCGGCGCGTGCAGCAGGATTGCCGGTGATCGTGCATACGCGCGACGCCGATGACGACACCATCGCCGTGCTGGAAGACGAGATGGGGAAGGGCGCCTTCACCGGCCTGATCCACTGCTTCACCGGTACCCAGCGGCTGGCCGACGCATCGCTGGCGCTGGGCCTGTCGATCTCGGTCTCCGGCATCGCCACCTTCAAGAATTCCGGCGCGCTGCGCGACGTCATCAAGAGCGTGCCGCTGGACCGGCTGCTGGTGGAAACCGATGCGCCGTTCCTGGCGCCGGTGCCGCACCGGGGCAAGACCAATGAACCGGCTTTCGTCGTGCACACCGCCGCCATGCTGGCCGGTCTCAAGGACGTGACGCCGGAAGAACTCGCGGCCGCCACCACCGGCAATTTCTTTCGTCTCTTCACCAAGGCGAAGCGGCCCGGCGCGACAGCGCCAAACCAGACAAAGCCATGACGCTCCAGGTACGCATCCTGGGCTGCGGTTCCTCGGGCGGCGTGCCACGGTTGGGCGGGCCCGATGGCGCGGGATACTGGGGGGCCTGTGATCCCGGCAATCCGAAGAACCGCCGCAGCCGTTGCTCGATCCTGGTGCAGCGGGGTAGCGGTGCGCAGACTACCAATGTCCTGGTGGACACATCGCCGGACATGCGCGCGCAGTTGCTGGCGGCGCAGGTGGGCCGGCTGGATGGCATCCTCATCACCCATGACCATGCCGACCAGACGCACGGCATGGATGATCTGCGCGTGCTGGCGCTGGCACAGGGCGGCAAGAAGCTGGACCTGTTGAGCGACCAGTTCGCCTTGGACAGCCTGGCGCGCAAGTTTGGCTATGTCTTCAAGACGCCGCCCGACCGCGATTATCCGGCCATCGTCAGCGCGCATGTGCTGGAGGAACCTTTCGTGCCGCACCACATTCCGGGCCCCGGCGGCGATGTCTCGGTGCTGGCGTTCGGGCAGGGGCATGGCCGCATTCGCAGCCTGGGGTTTCGCTTCGGCAACCTGGCCTATTCGCCGGACGTGGACGCCCTTGACGCGGACGCCTTCGCGGCGCTGGAAGGGGTCGAATACTGGATCGTCGACGCGCTGCGCCACACCCCCCATCCCAGCCATGCCCATGTCGAACGCACGCTGGAATGGATTGCGCGGGTGAAACCGAAACGGGCCATCCTCACCAACATGCATGTCGATCTGGATTATGAAGCCCTGAAGGCGGCGCTGCCGCCGGGCGTCGAACCGGCCCATGACGGCATGATCATCCGGGCCTAAGCCCCGTATATTCAATACAGAATGCCGGGGGAGGATAGCAGCGCGCCAGGTTTTGCCGTCAAGCAGCGGATTTCAATTGCTATTTGGCGCACGGAGCAGGGTGGATAGGCACCCTCGTATCAGGTTTTTTCGCCGTCAGGTTTGGGAGCGGACGTCACCTTGCCATCGCCGGTGGCAGGCTGCTCGGCATAGCGCTTGTTGTATTCGGCTATGAGATCGCGGCGATGCTTGCCGCGAGACGGGCTGATCGGCCGTTTGGGCGGCTTCTCATAGACCGCCATGTTACCGGCCCTGGTGACGGATGATCCGCTGCTTGGGCTGCTTGGCACCCTTGGCGCCGGTCTTGCCCTGGGTCTTGGTATCGCCGTGGGTATTGGAGGCAGCGGCAGCGGCCTGTTTTGCCTTGAGCGCCGCCAGGGCGCGGGTCTTCATGTCGGTGGGGGGCGATTCATTGCTCATGCCCCAATTCTATCATGGCTGCGGCCAAAGTCACCGGCATTATTTCCCATAATATTACTTATACGATAAATTGGACTGAGGCGAAATGGCTGGCGCGCCGGCTGCACCCGCGCCCTAACGTGCCGCCATGACGACTCTCAAGCCTTCCCGCGACATAGCCACCCTGGTCGAGATCATGCGCGTGCTGCGCGCGCCAGGCGGCTGTCCCTGGGACCGCGACCAAAGCTTCGCCACCATCGCACCTTACACCATCGAGGAAGCCTATGAGGTCGCTTCGGCGATCGAGGAACAGGATTGGACCTCGCTGCCCGGCGAGCTGGGCGACCTGCTTTTCCAGGCCGTGTTCCATGCCCAGATGGCCTCGGAGGCCGGCCTGTTCGATTTTGGCGATGTGATCGAGGCCGTCACCACCAAGATGATCCGCCGCCATCCGCATGTCTTTGGCGATGAAGGCGCCAAGCACAATGCCGAAGACCAGAAAGCCTATTGGGAGTCCCTGAAGGCCGAAGAACGCAAGGCCAAGGCCCAGCATGGCGTACTGGACGATGTGCCCAGCGCCCTTCCCGCCCTGGTACGGGCCGAAAAGCTTCAGAAGCGCGCTTCAAGTGTCGGTTTCGACTGGAACAATGCCGAACATGTGCTGGCCAAGATCGCCGAAGAAGCCCGCGAAGTGGTCGAGGCCCCAACCCAGGCCGACCGCGCGGAAGAACTGGGCGACCTCCTCTTCGTCGTCGCCAACCTGGCGCGGCACCTGAAGGTCGATCCGGAAGCCGCGCTGCGCGCCGCCAATGCCAAGTTTACACGCCGCTTCCGCCACATCGAGGCGTCGCTGGCGGCGAAGGGCTCAAGCCCTGCGGCGGCCACGCTGGAGGAAATGGAAGCCCTGTGGCAGGACGCCAAGGCCAAGGGCATCAAGTAGCAAGGAGCGCCCTGCCCGGCTGCGGACTTCATTGTCCACATCAGGGTTCGGCTGCAACGCCCTCTTGAAACAGGATTTTTTTCAAGAATTTGTTCTGAAACCGGGAGCGATCCTGTGGTGCGATCCGCAAGGACAGGGTGACTTTTCCGGCCCTGTCCCGCCGTTCCAGCACCTGGGCATGGCGATGGGCGAAGGCCAGCGCCTCCCCGTCCCCGGCGTCCAGCTTCAGCGTTGCTGCGATGTTTCCACGCGTCACGGCGGTCTCCAAACCCGCCAGAAGCGCGGGAATTCCGCTGCCTGTCAGGGCCGACACGGCATAGGCCACGCCACGCCCGCTTTGCTCTTCCAGCCCCTGGCGCGGCCCCTGCTCCAAGAGGTCGGTCTTGTTCAGCACCTCGAGGATGGGCCGGTCTTCCGGCACCCCCAGCTCGGCCAGGATGGCCAGCACATCGGCCTTCTGGGCCGCGCTCTCGTCATGGGCGACGTCGCGGACATGGGCGATGACGTCGGCCTCCAGCACCTCCTCCAGCGTGGCGCGGAAGGCGGCAACCAGTTCGGTGGGCAGGTCGGCGATGAAGCCCACCGTGTCCGACAGGATCACCCGCGTACCGCCGGGCAGCTTCAGGCCCCGCATGGTGGGATCGAGCGTGGCGAAAAGAAGATCCTGGGCCAGCACGTGCGAGTCGGTCAGCCGGTTGAAGAGCGTCGACTTGCCAGCATTGGTGTAGCCCACCAGCGCCACCACGGGGTACCGCACCTTTTTGCGCGCCTGGCGGCCCAGGCCGCGCGTGCGCTTGACCTGCTCCAGTTCTTTCTTGATGCGCACGATGCGCTCGGAGATCTGGCGGCGGTCACTTTCGATCTGGCTTTCGCCGGGACCGCCGAGAAAGCCAAAGCCGCCGCGCTGGCGTTCCAGATGGGTCCAGGATCGCACCAGCCTCGAGCGCTGATAGTTGAGATGCGCCAGCTCGACCTGCAGCGTGCCTTCGCGGGTCTGGGCGCGTTCGCCGAAAATCTCGAGGATGAGCGCGGTGCGGTCGAGCACCTTAATGCCCCACGCTTTCTCCAGGTTGCGCTGCTGCACCGGTGTCAGTGCCGCGTTGACCATCACGATCTCGGGTTCGAGCAGCCTGGCCTGTGCGGCGATTTCCTCGACCTTGCCGGTGCCCAGCAAGGTCGCGGGCACGGGCCGCGCCAGGGGCGCGATGGCCGCCCAGACGACATCGAGGTGGATGGCAACGGTAAGGCCGACGGCTTCTTCCAGCCGCGCCTGCGCATCACGCAGGGAGCGGGCGCTGCGCGCCTTGGGCTCGACATGCACCACCAGCGCGGTGCGCTGTACAGACTTAGCTTTCGCCAATGTCAGGCGTCGCCCGGCTCGTCCTGAAGCTGGATCGGACCCAGCGGCATCACCGTCGAGATGGCGTGCTTGTAGACGAGCTGAGACTGGCCATCACGGCGCAGCAGGACGCTGAAATTATCAAACCAGGTGATATTACCCTGCAGTTTCACGCCATTGACCAGGAAGATGGTGACTGCGGACTTCGACTTGCGGACGGCGTTTAGAAACGTGTCCTGCAGATTCTGTTGTTTTTCGCTCATGGGTTGGCCCATTTTTCGTGGCGTACGGAGATATACGCAGTCGCCAGCATACCGGATTGCTGCAATTGCGAAAGAGGGAAATGACGTTTACGGAAACTAGTTTAGGCAACTTTTGAGGCCGCCATAGAGCGCCTGCAATCGCAGCGTGAGCGACCCCGGCCTGCCGTCCCCTATCTGCTTGCCATTGATCGCCAGCACCGGCACCGCCGCACCGGAGGCCGAGCTGATAAACGCCTCCCGCGCCGCCAGCGCCTCGGCCAGCGTGAATTTGCGCTCGGCCACGGCGATCTGTGCCTGTGCCGCTAGCGCCAGCATCACGCTGCGGGTTACGCCGGGCAGGATTTCGGGGCCCAGCGGATGGGTGACAACATCACCGGCCGCCGTGACGATCCAGGCATTGGTGGCGCAGCCTTCGGTGATGAAACCATCCGGGTCCACCAGCCAGGCTTCGCCTGCGCCCGCGCGCTTGGCGGCGGTCTTGGCCAGCAGGTTGGGCAGGAGCTGTGTCGTCTTGATGTCGCGCCGGCCCCAGCGAATGTCCAGCTGGGTGACAACCGTGATGCCGCTGGCCAGCTTCTTCGCCGCAATGACAGGGTCGCTGCTGCGGGCCGTAACGATCAGGGTCGGCTTGATCTGTTCATCGGGAATGGGATGGTCGCGGGGAAAGGCGCCGCGCGTCACCTGCAGATAAAGGCGTCCATCGGCAAGGCGGTTGCGGCCCATGACCTCGCGCAGCACGAAACGCAGGGCCGTGCGCGACATCGGCATCGCCAGCTCCAGGGCCGTCAGCGAGTTTTCGAGGCGGACGAGATGCCCCTCTTCGTCCAGCGGCACGCCAGCCTGCACATAGACGACTTCGTAGATCGCATCCCCGAATTGCAGGCCGCGATCCTCGATATGCACGCCCGCCGCGCCATGCGGCAGGTAGCGGCCGTTGACATAGGCAACGCGGCCCGGCGGCTTTTTATGCGCCCATTTCAAGCGTTGAAGCCTTGCGCCGAACCCACGCCCAGCGACTTGAGCTTGCGGTGCAGGGCCGAGCGTTCCATGCCGATAAAGGCGGCCGTGCGCGAGATGTTGCCGCCAAAGCGGTTGATCTGCGCCACCAGGTAATCGCGCTCGAAAATCTCGCGCGCCTCGCGCAGCGGCAGCGAGATCACCAGGTCGCCGGAACGGCGACTGCCGCCGGCGCCGCCGCCCAGATCGGTGGGCAGCAGGTCGGCGGTTACCGCCTCGGTCTCATCGCCCGCCAGGATCAGCAGGCGTTCCACGATATTGCGAAGCTGGCGGATATTGCCCGGCCAGCCATGCGTCTGCAGCACCGCCATCGCATCGTCACCGATCTCGCGCATCGGCAGGCCCGATGCCGACGACAGCCGCTTGAGGAAATGGTTCACCAGCAGGGGAATGTCGTCGCGCCGCTCGGCCAGCGAAGGCACCCGCACCGGCACCACGTTGAGGCGGTGATACAAGTCTTCGCGGAAACGGCCGGCCTCGGTCTCCGAGCGCAGGTCGCGGGTGGAAGAACAGACCACGCGCGCATCGACCTGCACGCGGGTCTGGCCGCCGATGCGGGTGAAGGTCTGGTCGATCAGCACGCGCAAGATCTTGCCTTGCGTCTCCAGCGGCATGTCGGCGACTTCGTCAAGATAAAGCGTGCCGTTATGCGCCAGCTCGAACAGGCCGGTCTTGCGCGGGCCATCGCCATTCTCGGTGCCGAACAATTCGACCTCGATGCGATCCGGCTCCATCGTGGCGCAGTTGACGGCGACGAAGGCGTTGCCGGCGCGGCGCGAATTGCCATGGATCAGGCGCGCCGCCACTTCCTTGCCCGATCCGGCCGGACCGGTGATCAGCACGCGGCTGTTGGTGGGCGCAATCTTGTCGATCAGCATGCGCAGCTGCGCGACACTGGTGGAATTGCCCACCATCTCGCCCTCGTCACCGGCCTTGAGCTTGAGTTCGCGGACTTCGCGCTTGAGCCGGGCGGCTTCCAGGGCGCGTTCGACCACATGCAGCAGGCGGGCGGACTTGAAGGGCTTCTCGATGAAATCGTAGGCGCCCTTCTTGATCGAGGCCACCGCCGTTTCGATATTGCCGTGGCCGGAAATCATCACCACCGGCAATTCCGGATGCTCGCGCGTCAGCACGTCCAGGACCTCGATGCCATCCAGCTTCGAACCCTGCAGCCAGATGTCGAGAATGATGAGCTGGGGCCGGCGCGCCCGCACCGCCGTCAGCGCCGCCTCGCTGTCGCCGGCCACGCGCGTGGCATAGCCCTCGTCGGCCAGGATGCCGGAAATCAAATCGCGGATATCCTCTTCGTCATCGACGATGAGGATTTCAGACGCGATAAGCGAGCCGTTTTTGGCCATTATCGTCCCTGCCTTTCATATTCTTCTGCATGAAGGGAAGCGTGAGCATGACTTGTGCGCCTTCCCCCTGTTCACTGTCGGTCAGCGCAATCTCGCCGCCGTGGTCTTCCATGATCTTGCGCACGATCGCCAGGCCGAGCCCCGTGCCCTTGGCGCGCGTGGTGACATAAGGCTCGGTCAGCCGGTGACGATGTTCCGGCGGCAGCCCGACGCCATTGTCGGTGATGCGATAGGCGAAGCTCGAACCATTGGACTCCACCGCGATGGTGATGCGGCCCGGCGTGTCGTCGCCCTTGGCAAGGCGGGCGGCGATGCCCTCGCCAGCATTCTTCAGCACGTTGGTCAGCGCCTGGCTTATCAGGCGGCCATCGCCCTCGAAATGCACCGGGTCCTTGGGCGCCTCGGTGGCGAAGGTGATGTCGGGATGGACGACGCGCTGCAGGAACACCGCCTGCTGCAGCAGTTCCTGCGCATTCTCCCGGCGCATCACCGGCGCGGGCATGCGGGCGAAAGACGAGAA
The DNA here is from genome assembly GCA_947462105.1 of Alphaproteobacteria bacterium. Lineage (GTDB taxonomy): Bacteria > Pseudomonadota > Alphaproteobacteria > Micropepsales > Micropepsaceae > Rhizomicrobium. The sequence goes on from CANHNJ010000009.1 coordinate 12,125, forward strand.
CTCGTCCACCATGCGGCCGATATCACCGACCTGGCGCACGATGGTGTCGGTGCACTGCGCGAACACCTCCGGGTCGGTGGTGATCTCGCTGGCATATTTGCGCTTGAGCCGCTCGGCGGAAAGCTGGATCGGGGTCAGCGGGTTCTTGATCTCGTGCGCGATGCGGCGGGCGACGTCGGCCCAGGCCGCCGTGCGCTGCGCCGAGACCAGGTCCGTGATGTCGTCGAACGTGACGACGAAGCCCTGTGCGTCGGTTTCGCCCGACACCTGCACCGACAAGGTGCGGGTCTTGGCGCCGCGCCGGACCTGCACCTCGCCCGAGGCGCAGGCCCCCGGCTCCTCCATCGCCTTGCGGATCAGCGCCGCCAGTTCCGGCATGCTTTCGGCATAGAAGCTGCCTTCCATGTCGTCAGGCGCGGCATCGAGCAGGCGTGCGGCGGCACGGTTCACCAGCGTGATGCTGCCGTCATGGTTCACGCCGACCACGCCGGCGGAAACACCCGAAAGCACCGTCTCGGTAAAGCGGCGGCGCTGGTCGAGCAGGCGGTTGGCATCCACCAGCTCGGTACGCTGCGCCACCAGCTGCTGCGTCATGCGGTTGAAGGTCAGGCCCAGCGTGCCGATTTCGTCATCGTCGCGCTCCACCATCACCTGCGCTTCCAGGTCGCCTTCCGAAACGCGCTCGGCGGCAAAAATCAGCGACGAAATCGGCCGCACCAGCAGGTTCGCGGCCCATAGCCCCGACCAGATCGCGCCCAGCAGCACCAGAAGCGAGACCAGCGAATAGAGCGCGAAGAAGGCAAGCTGGACTTCCTGCCGGTTGCGGTCGAGCTGGTCATACTCGGTCACCGCCGCGCGATTGCTCAGGTAGTAGCCGAAAACCTTGGGATCGACGACGCGCACCACCTCGAGATAGGCATCGGTAAGCTTCTGCAGCTGCACCAGCGCCGTGATCAGGTCGGGCCGCGGATTGGCCACGACCACGCTCTGTCGCGCCTGCGCAATATCAGAGCGGTTGGGCGGCGGCGGATCCTTGAAGGTTTGCACCGGCGGCGCCGTGCGGGACAGCGCCAGGCCGGTGCTGTCGAACAGATAGACGGCCTGCAGGCCCCGGCTGCGCGCCAGCGTGCCCAGCCGTGCAATGAAGAGGCCTTCGATCACCTGCTTGTTCTGGTCAAACAGGGTGGGATCGTTCTGGATGTTGTCGGCGATGTAGCGGATGTCCGCGAGGATCGCGGCCTGGTGCTCATCGACATAGACCTGGCTGACATTCACCGCGCTGCCCAGCGCCTGCTTGACCCGCTCCGAGAACCAGCTTTCCAGGCCAAGGTTGAGCGTGACCACGGCGAAGATCGCCACCAGGATCGCCGGCCCCACCGCGATGGCGATGAACCAGGCCACCAGCCGGGCATGCAGGCGGGCGCCGGCCCGGCCGGAGCGGCGCTCGGTCCAGAGCTGGATCAGCCGCCAGGCGATCAGGCCGACCAGCGCCAATACCAAAGTATAGTTCAGGGCCAGGAGCGCGATGACTTCGCCGCGCGACAGCGAGATCGGCGTCAGACCGCTCAGCACCGCGTAGGTGAAGCTACCCGTCAGGATCGCCAGAACGCCGACCCACAATGCCCAGCGTGAGGGGCGTGAGACCGACCGCATGGTGAGGCGCTGTCGTGTATCCGCCATCTGGGGAGTGAGCCGTTCCTAGTTGGAGCGGCGGGAGTGTACCCGAGACACGGACTGTTGCAAGAATGCTGCGATGCAATCTTACAACCTGCTTTGCCAAGGACTTGGCGGTTTCCGGGGCTATTCGCTGCGCAAGCCTTTTATTACTTCGAGGCCCAGGTCCTTGATCTTCTTGCGCAGGGTATTGCGGTTGAGGCCCAGCAGCTGGGCCGCCCGGATCTGGTTGCCGCGCGTCGCCGCCAGGCAGATCGAAATCAGCGGCCGTTCCACTTCCGCCAGTACGCATTCATAAACGCCGGCCGGCGGCAGCTTGTCGCCATGCGCCAGGAAGTACTGGGTCAGGTACTGCTCAACCGAGCCCGACAGCGATTGCGGTGCGCCATCCTCGTCGGCGCCGAGCGTGCGCACCGGCTCCTTCAGTTCCGCCGCGATGGCAGCGCCGGGAATGGCGTCGCCCGCATGAAGCACGGCCAGGCGGCGGATCAGATTCTCCAGCTCGCGCACATTGCCCGGCCAGCGATGGCGCCGGAGAATATCCAGGCCTTCATTGTCCAGCGACTTGTGCGGCAGGCCCTCTTCCTCGGCCTTGCGCAGGAAATGGCGCACCAGGTCGGGAATATCCTCGACGCGTTCGCGCAGCGGCGGCAGCCGCAGCGGCACCACGTTGAGGCGATAATAGAGGTCTTCGCGGAACAGGCCCTGCCCGATCAGCTGGCGCAGATCCTTGTTGGTGGCCGCGATGATGCGGACATCGGTCTTGATCGGCGTGCGCCCGCCCACCGTGGTGTATTCGCCCTGTTGCAGCACGCGCAGCAGCCGCGTCTGGGCTTCCAGCGGCATGTCGCCGATTTCGTCCAGGAACAGCGTGCCGCCTTCGGCCTGCTCGAAGCGGCCCACGCCACGGTTGGTGGCGCCGGTGAAGGCGCCGCGTTCATGGCCGAACAATTCGCTTTCCACCAGCTCCTTGGGGATCGCCGCCATGTTGACGGCGACGAGGGTGCCATAGCGGCGCTTGCCATAGTCATGCAGCGCCTTGGCCACCAGTTCCTTGCCCGTGCCGCTCTCGCCCATGATCATCACGGTCAGGTCGGTCTGGGTCAGTCGCGCGATGGCGCGATAGATTTCCTGCATCGCCGGGCTGCGCCCGATCAGCGGCAGGCGATCGGAACCGGCATCGGCAGGCTGCTCGCGCCGCGAGCCCGGACTGGCCAGCGCCCGCTGCACCACCTGTATCAGCTCCTTCAGGTCGAAGGGCTTGGGCAGGTATTCAAACGCGCCGCGTTCCGCCGCCGTGATCGCGGTCAGCAGCGTGTTCTGCGCGCTCATCACCAGGATCGGCAGCTCGGGCCGCATCTTCTTGATGCGGGGGATCAGGTCGAAGCCGCTTTCGTCGGGCAGAACCACGTCGGTGACGATCAGGTTGCCTTCGCCCGCCGAAACCATGCGCCACAGGCCTGCGGCGGTGCCGGTGGTGCGGACATCGTAGCCGGCGCGGCCCAGGGCCTGGTTGAGCACCGTGCGAATGGCGCTGTCGTCATCGCAGACGAGAATGGTCGCAGTCATCGGGCGGCCTCTGCCGTGGCTTTGGGAAGGAGAACGCGGAAGATCGTGCGGCGCGGAACGCTGTCGCACTCGATCATGCCGCCATGGTCGTTGACGATCTTGGCCACCAGCGCCAGGCCAAGCCCGGAGCCGCGCGCCTTGGTGGTGACGAAGGGATCGAAAATATACGGCATGATGTCGGCCGGCACGCCGCTGCCATTGTCGCGCACCGTCACTTCCAGCGGCAGCGACAGGCGTTCGCCCGCCACCGCGGCGCCGAACTTGACGCCGGGGCGATAGCCGGTGGTCAGGGTGATTTCGCCGCCTGCTTCCGGCAGCGCGTCGGCAGCATTGCGCACGAGGTTGAGAAACACCTGGATCAACTGATCGCGGTCGCCCAGCACCGGCGGCAGCGAGGGATCGAAGCTTTCGATGATGGTGATGCCGCGCGCGAAACCCGATTCCGCCACCTTGCGCACCCGGTCCAGCACTTCATGGATATTGACGGGATGACGCGCGAAGCTGCGGGTATCGCCAAAGCTTTCCATGCGGTCGATCAGCGTGCGGATGCGGTCGCTTTCCGCGATGATGAGCTGGGTCATCTCGCGCTCGGAGGGTTCCAGCGCCTCTTCCAGCAGCTGGGCGGCGCCACGAATGCCGGCCAGGGGATTCTTGATCTCGTGCGCCAGCACCGCCGCCATGCCGTGCATGGAGCGCACCGCGCCCCGCGCCACCATCTGGCGATCCATGCGCTGGGCCAGGCCACGCTCCTGCAGGGTGAGGATCACCGCGCCGTCGGGCTCCACCACCGGTGTCACCGTCACATCGGCGATGCGCTCGCCATTGCGCGGCGTGGACAGGTCGACATCGCGCTCGGCGGCGGTGGAATTGCGCTCGCGCGCCTGTTCGATCAGCTGCATCAAAGGGCTGTCGAAGGGAATCAGGTCTGCGAGTGACAGCTTCTTGAGCAGCACCACGCTGGTGTCGAAGAACTGCTCCGCCGCCGGATTGGCGAAAAGCACCTCCTGCACGGCCCCGATGACCAGCACCGGCATGGGCAAGGCGCTGGCGATCGGACCTGCACTGGACAGGTCGATGACGGCGGCAGGGCCAGATTTGGAAGCGGGACGCGCCATTGCCTACTATTTAATCACTTGAAACCGGTGGCGATATTATAGGCATCCCGCCCGAAGGCAACTTCAATATCGCGCCGCAGCAGGGGAAATGGTACCCAGCTTCCCTGAATTTCGCTGGAGTTCCAATGCCTCGCTTTGCCGTCCTGATCGTGGCCGCCGGAAAGGGCGAACGGGCCGGTACCAGCCTGCCCAAGCAGTACGAGGCGCTGGCCGGCCAGCCCATGCTGCGGCGAACGGTGCAGGCCTTTGCGGGCCATCCGGTGCAGGTGGTGATCGGACCGGGCCAGGAGGCACTGGCGCGCGCGGCGCTGGCAGGGCTCGATCTGCCCGCCCCCGTCCCCGGCGGCGCCACAAGGCAGGAATCGGTGCGGCTGGGACTGGAGGCGCTGGGGCAGGATGCGCCCGACTTCGTATTGATCCATGACGCCGCCCGCCCGCTGGTCTCAGCCAAGGTCATAGCCGCCGTGATCGCGGCGCTGGAAGGCGGCGCCGAGGGCGCCCTGCCGATGGTGGCCGCCGCCGACACGCTGCGCCGCAGGGATGCGCATGGGCACTTCACGCTGGTGTCGCGCGAAAATCTCTACCGGGCGCAGACGCCGCAAGGCTTCATCTATGCCAGGATCCTGGCGGCGCATCGCCAGCACGCCGCCACCGAGGTGACCGACGATGTGGCATTGGCCGAACTGGCGGGCATGACGGTGGCAATGGTCGAAGGCGAAGAAAAGAATATCAAGGTGACGCGCAAGGAGGATTTTGCTTTGGCCGAAACGCTGTTGGGCGCAACAGGCGATGTACGCACCGCCACGGGCTATGACGTGCACAAATTCACCGCCGGCGATCACATCTGGCTCTGTGGCCTGAAGCTGCCGCACAGCCACGGCCTGGAAGGCCATTCCGATGCCGATGTCGGGCTGCATGCCATTACCGACGCGCTGCTGGGCTGCATCGGCGAAGGCGATATCGGCATGCATTTCCCGCCCACCGACGAACGCTGGCGCGGCGCGGCAAGCTGGAAATTCCTCGACCACGCCGCATCGCTGGTGCGCGCCAAGGGCGGTGTCATCACCCATGTCGATGTCACGCTGATCTGCGAGCGGCCCAAGGTCGGCCCGCACCGCGACGCCATGAAGGCCAAGGTCGCGGAAATTCTCGGCCTGGAATTGTCGCGGGTCAGCGTCAAAGCCACCACCACCGAAGGCCTGGGCTTCACCGGCCGCCGCGAGGGCATCGCCGCCCAGGCCATCGCCACGGTCCGCCTCTGATGCCGCGCGCCGCCACCGTCATCGCCTCGGTGTGCGGCATTGGCTATGCCCCGGTCGCTTCCGGCACGGTGGCGAGCGCGGTGGCGACCATCCTGACGCTGCCCCTGCTCTATCTTGGCGGATCACCGGCGCTGGCCGCCGCATCGCTGCTGGCTTTCGTCATCGGCATCGCGGCCTGCGACGCCCATGTCCGCGCCACCGGGCGCGAAGATCCATCGGAATGCGTGATCGACGAAGTGGCCGGGCAATGGCTGGCCTGTGCGTTCGCCCTTCCCACGTTTGGCGTGCTGCCGCGGCCGCAGGATGCCGCCGTGACGCTGTGCCTGGCCTTCCTGCTCTTCCGCCTGTTCGACATCTGGAAGCCCTGGCCGGTGAACTGGGCAGAACGCAGTTTCGCGGGCGGTCTGGGCGTGATGGCCGATGACATGATCGCAGGCCTGATGGCGGGCATCGTGCTGGTGGCCGTGCGCTACCTGGTGCCGCTGTGAGTTTCGCGCCCGGCCTTTTGCAACAGGCCACCGCCCTGCTCGCCGCTGCCCGGGCGAAGACGCTGAAGATCGCCACGGCGGAAAGCTGCACCGGTGGCCTGATCGCGGGCCTGCTGACCGAGATTGCCGGTTCGTCCGATGTCTTCGAGCGCGGCTTCGTGACCTATTCCAACCAGGCCAAGATGGACTTGCTGCAGGTGCCGGACGATCTGCTTGCGGCGCATGGCGCGGTGTCGGCACCGGTGGCCAAGGCTATGGCGGAAGGCGCGCTCCGTCATGCGCGGGCCAACATCGCGGTGGCCGTCACCGGCATCGCCGGCCCCGGCGGCGGCACGGCGGACAAGCCTGTGGGGCTGGTCTATATCGCGGTGTCGAACGGCAGCGGCACGCAGGTGCAGGAATATCGCTTCGGCGATCCTGGCCGGAGCGAAGTCCGGCTCAAGACCGTCGAAGCGGCGCTTCGGTTGCTGGCGACGCTGCTCTAGTTGCCGCCCACACCGGGCTGGAACCAGTGCAGATTGTCCGGACGCGGGATGAATGCCAGGCGCGTGGACGGTGCGTCACCCGTGGCGGTGGCACGGTGCCAGCGGCCATTGGGCGTCGCCACGATGTCGCCATCGCCGACCGTCACCAGCTTCTCGCCTTCCACCAGGAAGTCCTGCTTGCCTTCGACGATCAGCCAGAATTCCGGGAAGTTCGCGTGCAGATGGCCCCACTCGGTTGGCGGCGGCGTCGTCACGCCCTTTTGCGAGCGCAGGATGGTGACATAGGTGTGATCGTCACGAATCCACACGCTGGTCTTCTTGCCGTCCTGCACGATCTCCTTCTCGAAATCGATGAAGGGCCGGTTGACCGCATCATAGTTGCCGTGACCGGTATAGGTGGCCTGGATGTACTTGAAGCCCGGCACCGGCGTCGGCGTCTCGCTGAGGGGGTATTGCGGCGGCTCGCCCGCCGGCCCCACTTCCAGATACACCACCGGTTCGCTGCCCACCGTTTCCATGCTGTAGGTCAGGCGGTTGGGCACCTGCACCAGGAAATGCTTGCCGGCGACGAACGGCGCCTGCCCTTCAATCGTGACCCGCATCTGGCCGGACTGCACCACCCAGAACGCCTTGTCGTCGGCATGGAAGACCGTCTTGGTCTTCTTGCCCGGCGCCATCGAAATCCAGCTGGCGACAAAGTCGCGCGACAGGTGGACCTGCTGCTTCCAGTCCTGCCTGCCCTTGTGGGCGGCCATCACGTCGGCGAAGCGGTACAGCAGCCGGTTGGGACCGGTATAGGGCGGCAGCTTGGTGGGCTTGGAAGCCCAGGCGAGTATGGGAGCATTGCCCCGCGCCGCCGCCACGGCCGCAGCGCCATCCTGTTGCTGCTGGGCCTGCACGCCCGAAAAGGTCAGCAGCGAAAGCGCCGCCAGCGCCGCAAATATCTTTGCCGATTGCATGTCACATCTCCCCTTGCCCGGTCTGGTGCCGGTTTGATGATGTGAGCGCGCATGGCGGCGCATCGCCATGCAATTCTGAATGATGTCCGATTTGTAATGATCAGAGTTGACCAGCGCGGCATGTTAAGGCCGCTGCTGCGCCGCCAGCTCGTCATGGGCGAGCTGCTGCAGCTTCTTTGTCTCGTCCGCCGAGAAGCCCATATCGTCCGCGACGGTTTCGCTGCCGCCCAGCGACAGCGGATCCCTGCCCGTCACCTTGCCGAACACCAGCAGGGCCTCGAGGTAATAACCGAAGGCGCTGGCGTGATAGCGGTCATAGGCCCAGAGATTGATCTTGCCCGCATCGATCCCGTCATAGGGATTGGCGTCCGCGAAGCCGGTATCGATGGCCCGGTTCCAGGCCAGCCCCATCGGCACCACGCCCGCCGCATGGATGGCGCCGGCCGCCAGGTCATAGGCAACCGCAATATCCTTGCCCATCTGCTGGATCGGCTTTCCGAACCACGGCCTGCCTTCCGGGAACGTCTGGTCGGCACGGCTCCAGGTGGCGGTGAGATAGAGTTTCACGGCCGCGTTCCGTGCCCGCAGCATCTCCGCCATCGCTTGGGACGAACTGACCAGCAGGGCCGGATTGTTCGGCTTGGCCTGGTCGAGCGTGGAATAGCCGTGCATCACGACATCATCCCAGGCCTTGTCCAGCACGGCGCGCTTCTCGGCAAAATGATAGTCGAGGCCGCGCCCGCCCACGGTCTCCAGGCTGACCGTGTAGTCGAGCCCCGCCTGTTGCGTGAACGCCTTGAAGATGGCGGGCACGCCGCCCACCGTCTTGCCGTTGGGGCCCGGCGCGTTGAGGTCGGTGACGCTGCCGGAGCGGTAATAGTGAAACGCCGAGTGCTCACCGAAGGTGAAGCTGTTGCCGACAAAGAGAATGGTGCGGGCCTGCAACGGCGTCGCCGCCAGCAGCAAGGCCAGGACGAGCGGCAGCTTTCTCACTTTGCCGCCTGCAGCGTGTCATAGGCGACCTGCATCAGCGCCTTGGATTGCGCCGGGGAGATGCCCAGGGCCTCTGCCACGCGGGTCTTGCCATCCAGGCTGCGGGGATCGAGGCCGGTGATCTTGCCGAAGTCGAGCAAGGCTTCCAGGTAATAGCCGTAATTGCTGCCATGATAGCTGTCATAGGCCCAGAGGTTGACCTTGCTGGCGCCCAGATCGTCATAGGGATTGCCGTCCGCGATGCCGGTATCGATGGCGCGGCTGAAGGCCAGCCCCACCGGCACGATGCCGGCATAGCGCGGTTCTTCCTTCATCACCTGCTGATAGGCGGCGTGCACATCCTGACCCATTTTTTGCACGCTGGTATCTTTCCACGGCCCCTTGGCGGTGGCGGGGAAGATCACATCGGGACGGCCCCAGGTGGCGAAGAGGTACAATTGCGCCTTGGGGTTCTTGTCCAGAAACAGCCGGGCAATGTCCTTGGACGATGACAGCAGCAAGGACCGGTCGCCCGGCTTGCCCTGGTCCAGCGTCGAGAAGCCGTGCATCACCACCACATCCCAGGGCTTGTTGATGCGCGCCAGCGTCTCGGGAACGGTGAACCAGTATTCCAGCCCCTTGCCGCCCACCAATTGCGAACTCACCTCATAGTCCCCGAGGCCCGCTTCCAGCGTGAACTGCTTGAAGATGGCGGGCACGCCGCCATAGGTCTCGCCCTGTGCATTGGGACCGTTGAGGTCTTTCACCAGCTCCGGCTTGTAATGCTGGGCGGCGGCATGGGCGCCATAGGTCATGCTGGAGCCCAGGAACAGAACGGTGCGCGCCTGTGCGCCCGCCATCGAAAGGGCGAGCAGCGTTGCCGTGAGAATGATCCGGCGCTTGGTCATGGTGCCTCCCCAGGCATTATGTTTTGCCGGGGACTATAGGCTCAGGCCGCCGTGCCGGAAAGCGCCGCCGCGCGGGCTTCGAAGGCTTCGGTCATGCGCATCATGGCCTTTTCAAAGGCCGCCCCCGCCACCGCGCCCAGCAGGCGATTGCGGAACTCGAAGGCGATGGCGAAATGCACCTCGCAGGCATCGGGGGCGGTGGGAACAAAGCGCCAGTGATTCTCCAGCGTCCGGAACGGGCCCTCGGCCTGCGTGACATCGACGGCCAGGGCGGCAGCATCAAGCTGGACCCGGCTGGTATATTTCTCGCGGAAGCCCTTATAGCCCACCATCATCTCGGCGATGACGGTCGTTTCGCTGCGCGACTTGACCCGCAGGCCCAGCACCCAGGGCAGGAATTGCGGATACTGCTCCACGTCGGAGACGACGCGGTACATCAATTCCGCCGGATACGGCACGATGCGAACTTCACGATGCATTAGCTGCGCGCCAGCCGCGCCTTCTTCAGCTCGGCGAAGTCGCTGTCGGCATGATAGCTGGAGCGCGTCAGCGGCGAGGCCGACACCATCGCAAAGCCCTTGGCGCGGGCGATGCTTTCCAGCCCCTTGAACTCGTCCGGCGTCCAGTAGCGGTCCAGCCTGGCATGCTTGCGCGTCGGCTGCAGATACTGGCCGATGGTGAGAAAATCGACATTGGCGGCGCGCAGGTCGTCCATCACCTGCATGATCTCTTCGCGCGTCTCGCCCAGCCCCACCATCAGCCCCGACTTGGTGAAGCCTTCCGGGTACAATTCCTTGGCCCGCTCCAGCAGGCGCAGGCTGGCATAGTAGCGCGCACCCGGACGCACTTTCAGGTAAAGGCGCGGCACGGTCTCCAGATTGTGGTTGAAGACATCCGGCCTGGCTTCCATCACGATTTCGATGGCGCCTTCCTTGCGCAGGAAGTCCGGAGTCAACACCTCGATGCTGGTCTTCGGGCTCATCGCGCGGGTGGTGGTGATGACATCGGCGAAGTGGCGCGCGCCGCCATCGGCAAGGTCGTCGCGGTCCACCGAGGTGATGACGACATGCATCAGCCCCAGCGTCTTGACGGCGCGGGCGACATTGGCGGGCTCGGCGGCATCGAGGGCGGCGGGCAGACCAGTCTTGACGTTGCAGAAGGCGCAGGCGCGGGTGCAGGTGTCGCCCATGATCATCATGGTGGCGTGACGCTTGGTCCAGCATTCGCCGATATTCGGGCAGGCCGCTTCCTCGCAGACCGTGTGCAGGTTGTTGGCGCGCACCACATCGCGGGTGGCGGCATATTCGCGGCTGACCGGCGCCTTGACCCGGATCCAGTCCGGCTTGCGCTGGATCTCGGAGTCGGGGCGGTGCGCCTTTTCAGGGTGCCTTAATTTGTCGATGACCACGGTCATGACCGAGATATAGCGCAATCCGTCCCGGGCGCGACGGGCAAAACGCGCCGGAACTGAACCAAACCCCACTAGCTGCGTTGCAAAAAGAGCATTTCCCGGAGATTCGTCCTGGCCATAGTCCATTCCCTGCCCTCCAGAGCTGGATCGGCCATTTCCGCGCCGCGTGACGTGGCGGCACGGTAGCGTTGGTCAGAATCGCGCGTTAGCGTCGGGCTTCACGCCCGGATCGCTCCATGTCGCCCAGTCTCAAGCCATACGATCCACGCGCGTCGCGCCGCTCGCTGTTCCAGGCGTTGCTGGAGGCGCGCCATAGCCACGGCGGCAAGACCCGCGCCCTGGTCGATCTGGATGACCGCGTCCTCGACTACGATACCATCGTCAAGGGCGCTTTTGCGCTGGGCCATGCGCTGAAGCGCGGCACCACGGCAAAGGAATGCGTCGGCGTCCTGCTGCCCACCGGCGCGGCCGCCGCCGTCACCTTCTTCGGCATCACCGCCTATGGCCGCGTGCCGACCATGCTCAATTTCACCAGCGGCACCGCCAACCTGCTGAGCGCCCTGAAGACGGCAAAGGTGAAGCGCGTGATTACCGCCAGACGCTTTGTCGGCGTCGCCAAGCTGGAAGACGTCGTGGCCGAGCTGGCCCGGCACGCGGACGTGATCTACCTGGAAGATGTCCGCGCCAATCTTTCGCTGCTGGACAAGGCCGCAGCGGCGGCGGGACTGATCGCGCCCAGACTGGTCGCGGCCAGGCCCGATCCGGACAGCACCGCCGCCATCCTTTTTACGTCCGGCACCGAAGGCGCCCCCAAGGGCGTGGCGCTGTCCCACGCCAACATCCTGGCCAACGTGGCGCAGGTGCAGGCGCACATCGCCCTCTGCACCCGTGACGATCTCGTCTTCAATCCCCTGCCCGTCTTCCACTGTTTCGGCCTGTCAGTGGGCACCATCCTGCCGCTGGTGGCGGGCATTCGCGTGGTGACGCATCCCTCGCCGCTGCAGCCCAAGGAGATCGTCAAGCGCGTCAAGGCGCATGGCGCCACCATCCTGCTCTCGACCGATACTTTCATCAGCCAGTATGCGCGCGTGGGCGAGGAACATGACCTGGACACGGTGCGGCTGGCGGTGTGCGGTGCCGAGCGCGTGCGCGACGAAACCCGCGCCTTCGTGAAGCAGAAATACGGCATCCAGATCCTGGAAGGTTATGGCGTCACCGAAGCCGCGCCGGTCATCGCCGCCAACCAGGCCGAGGCCAACCATGCCGGCACGGTGGGCCGCATGATGGTGCAGATGGACGCGCTGCTGGAGCCGGTGGACGGCATCCCCGGCGCGGGGCGGCTGAAGGTGAAGGGCCCCAACGTGATGCTGGGCTATATCCTGCCCGATGCGCCCGGCGTGATCGTGCCGCCGGAAGATGGCTGGTACGACACCGGCGATGTCGCCAGCATCGACGAGGACGGTTTCATGTCGATCCGCGGGCGGCTGAAGCGCTTCGCCAAGATCGGCGGCGAGACCGTATCACTGGCGGTGCCGGAAAATTGCGCCGCCGCGCTATGGCCGGGCCATGCCCATGCCGCCGTGACCGTGGCCGATCCGCGCAAGGGCGAGCAGATCGTGCTGGTGACGGATGCGCCGGAAGCCAGCCGCCCCAGCCTGCTGGCCTGGGCGCAGCATCATGGCGTCTCCGAACTGGCGGTGCCGCGCCGCGTACTGATCGTGGACGCCATTCCGGTGCTGGGGACTGGCAAGACCGACTATGTCGCCCTGCAGAAACTGGCGGCGGCGGAGCCTCACCAGTAGCCGTTGCCGAAACCGCCATTATAGCCGTTCCACGGGTCCATCCGTGCGCCGCTGTAAACCGGCGCCTGCGCGCCATAGCCATAGCCGCCACCGTAATTGCCGTATGGCGAATAGCCGACACCGCCGGCGAAGGGCTGGCCCCAGGGCGCGCCATAAGATCCGTAGCCGGAGGAATAGCCCGTGCTGCCGGCATAGGCGCCCGCATACGCATTGCTGGACGCCTGCGCCCCAGTGACCGGCGCGGCCTGGGAATAGTCATAGCCATACGCAGGTGCTGCGCCCTGGTAGATGGTAACCGCGCCGTAATAATTGTTCACGGTGCCGCTGCTGACCGGCGGCGGCGCAGGTGGCGCATAATATTCGCGCTCACGCCGGCTGCCGGCCTGGGCAGCGGCGGTGAACAGCAGGATCGCGGCAAGCGACAGCGCGGTGCGTTTGAGCATGGTGATCTTCCCGGTCAGGTTCCCCCTGACTGTATCAATTCGGGACAGGCTTGCGAGTTCCCGTTATTGGGCTCATGGAAATTCTTTGGGGATCACCGGACAAGCAGGCCGCCATGCGCAAAGCCCTTACAATAATCGCCCTCCTCCTGATCGCCCTGCCTGCCCATGCCCAGGATTTGCCTGCCGGTCCCGGCCGGGAAGAAACGCTGAAAGGTTGCAGCGGCTGCCACGGCGTCGGCGTGCTCATTGGCGAACACCGCAGCGAAACGCTCTGGTCCAGCACGGTTTCGATGATGGCCAGCATTGGCGCGCCCATATCCGATGCGGATTTCGACACGGTGGTTACCTATCTCACGGCCCAGTTCGGTCCCCGGCCCGCCCCGGCAGCCACCAACCCGGCGCCGCGCCGCTAATCCTATATTTGACAATCAGTCGCAAAATCAGGCGTTCTGAGTATCACGTGCAGAAAAACGCTGCTTTGCATGCAGGATCTCTGGTGCGTAGGGCCGGCGAACCCGTCCATAGCGACAGCGTATGGACGCAAGAGAAACGCCAGGTCTTTAGAACTCGGCTTCGAGTTCTTCCATTGCCATCAGCTCGGACTGCGCCGCCTCGATCCATTCCAGCATGTCGGGAAGGTTGAGGATGGTCTCGCAGTAATCCTGGCAGGCGCGATCCAGCTTGACGTCATAGGTCGAAAAGCGTGTCGCCACCGGCGCGTACATCGCGTCGGCCAGCGTCGGGCGTGCGCCAAACAGATACGGCCCGCCATAGTCGTTGAGACATTCGCGCCAGACCGTGGTGACGCGGTCTATGTCGGCCTGCGCCCCGGCCCAGACCTTGAAGCCCGGATACTTCGCCTTGAGGTTCATCGGCAGCGCCGAACGCAGGTTGGCGAAGCCGGAATGCATCTCGCCCGCAATGGCGCGGCAGCGGGCCCGCGCGCCGATGGCGTCGGGCAACAGCCCTGCCTTGGGGAAGACTTCGTGGAGATATTCGGCAATCGCCAGCGTGTCCCAGATCTTCAGCCCGTTATGCCGCAGGCAGGGCGTCAGGAAGGATGGCGACAGCAGCAAAAGCTCGGCCCGGGCATTGGGATCGTCGCCCGCGACCAGCTCTTCTTCGAATTTCAGCCCGGCCATGCGGCATAGCAGCCAGCCCCGCAGGGACCAGGAAGAGTAGTTCTTGCTCGAGATCGTCAGGACCGCTTCGGCCATGTCACAGCATTTCCGGTTTCCTGGTGCGTTGACAAGCATTATTTTGCGCTGCAGCATAAAACCTGCGAGCAATCGAGTGCTCCGGCCGTTGGGGCCGGTCCAGCAGGAGCCGATGTTGTACGACGCATACCAGGCTCAACAGGACTTGCTTGCCCCCATCCGGGCCGGTGCATCGCTGTTCAGCACGGCTTTCAGCCAGACCTGGATGGGCCCGGGGACCAATTACCTGTTCCGGAACATGGCGGCGGCGGCGGAAATCGTCTCCCGCGCCAAGATGATTCACGAGCGGCCGCCTTATGCCATCGGCCTGACCGGGCCGGATGGCCGTTACCAGCAGGTGGAAGAAGAAGTGGCGCTCAGCCTGCCCTTCGGCGACCTGATCCATTTCCGCAAGGCCGTGCCGGTGCGCCAGCCCAAGGTGCTGATCGTGGCGCCGATGGCAGGGCATTTCCCCACCCTGCTGCGCCAGACCGCCCAGACCATGCTGGCGGACCATGATGTCTACATCACCGACTGGAAGAGCGGCCGCGATGTGCCGCTGGAGGCGGGCCGCTTCGGCACCGACGAGTATGTCGATTACCTGATCCGCTTCCTGGAAGAGATCGGCCCCGGTGCCCACACCGTCGCGGTTTGCCAGCCCTGTGCCGCGCTGCTGGTGGCGGTGTCGGCCATGTCGATGGACAAGAACAAGGCCATTCCCCGATCCATGACCTTGATGGCGGGCCCGGTGGACACCCGTGTCAATCCCACCAAGGTCAACGAGCTGGCCAATTCCAAGTCGCTGGACTGGTTCAAGACCAACCTGATCACTGCCGTGCCGGCCCGCTATGCCGGCGCCGGGCGGCATGTCTATCCCGGCTTCATCCAGCTCACCGCCTTCATGGCGATGAACCTGCCGCGTCACATGCGCGCCCATCTCGACCTGTTCGGGCATATCGTGAAGGGCGAAGACGACAAGGCCGACGCCAACCGCAAATTCTATGACGAGTATTTCTCGATCGCCGACCTGCCGGCCGAATTCTATCTGGAGACGGTGCAGAAGGTGTTCCAGGAATATCATCTGCCGCGCGGCATCTTCGAATATCGCGGCCGCATCGTCGATCCCGGCGCGATCAAGAGCACCGCGCTGCTGACCGTGGAAGGCGAACGCGACGATATCTGTTCCCTTGGCCAGACCCTGGCGGCGCACGATCTGTGCAAGGGCATCAAGCCGTTCCGCAAGAAGCACTACATCCAGGCCGGTGTCGGCCATTACGGCGTCTTCTCGGGCAAGCGCTGGGCAACACAAATCTATCCGATGGTGAAGAACACCATCCTCGCGTCGGAATAACCGCGCGCGAGCAAATTGGGTTGGTGGGCGGCAATTTGCGAGCGCGCCAAAAAAGCCCGATGGTGAAGAACACCATCCTCGCATCGGAATAATTATCTGAAAGCCGTGTTCAGCATGTCCGCCAGCGCGTAACCGGCGCGGGCCAGTTGCAGCCGCGCGATGCGCGCATAGCCTGCCGCCTGTTGCGCGCTGGGTGTACGCCCCTGCCCCAGTTCCGGATAAATCGTGCTGCGCGCAATCGAAGCCGACATTTCCGCCCACTGCACCGGTGAACCGCCGCCAAGCTGGAATTTCTGCTGGCGCGGCGTGCTGGTATCTATCGTGCGCGCGACGGCGCGCGGATCGCGGCCCAGGGCCACCACCATCTCGTTATCCCAGAAATGGTGCAGCGTGATGCGCTGGCCGCGCCAGCGCAGTTGCACCCGGTTGCCGCCCCGGTCGCGATTATCAGCGGCATGCAGCGGCTGGTGCACATCGCCGACAAGATGGATCAGGAATTTCAGCGCCTCGGCCCTGGCGGCGCGGCTGGCATTGCTGTTCAGGATGGCCTGCTGCCGCGCGATCTGCGCCACGACGCAATCACCGCCACGGCAGTCGCGCCCCGGCTGGTAGCGCATGTCGCTGGCGATCTCGATATTGACGTAATGCCAGGGGGCGGTCTGGGGCCGCGCCTCGCGGATCTCATCGGCCCAGTTGGCGTGGATCGCCATCATCGCTTCGGCTTCGCCGCCCAGCAGGCCTGCAACCGCCGCGCGCGCCTTGGGCGTCAGGTTCATCGCCGCAATCTGCGCGACGACCTCGTGGCCGCGCGGTCCCCATGCCAGCGCGGGAACCGGCACCGCCGACAGCATTACCAGCAGGAATAGCAGTCTTCGCATTGCCAAGGCATAGCATGCGGCCGCCAGAATGCGGATTCTCTTTGCAGAACAGACGTTTGGGTTGACGCTGGCGGCCCGCACAGGCTTAATGGATTCGGTCGCTTGCCGGGGATGGTGCCGCGATCACAGGGCTGGGGACGATGGGCGGGGGCCTGCCGATCCCAATATTGCAGACGACGGAGCCGACGTGAATCCACGCGAGTTGGTGCGCGCCTACACCGCATCCCCCTGGCCTGCGCGCCTGGCGTCGGCCCGCGCCGCCATGACGACCACCGATGGCCGCTGGGCCCTTGTCTCCACCGGCATCACCACGGTCGTTGCGGGCATCGTCGCCTCGCTGGCGGTGGGTACGCTGCCGATGAGCAATCCCGCCGTTTCGACCACGCACATTCCCCTCACCTATGAGCTGTTCCTGCGCCTGCTCAAGACCAGCAGCAGCGTTCCCCATCTCACCGCGCCAGACCAGGCCGACCGGGCCAATGGCGATCCTGGCGTGGAAACCCGCACCGTCACGCTGGATGCCGGTGACACGCTGGCAGGTGCGCTGGAGGATGTCGGCATCTCGATGTCGGACGCCAACGCCGCCGTCGCCGCCCTGGGTTCCGACTTCAATCCGCGCCAGCTCAAGGCGGGCATGGCCATCGACATCACCTATGCGGTGGCGACCATCGATGCCACCGGCGGCGCCACCGACAACAGGCCGCGCAGCACCACCATCCTGGTCAATGGCAAGCCGATCGTGGTGCCGCTGACGGAAGACAATGAAGCCGATGCGACGCCCGGCACCTCCGAGCCGATCTCGCGTTTGCTGTCGCTGCATTATTCGCCCACCATCGAACAGGAAATCACCATCACCCGCACCACGGCGGGCGGCTTCTCGGCCGATGTCGTCAAGAAGGAACTCAAGGCGCACGCGCATCGCGCCGGCGGCACGGTGGATTCCAGCCTTTATCTCGCCGCCATGCAGGCGGGCATCCCGGCAGAAGTCGTGATCGACATGATCCGCATGTTCTCCTACCGGGTCGATTTCCAGCGCGACGTCCATGAGGGCGACAGCTTCGAGGTCTATTACGACTATTACTACACGCCAGAAGGCCAGCCCGCGAAATATGGTGCGATCTCCTTTGCGAAGATGCGCCTGGGCGGCAAGGACATCGCGCTCTACCGCTACCAGCCCGATGGCAACGAGGCGGTCGAGTATTTCGACGCCAAGGGCGAAAGCGCCAAGGGCATGCTGATGAAGACGCCGGTCGATGGCGCCCGCATCTCGTCCGGCTTCGGTTCGCGGTTCCATCCGGTGCTGGGCTACACCCGCGTGCACAAGGGCGTCGATTTCGCGGTGCCGATTGGCACGCCCGTGATGGCGGCGGGCGCGGGCACGGTGAAGTTCATGGGCCGCGCCAGCGGCTATGGCAATTTCGTCCAGATCATCCACGGCAACGGCTATTCCACCGCCTATGGTCATCTTTCCCGCTTTGCCGCCGGCATGCGCAGCGGCGCACGGGTGCGACAGGGCCAGATCTTCGCCTTTAGCGGCAACACCGGCATCACCACCGGCCCGCATTTGCATTACGAGATCCGCATGAACAACGGCCAGGTCAATCCGCTGACGGTGAAGATGGCGCAGGGCCGCACGCTGGCGGGCAAGGAACGCCTCGCCTTCCTGGGAACGCGGATGAAGATCGACGAGCAGATGGCGGCGATGCCACTGGAGGCGCGGGTGACCGATGTCTCGACGGACCTCCGCCAGGCAAGGTCGCGTTAGTCTAGGTCGCGCCGCGGCTTTGCTGCGGCGCTCGAGCTCAACTGACGATCGTGGGCTCACCCGTCGCACGGGTCTGCCACAGCACGGCCAGCATCACGCCCTTGGCGCGCGGCAGCATCACCAACGACAGCAGCGTGAAGACGGCAGACCATAGCGTCAGCTCGGCCCAGACCGGCATGATCGACGTCAAATCGACCATGAAGACCAGCGGCAGGAAGATATGGCCGACCACGATGATGGTGAGCCAGGGCGCGGCATCGTCGGCGCGCAGGCCGCCGAATTGCTCGCCACACGCGGCGCAATTATCGACCTGCTTGAGATAGCGCGCGAACAGCACGCCCTTGCCGCAGCAGGGGCAACGGCCAAGGACGCCGCGTTCGGCGGCCTTGCGCAGGGTGATTTCTTCCGGACAGCTGGTCATGTCGCTCTCTCGCATGTCTTGTGCGGGAGAATCACGAAAGCCTGACCTTTCGTACATTCTGCTGATCGCCGCTGCGTCACTGTGTCAGTTTTGTTGAACGACAGCCCGGCAGCAAAGCCGGAGGGGGTTCATCAATTCAAAGACGTCCCGGGCGGCGGCAGGTCGGCCAGTTCATCGGTGCCGCCGGCAAACTCCTGGCCATTGACGGTCAGGCCGGTCTTGCTTGCGCTGACCTCTACGGCAGCGCCATCACCGACCCTGCCTTCCAGCAGCAGTTGCGCCAATGGGTCCTGCAACCGGCGCTGGATCACCCGCTTCAGGGGCCTGGCGCCATAGACCGGATCGTAACCGGCATTGCCCAGCCAGGTGCGCGCCTTCTCGTCCAGCGTCACCGTGATCTTGCGGTCGGCAAGCAACTTGCCCAGCCGTCCGATCTGGATATCGACGATCTTGTCCATGTTCGCCCGCGTCAGGCGATGGAACAGGATGATCTCGTCGAGGCGGTTGAGGAATTCGGGCCGGAAGTGCGAGCGCACCGCCTGCATCACCGCCGCGCGGCTTTGCGCTTCGTTGCCGCCTTCGACCGACATGAACTCGGTGCCGAGGTTGGAGGTGAGGATGATGACCGTGTTCTTGAAATCCACGGTGCGGCCCTGCCCGTCTGTCAGGCGGCCATCATCAAGCACCTGCAGCAGGACATTGAAGACATCCGGATGCGCCTTCTCGACTTCGTCGAACAGGATCACCTGGTAGGGACGACGGCGCACGGCTTCGGTCAGCACACCGCCTTCCTCATAGCCGACATAGCCTGGCGGCGCGCCGATCAGGCGGGCGACGGCGTGTTTCTCCATGAACTCGCTCATGTCGATGCGCACCAGCGCGCTGTCATCGTCGAACAGGAAGGCGGCCAGCGCCTTGGTCAGCTCGGTCTTGCCGACGCCGGTGGGGCCCAGGAACAGGAACGAGCCGATGGGCCGGTTGGGGTCCTGCAGACCGGCGCGGGCGCGGCGCACCGCATTGGCGATGGCCTTCACCGCCTCGTCCTGTCCGACGACGCGATTTTCCAGGCCGCTTTCCATGTGCAGCAGCTTTGCGCGCTCGCCTTCCAGCATCTTGTCGACGGGGATTCCGGTCCAGCGCGAGACCACGCCCGCGATATGCTCGGCAGTGACGGCTTCACCTGACAGGGTGGCGTCTTTCCGTGCATCGATGGCGGCAAGCTGGCGCTCCAGACCCGGGATGACGCCGTAGGTCAGTTCGCCGGCACGGGCGAAATCACCCTTGCGCTGCGCCATTTCCACTTCGCTGCGGGCGGCGTCGAGCTTTTCCTTCAGCGACTGGACATCGGCAACGGACTTCTTCTCTTCCTGCCACTTGGCGGTGAGCGCGGCGGACTTTTCCTCCAGTTCGACCAAATCCTTTTGCAGCGTCACCAGCCGGTCGTGGGCAGCCTTGTCGGATTCGCGGCGCAACGCCTCGCGCTCGATCTTGAGCTGCACGATGCGGCGGTCGAGTTCGTCCAGAGCTTCCGGCTTGGAGTCGATCTGCATGCGCAGGCGCGAGCCCGCCTCGTCCATCAGGTCGATGGCCTTGTCGGGCAGGAAGCGGTCGGTGATGTAGCGGTTGGACAATGTCGCCGCCGCCACGATGGCGCTGTCGGTGATGCGCACGCCGTGATGAAGTTCATACTTCTCCTTCAGGCCGCGCAGGATGGAGATGGTGTCTTCCACCGTCGGCTCGCCGACAAATACGGCCTGGAAGCGCCGCGCCAGGGCGGCATCCTTTTCGACATACTTGCGATATTCGTCCAGCGTGGTGGCGCCGATGCAGTGTAGTTCACCGCGCGCCAGGGCGGGCTTGATCAGGTTGGAGGCGTCCATTGCGCCATCGGCCTTGCCCGCGCCGACCAGCGTATGCATCTCGTCGATGAAAAGGATGATCTCGCCGTTTGCCGAGGTCACTTCGTTCAGAACGGCTTTCAGACGCTCTTCGAAGTCGCCGCGAAACTTGGCGCCTGCGATCAGCGCGCCCATGTCCAGCGCCATCAGCTTGCGGTCGCGCAGGCTTTCCGGCACGTCGCCATTGACGATGCGCAGCGCCAGGCCCTCGGCAATGGCGGTCTTGCCCACGCCGGGCTCGCCGATCAGGACCGGATTGTTCTTGGTGCGGCGCGCCAGCACCTGGATGGTGCGGCGGATTTCCTCGTCGCGGCCGATCACGGGATCGAGCTTGCCGTTGCGGGCGACCTCGGTCAGGTCGCGGGCATATTTCTTCAGCGCGTCATAGGCGTTCTCGGCCGTGGCGCTGTCGGCGGTGCGGCCCTTGCGCAAATCGGTGATCGCCTTGTTCAGGCCCTGGGGCGTGACGCCCGCCTCCTTCAGGATCCTGGCCGCTTCGGTGCCGGTGGCGGCACTGAGCGCCAGCAGCAGGTACTCGGCGGTGACGAAGCTGTCGCCTGCCTTTGCCGCAGCCTGTTCGGCGGCATCGAGCAGCCGCGCCGTCTCGCCGGACAGGTAGACCTGACCATTGCCGCCCGAAACCTTGGGCAGCTTCTTCAGCGCCGCTTCGACACCCGCACGCACGGCCGCGTCGCGTCCACCCGCCGCATTGATCAGCCGGGCGGCGAGCCCCTCCTCGTCGTCGATCAGCACCTTCAGCAGGTGCTCAGGGGTGAATTGCGGATGGCCCTCGCGCAGGGCCACGCTCTGCGCCGACTGGATGAAACCGCGCGCGCGCTCGGTGAATTTTTCGATATCCATCATTCCTCCTGCCCGCCCCTGTCATGGGCACGGGTGCAGCCCGCAACGCGGCACCGCTGGACGGAACATGGGTTTCTATTTCCGGTCCTTCAAGAGCCGGAATCGTTAACGCCGTGGCGTGGGCCAGGGGCGAATCTAGGACGCTTCGGCATCCTCGCCCTCTTCCTCGTTCGCATTGTCTGCGAGGGAGAAGGAGGGGCTGGCGCCGCCCTGGGCAGCCTGCGGCTGCTCGCCATTGGGACGCGGCTGCTGGCCGTTGGCGGCGGCCTGGGCCGCCTGCTGCGCCTGGTACTGGGCCTGCTGCGCGGCCGTGGCCGAGACGATGCGATAATAGTGCTCGGCATGCTGGAGATAGTTTTCGGCCATGACGCGGTCGCCGCTGGAATTGGCGTCGCGGGCGAGCTGCAGATACTTCTCGTAGACATGGCTGGCCGAGCCACGGATCTTCACTTCCGGGCCGTTGGAATCATACGTGCGATTGGGATTGAACCCGCCGCCGTTGTTTCCACCGCCGCCGCTATTGTTGTTGCCACCGCCGCCATGCTGCGGCCTGCGGCCGCCCCTGCGTGAACGTTTCACGTTAAGTCCTGTTCTGATGATCCGACCCGGCGCTCCCCAAGGAACGCGGGCGATCCGTCTCGTCTGTTACGACCGTTTTCGCTTTGTGCCCCTGCCCGGTCTCCCGCGTTTTCGCGGATTTTCCGGGACGCCCATCGCAATTGCGCCTCCCCCGAAGCGCCCTGCCGGGCCGGACCTTCCGGTCCATATGACTCGAAATCTAGCGGATCGGCCCCTGATTTCCAAGGAAATTACCGGGCTTTCAGCACCACACAGCGCGGTATTCTGGACAAATCGGGGGCGATCCGTACCAATTCAAGACCCGGAAACAGGCCTGCCATGACTGCCGCCTGCCCGGCCCCGATTTCCAGCAGGGCGTGGCCGCCCGGGGCCAGGATACGCGGCAGCAGCCAGGCCAGGCTGCGATAGGCGTCCAGCCCGTCTGCCCCCCCGTCCAGGGCGGCACGGGGCTCATGGTCGCGCACTTCTGGCTGGAGCGCCGCGATCTCGGCGGCCGGAATATAGGGCGGGTTGGAGAAAACCAGGTCAAAGGGGCCTTCGGCCTCATCCCAATCGGCCAGGCGGATTTCGGCGCGGCCACCGGCATGCCGGGCGGCGTTGCGGGCGGCATAGGCCAGCGCCTGTGGCGAGGCTTCAAAGCCGATGCCGGTGGCATGGGGAAACTCGTGCAGGGCCGCCACCAGGATGGCGCCCGAACCCGTACCCAGATCGGCGAGGCGCAGCGGCGCGTTGCGGCCGGGATACAGCACCAGCGCCTGCTCGATCAGCGTCTCGGTATCGGGACGGGGGATCAGCACGCCGGGACCGACAGCAAAGTCCAGCGACCAGAATTCCTTGACGCCGGTGATCGCGGCCACCGGCTCGCGGTTCAGGCGCCGGGCAATGCCCGCAGCAAAGGCCGCGCTATCGCCCTGTGCATGCTCGAACAGGAGCCGCGCATCCAGCCGGGCGCTGTCGATCCCCGCAGCCGCCAGCATTTTCGCGGCGGCCAGCACGGCGTCGTTCACTGCTCGGCCTCGAAGGCGGCCAGGCGGTCGGCCTGGTCCTGCGCCACCAGCGCGTCCACGATCTCGCCCAGTTCGTCGCCACTGACGATGCGCGCCAGGTTGTAGAGCGTCAGGTTGATGCGGTGGTCGGTGACGCGCCCTTGCGGGAAATTGTAGGTGCGGATGCGCTCGCTGCGGTCGCCGCTGCCGACCATGCTCTTGCGCTCGGCGGCGCGGGCGCCATCGACGCGGCTGCGCTCCATGTCATAGAGCTTGGCCTTGAGCAGTTTCATCGCATGCGCCTTGTTCTTGTGCTGCGACTTCTCGGTCTGCTGCGCCACGGCGATGCCGGTGGGCAGATGGGTGATGCGCACCGCGCTCTCGGTCTTGTTGACGTGCTGGCCGCCCGCGCCCTGGGCGCGATAGACGTCGATGCGCAGATCCTTGTCGTTGATGACGATATCGACATCCTCGGCTTCGGGCAGCACCGCCACGGTGGCGGCACTGGTGTGGATGCGGCCCTGGTTCTCGGTGGCGGGCACGCGCTGGACGCGATGCACCCCAGATTCGAATTTCAGCCGGGCGAAGGCGCCACGGCCATTCACTTCCAGCGTGGCGTCCTTGATGCCGCCCAGATCGCTTTCGGTGCGATCCATGACCTCGGTCTTCCAGCCCTGCAGGCCGCACCAGCGCTGGTACATTTCGAGCAGATCAGCCGCAAAAAGTGCCGCCTCGTCGCCGCCGGTTCCGGCGCGGATTTCCACGATGGCGGAAGAATCGTCCGCCGCGTCCTTGGGCAGAAGCTGGATCTTGAGGGCGCGGTCCAGCGTCTCCAGCCGGGCGCGCAGATCGGCACGTTCCTGCTCGGCCATGGCGCGCATGTCGGAATCGCTGGCAGGATCGGCGATCATCGCCTCGGTCTCGAGCAATTGTACCTGCGCGGTGCGATAGGCCTGCGCCGTCTCGATCACCGGCGCCAGTTCGGCATGCTCACGCGAAAGCTTGACGAAGGCCTCGCCCGACGCGCCACTCGCCATCTCCGCCTCAAGGGCGGCGAAGCGGTCCAGCAAGCGGTCCAGTTTCGCGGCGGGTATCATACTGTGAGGTTCCAGTGTATGGCCTTGACGGCCCTTCGCTTACGCTATGGGCGTTCGTCGCTCGAAATGGTCCACTGGACCATTTCGTCCGCCTGACGGCGGAACGCTCCTCACCTACTGCGCGGCTTCGAGCGGCTGGCCGTTGCGCTGCGCTTCGATCTCGGCGGCCTTCTTCTCGCACAGCTCGACGATATGCTCGAGCAGGTCCGGATTTTCGATGCGGTAGGCCGGTTCGCCATTGAGATAGACCTGGCCATGACCCTTGCCCGCGCCGCCGCCGGTGAAGCCGATATCGGTCTCGCGCGCTTCGCCCGGGCCATTGACGACGCAGCCGATGATCGACAGCGACATCGGGGTGGCGATGTGCTTCAGCCGCTCTTCCAGATTCTTGACGGTTTCGATGACGTTGAAGCCCTGCCGCGCGCAGGACGGGCAGCTCACGATGTTCACGCCGCGATGGCGCAGGTTGAGCGACTTGAGGATATCGAAGCCGACGCGCACCTCTTCCACCGGATCGGCGGACAGCGAGACGCGGATGGTGTCGCCGATGCCGCTCCACAGCAGCATGCCCATGCCGATGGAGGACTTGACGGTGCCGGAAATCAGGCCGCCCGCCTCGGTGACGCCGACATGCAGCGGGCAATCCACCGCCTCGCTCAGCGCCTGATAGGCGGCGACCGCCAGGAAGGGATCGGAGGCCTTGCAGGAAATCTTGTATTCGCGGAAATCCAGGTCATCGAGAATTTTCGCATGGTTCAGCGCGCTCTCGACCATCGCTTCGGGGCACGGCTCGCCGTATTTTTCCAGCAGGTCGTTTTCCAGCGAACCGGCATTGACGCCGATGCGCATGGAGCAGCCATAATCCTTGGCCGCCTGCACCACTTCCCTGACGCGCGCGGCCGAGCCGATGTTGCCCGGATTGATGCGCAGGCAGGCCGCACCGTTCTTGGCCGCCTCGATGGCGCGCTTGTAGTGGAAATGGATGTCGGCCACGACCGGGATGCTGGCGGCCTTGGTGATGGCCTTCATCGCCGCCGTCGCGTCCTCGTCCGGGCAGGAGACGCGCACGATATCGCAGCCTGCTTCTTCCACCTGACGGATCTGGTTGATGGTGGCGCGGGCGTCGCCGGTGATGGTGTTGGTCATGGTCTGCACCGTGATCGGGGCGTCGCCGCCGACCGGTACCTTGCCGACCATGATTTGCCGCGAGACGCGGCGGTGGATGTCGCGATAGGCGCGGATACTCATTCTTCTTCCTTAGCGGCTGTTGAAACGATCCGACAGCGACTGCGGATCGAGGGAAACGCGGCCGACCACCTGGTTGTCGCCGCCGATGCGGCCCAGCGAGGCGCCATCGACATCGACCTGTATGGCACCAGCATTGCTGAGCGCCAGGCGCAAACCACTGAGGTTCGGAACATAATAGACCTCGCCGGCGGCGAGATCGCGGTTGATGTAGAGGCGGCCATCAGCGCCCGTCACGGTGACACGCGTGTTGCCACGCGCGCGCAGCACCACGCGCCCGCCCGAACGGTTCTGCGCGCCATAGACCTGGCCCGAGACGGCGGGCACGGCGGCGGCAGGCGAAGACACCGCAGCCGGACTGCTGTTCTGCGGCGCGGGCGTTGCCGCCTGTGACGGATCGGTTCCGGCCGGCGTCATCGGGGCGGCCGGCGGCGCCGGTACTGGCGTGGCAACAGCGGGAGACGGCGTATCGGTAATGCGCGCCAGCGTGGGCGGCGCCGGCGTGGGCGGCGCGGTTTCGCGCGCGGCGAAAAAAATGTGCCAGACGCCATAGAGCAGCGCGAGGATCACCACGCCCGCAAGCACACGGCCGCCATACGGCAGGCGCCGCGTTTCTTCTTCATGCAGGTTGCTGGCAGACGGCAGCGCGTTCTCATCCTGCCGCCCGGAAATCTCCGCCTTGTAGCGCTCCGTTACCTCGGTGGCATCGAGACCAAGATACCGCGCATAGGAGCGCACAAAGCCGATCGCGTAGGTCTTGCCCGGCAGATCGTCCAGCCGGTCGCCTTCCACCGCGTCGAGATGATCCTTACGGATCTTCAGCGCCCGGCTCACCGCCGCCAGGTCATCGCCGCGCCGGATGCGGGCCGCGCGCAAATCCTGCCCCACCGTCTCCAGCGGATTTTCGTCGCCGGAGATCTCGCGGAGGTGAATGCGTCGTCGGCTGCTGCCGTCGTCCTCGTTGGCCGCCATCTGGGTGAATTTCGTCATATCCGGTCGCCCGCGCCCGTTTCGGGTCGCGCTAAATCCTTGTCAAATCAATCATAATCGAAAAGACAGGGGTGAAACAACCCGCAAATGCCGCAGTCGCGAAAAGTTCGTTATTTCAGCACGATACCGCGTTCCGCCGCGAAGGCCGCCAGCCGCGTGCGCAGGGAATGGTCGGTCCGGTTGCAGAGCCGGTCGACGAAGGCCGAAACCTCGCCCAGGTGCAGGGAGCGGATCATCATCTTGATGGGGCCGATCTGGCCCGGCGACATGGAGAGGGTGCGCAGGCCCAGCCCCAGCAGCGCCATCGCATCCAGCGGGCGGCCCGCCATCTCGCCGCACAGCGACAGCTCGCCGGAATTCTCCGCCGCGCTCTGCACGATCAGCCGGATCAGGGTCAGCGAGGCGGGATTGAGATTGTCGTAGCGCTTGGCGACACGCGGGTTGGTGCGATCCACCGCGAAGGCGAGGCTCAGCAGATCGTTGGAACCGATGGAGACGAAATCGGCGGAGCGCATCAGTTGCGGCAGCATGAAGGCCAGCGCCGGCACTTCCAGCATGGCGCCGACCAGCACCTGCTGCGGCCGCACCAGGTTGAGCAGGCGGGCGCGCTCCAGCTCGCGGTCGATCAGGGCGCGGGCGCGGTTGAACTCGTCTACGTCGCTGACCATCGGCAGCAGGATGCGCAGCGTGCGCCCGGCCGACGCCGTGAGCAGGGCCCGCACCTGGTAGCGCAGCAGCGCCGGGCGATCGAGCGCGATGCGGATGGCGCGCCATCCCAGTGCCGGATTCTCTTCGCGCTCCCAGCGCGCATAGGGCAGCACCTTGTCGCCGCCCAGATCAAGGGTGCGGAACACCACCGGCCTGTCGCCCGCCGCGTCGATGATCTTCTTGTAGAACGCCGTCTGGTCGGCGAGGCGCGGCATGGTCTCGCCGATCATGAACTGCAGCTCGGTACGGAACAGGCCGATGCCGTCGGCGCCCGACTTGTCGAGCTGCGGCATGTCGAACTCGAGCCCCGCATTCATCATCAGCTTGATCGGCACGCCGTCGCGCGTCACCGCCGGCAGGTCGCGCACGGCGGCGAAGCGGGCCTGCGCCTGCACGCGCAAAGCGCGCTTTTCCTCGAACGCCTTCACGATCTCGGTGGCGGGGCGCAGATGCACCTCGCCGGTCTCGCCATCCACGGCCAGCAGGTTGCCGCCGCGGGCGCTGTCAGCCAGCCCTTCCAGCGAAGCCACCATCGGCAGGCCCATCGACCGCGCCACGATGGCGACATGGCTGGTGGAAGCCGCCTCTTCCAGCACCAGCGCGCCCAGGATATCGCGGCCATAATCCAGCAGCTCGGCCGGGCCCATGCCGCGCGCCACCAGCACCGCGCCCTGCGGCAACATCCGGTCATGGTCATCACCGGTCAAATGACGCAGCAGGCGCCGCGCCAGGTCATCGAGATCATGGGCGCGTTCGCGCAGGATGGGATCGCCCAGGCGCTGTACCCGCAGGCGGGTTTCGTCCTGCACGCGTTCGACGGCGGCTTCGGCGGTCAGGCCGGTGCGCACCGCATCGCGCATGCGCTGGCGCCAGCCCTGGTCATAGGCAAAGAGGCGATAGGCCTCGATCACTTCGCGCCCCTCGCCCGTCAGGTCGAGTTCGCTGGACGACAGCATGCCATCGACGGAATCGCGCAGGGCGCTGATCGCCGCTTCCAGCCGCACCAGCTCCTCGGCCGGATTGTCGGCGATCATCTTCTCGACCTTGACGCGCGGCTCGTGCAGCACGACCGGGCCGACCGCGACGCCTTCCGACAGGCCTTCGCCCAGGAACTTGCGCGGGCGGTCCACGCGCAATTCGGGTTCGTCGAGCTCGGCAATGTTGAAGAAGCCGCCCTGCGCCACCACCTCGGCCAGCACCATCGCGACGGTCTGCAGCGCTTCGACCTCTTCCTCGGCATAGAGGCGTTCGGCGCGGTTCTGGATCGCCAGCACGCCGAAGACCTGGCCGCCGCGCACGATGGGCACACCCAGGAAGGTCTTGTAGGGATCTTCGCCGGTTTCCGGACGATAGGAGAAGCGGGGATCCGACGGCGCGTCCGACAGGTTCACCGCTTCCGCCGTTTCCGCGACGAGGCCGACCAGGCCCTCGCCTTCTTTCAGCCGCGTCTGGTGAACGGCGTCGGGACGCAGGCCTTCGGTGGCGAACAGTTCCAGCACCTTGCCGGCGCGGCGCAGATAGATCGAGCAGACTTCCGCCACCATGTTGGCGGCGATGACCGAAACCAGCTTGTCGAGACGGGTCTGGGCGGAGGTCTGCTCCGCCATGATCTCGCGCAGGCGGCGGAGCAAAAGGCGCGGTCCGCCACCGGTCGACATCAGCCCCTCCGATTCAATGCGGGAAGACTATGCCGCATCCAGCTCATAAGCGGAATGCAGGGCCCGCACCGCCAGTTCGACATATTCCTCGGCGATCAGGACGGAAACCTTGATCTCGGAGGTGGAGATAACCTGGATGTTGATGCCCTTGTCCGACAGCGTGCGGAACATGGTCTGGGCGACGCCGGGATGGGCGCGCATGCCGATGCCGATGATCGAGACCTTGGCCACGTTGGAATCGTGGGTGATGTCGCGATAGCCGATTTCGGCGGCATGGGTCTCGATCGCCGCCAGCGCCCGGCCCAGTTCGGCGCGGGTGCAGGTGAAGGTCATGTCGGTCTTCTTGCCGTCCTCGGAGACGTTCTGGACGATCATGTCCACATTGATGCCGGCATCGGCCAGCGGCCCGAAGATGGCCGAGGCGACGCCCGGACGATCCGGAACCTTGTGCAGGGTGATCTTGGCTTCGTCGCGGCTGTACGCGATGCCGGTAACGGGCTTCTTTTCCACGATGTCTTCCTCGTCGCAAAGCAGGGTGCCGCCCTGGTCGGGCGTAAAAGTGGAGAGCACGCGGGTGGGCACCCGGTGCAGCATGGCGATTTCGACGCTGCGTGTCTGCAGCACCTTGGCGCCCAGCGACGCCATTTCGAGCATTTCCTCGAACGCGATCTTGGGGAGGCGGCGCGCCTTGGGCACGATGCGCGGATCTGTGGTGTAGACGCCATCGACGTCGGTGTAGATGTCGCAGCGTTCGGCGTTGATGCCCGCCGCCACGGCGACGGCGCTGGTGTCGGAACCGCCACGGCCCAGGGTGGAAATGCGGGTGCCCGGCGCGACGCCCTGGAAGCCCGCGACCACTGCGACTTCGCCGGCTTCCATCGCCTTGACCATCTCGTGCGCGGGCACGCCTTCGATGCGGGCGGAGCCGTGCACGGCGCTGGTCTGGATCGGCACCTGCCAGCCCAGCCAGGAGCGGGCCTTCACGCCCATCGCGTTCAGGGTGATGGCCAGCAGGCCCGCCGTGATCTGTTCGCCGGCCGCGACCACGACGTCATATTCGCGCTGGTCCGGCATGGCCTGCACGACCTTGCCTTCAACGCCCTCGACCGGCGGCTTGGCGGCGTCATTCGTCCAGGCGACCAGCTTGTTGGTTTCGCCGGCCATGGCGGAGACAACGACGGCAACCTGGTTGCCGCGTTCGACTTCGCGCTTCACCAGGGTGGCGACATGGCGGATGCGTTCGATGTCGGCCACCGAAGTGCCGCCGAATTTCATCGTGATCTTGGCCACGTCTTTGATTCCTAAGGGGGCCGACAATTGCCCTGCTCTGTGCGGCGGCCTACATAGACGGGGTTGCACCCCGGCTCAACCCGAAAGAATCCGGGGCCGGAAACCGGACTATCGGCTTGAAATCCAAGACTTTCAGCGGCGAAGGCGAAGCCGCCATCATCAAGGCGGTGAATGACTGGCTGGCCGGGGAACGGGGCATTTCCGTCCGCAATACCGAGACCCGTCATGCGCCGCCGGACCCCGTTACCGGCGCCACCCGCATCACCTTTGAAGTCTGGTACGATCAGGCATGACCAGCCCCGCTGACCCAAGTCCGTCCATCGACCCCGCCGAAGTCGCCAAGTTCTCCGCCATCGCAGCGGAATGGTGGGACCCCACGGGCAAGTTCGCCCCCCTGCACAAATTCAACCCCGTGCGGTTGTCTTTCCTGAAGGGCGAGATGGCGGCCCATTTCGGGCGTGATGCACGGTCGCTACGCCCCTTCGAGGGCCTGACCCTGCTGGATATCGGCTGCGGCGGCGGGTTGCTGTCCGAGCCTATGGCCCGGCTGGGCTTCGCCGTTACCGGGGCCGATGCCTCGGAGCGCAACATTGGCACCGCCAAGGCCCATGCCGCGCAAACCGGGCTGGCCATCGACTACCGCGCCGTTACCGCCGAGGAACTGCTGGCCGATGGCCGCTCCTATGATGTCGTCCTCAACATGGAAGTGGTCGAACATGTCGCCGACGTGCCGGGCTATCTTTCGGCCTGCGCCGGGCTGGTTCGTCCAGGCGGGATCACCGCCGTCGCCACCATGAACAAGACCCTCAAGAGCTTCGCCCTGGCCAAGGTCGGGGCCGAATATGTGCTGGGCTGGCTGCCGCGCGGCACCCATGACTGGAACCGCTTCATTCCGCCGTCAGAGCTTCGTTCGATGCTTCAAGAAGCTGGCCTAACCATCTGTAAAACGAAGGGAGTTTCGTTCAATCCGCTGGCGTGGGACTGGCTTTTATCGTCCGATGTGGACGTAAACTACATGATCACTGCACGTCGTTAGTGGTCACGCGGGCCACGGCTTCGTTGCACTCGCCTGCCCGTCGCTCCGGGCGTTAATTGGCCTGATCCGGGTCCGGCGGCAACGGCGCGACCGGCACGCCCTCCTCCAGCAGCGACTTCACCTCGTCCACCGAGGCCTCGCCATAGATCGCCCGCACGTCGCTTTCGCCATAGTGGATCTTGCGGGCCTCTTCCGGGAACCCGGTCCCGACATGCTCAGCCTCGGCCACCATCTTGGCGCGGACCTCGCGCCATGCCGCCCGCGCGTCCGCCTGCTCGCGCGCCTTGCCCGCGATAGCGGGGGCCATCACCGCCTTCTCAATCTTCTTGGAATTGCAGGTGGGGCAAAGCAGCCTGCCATCCGCCGACTGCGTATCGAAGGCGGCGCTGTCCCTGAACCAGCCTTCGAAGCTGTGGCCGTTCCGGCACTGGAGTTGATAGGCGATCATAAGGATTAGATGGCGCGCCCGGCCGGTCCATTTCAAGTGTGCCGGTGTCACGCAAAGGCCGCCCGGCGTTTCCGCCGGACGGCCTTGGACGTTCATTGGTGACGGCAGCTTACTTGATGCGATCCGCAATCTTGGCGATGCCCGCCTTGACGCAGACTTCATCGGCCTGGCCCGAGGGCGAACCCGAAGCGGCGATGGCGCCGATCACGTCGGCGCCAACCATCAGCGGCAGACCGCCCGGACGGGCGACACCCAGCGGCGCCAGGATGGCGGGATCGGCCTTGCTGCTGACGGCAGGATCGGACGCGCCCTTGGTCTTCAGCGCGATCATCGCCTTGCCCTGCGCGATACGCTGGGTGATGGCGCGGGCGCCGTCCTCGGAGATCACCACGATGGGCGTGCCTTCGCTGTCGGTGACGACCGTGGTCACGATGGTGCCATTGGTCTTGCAGGTGGCGTTGGCGGTGACGGCGGCTTCGATGGCAAGCACGGTCGGGATGCCACGACCGCGTTCCGGGCGCGGCGCGGTGCCTTCGGCCTGGGTGGGATTGGCAAGAATGGTGGGAATCGGCTGCGCCAGAACCGGAGTGGTGGCGAGTATGGCGGCAGCGATCAGAATCTTCTTCATGGGCAATCCTCCTGGTTGTTTTGCCGCCAGTGTCATGGGGCAGCCAGGAATTGTCCAGACGCCTTTTTATGGTCGCGCCGCCACCAGAAATGCCGCGTTCACAGAGTAACTTGTGCCGCCCTCGGCGTTACAGGACCTAGGCCAAAAGGGGGTCGAGCTTGCCCGCGCGCTCCAGGGCATAGAGCTCGTCACAGCCACCGACATGGGTGTCGCCGATGAAAATCTGCGGCACGGTGCGGGCGCCGCCCGACTTGGCCAGCATGTCCTGCCGGGCGACGGGATCCATCGAGATATCGATCTCCTCGAAAGCCGCGCCCTTTTTCTTGAGCAGGGACTTGGCGCGGACGCAGTAGGGACAGATCTGGCTGGTGTAGACGGTCACGGATTTCATGGCTTTTCCAATGGTCGCGCGGCCTGACGCGAACCGCTTTACACTTCGCGGGGCCGTCGCTCCAAAATCATATAATCGCTTCCGAGGCCTTCACAACGCGCGCGAGGGTCAAAACGGCTATGTCTACCGCGCCTACTCGCCGTAGGGCACGGGCGCAGGCCTCGGCGGTGGCTCCCGTGGTCAATACGTCGTCCACCAGCAGGATTTTCCGGCCCCGCACCCGGGCCGGCTCGGGAACCTTGAAGGCGGACAACACATTGCGCCGCCGGGCCCGGGCCGAAGGCATTACGCCCTGGCTGGCGGTGCGGCGGCTGCGGACCAGCGCCAGCGGGTCATAGGCCCGCCCCCACGCCGTCGACAGCCGCCGCGCCAGCTCCGCCGACTGGTTGAAGCGGCGCAGCCAGAGCCGGCTGCGATGCAACGGCACCGGCAGGATCAGGTCGCAATCCTCCAGCAGGGGCCGCCCGACCCGGCCCAGCCAGCGGGCGAAACCCGGCACCAGTTCCAGGCGGTCGGCATGCTTGAGCGCGAGGATGGCGGCGCGGCTGTCCTTGTCATAGGCGAGAATGGCGCGCGCCTTCGAGAAGGCGGGCGGCCGCGCCAGGCAGGCGGCGCAGAGACTGCCCGGGCCCGCATCCACCGCGAACGGCGTGCCGCAGCAGGCGCAGGCCGGGCCATCCAGAAAGGTCAGCATGCTCCAGCAAGGGCCGCAGAAACCGCCCATGCCGCTGACCGGCACGCGGCAGGCGGCGCAGAGCGGCGGGAACACCAACGCCAGCATACCCACACCAACGCTTTTCCAAGCTGCCACCATGTGGGCTAGTTTAGCGGCAATGACCCCGCTTTTCGATTTCGCCGCCACCCTTCGCGCACAGGAACGCGCCCTCCGTTTGGGGGGGGACACCTTCCTGTTCGCGGCGGCGGCAGAAGGTGTCGCGGACCGGCTCGCGGCGGTGACGCGGCGTTTCCAGCATGGGTTGTGGATTGGTCCCTCCGCGAACGAAGGCGCGCCATCAAACGAACATGTGCCCGAAGAATTGCGCAGCTTCGCGACGCGCTGGAGCGTTGGCCGCTTCGATGCGCTGGAACGGCTGGACGCGCCTGCGGGCGCCTGCGATCTCGTCGTCAGCCTCTATTCGCTGCAGGCGGTGAATGACCTGCCCGGCGCGCTGGCGCAGTTGCGGCGCGCGCTGACGCCAGACGGCCTGGCCCTGGTGGCGTTGCTGGGCGGCGGCACGCTGAAGGAATTGCGCGAAGCCTTTGCCGAAGGCGAAAGCGCCACGCGCGGCGGCATCAGCCCCCGCGTCTCGCCCTTCGCCGATGTGCGTGAACTGGGCGCGCTGCTGTCGCGCGCCGGATTTGCCCTGCCCGTGGCCGATGTCGAACGCCTGACCGTGCGCTATGGCGATTTCTTCGCCCTGGCCCGCGACCTGCGCGCCCACGGCTTCACCAACATCATGGCGGAGCGTTCAAGACGGCCGCTGCGGCGCGACACGCTGGCCGCCATGCTGCGCCATTACGCCCAGGCGCATGGCGTGGACGCAAAGCTGGCGGCGACATTCGAGACCATCTTCCTCACCGGCTGGTCGCCGCATGAAAGCCAGCAGCAGCCCTTGCGGCCCGGCAGCGCCAAGGCGCGGCTGGCGGAAGCACTGGGCACGGCGGAAATTCCGGCGGGCGAGAAGCCCTAGCCCAGGCCGGTCACGACCGAGGTGAAGAAGGTCTTCAGCTGGGTGCCCATCGCGGTCAGCGACGTCACGATCACAATCGAGATGATGGTGGCAATCAGGGCATATTCGATGGAAGTGGCACCGGGGTGTCGCTTACAAAAGATCGCGCAACATCGGCAGGAGCGGCAAATCGGCGGCCGGCATCGGGAATTCGTCCTTGCGGGCGATCAGGTCCCGGGGCCGAAGCCATTTCAGCGCGGCGTGATGCAACGGTGCCGGTGTACCGTCCCACCGGCGGCAAACATAAAGCGGCATCAAAAGGCGAAATTTTTCGTATGTATGCGAGGCAAAGGTGAACGGCGCGAGACAGGGCGGCTTCACCGTGATGCCAAGCTCCTCCGCCAGTTCGCGCACGAGCGCGTCCTCCGGCGATTCCCCAACCTCGATCTTGCCGCCCGGAAATTCCCATAGCCCCGCCATCCCCTTGCCCTCGGGACGCTGCGCGATCAGCACGCGGCCCTCAGGGTCAAGCAACGCCACCGCCGCCACCAGGACGAGAGGATGCGTTTCAGCCATTTTGGAATGTTCCTGGTTCAGGCGGGGTTAAGCGGCACAGTTAACAGATGCTTGCCAGAAACCAAATTTGCTAGGAGCATCGGCCAGCGAAGCCGTAGGCTTCGCTGCAGGCCGTGAGACCACTAATATGAGCCTGCCGACCGCACAAGATACTGTCGAAGCGGCATCTTCATTTCAGGGAGTTGTTTGACATGAGCACATACGGCACCGCCACCTGGAAAGGTGGCCTGAAGGACGGCATCGGCGCGGTTTCGACCAAAAGCGGCGCACTGAAGGCGCATCCCTATGGCTTCGTCGCCCGCTTCGAGGGCGGGCCAGGCACCAACCCGGAAGAGTTGCTGGGCGCGGCCCATGCCGGCTGCTTCACGATGGCGCTGTCGGCGATTCTGGGCGAAGCGGGCCTGACCGCCGAACAGATGGACACCAAGGCCGACGTCAATCTGGTGAAGGATGGCGACGGCTTTTCCATCACCAAAATTCACCTGACGCTGACGGCGAGAATTCCCGGCGCCGACAAGGCGGTGTTCGACGACTGCGCCGCCAAGGCCAAGGCAGGCTGCCCGGTGTCCAAGCTGTTCAAGGGCGCGGAGATCACCCTGGACGCTTCGCTGGTCTGATGAAGACCGGACTGGCTTTTGCCATTCTGTTGCTGGCCGCGCTTCCGGCGCAGGCGGAGATGGAGCGTGCCTATATCGGCACCTTCACGCCGTCGCCGGGGCGTGGGCCCACAACAGGTTCGCAGGGCGAAGGCATCTATCTCACCGAGCTGGACACGATAACGGGCAAGCTGCGTGCGCCCCGGCTGGTGGCGCAAACCCTGTCGCCGAGCTGGCTGGCGATCGACCGCAAACGCAGCCTGCTCTATGCGACGAACGAGTCCGGCGCGGGCGGCATCTCCGCGTTTCGCATCGACAAGGCCAGCGGCGATCTTGCGCCCATTGGTCAGGTCGCCCTGCCCAGCCCGACCCACCTGGCGCTGTCGCCCGATGGCGGCTGGCTGGTGGCGTCCAGCTATGGCGATCCCGTCAGCCTGGTGAAGCTGGAGCCCGACGGCACGCCCGGCGCGGTGGTGCAGACCATCCGGATCGAAGGCACGGCGCGCCAGTCGCAGGTGACGGAGCCGGTGGGCAATCGCTGGGTCACCAATGCCGGCAAGGCCTCGCGCATGCATGGCGCTTTTTTCCATCCCGATGGCCGCCATGTCGTGCTGACCGAATATGGGCTGGATATCCTGATCGTCTATGCGCTGGAAAATGGACAGTTGCGCGAAGTGGCGCGCAATCCGCAAATGGCGGGCGCGGCGCCGCGTCATGCCTTGTGGAATGCGACCGGCGCGCTCACCCAACGCCAGCACATCTCGGCGCTGCCGCCGGGCTATACCGGCACTGCCGCAGCGGCCGAAATCCTGCTGTCGAAGGATGGGCGCAATCTCTACGTCTCGAACCGCTTCCACGATTCCATCGCCCATTTCCGCGTCGGCGCGCACGGGCTGCTGACCTATGTGAACGATACCGTCACCGGCACCAACATGGTGCGGCTGCTGCAGTTCGATCCCAGCGGGCGCTATCTTCTGGCGGGCGGGCAGAACAACGACACCATTGCCAGCTTTCGCCTTGGCGCTGATGGCGCGCCGCAGCCGCTCAACCTCTACGCCGCCGCGCCATCGCCGGTGACACTGGTGTTCGTGGGCGACTAGCTGCGATAGCTTCCATTAATATCGATGTAGCCGTGCGTCAGATCGCAGGTCCACACGCGGGCAGCGCCCTTGCCGATACCAAGTTCGACGGCAATCTCGACATCGCGGCCTGATACGGCCTTTGTGGCGATGGCTTCATTGTATTTCACAGCGCGCATGCCCTTCTCGGCAACGACATGTCCGCCGAAGGAAATTTTCAGCAGGTCGCGGTCGGCCTTCTCGCCGGCCTTGCCCACCGCCATGACGATGCGGCCCCAGTTGGCGTCGTTGCCCGCCACCGCCGTCTTGACCAGCGGCGAATTGGCAATGGTCAGCGCAATACGCTTAGCGGCGGCGTCATTCTCGGCGCCCGCGACATCGATGCGGATCAGCTTCTGCGCGCCCTCGCCGTCTCGCACCACCTGCAGCGCCAGGTCGAGCAGCAGGGCATCGAGCTTGCGGCGGAAATCGGTGAGGCGCTTGTCGGATGCCTTGGCGACCGGCGAATGCTTGGCGCCCTTGCCCGTCGCGAACAGCAGCAAGGTGTCGCTGGTCGAGGTATCGGAATCCACCGTGATGGCGTTGAAACTGGGACCAACGCCTGCGCTCAGGCATTCCTGCAGCACACTGGCCGGGAGATTGGCGTCGGTGAAGACAAAGGAAAGCATCGTCGCCATGTCGGGCGCGATCATGCCCGAGCCCTTGGCGATGCCATTGATCGTCACCTTCACGCCATCGATCAGGGCAGTAGCGGTGGCGGCCTTGGGATAGGTGTCGGTCGTCATGATGGCGTCGGCGGCGGCCTTCCAGTTGCCGGCCGCGCCCTGTTCCACCAGGCCCTGGAGCACGGCCGTGATCTTGGACGCCGGCAGCGGCTCGCCGATCACGCCGGTCGAGGCCATGAAGACTTCCGATGGCCTGCAACCCACGATGGCGCTGGCGCTCTGCGCCACCTCGTTGACGCCGTCGAACCCGGCCTTGCCGGTAAAGGCGTTGGCGTTGCCGCTATTCACCACCAGGCAGCGGGCGCTGCCGGGCTTCAGGTGCTTCTGGCACCATTGCACCGGCGCGCTGGAGGTCTTGGAGGTCGTGAAGACCCCCGCCACCTGGGTGCCGGGTGCCAGCAGGGCCAGCATCACGTCGGTGCGCTGCTGGTAGCGGATTCCCGCCGCCACCGTGGCCAGGCGCACGCCTGCCAGGGGGGGCAATTTGGGGTGGCTTTTGGGCGCCAGGGGCGAGACGGGGTGCACCGCCTTTGCCTTGGGAGCCGCCTTCTTGGTCTTTTTCGCGCTTTTGGCCATTGGGTCCACCGGTTGGGGTCTGGATACTGTGAAAAAACCGGCATTTGACAAGGGGTAGGCGCGTTCTTATGTCTCCGGCGCGGCTGCCATGCGGATTTGGCCTCTGTCGCCATCCCGGCCCGCTTACAGGCCTGTAATATCTGAGGAATTCATGCTGGGTCTCGGCACGCTCGCCAAAGGCATTTTCGGCTCGTCCAATGATCGCAAAATCAAGCCCTATTGGGCCACGGTGGCGAAGATCAACGCCCTGGAACCGCGCTACCTCTCCATGTCGGACGAGGAACTGCGCGGCCAGACCGTCCTGTTCAAGGAACGGCTGGCGGCGGGCGAAGATCTGGATGGCATCCTGCCGGAAGCCTTTGCCGTGGTGCGCGAAGGCGCCAAGCGCAGCCTTGGCCAGCGCCATTTCGACGTGCAGCTGGTCGGCGGCATGGTCCTGCATGGCGGCAACATCGCCGAGATGAAGACCGGCGAAGGCAAGACCCTGGTCGCCACCCTGCCCACCTATCTCAACGCCCTGGCGGGCAACGGCGTTCATGTCGTGACCGTCAACGACTATCTCGCCAAGCGTGACAGCGACTGGATGGGCCAGGTCTATCGCTTCCTGGGTCTCAGCGTCGGCTGCATCGTCCACGGCCTGACCGACGAGGAACGCAAGGTCGCCTACGCCGCCGACATCACCTACGGCACCAACAACGAGTACGGCTTCGACTATCTGCGCGACAACATGAAGTACTCGATGGACACCATGGCCCAGCGCGGCCATGCCTTCGCCATCGTGGACGAAGTCGACTCCATCCTGATCGACGAAGCCCGCACGCCGCTGATCATTTCCGGCCCCACCGAGGACCTGACCGAGATGTACCGCGCGGTGAACGCGCTGGTGCCCAGCCTGACCAAGGAAGATTACGAGGTCGATGAGAAGCAGCGCCAGGTGACGCTGACCGAGGCGGGCAACGAGCACATGGCCCAGTTGCTCAAGGCCAGCAACCTGCTGCCGTCGGGCGATCTCTACGACATCGAGAACATCACCGCCCTACACCATGTGAACCAGGCGCTGAAGGCCCATCGCCTGTTCCAGAAGGACAAGGACTACATCGTCAAGAATGACGGCGTGGTGATCATCGACGAATTCACCGGCCGCATGATGGAAGGCCGCCGCTATTCAGACGGCCTGCACCAGGCGCTGGAAGCCAAGGAAGGCGTCCAGGTCCAGCCCGAGAACGTCACGCTGGCCTCGGTCACCTTCCAGAACTATTTCCGCCTCTACGACAAGCTGGCAGGCATGACCGGCACGGCCCTGACCGAAGCCGCCGAGTTCCTCGATATCTACAAGCTCGACGTGCTGGAAATCCCCACCAACGTCCCCGTCGCGCGCAAGGACGCCGACGACGAGGTCTATCGCACAGAGGACGAGAAGCACCGCGCCATCCTGATCCAGATCGCGTCCTGCCATCGTCGCGGCCAGCCGGTGCTGGTCGGCACCGCCTCGATCGAGAAATCCGAGACCATCGACCAGAAGCTGAACGACCGGAACTATATCCGCGAAAGCGGCAAGCAGATCATCGCGCGCGCCGAAGTGATCGAGAAGGACGAGAAGGCCAAGGACGACGCCAAGGCGCAGGCCAAGCGCGACCGCGACCTGGGCGAATATCTGGTGGAGATGGCCAAGACGGAGCAGCCCTTCGCGCACGCCATTCTCAACGCCCGCTATCACGAGCAGGAAGCCTTCATCGTGGCACAGGCGGGCCGTCCCGGCGCCGTCACCATCGCCACCAACATGGCGGGCCGCGGCACCGACATCCAGCTGGGCGGCAACGCCGAAATGCGGATCAAGGCCGATCTCGCCGAGGTGACCGACGAAGCCGAGCGCACCAAGCGGGCTGCCGAGATCCGCGCCGAAGTCGCCGCCGACAAGCAGAAGGTGCTGGCGGCGGGCGGTCTCTACATCATTGGCACCGAGCGCCATGAAAGCCGCCGCATCGACAACCAGCTGCGCGGCCGTTCGGGCCGTCAGGGCGATCCCGGTGCCTCCAAGTTCTTCCTGTCGCTGCAGGACGACCTTATGCGCATCTTCGGCTCTGACCGCCTCGACAAGATGCTGTCGGGCCTGGGCCTGGAACAGGGCGAGGCCATCGCCCATCCCTGGGTCAACAAGGCGCTGGAAAAGGCGCAGCAAAAGGTCGAAGCCCGCAACTTCGAGATCCGCAAGAACATCCTGAAATACGACAACGTCCTCAACGACCAGCGCCATGTCATCTTCGACCAGCGCAAGGAAATCATGTCGTCCGACGATGTCTCCGACCAGATCGCCGATTTCCGCGAGGAAGTGGTGGAGCAGCTGGTATCGCGCCACATCCCGGAAAAGGCCTATGCCGAAGCCTGGGACGCGCCGGGCCTGGAAGCCGAGATCAGCCGCATCTTCCAACTGCAGTTGCCCGTGCATGAATGGGCCAAGGAAGAAGGCATCGCCGACGAGGAAGTGCGCGAGCGCATCCAGAAGGCGGTCGATAGCCGTGCCGCCGAACGCGCCACCAATTTCGGCATCGACGTCACCCGCTACATCGAAAAGGCGATCCTGCTGCAGACGCTCGACCACAATTGGCGCGAGCACATCCTGAACCTGGATCATCTGCGCCAGTATGTCGGCCTGCGCTCCTACGGCCAGCGCGACCCTCTGCATGAATACAAGGGCGAGGCCTTCGAACTGTTCGAGGCGCTGCTGGCCAAGCTTCGCCTGGAAGTGGTGCAGCAGCTGATGCATGTGCAGATTTCCACCGAGCAGCCGCCGCCCAGCCTGGAACCGCAGCCCCTGACCGGCCTGCACGAGAGCCATATCGACCCGGCCACGGGCGATGACGAGATGGCGCGCCGCGAAGCCGAGGCCTTCGAGCGCGGCCTGCCCGCCGATCCCGCCGACCCGACCACCTGGGGCCGCAGCAATCGCAACGCCCCCTGCCCGTGCGGCTCCGGCAGAAAATACAAGCACTGCCATGGAGCGCTCTAGCCTAGCGCCGCACGGTTTATTTTGGTCGCGCGGGCCACGGCTCGCTCACGCTCGCCTGCCCGTCGCTCCTGCGGCTCCGGCCGGAAGTACAAGCACTGCCACGGGGCGCTGTTAAGTCATGCTCACGGTCTATCCGGATAGCGGCAAGCCCATCTGGATCGACCTGCGCGATCCCACGCCCGAGGAAATCGCCAAGGCCTGTGCCGATTACGGCCTGGAGATTCCCCCGCGCGCGCAGCTGGAGGAAATCGAATTCTCCAGCCGCCTGCAGTATGAGGATGGCACCTTCACCCTGTCCGTGCCGGTGACGCCGCACCTGAAGAACAGCGACGCCGATGACGTCACCTCGCCGCTGGGCTTCGTCCTGACAAGGGACCTGCTGGTGACGGTGCGCTTCTCGCATTTGCAGACCTTCGAGGCCATCCGCACCCGCGTCCGCCGCCGGACACGCAGCGCCGCCGACATCTTCCTGGTGATCCTGGAAGCCCTGATCGATTACGGTGCCGACCAGCTGGAAGAACTGCGCGCCGAGGCGTTGCGCGTTTCCCAGCGCATCTTCCATGAAGACATGCCGGAAAAGCAGAAGCGCAACGTTTCTGCCGTTAGCCGGATGTTGCGCGGCACGCTGGTGGAGATCGGCGACATGGGCGAGCGCCTCAGTCATATCCGCGACACGCTGCTGGTGCTGCAGCGGGCAGTGCCTTTCGTCAACGAGCATGGCGACTGGATCGAACCGGTGGTCAAGGCGCGCCTCAAGATGGCGGGCAAGGACGTGCAGTCGCTGAACGACTATGAGGTCCATCTCACCGACAAGATCCAGTTCCTGCTGGATGCAGCGCTGGGCTTCATCTCCACCGAACAGAACGACCTCTTCAAGGTCATGACCATCTGGTCCACCGTCGGCATTCCGCCGGTGCTGCTGGCCGGCATCTGGGGCATGAACTTCCACGTCATGCCGGAGCTGTCCGCCACCTGGGGCTACCCGGTGGCGCTGGCGAGCATCCTGGTCAGCGCGCTGGTGCCGTTATCTTGGTTCAAATGGCGCGGCTGGTGGTAACGCCCTGCGCTGGCGTGACATTTCGGTCCTGGTACGCTGCGGATATTGCGGTTTCTTTAGCTTTGGGTAGTCTGACGCGTGCGCCGGAGTTCCTCCGCGCGCCGGGGCATTTGACGACTTAAGTTTTGAAGGGGAATTCCATGCGCCACGGGAAACCGTTGCTGGCTGCCGTCGCGGCCTCTGTTCTTGCCACTGCTGCGATGACCGCGCCCGCACAGGCGCAGCTTTTCCAGTCCGGCTCTGCCAAGGCCGCCGAGAAGTAGGCGCAGATCCCATAAGCAAAAGGCCCGCGAAGTTCGCGGGCCTTTTCTTTTTCTGCTGCGCGCGCGCAGCTTACAGGCTTCTGCCAATCGCAAGATATTTCGCGCGGCGCGCCTTGATCAGTTCGGCCGGACTCTTGCCATCCAGCTCGGTCAGACCGCGTGCGATCATGTCGCTGGCGGCGTCGATGGCCTGGCGCGGGGCGCGGTGCGCGCCGCCCACGGGCTCAGGCACGATAGCATCAATCAACTTGAGGCCGATCAGATCCTGCGCCGTGATCTTGAGCGCCGTGGCGGCTTCCGACGCCTTGGTGGCGTCGCGCCACAGGATCGAGGCCGCACCTTCCGGCGAAATCACCGAATAAACCGAATGTTCCAGCATGTAGACGCGGTCGGCGGCGGCGATGGCAATGGCACCGCCCGAGCCACCCTCGCCGATCACCGTGGCGATGAAGGGCGACTTCACGTTCAGGCCTGCCTCGATGGAGCGGGCGATAGCTTCGGCCTGGCCGCGCTCTTCCGCCGTCACGCCGGGAAAAGCGCCGGACGTGTCGATGAAGCTCAGCACCGGCAGGCCAAACTGCCCCGCCAGGTCGAACAGGCGGATCGCCTTGCGATAGCCTTCGGGCGAAGCCATGCCGAAATTGTGCTTCAGGCGGCTCTGGGTATCGTTGCCGCGTTCCTGCCCCAGGAAGGCGACGGCACGGCCGCGAAAACGCGCCATGCCTGCAATGATGGCTTCGTCTTCGCCGAAGGCGCGATCACCCGCCAGCGGCGTGAAATCGTCGAACAGCATCTTGGCGTAATCAAGGAAGTGCGGCCGCTCGGGATGGCGCGCCACCTGCACCTTCTGCCACGGCGACAGGCGGGCATAGGTATCCGCCACCATCTGGCCCGCGCGGGTGCCCAGACGTTCCACTTCACTGTTGATGTCGAGATTGGGG
The DNA here is from genome assembly GCA_947462105.1 of Alphaproteobacteria bacterium. Taxonomy (GTDB): domain Bacteria; phylum Pseudomonadota; class Alphaproteobacteria; order Micropepsales; family Micropepsaceae; genus Rhizomicrobium. The sequence goes on from CANHNJ010000009.1 coordinate 55,129, forward strand.
TCGGCCTCCGCGAGCGTCTTCAGCTCGGTGATCTTGCCTTCCAACTCGGCGATGGGGCGTTCAAAGTCCAGATACTGCATGCCGGCTCCAGATTCGGGCGGAACGTACGACAGAAGAGCGTACTGGCACAATGCTTGAGGAATATAACAATTACAATGGCTTAAAGCCTAATTCCTTAAGATTTCCGGGTGCGGCCCAAAGGATGGGCTTTCGTCATCACCGCTGTCAGGCGATCCCTGGCAACATGGGTGTAGATCTGGGTGGTGGCGATGTCGGCATGGCCCAGCAAAGTCTGGACGCTGCGCAGGTCCGCGCCGCCTTCCACCAAGTGCGTCGCGAAGGCATGGCGCAGCACATGCGGGCTGAGCTTGGCGGGATCGATGTTGGCCTTCAGCGCCAGCGCCTTCAGCATCTGGTGCAGACGGCGGCGGGTGAGAAACCCTTCCGCGCTGCGCGAACAGAACAGATAACGCGCGGCCTTCTTTGCTTTCTCGCCTTTCGGAAGGAATTCGTCGCGCACCGTGAGATAGGCGGCCAGCGCCACGCGGGCGGAATCCGACATCGGCGAGAAGCGTTCCTTGTTGCCCTTGCCGATCACACGGATAAAACCGTCTCGCGCGCGCGCCGATACCAGCGGCAGGCCCGCCAGTTCGGTGACGCGCAGGCCGCCGCCATACAGCATCTCCACGATCAGCCCCAGGCGCAGGCCTTCGCGCGTGCCGTCCTCGGCGGCGGCGATCAGCCGTTCCACTTCCTCGCCACTGAGAATCTTGGGCAGGGGCCGCTGCGGCCTGGGCGCGGCCAGCGTCAGGGTGGGATCGTCGGCACGAATGCCCTCGGCATAGAGAAAGCCGAAGAACTGGCGCAGCGCCGACAGCTTGCGCGCCTGGGTCGAAGGCGCCGCCGTCCTGGAAAGCACACCCAGGAAGGCCTGCACATCGGCGCGGGTCGCTTGGCCCGGGTCTGCATGCCCGGCGAATTCGGCCAGGTCGCGGCCATAGGCGGCCAGCGTGTTGGCCCCCGCCCCACGCTCGGCGCTCATCATGTCGAGAAAGGCCTCGATCAGGTTGGCAGATTTAGAGACGCGGCGCGGACTCATCTCCAGAGCTTTAGCATGGCCCGCCTTTCCTGTATGGGACGATCATGACTCTGAACCGCACCGTGGCGCTGGTGGGCATGATGGGGGCCGGAAAGACCTCCATCGGCAAGCGGCTGGCCGTGCGGTTGGCCGTGCCCTTCAGGGACGCCGACCACGAGATCGAGGAGGCTGCGGGCCTGACGGTGGCCGAAATCTTCGAGAAGCATGGCGAACCGGAATTCCGCGCCGGGGAACGCCGCGTCATCACGCGCCTGCTGGGCGAGGCGCCGCATGTGCTGGCGACTGGCGGCGGCGCCTACATGGATCCGAACACCCGCGCCGCCATGAAGGAACGCGCCTTCACCATCTGGCTGAAAGCGCCCGTGGAGCTGCTGCTGGCCCGCACGGCCAAGCGAACCAGCCGCCCCCTGCTGAACAATGCCGACCCCCGGGGAACGCTGGAAAGGCTGCTGGCGATCCGCGAGCCGGTCTATGCCGAGGCCGACCTGGTGCTGGAAAGCGTCGACGGACCGCATGAGAAATCGGTCGAACAGGTGGTGGCGGCCTTGCTGGACAGGGGCCTGATGCTGCAGGAAGCAGCCCCATGAGCGAAATCATCCCCGTCGGCCTCGGTGCCCGCGCCTACGAAATCCATGCCGGTATCGGCCTGCTGGCGCAGGCGGGAAAACTGCTGGCGCCGCACTTCCAGAACAAGTCCGCGCGCGGCGTGCTGCCCATCGTCACCGACGAGAATGTCGCCAAGCTGCATCTGCAGGCGCTGCAGGACAGCCTCGGCGCCAGCGGTCTGAAATCCGCGCCGATCATCCTGGCCCCGGGCGAAGCCACCAAGAGTTTCGCGGGCCTGGAACGTGTCTGCGGCGAACTGCTCGATCTGGGCATTGATCGCAATGGCCTGATCATCGCGCTGGGCGGCGGCGTCATCGGCGACCTCACCGGCTTCGCGGCGGGCGTGCTCAAGCGCGGCGTTTCCTTCGCGCAGGTGCCGACCACACTGCTGTCGCAGGTGGACTCGTCGGTGGGTGGCAAGACCGCGATCAATGCCAAGCAGGGCAAGAACCTGGTCGGCCTGTTCCATCAGCCGCGCATCGTCATCGCCGACACGGGCCTGCTTTCCACCCTGCCCCGGCGCGAATTTCTGGCCGGTTATGCCGAGGTGGTGAAATACGGCGCGCTGGGCGATGCCGATTTCTTCGACTGGCTGGAAGCCAGCGCCGCCGCCGCGCTGGCCGGCGATGAGGCCGCGCTGGTGCATGCCGTGGCGCAGTCCTGCCGCATGAAGGCCGCCATCGTCGCCCGCGACGAACGCGAGACCGGCGAACGCGCCCTGCTCAATCTTGGCCACACATTCGGTCATGCGCTGGAAGCCGCCACCGGCTTCTCCAGCCGCCTGCTGCATGGCGAAGGTGTCGCCATCGGCATGGCGCTGGCGTTCCGCCTGTCGCACAAGCTGGGGCTCTGCTCCGGCCAGGATGCCGAACGCTTCGCCCGCCACCTCAAGGCCGTGGGCCTGCCCGCCGCCATCGCCGACATTCCCGGCCCCCGCGCCAGCGTGGACGAATTGATGGCGCACATGGCGCATGACAAGAAAGTCAGCGATGGCAGGCTGACTTTCATCCTGGTCAAGGGCATTGGCCATGCCTTCATCACCCGCGATGTTCCCGCCGACGCGGTGAGAGATATTCTCGCCGACTGAAAAATGGCATCCTGTGTCCGCCTTCGAGGTGGACCCATGCTCATCCTGCTCTACGCTGCCCTGCCCATTTTTCTGCTGCTGACCGTATCGGCCTGCTTTGCGGCGGCCGAAACCGCGCTGACCGCCGTGTCGCGCGGGCGCATGCACCAGCTGGAAGTGGATGGCTCCCGCGCTGCCCGCCGCGTCAATCGCCTGGTCTCCGACCGTGAGCGCATGATCGGCGCGGTGCTGCTGGGCAACACCTTCATCAACATCCTGGCGTCCTCGCTCACCACCTCGGTGCTGGAAAGCTATTTGGGCAACCACAGCGCCGTGTGGGTGACGACCGCCCTGATGACGGTGATCATCCTGGTCTTTGTCGAGGTATTGCCCAAGACGCTGGCGATCGCCCGGACCGACTCGGTGGCGCTGTCACTGGCGCTGCCGTTGCTGGGCGTGGTGCAACTGCTGGCGCCGGTGATCGGCGCGGTGCAGTGGCTGGTCTGGCAGGTGTTGTCGCTGTTCGGGGTACGGCAGGGCGCGACCGAGACGGCGGCGGTCTCCGCCGACGCCGCGCATGAGGAAATTCGCGGCGCGGTGGCGCTGCACCACCAGGAAGGCAATGTCGAACGCGGTCATCGCGACATGATCGGCGGCATCCTCGACCTGCGCGAACTGAAGGTGGGCGACGTCATGATCCACCGCAGGCAGATGACCGCGCTGGACCTGGACCGCCCGGCGGCGGAGATCGTCGCGGCAGTGACCGAGAACGAGCATACCCGCATCCCGATGTGGCGCGGGGAGCCCGATGATATTGTCGGCGTGCTCAATTCCAAGCACCTGGCGCAGGCATTGCTGCTGCACAAGGGCGACATCGACGCCATCGACATGGAAAGCCTGGTTACGGCGCCCTGGTTCGTGCCCGATACCACCACGCTGGAAGAACAGCTTGAGGCCTTCCGCGAAAAGCACAGCCGCCTCGCCATGGTGGTGGACGAATATGGCACGCTGCAGGGGCTGGTGACGGTAGAGGACATCCTGGCCGAGATCTTCGGCGAGTTGCCGGATGAGCACCCGAATCCTGGCCGCCCCGATGTGCGCCAGCGGCCCGATGGCTCTTACCTGGTGGACGGCACCGTGCCGGTGCGCGAGCTGAACCGCGAATATGAGTGGAACCTGCCCGATGATGGCGCCACCACCATCGCCGGGCTGGTGATCGAGGAGACCGGCACCATTCCCGATGCAGGCCAGCGCTTCGCCTTTTTCGGCTTCAAGTTCGAAATCCTGCGCCGCCAGCGGAATCAAATTACCGCGCTGAAGGTGACGCCTCCCGCTGCATCAACGCAGGATTCTAGTTCGTAGCGGCTTCGTCCGGCGTCTGCAGCTTCAGCGACAGTGCGTGCACGGTGCCGCGCAGTTCCTCCGCCAGCACGGCATGGACGCGGCGCTGGCGCTCCACGCGGCTGACACCCGCAAAGGCATCCGTCACCATGCGGACATGGAAGTGTGTTTCGCCGATGCCGCCATCGGGCCGCACCGCGCCAGCATGGCCCGCGTGACGGGCACTTTCATCGGTCACATCGAGCGTGGAGGGGGAGAAAGCTGCGGTCAATTTCCGCTGGATGGCGTCTGCTGCGCGCATGCGGGCAAGGGTCATCATGCGACAGGTCAAAGTCAAGAAATTCCTTTTCTTGTTTTTAAGGCGCGCGACCCCATAATTGCGAAATGGCCGAGGCCCGTCCCCGATTCAAATCCGATATCCGCATCAAGCCTGGCAAGGGCGCCGCTGCCGCGCCCAAGCCGGAGGAGCGTCTGTGCGAGGCCAAGGGCTGTGTCGGCCCCGGCAATTGCCGCGTGCCGAAGTCGCCACAGCACATGGACGAGTATCTCTGGTACTGCGCCGCCCATGCCCGCGCCCACAACGAGAACTGGGACTTCTTCAAGGGCATGGACAATGGCGAGATCCAGAAGTTCCGCGAGGACGCGCTGACCGGTCACCGCCCGACCTGGCAACTGGGCAAGCGCGCCGCCAAGGCCCGGACCGGCACGCGGACGCAGAACCCGCTTCATGACAGCCATGCGTTGTTCGATGAGGATGGCAATGAAGCGCCCGGCGGACCGCGCCGTCCGGAACGGCACCTGACCCGCCTGCAGATCATGGCGTTCGACACCCTGCAGCTGGCGCACAACGCCACCTTGATCGAGATCAAGTCGCGGTATAAGGAACTTGTGAAACGGTTTCACCCCGACGCAAATGGCGGCGACCGGGGCGCCGAAGAGCGTCTGAAGCAGGTTATCAAGGCCTATGGCGTGTTGCGCCAGTCTGGCCTGGTCTAGACGGCCCTCGCCGCCCCTTCCCGCACGAGAACAGTCATGACCACGCCCGAGACTCTCAATCCGTCCATGCTGCCCGACACCCAGGTGGACGCGGCAAAGCTTTTCGGCATCAAGACCGGCATGAAGGTGCCGGCCTTCGCCAAGCGGGCAGAGCATGTGCCGGAGATCGATCCGGCCTACCGCTTCGACCGCGAAACCACGCTGGCGATCCTGGCCGGCTTCGCCTTCAACCGCCGCGTCATGGTCCAGGGCTATCACGGCACCGGCAAGTCGACGCATATCGAACAGGTGGCGGCGCGCCTCAACTGGCCCTGCATCCGCATCAACCTGGACAGCCATGTCAGCCGCATCGACCTGATCGGCAAGGACGCCATCGTGCTGAAGGACGGCAAGCAGATCACCGAATTCCGCGAAGGCCTGCTGCCCTGGGCGCTGCAGCACCCCGTGGCGCTGGTGTTCGACGAATATGATGCCGGCCGCCCCGACGTGATGTTCGTGATCCAGCGTGTGCTGGAGGCATCGGGCCGCCTCACCCTGCTCGACCAGAACAAGGTGATCCAGCCGCATCCGGCGTTCCGCCTGTTCTCGACCACCAATACGATCGGCCTGGGCGATACCACCGGGCTCTATCACGGCACGCAGCAGATCAACCAGGGCCAGATGGACCGCTGGAGCATCGTCACGACGCTGAACTACCTGACGCATGACGCCGAGGAAGAGATCGTCTCCGCCAAGGTGCCCGGCTATGACCGCAAGACCATCTCCGCCATGGTCCGCGTCGCCGACATGACCCGCAACGCCTTCAAGGCGGGCGACCTGTCCACCGTGATGAGTCCGCGTACCGTCATCACCTGGGCGCAGAACGCGGAAATCTTCGGCGATATCGGCTTTGCCTTCCGCCTGTCATTCCTCAACAAGTGCGACGAGCTGGAACGCGCCAGCGTGGCCGAGTTCTACCAGCGCAGCTTCGGCGAGGAGCTGCCGGAGAGTGCGGCGAAGGTGCTTGTGGCTTAATTTAAATGTCATGGCCCGCGAATGCGGGCCACCCAGGTGGCGTCTGCGCCGGACTCTCAGGCATCGCGTTATCCCACCTGGATGGCCCACTCTACTGTGGGCCATGACAAGTTGGGATCGAAGTGTCTAAACCTGAATCCCCCGTCGAACCTTTCAAGCGGGCCGTCGCAACGGCGGTTCGCAGCCTCGCGGGCGAACCGGAACTGGAAGTCGCCTTCTCCTCCGAACCGGCGCAGCTCAAGGGCCTGAAGGCGCGCCTCACCGCCCCCAGCCGCACCCTGCCGCCGGGCGAAGTGGCGCTGGTGCGTGGCCAGGGCGACGCCTATGCCCTGCGCCGGGCCTATCACCAGGACAAGATTCACGACCGCTTCCGGCCGCAATCACCGGAAGGCGCGGCCGTGTTCGAAGCCGCTGAGCAGGCGCGCGTCGAAGCCATCGGCGCGCTGGCCATGAAGGGCGTCGCCGCCAACCTCGCCGCCGGGCTGGAACAGCACATGCTGTCCAAAGGCCTGGCCCGCGTCCAGAACCGCGAAGAAGCGCCACTACCCGAAGTGATGGGCCTGCTGGTACGCGAAGCCCTGACCGGCGAGAAACCGCCCGCCGCCGCCGCCAAGGCGGTGGAGCTGTGGCGCCCTTATGTCGAAGGCCGCGCCGGCAAGGACCTGGCGAAGCTGCAGGATGCGCTGCGCGACCAGGCGGCCTTCGCCAAGCTCACCCGCACCATCCTGCGCGACCTGTCGATGGGCGACGACACCGACAGCGACCAGACCAGCGATGACGAAGCCGAAGGCGATGACGGCGAGAGCGATCAGGGCGAACAGGACCAGGACACGGCCGAGCAGGCCGAAAGCGCCGCCAGCGATTTCGAGCAGTCCGAAGGCGAGGAAGGCCAGGAGGCCGAAGGCGATATCCAGAGCGAGCAGCAGGACGATCTTACCGACGCCACCGAGCCGGAGGATGGCGCCAAGCCGCATCGCCACGATTCGCCCTTCGCGCATCAGGATGACTGGGGCTACAAGATCTTCACCACCCAGCATGACGAGGAGATCGGCGCTGCCGATCTGTGCGAGTCCGAGGAACTGGCGCGACTGCGCGGCTTCCTCGACCAGCAACTGGCGGCGATGCAGGGCGTGGTCTCGCGCCTGGCCAACAAGCTTCAACGATTGTTGATGGCGCAGCAGAACCGGCACTGGGAGTTCGATCTCGAGGAAGGCCTGCTCGACGCCTCGCGCCTGACGCGCATCGTGATTGACCCGATGTATGCGCTCTCCTTCAAGCATGAAAAGGACACCGAGTTTCGCGACACGGTGGTAACACTGCTGCTGGACAATTCCGGCTCGATGCGCGGCCGCCCGATCATGGTGGCGGCGATGTGCGCCGACATTCTGGGCCGCACGCTGGAGCGGGTCGGCGTCAAGACGGAAATCCTTGGCTTCACCACCCGCGCCTGGAAGGGCGGACAGGCGCGCGAGGCGTGGCTGGCGGCCGGCAAGCCGCCCGCGCCCGGGCGCCTCAATGACCTGCGCCACATCGTCTACAAGGCCGCCGACGAACCCTGGCGGCGGGCCAAGAAGAATCTGGGCCTGATGATGCGCGAAGGCCTGCTGAAGGAGAATATCGACGGTGAGGCGTTGACCTGGGCGCACAACCGCCTGATCGGCCGGCCCGAACAGCGCAAGATCCTGATGGTGATTTCCGATGGCGCGCCGGTGGATGATTCAACCCTGTCGGTGAATGCCGGGAATTATCTGGAAAAGCATCTGCGCCACGTCATTTCCGAGATCGAGAACAAGTCGAGCGTCGAACTCACCGCCATCGGCATCGGTCATGACGTGACGCGCTATTACCAGAAGGCCGTCACCATCGTGGATGCCGAACAGCTTGGCGGCGCGATGACGACGCAGCTGACCTCGCTGTTCGAGGAAGATGCACGGCGCGGACGCGGACGGCGTTAGTAGCCTTTCATGCCACTCATCGGCTTCATCGCCGGGCGCAGCAGGAAATATGGCAACATCAGCGCCAGACTCACGCCCAGGAACAGGGCGAAGTGCGTCAGCGCCTCCCAGCCCAGTTGTCCGAAGGCGAGCGGGTAATAGAGCCCGCTGAAGACGAAGCAGGCTGCCACCGAACCGGCCAGCGGCGCGGTCCACCAGCGTGGGCCGCGCGCGGCATCAAAGAAGACGATGCCGACGAAATTCGCCACCGCAAAGATCAGGAAGAAGGCGCTGACGGCGCGCAGCGACAGCGACGCCAGATCGGGTAGCCAGTTGCGGATGTCGCCGGGGTTGATCGCGGCCAGCAGCAGCGCCAGCACCAGCCCGGCAACCAGATTGCCAAAGGCGTAAGCCGGGCCGAAGCGGCGATTGGTGAGATGGATCACCACCCAGCAGCCCGGCAGGATGAGATCACTGATGGTGAGCAACTGGCCTTGCGCAAAGCCCGGCAGCCAAGCCTGCGGCAGCGGCGCGTCGGCATAGAGATAGATCGTCAGCAGCAGGGTGAAGAGCAGCAGCACTGGCATCGCCAGCCTTGCGGCGATGCGGGCATAGGCCAGCGCGTGGATATAGGACGTCTCTTCTTCCGGCCCGCCATAGGCGCGCGTACGGGGCGGCCAGACCGCGTCGTCCTCATACGGCAGCCGGTAGGGCCCGGGCGCATACGCCCGCACCGGCCCCGGAATGGCACCCTCTTCGAGCTTGGTGACCCGCATAACGCCCCTTTGCGTCCGCAATCGTCCGATTGCGGCACAGCCAGAAAGAATTCGAGGCACACCTCGCAAGAGGAGTGCCTCGAATTGGCGTTAAGCTAAACGTGAACTCAGGCGGCCTTGTCAGCGGCCTTCTTGGCGATGGCGCGCTTCAGGCGCAGGGCCTTGGGCGACAGCACGCCGTCCTTGGCCTTGAGGATATAGGGGTCGAGGCCGCCATTGCGGTCGACCGAACGCAGCGCGTTCATGGAGATCTTCAGCTTGTAGCTGTTGCCCAGCAATTCGCTCGCCAGGGCGATGATCTGCAGATTCGGGCGGTAGATCCGCTTGGTCTTGTTGTTGGCGTGGCTCACCAGGTTACCCACCAGGGTGCCTTTTCCGGTCAATTCGCAACGGCGCGACATGGCTCGATCTCACTAAAAATTCGGGATTCAGGCTGGAATCCCAGCTCGAAAGGGGGCTCTCTTAGCCAGCCCTCCCTGCCCGGTCAAGGGTTTGAGGGTTTGTGGCGCCCCATTTGGGCCATTATAGTCGAACATCCTGTTCTGGCTCAAAAAACCACGGAACCTGCCCATGACGCTTCAGCGCCTTGTTCTGGCTGCCGCCCTTGTTGCCTCCGCCACCATCCCCGCCGCCGCCCAGGGTGGTGCCGCCGGGGCGCAGGCGACCCAGGCCCCCGATTCCCGGCTGGAGCTGGCGCTGACCCTGTTCGCGGGCGGCGTCACCATGGGCAAGGTGGACATGGATGCCGTGGTCCGCGGCGACGAATACCGCGTCGTCTCGCACCTGCAGACCGACGGCGTCGCCAATGCCTTCTGGAAGGCCACCATCCAGGCCACTTCCTCCGGCAAGCTCGCGGGCAAGACCCTGACCCCTGCCCTGTATGACAGCTTCACCATCCGCCGCGATGGCACCAAGCAGCAGGTTTCGCTGACTTATGGCAACGCCATGCCCAGGCTGTTCGCCGAGCCCGCCTATGACACGGCGCAATGGCCGGTGAAGCCGGAAGACCAGCGCAATACCTTTGATCCGCTCACTGCCGTGATGTCGATCGTATCGGGCTCGTTGGCACAGGCCGGCAATCCCTGCGGCCTCACCGCGCCGGTGTTCGACGGCCGCCGCCGCTACAATGTCGAGATCAAGAAGGTCCGTGACATCGACATCAAGCTCGACAATGGCCAGTTCCAGGGCAAGGGCATGCTCTGCCAGCTCAAGTATGTGCAGGTCGCTGGCTTCCGCCCCACCGTGCTGCGCGACAAGGACAGGTACCCGCTCATCAATGTCTGGATGACCACGGTGAAGGGCGGCACGCGGGAATACACCGTGCCGGTCCGGGTCTGGGCCGAGACCAGCTATGGCGTCATCGCCGCCGTCGCCACCATCCTGAAGGTCGACGGCACCGCCCGCCGCTCCTGAAATTCCTTCCGTTTACGGATTATCGGCCCACCACCCGGGATGGAGGCTATGGATTCGCCCACCCACCAGATGTGGTGGTTAACGCCCGGCCGATGACTCCTAAATGTATGAGAACAAAGGCAGATATTTTTTTGGTTAGCGATTCGGGCCATGTTTGTTCCAGTATTGTTCTTATCGTTCACCATCCATCCACAGTAAGGCCTTGATCCTGCAAAATTAACCCGGCCTGCGCGCGCTTTTGCTTGCGGGCCGGTGTGCAAAACCCCAATTCTCGGCCCATGTCCGCACACGCCCAGCCCCCCGCCAAAGTCACCGCCGTTCTGGGCCCCACCAACACCGGCAAGACCCATTTCGCCATCGAGCGGATGCTGGCGCATCGTTCCGGCATGATCGGTCTGCCGCTGCGGCTGCTGGCGCGCGAAGTCTATGACCGCATCGTGCGCCTGAAGGGCCCCAACGAAATCGCGCTGGTCACCGGCGAGGAAAAAATCATCCCGAAGGCGCCGCGCTGGTGGGTCTGCACCGTCGAGGCAATGCCGCTGGATATCCGCGTCGCCTGCCTTGTCATCGACGAGATCCAGCTTTGCGCCGATCCCGAACGCGGCCATGTCTTCACCGACCGGCTGCTGCATGCGCGCGGCGAGGACGAGACACTGCTGCTGGGCAGTGAAAGCATGCGCGGCCTGATCCAGAAATTCGTCCCGAAGACATGGTTCGAGACGCGGCCGCGCTTTTCCGATCTCGCCTATGCCGGGGCCAAGAAGCTCACCCGCCTGCCCCGCCGCAGCGCCATTGTCGGCTTCTCGGCCGAGGAAGTGTATTCCATCGCCGACATCATCCGCCGCCAGCGCGGCGGCGCCGCAGTGGTGCTGGGCGCGCTGTCGCCCCGCACCCGCAATGCACAGGTGGCATTGTACCAGTCCGGAGACGTCGATTTCCTCGTCGCCACCGACGCCATCGGCATGGGCCTGAACATGGATGTGGACCATGTCGCCTTTGCCGGGCGCGAGAAGTTCGACGGCCAGCGCGCCCGCGCCCTGCGCACTGACGAGATCGGCCAGATCGCGGGCCGCGCCGGGCGCTGGAAGAATGACGGCACCTTCGGCGTCACCGGCGATTGTGAACCCCTGGACGAGGAAACCATCAATCGCGTCGAGACCCATCGCTATGATCCGGTACGCGTGGCGCAGTGGCGCAATGCGGCGCTCGACTTTGCCAGCGTGCCGCGCCTGATCGCGAGCCTGGAAACACCGCCGCCGGAAAAGGGCTTAGGGAGAGCCCGCCCCGCCAGCGATCTCATCGCGCTGAAGGCGCTGTCGGAAGATGAAGAGTTATTGGCAAAGCTCACGGCGCGGCAGGAAATCGCACGCTTTTGGGAAATCTGCCAGTTGCCCGACTTCCGCAAGCTCTCCACCGACGAGCATGTGAAGCTGGTCAGGAGCTTCGCCCTGTTCCTGGCAAATGGCGGCGTCATTCCCGATGACTGGATGGCGCGGCAGGTGGCGCGGCTGGATGAAAGCCTGGGCGATGTCGCCTCGCTGTCGGGCCGCCTGGCGCATGTGCGCACCCTCACCTATGCCAGCAACCGTCCCGGCTGGACGCAGGATAGCGCACACTGGCAGGGTGTTACGCGCGTCGTCGAAGACCGGCTTTCCGACGCGCTGCATGAATGCCTGACCCAGCGCTTTATCGACCGGCGCACCTCCATCCTGATGAAGACGCTGCGCGAGGAGGATTTTGCCACGCTGACGCTGGACGAAAGCGGTACGGTTTCGGTCGGCGGCGAAAGTATCGGGCGGCTGGACGGTCTTTCCTTTACGCCGGACCCGCGCGCCAAAGGCATTCATGGCCGCACCCTGCGCGCCGCCGCTTTCAAGGGGCTGGAGAATGAACTGGCGCAGCGCACGGCGAAGCTGCTGGCCGCTGAAGACAAGGACATCACGCTCAGCGAGCATGGCAAGCTGTGGTGGGACGGCGCCATGATCGGCATGATGACCAAGGGTCCTGCGCCGCTCAGCCCCCGCGTGACACTGGTGGCCGATGCGCCCGCGCCCGCCATCGAGACAAAACTGCAAAAATGGCTCGAGGCGCGCATCGCGACGCGCCTGACGCCGCTGCTGGCGCTGGCGCGTGACGCCGACAGCAAAAGCGAACTGACCGGCCATGACTTGAAAGGCTTGGCGCGCGGCGTGGCGCACCTGTTGGCGCAGAATTTCGGCGTCGTGCTGAAGCAGGACCTGGCGCTGCCCGAAAAGCTCGGCCCCATCCTGCGCGTGCTTCGCCCCTATGGTGTCTGGTTCGGCCGGCGCGATGTCTACCTGCCCAAACTGCTGCGGCCCGACGCGGCCGGGCTGGCGGCGCTGTTGTGGAATGTCTGGCATGGCGCAGCGCCTTTCCACGCCCCGCCAGCGCCAGGCCTGACGTCGTTTCCGGCGGAACGCACCAGCCCCAAGCCCTTCCTGCGCGCGGCGGGCTTCGAAGTGATCGCGGAGCGCGCCATCCGCCTCGACATGCTGGAGCGGCTGGAGGACGAACTGGAAAAGGCTCTCGCCTCCGGTGCGGAAGCCGAGACGCTGCTCACCCGCATCGTTTCCTTCCTGGGCAGCAGCAAGGAGGAAGCGGCTGCCGTGCTGGCCGCACTGGGCTGGAAGCAGGCAGACGTAAAGGATGCTGCGCCGGTGTGGCGCAAGACGCCGCCGAAGCGCGACAAGCCGGTGCCACGCGAGGTCCCCATCGATCCCAACTCGCCCTTTGCGAGACTGGCCGTGCTGAAGAACCGGTGACGGAAACCAGGCTCGACAAGTGGCTGTTCCATGCCCGCTTCTGCCGGACGCGCGCGACGGCACAGGCCGTGATCGAGAAGGGCAAGGTCCGGATCAACGGCGCGCGGGTGCACAAGCCCGGGCATGTGGTGCGGCCAGGCGCTGTCCTGACCCTGGCCCTGGGTGACAGCGTGCGGGTGGTCAGGGTGCTGGCGCTGGCGACACGACGGGGTGGCGCCGGGGAAGCCCACCTTCTCTATGAGCCGCTGGAGTAATTGCGAACCGTTCTCATCCCGGCTGCAAAGCTGCCGCGACTGCGAAGGACTTGCCTCCGGGACCGGCGCGCCTTAATCACAGCCCCGTCTTAATTTTGGGCGCGCGGCCGGACGGGTAACCGCAAGGGCGCTTTTCCTGGCCACGCACCTGCCGACCGTTGGAGCCTGCCTGCCATGACCTATGTCGTCACCGAAGCCTGCATCAAGTGCAAGTTCATGGACTGCGTCGAGGTCTGCCCCGTGGATTGCTTCTACGAGGGCGAGAACATGCTGGTCATCAACCCGGACGAATGCATCGATTGCGGCGTCTGCGAGCCGGAATGCCCGCCGGAAGCCATCAAGGCCGATACCGAGTCGGGCCTGGAAAAGTGGCTGTCGGTGAATGCCGAATATTCCCGCACCTGGCCCAACATCGCCACCAAGGGCGAACCCCCGGCAGACGCCAAGGACATGCAGGGCGTGCCGGACAAGTTCGAGAAATTCTTCAATCCCGAGCCCGGCCAGGGCTCCTGATCCGACCCCACGATCCGGCATTGCAGGCCATGCGCCATGCGCAGGGCCGCCGTCATGTTGTGCAAGACAACATCTCAAGGGGTTGAATTTGCGGCCTTATTGCTCGTTTCTAAAATAAACCGCAATTTCAATAGTTTGGCGGTTTTTTCTTCCGTACCCTGTAAATTTGTGATAGGGTCTTTTCATCAAAATCGCCCTGAAGCCTCACCGCTGCTCCCCTGCGGGCTGTGCTTCTTTTCGCATAACCAGGATGTGAAATGACCGCTGCCAAAACTGCCGCCAAGCCGACCGCCGCTGCCGCTGCTGCCCCCGCTCCGGCCAAGAAGGTCGCGGCCAATTCCAACAAGAAGCATGAGTTCAAGCCCAACGATCATGTCGTCTATCCGACCCACGGCGTCGGCAAGGTCTCGGGCGTCATCGAGCAGGAAGTCGCCGGCTTCAAGCTGGAGCTGTTCATCATCGAGTTCGAGAAGGACAAGATGACCCTGCGCGTGCCCGTCAACAAGGCCAAGTCCGTCGGCATGCGCAAGCTGTCCTCACCGGAGATCGTCGGCAACGCCCTCAACACCCTCAAGGGCCGCGCCCGTATCAAGCGCACCATGTGGTCGCGCCGCGCCCAGGAATACGAAGCAAAGATCGACTCGGGCGACCTGGTCTCAATCGCCGAGGTGGTGCGTGACCTGCACCGTGCCGGCGGCCAGCCGGAGCAGTCCTATTCCGAGCGTCAGCTGTATGAAAAGGCCCTGGCCCGCATGGCCCGCGAAGTCGCCGCCGTCGAAAAGACCGACGAGCCGACTGCGGTGAAGCGCGTCGAAGGCATGCTGGTCAAGAAGGCTGCCTAGTAAACAAGTTCGCGATCCCTCTATCGCAAAGGGAAGAGCCCCGGAGAGATCCGGGGCTTTTTCTATTCCGGCAGCATGCCTCAGGGCAGGATTTCAATTTGCGCCGGGTTGGAAAGGCTGACCTGTGGCCGCCCGCCCATATCCTGCACCACGCCGCGCACGCGGACCGTGCGGCCTTCCAGCGAAACCGGATCGGTACGGCGGAAATTGCGCCGGTCTTCGCCCGCCACCACGGCCAGCAGGCCGCTGCGGCCATCGGTGCCGAAATCCAGCAGCAAGCGGCCATCACGTTCCACCACACGGCTGACGCGGCCCTCGATGAGCTGGAAGCTGCCGACATCGGAACGCCAGTCGTCGCGGTTGCCGCGCACGCGATAGGCGGCATTGGCCCAGATGCCGCGCCGCGCCGCCCGGGCCACCGCCTCGAAGCGATAGAGATCGGCGGCACATTCCTCGCGGTCGGAGACAATCGCCACCCGCGCCAGGCCCTGCTCCAGCAAGGCCTGCTGCAGCCACATGGTCTCGGTGAAGCCCTGCACCCGCACCCGGTCATAGCGATCCTGCTTGGGCGGCACCGCTGCGCCCGTCACCAGCCCATCACGCGCCAGCGCCAGCAGCGTCGCCCGGGCCTGGTCCACCAGGGCGCGCGGCGCCTTGTCGGCCGCCAACGGCAGGCGGATGCCTTCCAGCAGCAGCGCCCGGCCATCCGACAGGATCAGGGCGCCGTTCTGTTCCACCCGCACAATGCGGGCGCGCGCAATTTCAGTGGGGCCGGCGCAGACCGGGATCGAAGCCGCATGGGCGGGCCATACGGCCAAAATCATGCCGCAACTCGCATACATCCAGCTCAGGTTTCTACGCATTGTTTCTCCATGCCTGCCGCACAGGCGGCGGTCAAACTAAGTTTGGCAAGCCTACCCCCTAGAGTTAACGCCCGAAGCGCCGGAAAGCTGACAGCAAGGCTCATGGGCGCTAAAGAGGTCACATGGAAGCCTTGGCTGACCGCACCCGCTCCGCGAACCCCGACGGCATTGCCGAAGCGGCGCGTCTTCTGGCACGCGGGCGGCTGGTCGCCTTCGCCACCGAGACGGTCTATGGCCTGGGCGCGGACGCCACCAATGGCGAGGCCGTGGCCGCAATTTTCATCGCCAAGGGCCGCCCCCGTTTCAACCCCCTGATCGTGCACGTGGCGGATACGGATGCCGCGCGGCGTCAGGGCGTCTTCCATCCCCTGGCCGAGAAGCTGGCTGCCGCCTTCTGGCCCGGCGCGCTGACGCTGGTGCTGCCGCGCCGTGCCGACGCCACCGTTTCACTACTGGTGAGCGCGGGGCTGGACAGCGTCGCCTTGCGCGTGCCGTCGCATCCCGCAGCGCAGGCGCTGCTGCAGGCAACGGGGCGCCCGCTCGCAGCGCCGTCGGCCAACAGCAGCGGCCGCATCACCGCCACCAGCGCTGCCCATGTGGCGCAGGAGCTGGGCGGCAAGGTCGATCTCATTCTTGATGGCGGCGCGACACCGCTGGGACTGGAAAGCACAGTGATTGGATTTGATGGCGAGCAAGCAGTGCTGTTGCGCCCTGGCGCGATTGCCCGCGATGCGATTGAGCGCATCACCGGGCCACTGGCGACTGCGAGCGGCACGATCCAGTCGCCCGGTCAATTGGAAAGCCATTACGCGCCCCAGGCGCGGCTGCGCCTCAACGCGGCAAAGGCAGAGCCGGGCGAAGCCCTGCTGGGTTTCGGCGATGTGGCGGAAGCCTGGCTGAATCTCAGCCGTCGTGGCGATCTTCAGGAAGCGGCGGCGAATCTTTTTTCCATGCTGCGCGACATGGACGATCAGGTCAGCGCCATCGCCGTCTCGCCCATTCCTGAAACCGGTCTTGGCGAAGCGATCAATGACCGCCTCCGGCGGGCGGCCGCACCACGATGACAGCATTTGACAGGTTGAAGTCGGTGGCGGGGCCGAACGGCTTTAGCGAAGACACCGCCGAGATCGCGCCGCACCTCACCGAATGGCGCGGCAAGTATCAGGGCCAGTCGCCGCTGCTGCTCAAGCCCGCCCACGCAGCGGAGGTTTCGGCGCTGCTCGCCATCTGTCACGAGAGCGATACCAAGATTGTGCCGCAGGGTGGCAATACCGGGCTGGTGGGCGGCCAGATTCCCTTTCACGGCGAAGTGCTGCTTTCGACCAGGCGGCTGAACAGGATTCGCGCCATCGATCCGGTCGGCATGACCATGATCGCGGAAGCGGGCGTGACACTGGCCGAAGTGCAGCATGCCGCCGACGCGGCGGGCCTGTTCTTTCCGCTCAGCCTGGCCTCGGAAGGCAGTTGCTCCATCGGCGGCAATGCCGCGACCAATGCCGGTGGCACCCATGTCATCCGTTACGGCATGACACGGTCGCTGGTGCTGGGACTGGAAGTGGTGCTGGCCGATGGCCGCATCCTCGACCTGTTGCGACTGCTACCCAAGGACAATACCGGCTACGACCTCAAGCAGCTTTTCATCGGCGCGGAAGGCACGCTGGGCGTCATCACCGCTGTGGCGTTGAAACTGTTTCCCAAGCCACGCAGCCGCGCCGTCGCCTTGGCGGCGGTGGCAAGCCCCGCCGCCGCCCTGATGCTGCTGACGCGGATGCAGGAAAAGACCGGCGGCCTGGTCTCGGCCTTCGAACTGATCTCGCGAACCGCACTGGAACTGGTGCTGGCGCACATCCCCGACACGCGCGACCCACTGGCTACGGCATCTCCCTGGTATGTGCTGGTGGAAGCGACGGCGGGCGAAGGCGTAGACCTGAACGCGCTGTTCGAAGTTGGGCTCTGCATCGCTGCCGATGCCGCCATCGCCGCCAGCGAGGCGCAGGTCGCCGCGCTGTGGCAGTTGCGCGAAAGCATCTCCGAAGCGCAGAAGCGCGAAGGTGCCTCGATCAAGCACGACATCGCTGTGCCGGTGGCGCTGGTGCCGGACTTTGTCGCCCGCGCCATACCCGAAGTGCTCAAGCTGGCGAGCGGGGCGCGGCCGGTCACGTTCGGCCATCTCGGCGACGGCAACCTGCATTTCAATTTCCAGTCACCGCGCGGGGGAGACGACAAGGTGTTCCTGGCGCTGTGGGAAGAGATGCAACTGGTCGTCCACGATATCGTACGCGACTTTGGCGGCTCGATCAGCGCCGAGCACGGTATCGGCGTGATGAAGCGCGACGCCCTGCCCCGCTACAAGCACCATGACGAACTGGACGCCATGCGGGCCCTGAAGACTGCCTTTGATCCAAAATACATCCTCAACCCCGGCAAATTGATTCCGCCGGTCCTGAGGCTCTAGATTTCGCGGGCGCGGCCTTCGATGATGATGACACGCTCCGCCGGATAGGCGGCCAGCGCCAGCACCAGCGCCACGATCCAGCCGATCACCGTCCAGCCCAGGAAGAAGTTGATCGCTGCCACGCCCAACGCCGACGGTGTCCGGCGCACGATGGCGACCAGCGTCGGCAGCCAGTACATCACGAACAGAACGGTGATGAAGCTCAGCATTTCCTCAAATCCCCTGCCGGAATGGCATTGGCCATAATATTGGCTCAGCTATCTTGCTTTGCAAGAGAGCGGGTAAAATAAATTGCCTCAGGCGGGTCGGAAACCACGGGTTCTATGGTCTGGGTATCCACCGGACCCGCCCCGGCATTGGACTGGGCGCTGATTGAGGCGGTGAGGAAGGTTGCGGCATAGGGAAGGCTCTGCACCCCCAGCATCACCATCCACAGCGTCACCGCCGGGTCCTGCAGGCCACGGTCGAACAGCATGGAGAACATCGCCAGCAGCAGCAGCGCCAGCAGCGTCGTTTCCTGCCACACCACGCGCAGCACCTGGCTGAAGCGGGCGCTGTCCGCGCATTTGGGCGTGCGCAGGAACGGCGCGCCGGAGGTCAGCAGACCCGCCCACATCGCCTTGCCCACGGTGTGGGTCAGCGCCAGCCCCGCGATCGAGGCATAGACCGCGCCCTTCAAACCGGAACGCACCTTGGGCGGATAGAGCACAAGTGTCTTGAACAGCTTGGTGGCGAACAATGCCATCGCAGCCGCCGACAGCGCCGGCATCGGCACATCGACATAGGACGGGAACACCCACATCGCCAGCGTCCAGCCAATGGCGGTGAGCGCCACCGCCATGTCCAGGCCGTCGGAGATCCAGGGCAGCCAGCCGGAGAGGAACTGGTAGCGCTGTGGCCAGCTCAGGCCCGAGCGGCCCAGAAATATGTCGCCCTTGTGCCGCTTGAGCATCTGCATGGCGCCATAGGCCCAGCGATAGCGCTGGGACATGAAAGCTTCCAGCGTGTCGGGCTCCAGCCCCTTGCCCACGCTTTGCGGGATGTAGACGGCGTCATAGCCGGCCTCGAACAGCTTGAGGCCCAGCTCGGTATCCTCGGTGATGCACCATTCGCTCCAGCCATCCACTTCCGTCAGCGCACTCTTGGCGACGATCGTCATGGTGCCGTGCTGGATGATGGCGTTGTTCTCGTTGCGCTCCACCATGCCGATATGGAAGAAGCCGCGATACTCCTCATAGGCCATCTGCTTGAAGAGGTTTTCGCCGCCATCGCGATAATCCTGCGGCCCCTGCACCAGTGCCACCGACGGATCGGCGAAATGTGGCATGGCGCGGCGCAGCCAGAACGGCTCGACCTGATAATCGCTGTCGATCACCGCGATGTGGGTGGCGCGCGGATCGGTCAGCGCCAGGGCGCGGTTGAGCGCGCCGGCCTTGAAGCCCTTCATCTGCTCGAAATGGAAGAAGCGGAAGCGCGGCGTCTCGGTTTGAGCGTTCAGCAGACGGCAATGCGCCTCCACCGGGCGCCACACCGCCGGATCGGGCGTGTTGTTGTCCAGCAGGATGACTTCGAAATTGTCATAGTCGAGCCGCGCCAGCGCGTTCAGCGTCTCGATCACCATCTGCGCCGGTTCGTTGTAGGTCGGCACATGGATGGAAACGCGGTGGCTCACCTGCGGCACGGCGGCGATGACGGCGCGCTTGTCCATGCGCCACATGCTGGCGGCCAGTTCGATGCCTTCGGTGAAGATGATGGCGCAGGCCAGCAGCAGCAATGGCGACATCGCCACCATCGCGGCGATGTCGATGGAGTCGATGTAATCCAGCGCTGCCGCGTCGAGCAGCGCCAACAGGCCGGTCGAGACCAGCGCGATCAGGCCCGCCATCACCAGATAACCGGTCTGGCGCATGCGCGGCATGCGGCTCAATACCAGCAGGCCCAGCGACAGGCTGAGGAATCCGGCCAGCAGCGCATAACCGCGCCAGGCCGGGAAAGTGCGCAGCAGGCCGGTGAAGGCAAACTTGGGCTCGCCACTGGCGGTGAACAGGCCCCAATAGGCGCCGACCGCGCCTTCCGCGTCGCGCGTCTTCCAGGGCTGGTCGTACGCCTCCATCAGGTAATAGTCCCAGCCCTGCTCCATCGCATGCTGAACGAAGGCGCGCATGAACCAGGCCTCGTTGGCGACGGAGGCCTGGGCGTTGCCGCGCGTGCGCCCCTCGGATGGCCAGCCGGCCTCGCCCACCACGATGGGCTTGTCGGGGAAGGACTGTTCGATGTTGCTGTAGAAATTCTGCGTCGCCTTCAGGCTGCCGGTGATGTCGGTCATCTCCCAATAGGGCAGCAGGTGGATGAACAGCATGTCGACATGCTGGGCGATTTCCGGCGCCAGCAGCCATTGCGACCAGGGCTCGGCGGTGGTGACCTTGATGCGCGCCGGCAGCGCCTCGCGCACGCGCTGGATGTAGATGTTGAGCTGGTCGGGCGAGACGTCGCCGCGATACTGGGTCTCGTTGCCGACGATGACGCGGTCCACCGTGCGCCGGTTCGCCATCACGGTGCGGATCGCAAGGTCGATTTCCTTGTCGTTCTCCGCTAGGTCGGGACTGATCCAGATGCCCAGAGACACCGTCATGCCGTAGCGGCGCGCCACCTGTGGCGCCTTGTCCAGCCCGCCGCCGACCGTGTAGGTGCGGATGCGCCCGGTCAGGTGCGAGAGCTGCTGCATATCGCGGTCGATCTGGTCGATCGTGATCGTCTTGAGCTGGCGCTCGGAGAAAAGATGGCTGGGATTATAGGCGATGCCGCGCACCTGCCCGTCCCAGTCCGGCGCGCTCACCGTATAGTCGCGGCTGGCCCAGAACAGCACGCTGGCCCCGACCACCAGCACCAGCGCCAGCGCGATGCGCGACTGACCGCCGCCCAGCGGCAGCCACTGCCGGATCTTCCGCTTGAGGGAAGTCAGCCGGCTCACTGCTGCGGTTCACCCGGCTGGGGCACGTAACCGGGCTCGCCACGCTTGGGCGGCGAGCGGGTCGACAGCAGGCGCATGTCGAAGATCAGCGTCTGGTTGGGCGCGATGGTGCCGCGTCCGCGCGTGCCATAGGCGAGGTTGGACGGGATCACGACCTGCCACTGGTCGCCTTCGCGCATCAGCTGCAGCACCTCGATCCAGCCCTGCACCAGGCCGGAGGTGGTGACGTTGAAGGCGGCGGGCAGGCCCGGCGAGGTGCCGTCGAAGACTTCGCCGTTGATCAGCGTGCCGGTGTAATAGACCTCCACCGAGTCCTGTGCGGACGGATGCTTGCCGAAGCCGTTGCGGATGATCTTGTACTGAAGGCCGCTGGGGCGGCGGATGACGCCGGGCTTGCGCGCATTCTCGGCCAGGAATTTGGCGTTGGCATCGAGGCTGAGGGCCGGGTCCGTGGCGGCGGCAACGGTGGGCGGCGCACCCTGCCCCGGCTGGGGCTGGGCCATAGCGGGGCCCGCCAGGGCCAGCGCTAGAATTCCGGCGAAAATCCGCGACAGGCGCATCGAAAAATCCTTTTGGGCGAGCTTAGACCCCACCCCTGTCGGGGCCATAGCCTGCCCTGCACAGGAACTCCAGTTTTTTGGCGAATTTGTGCCCGTTCAGACCTGGCGGAGCAGGTTCCAGGCCAGATTGGCCAGAACGGCCAGGCCGAAGATGGCCACCAGGAAGCCGCAGGCCCGGTTGATGGCCAGGACCCGGTTTCCGTCGATTCGGGCATGGAACAGGCCGATGATGGTCGTCAGGGCCAGCCACCAGCCCGCCGAACCCGCCACCACGCCCAGCACGATGAAGCTGGTGTCGGTGAAATCCCCCGTGCCGCCCGCCAGGCTGCCAAAGCCCGCGAACATGCCGGTGAAGAACAGCAGCGTTGCGGGATTGGTGATGGTCAGGGCGAAGGTGGACGCGACCGCCTTCACCAGCCCGGCGTTGGCGCGGTCTTCCTTGGCCGCGCATTCGCCCGGATCGTCGGGCGGCACACCCGCCTTAACGGCATGCCAGCCCATGACCACCATCATTACGCCGCCGATCAGTTCGATGGCGACGGCGTAACCCTGGATCAGGTGCGCCACCCAGCTGAGGCCAAAACCGGTGATGGCGGCGAAGACGCCATCGCCCAGCGCCCCGCCCACGCCGGAGACGAAGCCGTTCAGCGGGCCGAAGGCGAAAGTGCGCCGGATGCAGATCAGATTCACCGGCCCGATGGGAACCGCCGCGATCAGCCCCATGCCCACGCCCGAAAGGATCAGCCAGAAATAGTCCATGAGCCTCGTACGGCGAAACCGGCGGCAAGCGACCCCAATTCGCCCGACCGGTCAACCTTGACTTTTTTGAACCCCCTCTGCCTTCGCCGGTAACGCGCGTAACCGCGCTGCCGGCTACGGCATCTCCCCCTTTTTGAAGCGCTTCGCGCAAAAAGAGGGAATGGAAGCCGCTTTAGGGCGCAGGAACCAATGTTTCCACGAACCGCGCCGGTTCGCCGGAAGCGGGCGTGACAACGGCGAAATCGCGCATCACGGTGCGGCCGCGCAGGATGGTCGCCACCGGCCAGCCCTTGGTCTTCATGCCATCAAAGGGCGTCCAGCCGCAGCGCGAGGCGATCCAGCTATTGGTGATCTCGCGCGTCAGCGACAGGTCGACGATGGTGAAATCGGCGTCATAACCCCGGGCGATGCGGCCCTTGCCGGCGATGCCGAAGATGCGTTGCGCGCCAGAGGCGGTGAGATCGACGAAGCGTTCCAGCGTCAGGTTGCCCTTATTGACATGGTCCAGCAGGATCGTCGCCAGGGTCTGCACGCCGGGCATGCCCGACGGCGTACCCGGATATTCCTTGTCCTTCTCCTCGCGTGTATGCGGCGCATGGTCGGACCCGATGACATCAATGACGCCCTGGCGGACCGCATCCCACAGCGCCAGGCGATGGCTCTCGTCGCGGATGGGCGGGTTCATCTGGGCATAGGTGCCAAGGCGTTCATAACATTCCGGTGCCGACAAGGTGAGATGCTGCGGCGTGGTCTCGGCGGTGGCGAATTCCTTGGCGGCGGCCAGCAGCGGAATCTCATCGCCGGTGGTGACATGCAGCACATGCAGACGGCGGCCCGCTTCGCGGGCCAGTCGCAGCACCCGCTCGGTTGACATGCGGGCCGCCTCGGCGTCGCGCCACACCGGATGGGTTTGCGGTTTGCCGGCTTCCGCCAGATGCTTGCGCGCGATCATGCGGTCTTCGTCTTCGGAATGCACGGCGACGCGGCGCTTGCCGGATTTCAGCGCCGCCAGAATGTCGGCTTCCTTCGCCAGCAGCAGCGTGCCGGTGGAGGAACCCAGGAACGCCTTGATGCCACAGACGCCCGGCAGCGCTTCCAGCACCTTCAGCTCTTCGATGTTCTGCGGCGTCGCGCCGGCATAGAAGGCATAGTCGCAATGCGCCCGGCCCTTCGCCCGCGCCAGCTTGTCGTGCACGGCCTGGACATTGGTGGTGGGCGGGTTGGTGTTGGGCATTTCGAAGATGGTGGTGACGCCGCCCAGGATCGCGGCGCGGGTGCCGGTGTCCAGATCTTCCTTGTGCTCGTTGCCGGGCTCGCGGAAATGCACCTGCGTATCCATGACACCGGGCAGCACATGCAGGCCCTTCGCCTCGAATATTTCCGCCGCCTTGGCGCCCGGGAAGCTGCCGATGGCGGCAATGCGCCCGCCAATGACGCCGATGTCGGCCGCGGCGATGCCATTGGGGGTGGCGACGATGCCCCCACGTATCAGAAGGTCAAAAGTCTGGGTCATGAACGCTGGTTAGCCCCGCTTGGCTTTCGGGGCAAGCCGCATTACCTCAGATGCATGGAACCCTGCCGCCTGGAAGACCGCGCCGTCATCAGCCTGACCGGGCCGGAAGCGCGCGCTTTCCTGCAAAACCTCGTCACCAATGATGTGGAAAAGCTGGAACCCGGACGCGGGTTATATGCCGCCCTGCTAAGTCCCCAGGGCAAGATCGGTTTCGATTTCCTGGTCGTGGCAAGCGAAGGCGGGCTGCTGCTGGATGTGGCGGCGGCAACGCGCGAGGCGCTGCTGAAGAAACTGAAAATGTATCGTCTGCGCACGCCGGTGGAGATCGCCGCGCGCGACGAACTGGGCGTCTATGCGGCGCTGAAGGGCGATGCCGTGCGGCGCGCGGTGCGCTTTATCGATCCGCGTCACCCGCAACTTCCCGCACGCAGCATCGGCGCTGTCGCCGAGATGCCCGCCAACCTGCCGGGTGCGACGGCGTATCATGCGCTGCGGCTGGAACTGGGCGTGCCCGAGGGCGGCGATTTCGGCTTTGAGAAGATTTTCGCCCTGGATGGCGGGCTGGATGAACTGCATGCCGTTTCCTTCGAAAAGGGCTGCTATGTCGGCCAGGAACTGACCGCGCGGATGAAGCACCGCGCCACCAGCCGCAAGCGGCCCCTGCTGCTGCGCGCCGCTGGCGAGCTGCCCGCGCCGGGCACGGCGCTGGTGCAGGATGGCGATATCGGCGAGATCATTGCCGCGCATGGCAGGCAGGGTTTTGCCTCGGTGCGGCTGGACAAGTGGGATGCCGCAAAAGAAGCGCGGGCGGGCGATGTGGCCGTGACATTGGTCAAACCGGACTGGCTCGCATGAAAAAGCGTTGCTGGTGGCCCGGTGAGGATGCGCTCTATCAGAGCTATCATGATGATGAATGGGGCGTGCCGGAATATGATTCTTGCGCGCTTTACGAGAAGCTGGTGCTGGACGGTTTCCAGGCGGGCCTGAGCTGGATCACGATCCTGCGCAAGCGGGAGAATTTCCGCAAAGCCTTCCACCAGTTCGAACCGCAGAAGATCGCCCGCTATGGCGCCAAGGACATCGACCGTCTCTTGCAGAATGACGGCATTGTCCGCAGCCGCGCCAAGATCGAGGCCGCGATCAAGGGCG
Organism: Alphaproteobacteria bacterium; assembly: GCA_947462105.1. Lineage (GTDB taxonomy): Bacteria > Pseudomonadota > Alphaproteobacteria > Micropepsales > Micropepsaceae > Rhizomicrobium. The sequence continues at coordinate 80,036 of CANHNJ010000009.1, forward strand.
CGAAACTCTGGCTGGAGATCGAAGATCGCGAGCCCGGCGGCTTTCGCGACCTGATCTGGAAGCATGTTGACGGCAAGCCGGTTACCAACCGCTTCAAGACCCGGGGCGATGTCCCCGCCCAGACGGATATGAGCGTCGGACTGGCAAAGGAACTGAAACAGCGCGGCTTCAATTTCTGCGGCCCGGTGATCGTCTATGCCTTCGCCCAGGCCACCGGCATGGTCAACGATCACCTGACCACCTGTTTCCGCCATGCCGAATGCGCGAAGCAGGGCAAGGCAAGGCACTGAACCAAATCGTGCCCCCAGCCGTATGCCGCCCATGAAGCCCGTCATCCATTGGTTCCGGCAGGACCTGCGCCTTTCCGATAACCCCGCCCTCGTCCATGCGGTGAAGTCCGGCCAGCCTGTCATCTGCCTTTATGTGCTGGATGACGAAACGCCGGGCGACTGGGCGATGGGCGGGGCGTCGCGCTGGTGGCTGTATCATTCGCTGGCGGCCCTGGATGCCAGACTGAGGCAGACGGGCGGCGGGCTGATCCTGCGGCGTGGCGAAGCGGCCAAGAGCATCCAGGACGTCATCCGCGAAACCGGCGCAAACGCCATTGCCTGGAATCGCTGCTACGAGCCCTTTGCCGTCGCGCGTGACAAGGCCCTGAAAGCCGAACTGTCAGCACAGGGCATCGCGGTGGAAAGCTGCAACGGTGCGCTGCTGGCCGAACCCTGGGAGATCAAGACCGGCGGCGGCACCCCCTTCAAGGTCTACACGCCATTCTGGAAAGCCTTGCGCGCCCAGATCGAACCGGCCGCGTCGCTACGCGCGCCCGCGAAGATGGCTTTTCATCCCGGCGTCAAAAGCGACACTCTCAAGAGCTGGAAGCTGTTGCCGGACAAGCCGGACTGGTCAAAGGGCTTCGACGGGACGCCCGGCGAAAAGGGCGCGCATGATGCGCTGTATGATTTCTTCGATCATATCGGCGGCTATGGCACGGCGCGCGACATTCCAGGTACCGAAGGCACCTCGCGCCTGTCGCCGCACCTGCATTTCGGCGAAATCAGCCCGCGCCAGGTCTGGCATGCGGTGCGCGCCCGCGAAGCATCGCCGGATGGCGAGAAATTCCTGGCCGAAATCGGCTGGCGCGAATTCAACCACCAGCTTCTGTTCCACCACCCGCACCTGCCGACCCACGCCTATGACGAGCGCTTTGCGAAGATGAAGTGGCGGCAAAATGATAAGGACTTCACCGCCTGGACGCGCGGCAGGACCGGCGTGCCCATTGTCGATGCCGGCATGCGCCAGCTCTGGCAGACCGGGTGGATGCACAACCGCGTTCGCATGATCGTGGCATCGTTCCTGATCAAGCATCTGCTGATAGACTGGCGGCACGGACAGCGCTGGTTCTGGGATACGCTGGTCGATGCCGACCTCGCCAACAACGCCGCCAACTGGCAGTGGGTGGCGGGCTCGGGGGCGGATGCCTCGCCCTTCTTTCGCATCTTCAATCCCGTGCTGCAGGGCGGGAAGTTCGATCCTGCCGGGACCTATGTCCGCCGCTTCTGTCCCGAGCTGACGGCAGTGCCGGACAAATTCATCCACAGGCCGTGGGAGGCGCCTGAACCGCCCGCCAACTACCCTGCTCCGATCGTGGATTTGGCGGCGGGCCGTGACCGCGCCCTGGCGGCATTCCGGGCGTTGCCGAGCCGCTGAAGGCCCCTTTTGTCCTTGTAGCGGTTCCTGACGGAAAACTGCTTCACACTTTTCCGGGAACCGCTTTAAGTTCCGGAAATGATCCGCCAAGACGTCATCGCCGCTATCGGCAACACCCCCCTGATCCGGCTCAAACGCGCCTCAGAGGCGACTGGCTGCGAAATCCTGGGCAAGGCCGAGTTCCTCAATCCCGGCCAGTCGGTCAAGGACCGCGCCGCCCTGTTCATCATCCAGGATGCGTTGAAGCGGGGCGCGCTCAGGCCCGGCGGCACCATCGTCGAAGGTACCGCCGGCAATACCGGCATCGGCCTGGCAACCGTTGCCAACGCCCTGGGTTTCAAGACGGTGATCATCATTCCCGACACCCAGTCTCAGGAGAAGAAGGACGCGCTGCGCCTGCTGGGTGCGGAGCTGATCGAGGTTCCTGCCGTCCCCTACAAGGACCCCAACAATTATGTGAAGCTGTCAGGCCGCATGGCCGAGCAGTTGGCGAAGTCGGAAAAGAACGGCGCGATCTGGGCCAACCAGTTCGACAATGTCGCCAATCGCAATGCCCATATCGAAGG